>UQOX01000053.1 GCA_900542765.1 uncultured Porphyromonadaceae bacterium | reverse complement strand
AACCCAAAGGTGGAAGATTTCGGCTTGTACCACGAGATTGTCGTCGTATTGCAGTTTTTCCTTGATGGCGGCAATGTCTTTACGGGGGAAGCCCGGCACGATGCGGTCTACGAGGGTAGCATACACGCCGCAAGCCTCTTCGAACCATTTTTTGAAATCTTCACCAAGGTTCCACAATTCGATGTATTGGTAGATGGTCTCTTTGAGCTTGTGACCGTTGAGGAAGATAAGCTCGCAGGGGAAGATAATGAGACCCTTGGTCTTGTCGCCGTTGAAGGTTTTGTAACGACGATAGAGGAGCTGGGTGAGTTTTCCGGGATAGGACGAAGCGGGAGCGTCTTCGAGCTTGCAGGTGGGATCAAAGGCGATACCGGCCTCGGTCGTGTTGGAAATCACGAAACGCATTTCGGGTTGGTCGGCCAGTTTCATGAATTCTTCGTTCTGCGTGTAGGGGTTCAAAGCGCGGCTGATGACATCGATCATCGTGAGGCTGTTTACCACCTGGCCTTTGTCGAGACCTTGCAGATTGACATGATAGAGGCAGTCTTGTCCGTTCAACATATCGACCATACCTTTGTCGATGGGTTGCACAACAACGACACTGCTATTGAAATCGGCTTTCTCGTCCATGTTGTAGATAATCCAGTCTACAAATGCACGCAGGAAGTTACCTTCTCCAAATTGAATGATGCGTTCGGGATATTTGTTGGCCCGAGCAGTGGTTCTGTTAAGCGGTTTCATAGGTTTTTACTTTTTTAGTGTGAGTTATTTTAGAAAAGTTGAAAATCGGTATAATAGTCAATATTTTCGGCCGTGAGAATGTCGATGGGCATGAAATTGCGACGCGGCACGGCCTTCTTGAATACCTTGTACTCGCAAAGGGCTTTCATGCCCCGGTAGCCCTGTAACTCGGGCCGTTGTGAAATCAAGTATCGTATCTTCCCTTCTTTCAAGGCTTTGACATTGGGCAACAACAATTCATATCCCAGCAAGCGAATGTGCGAAAGCTGCAAGTCGTCGAGGTAACAGGCTATGCGGAACACTCGCGAATTAAAGGTAATTCCCTCTTTTATCCAAGGGTATTGTATGAAAAAATCGCGAATGGTTTGCAGGTTGAGACGGTCGTCGGAGGGGTGAAGCATCACCACCCGCAAATGATGGCCGGGCAAATTCTCCTCCACATATTTCAAAAAACCTTGATACCGAAGGTCGGACTGATTGGAGCCCACATTTCCGTAACGGTTGATTTTGAAAACAGCGATGTCGTTCTGCGGCTCGATGTCGGCCAACAAAAGTTTGGCGGCCAAATAGCCGCTCTGCAATGAATCCATGCCGAAATAGGAAAGCGCATTGGCCTCGGCGATGTCGGAATCGATAAAGACATAGGGTATCTGCCTGCTGTCGAGGCGTGAAGCCAAATAGACCGACGAGTCCTTGAATATCGGGGCCAGGAGCACGGCATCGGGGGTCGAGGCCAAAAGCTTGTCGGCCGAAGCTTCAAAGTCACGGCAATCGTACTGGTCAAAGAGGATTTGCTCGACGTTGATGTTGAGATTGGCATATTCCCAGGCGGCCAAATCGACTCCGCGCACGACCTCTATCCAGTAATCATATCCTCCGGCCTTGGGCAAGAGGGCCGCCACTTTGTAATGGCGTTTCGAGGCCAATGCCGAAGCATAGGGATTGGGGCGATAGTCGAGTTCCTTCAAGACGGCCTCTATCTTTTCGCGCGTCCGTGCCGACACTTCGCCGCGGGCATGCAATACCCGGTCGACAGTGCCTGCCGAGACACCGGCCATGCGCGCAATATCCTTGATACGGATTTTATCCGAGCTTTTTTCCACGACGCTGTTTTGGTTTTCTATGATAGAAACGGTCTTTTTGTTCTCGCAAATATATGATTTTTATTTTGTACTTCAAAAAAAAATCGTAATTTCGTGCCCGAACACGGTACAAATCCATGGGCTTTTTCGGCTTCGTGGCTCTGTGTGAAACAACTGCGAAAAAAGAGGTCAGTACCCTTGCCCGATAATGGCATCGTCGCAAGGACTCGGCAGGGGGAAAACTGACTTTTACAAGAGGATAATGTCAATAAATATACCATTTAAAACTTCCATCATTATGAAAAACTTTATGGATGAGAATTTCCTGCTGCAAACCGAAACGGCACAGGAATTATATCACAACCACGCGGCTAAAATGCCCATCATCGACTATCACTGCCACTTGATTCCCCAAATGGTGGCCGATGACCACAAGTTCAAATCGCTGACCGAGATATGGCTCGGCGGAGACCACTACAAATGGCGCGCCATGCGCACCAACGGTGTCGATGAACGCTACTGCACGGGCAAAGACACCACCGACTGGGAAAAATTTGAGAAATGGGCCGAGACCGTCCCCTACACCATGCGCAACCCGCTCTATCACTGGACACACCTCGAATTGAAAACGGCTTTCGGCATCGACAAGATTCTCAGCCCGAAAACCGCACGCGAAATCTATGAAGAATGTAATGCCAAATTGGCTCTTCCCGAATATTCGGCACGGGGCATGATGCGCCGTTATCATGTAGAGGTGGTGTGCACCACCGACGACCCCGTCGATTCGCTCGAATACCACATCAAGACTCGCGAAAGCGGTTTCGAAATCAAGATGCTCCCCACTTGGCGTCCCGACAAGGCCATGGCCGTAGAGGTTCCGGCCGACTTCCGCGCTTATGTTGAGAAACTGGGCGAAGTGAGCGGTATCTCCATCTCGACCTTCGACGACATGATTGCCGCCCTGAGAAAACGTCACGAGTTCTTCGCCGAGCAAGGCTGCAAACTCTCCGACCACGGTATCGAAGAGTTCTACGCCGAAGACTATACCGATGCCGAAATCAAAGCCATCTTCAACAAAGTATATGGCGGCACCCAACTCACCCAGGAAGAGATTCTGAAATTCAAATCAGCCATGCTGGTTGTCTTCGGTGAAATGGATTGGGAAACCGGCTGGACACAACAATTCCACTACGGCGCAATCCGCAACAACAACTCGAAGATGTTCAAATTGCTGGGTCCCGACACCGGCTTCGACTCCATCGGCGAATTTACCACAGCCAAAGCCATGGCCAAATATCTCGACCGTCTCAACAGCAACGGGAAACTCACCAAAACGATTCTCTACAACCTCAACCCCTGCGCCAACGAAGTGATTGCCACCATGCTCGGCAACTTCCAAGACGGCACGATTCCCGGCAAAATACAATTCGGTTCGGGCTGGTGGTTCCTCGACCAAAAAGACGGTATGGAGAAACAGATGAACGCCCTCTCGGTACTCGGACTCCTGAGCCGCTTCGTAGGTATGCTCACCGACTCGCGCAGCTTCCTCTCCTACCCGCGTCACGAATACTTCCGCCGCACTCTCTGCAACCTGGTAGGTCGCGACGTCGAAAACGGCGAAATTCCCTACTCCGAAATCGACCGCGTGCGTCAGATGATCGAAGACATCAGCTACTACAATGCCAAAAATTTCTTTCAATTTTAACACACATAAAGACAAACTGCTATGAGCAAAAAAGTTGTTACCTTCGGGGAAATCATGCTGCGTCTGGCAACTCCCGGCTATCTCCGTTTTTCACAAGCCAAAGAATTTACCGC
>UQOX01000052.1 GCA_900542765.1 uncultured Porphyromonadaceae bacterium | reverse complement strand
GTCCCATGCAAGAAGCAGCCGCCCACTCGCTGTCACTGCCCGCTTCGTGGTATGAAGGCAACAACATCGTCTACCGCGAACGCCGTGTGATTGCCGAACAGATTGCCGAGGCACTGGGTTGCACGTTCGACCCCAGACAACGGGGCATGTTCCTTTGGGCCAAAATACCCGACTCGATGAGCAGTTGCACCGAATTGGCCGACAAGGTACTCTACGATGCACACGTCTTCATCACGCCCGGCATCATATTCGGCAGTCAAGGCGAGCGCTATGTGCGCATCTCCCTCTGTGCCGACAAAAAGGCGCTGGAAGAATCGCTCGAACGCATCAAAAAACACATTTGTCAATAATCAAAAAAACATCAAAAATATGGCTGACACAATCATGAATTTCGAACCGATTACTTTACCGGGAATCGAAAACAAACGCCCGCTCGTCATTGCCGGCCCATGCAGTGCCGAAACCGAAGAACAAGTACTTGAAACGGCCAAACAGCTGGCCGCACAAGGCATCAAGATATTCCGTGCCGGGATATGGAAACCTCGCACCAAACCGGGAGGATTCGAAGGCGTGGGAACCGTGGGGCTACCCTGGCTCAAACGCGTAAAAGAAGAAACCGGCATGTATGTCGCCACCGAAGTGGCCAACCAATACCATGTGTTTGAAGCCCTCAAATACGGTGTCGACATACTGTGGATTGGAGCCCGCACCGCGGCCAACCCCTTCTCGATGCAGGAAATCGCCGATGCCCTGAAAGGAGTCGACATTCCCATCTTCATCAAAAATCCCGTGAATCCCGACCTCGAATTGTGGATAGGCGCAGTAGAGCGCATCTACAATGCCGGTATCCGCAAAATCGGCGTGATACACCGCGGGTTCAGCGCCTACGACAAACGCATCTACCGCAACCTGCCGCAATGGCACATTCCCATCGAGTTGCGCCGGCGTTTCCCCAACCTGCCCATCATCTGCGACCCCAGCCACATCGGCGGGAAAAGAGACCTCATCGCTCCGCTCAGCCAACAGGCCATGGACCTTGGATTCGACGGTCTCATCATCGAGTCGCACTGCAACCCCGACAACGCATGGAGCGACGCCTCACAACAAGTAAAACCCGATGTATTAGCCTACATTCTCGACATGCTCATCGTACGCGAAACCTCACAAAGCACCGAAAACCTCAACGAATTGCGTCGTCAAATCGACGAACTCGACAACCAGCTGCTCGACCTGTTGGCCAAACGCATGCGCGTATCACGCGAAATCGGCCAATACAAGAAAGAACACGACATGCCCGTCTTGCAGACAGCCCGATATGACGAAATCCTCAGCAAACGGGTCAGTCAAGCCCAGGACATGGATATGGACGGAGAATTTATGAAAACCATCTTGGCGGCTATCCACGAAGAGTCGATACGCCAACAAATGGTCATCATCAACAAATAAGTGAAAAGGAACCGAAAAATGAAGATATTGATTTTGGGTGCCGGCAAAATGGGCTCGTTCTTTGCCGATGTGCTCAGTTTCGAGCACGAAGTGGGCATATACGACACCGACCTTCAACGCTTGCGTTTCACCTTCAACACCCAACGCATGACAACGATGGAGGAAATCGAGGCGTTCAAGCCCGAACTGCTCATCAACGCCGCCACCGTGAAATACACGATTCCGGCGTTCGAAGCGGTTTTGCCCCATATCCCCGAGAGTTGCATCATATCGGACATCGCCTCGGTCAAAACCGGTCTGCCCGAGTTCTATGCCAAGGTGAAACGTCCGTTTGTGTCGACCCACCCCATGTTCGGTCCCACGTTTGCCAACCTGAGCAACTTGTCTGAGGAAAACACCATCATCATTACCGAGTCGAATCATTTGGGCAAAGTCTTTTTCAAAGACCTGTATAGCCGGCTGCATCTCAACATCTTCGAGTACACCTTCAAGCAGCACGACGAGACGATAGCCTACTCGCTCTCGATACCGTTTGCCTCGACCATGGTGTTTGCCTCGATTATGAAGCACCAGGACGCTCCCGGTACCACGTTCAAGAAACACATGAACATCGCCCGGGGTCTCTTCTCGGAAGATGATTACCTGATTACCGAAATTCTTTTCAACCCGCACACCAGCGAGCAACTGGAAAAGATTCAGGAAAATCTGGCCAAGCTACAAGACATCGTCACGCGCAAAGACAGTGCGGCCATGCAACAATACCTCACCACCATGCGGGAGAATATCAAGTAATGGCCGTTTCCCTGGCAAAAAGAAGAGGGCTCGTGACACAACGAGCCCTCTTCTTTGTTCTACAACTGCAAATAGAAATCGCGTGTGAGCGCCTTATATTCGGGCGTCCATTGCAAAGGGGCGGTCTCGATGGCAAGATGCGATTCCTCGCATATGGAGGCTGCCTCCCGACTCCACTCGACCATCACCCGCTTGGGCGGCAATCCGGCACGACCGCTCACCCAGGTAAGCCGGCGGGGATAAAGGCCGTAGCGCCGGGCTTGGGCATTGACCGCAGGATAGAGCGATGCGGGAAAAATAAGTGCCACCCGCCCCTCGGGGAGCAATAAATCGGCAGCCCCTTGCAGCAAAGCCGCATAGGTGAGCCGTTCGGTATGCCGGGCCGTGAGACGAGCCTCGTCCTCGGGAAGGAGCGAGTGCTCGAAATAGGGCGGATTGGAGACAATCAGGTCATAATGGGGTGCCGCACCGGCGGCAACGACATCGAGGAAGTCGGCCTTCGTGACATACACCCTGTCGCTCCACGGCGAACGGGCAACATTCTCGGCAGCTTGCCCGGCCGCTTCCGCATCGATTTCCAGGCCATCGACGGTCACGTCGCCAGCCGTGCGCTGGGCCACCATGAGGGCAATAAGTCCGGTACCACAACCGACGTCGAGAATGCGATGCGACGCGGCGACATCGCACCAGGCTCCTAACAACACGCCATCGGTTCCCACCTTCATGGCACAACGGTCATGCCACACGGTAAACTGTTTGAATCGGAAATAGGGATTGCTCATGTCGGGAAGAGTTTTCGGTCGGCAAATAAACAAAAATATATAATAATATCCATAGTCGATAAAGAATCATTAACTTTGGCACGTCAATTGCAGTATAAAATAAGACCTGCTACATGAGGCAGTCAAGTGCTAAAACAAGCCGCAATCTGACAAAATGACAAATACGACAAACTATGCTTTCATCTGATAAGAACCTCTTTTTTGATACCGACGAGAATACCAGCATCGGCACCATCTTTGCCGAGATTGATGGTTCACCCGATATCGAATGTCCGGGTCTCAACGAAACGAATCTGCCCATTCTGCCATTGCGCAACATGGTGCTTTTTCCCGGCGTGACGCTTCCCATCACCGTGGGAAGGGAGAAATCGTTGCGACTTGTGCGTGAAGCCGCACGGAAAAAACACCTCATAGGCGTTGTCTGTCAGAAAGACATGTATAACGATGACCCGAGCGACATCGACGACTTCTACACGGTCGGTTCGCTGGGCGAAATCGTCAAGATACTGGAAATGCCCGACGGCAACACGACGGTGATTTTGCAAGGGAAACAGCGTTTTCACCTCGACGAAATAACCTCGTTCTACCCCTATATCACAGGCAACATCTCGCTTCACCCCGAAGTGCTCCCCGCCGAGAACGACAAAGAGTTTGAAGCGTTGCTCGACGCCTTGAAAGATATTACGCTCGATGTGCTGAAATCGATGGCCGAGCCGCCCCGCGAACTGATTTTTGCCCTCCGCAACATGGGAAATATGCTCTATCTGGTCAATTTCCTGTGTACCAACATACCTTTCACGCCCCAACAAAAGCAAGAGTTTCTCGATGCCGCCACGATAAAGGAACGGGCCTTCGCCCTCTATGCCGCCCTGCGCAAAGAGGCCAAGTTGCTCGAAATAAAGGCCGATATCCAATCGAAAACCCGAGCCGACATCAACCAGCAGCAACGGGAACATTTCTTGCAACAACAGATAAAAACCATACAGGACGAACTGGGAGGCAACAGTCAGGAGCAGGACATCGAAGAGCTCACGCAAAAAGCCGCCCAAAAGAAATGGAGCAAAGAGGTGCAGGAGGTCTTCGACAAGGAGCTGCGCCGGTTGGAACGTCTCTACCCGCAGTCGCCCGACTTCTCGGTACAGTACAACTACCTCGAAACGCTCACCGACCTGCCTTGGTGCGAATACACGGCCGACAACTTCAATCTCAAAAACGCCCAACGTCAACTCGACAAGGACCACTACGGTCTCGAAAAAGTCAAAGAACGCATCATCGAGCATCTTGCCGTACTGAAACTGCGCGGCGACATGAAGGCGCCCATCATCTGCCTCTACGGCCCCCCGGGAGTGGGAAAAACCTCGCTGGGCAAGTCGATTGCCGAAGCCTTGAACCGCAAATATGTGCGGGTCTCGCTGGGTGGTCTGCACGACGAGGCCGAGATACGCGGACACCGCCGCACCTACATCGGAGCCATGCCCGGCCGCATCATTCAAGGCATACAGAAAGCGGGGGCGTCGAACCCGGTCTTCGTCCTCGACGAAATCGACAAGATAGGCAACGACTTCAAGGGCGACCCGGCATCGGCGCTGCTCGAAGTGCTCGACCCCGAACAGAACAACGCCTTCCACGACAACTATCTCGACATCGACTACGACTTGTCCAAGGTACTCTTTATCGCCACGGCCAACAACCTCAACACCATCTCCCGCCCCCTGCTCGACCGCATGGAGCTCATCGAGGTCTCGGGATATATTCAGGAGGAGAAAATCGAGATTGGCCGTCGCCACCTTGTGCCCAAGCAACTCGAAGAGCACGGGTTGAG
>UQOX01000051.1 GCA_900542765.1 uncultured Porphyromonadaceae bacterium | reverse complement strand
CCTCAACACTGCCAGTGTTGCGCTCTAGCCAGATGAGCTAATACCCCGTGTTTCATTTTTGCGATGCAAAGATAAGAAGTTTTTTCTATTCACGCAATAGCATGCGAAACTTTTTTTATCTTTGTATGCAGATTTTATTTTCACACCCTATACGCCATGTATATATTCAATACAACTTACCACATCGAAAACCGTATAAAAGAATCGTTTCTCGACTGGTTGCGTGAAGTATATATCCCCTCGGCCATGCGTCGCGACGAATTGAGCGAACCGCAATTATGCCGGGTCATCGCGGGAGAAGAAACCGACGGTGAAAATTTCTCCCTCCAATTTCACGTCGCAGACCCCGACCGGCTCGAAACCTGGTACAATGAGATAGGAGCCGACCTCGACTTGGCCATTCGCGAAAAATATGGCGACCGGGTATTAGGCTTCAATACCCTCCTCGAAATTCTCGATTGACATGCCGGCAAAAACGACCATACCCCAGGAACGCATCATTCTCGGCATCGACCCAGGAACCACCATCATGGGATATGGCGTGCTGCGTGTACGCAACAACACACCCGAATTGCTCACGATGGGGGTTCTGCAATTGGGGAAAATGGGCGACCACTACCTGAAATTGAAACGCATCTTCGAGCGGATATTGGGACTTATCGAGCAATACCACCCCGACGAGATGGCCATCGAAGCCCCGTTTTTCGGAAAAAACGTCCAGTCGATGCTCAAACTGGGACGGGCACAGGGCATCGCCATGGCGGCGGCCTTATACCGGGACATTCCCATCACCGAATATGCTCCGTTGAAAATAAAAATGGCCATCACCGGCAACGGAAGTGCCGCCAAGGAACAGGTCGCCGACATGTTGCGCCGCATCTTGCATATTCCCGAGGAAAACATGCTGCCCCAACTCGACGCGACCGACGGGTTGGCTGCGGCTCTATGTCACTTCTACCAGACCAACCGCCCCTCTTGTGAGAAAGCCTACAAGAGCTGGAAGGACTTCATCAACCAACACCCTTCGCGCGTAGTCGGCGAAACGGCACCCCGACGAAGCTCCCGATACTCCTCCCCCCCCAACGGCAACGAGGCCGAATAAGGGCTGCCACCGGACATTATCCGATCAATCGACGCACAAGGCGACGACAGCGCGCCAAGTCTTTTTCTCCGACAGGAGATGTATGAGTTCCTCCACGCTCAATACACTTCACCACCTTGAAGCCACTCCACTTCAAAATCTCTTTCACGGCATTCACCGCCCCTCGGGATTGATTGAACCAAATATTAAACGGATAAGAGGTCGTACAGGTACTCACCACAATAGCCTTTTTCCCTTGATGCAAAGGCTTGGGCAACCCACTCGCGCCACTCTGCATCAATCCATATACCAGCCGGTCAAACAGCAATTTCAATGTTCCGGGCATATTTCCCCAATAACAAGGCGCACCCACTACCATAACATCGCACCACTGCATCAACCGCAATACCCGCAGAGAATCATCTTCGGGCAATATACATGCGCCTTTTTGCCGACAAGCCATACACCCCACGCAGGGAGCTACTTGCAGATGCGACACCGACACACATTCACACTCAACACCCGCCCCAATAGCTTCTACACGCATAGCTTCGAGCATTTTCGAAAGATTCCCCTGGGGACGAGGACTGGCATTAATAATCAGAATTTTCATACTTCCTGTTCTTCCCGGCACAAAAAAATGAGGCGACCTTACTGTGGTCGCCTCATCGTTGCATATCTGCCTTAAAATTATTCTGCACTCTGTTCGGCTGCGGGAGCCTCTTCGGCAGGAGCAGCTTCTTCGGCGGGAGCAGCCTCAGCAGCAGCGGCGGCTTCGGCAGCAGCTTTCTCGGCTTTTTTCTTAGCGACGGCTTCGGCGATGGTTTTGTTCACCTCTTTTTCAGCTTCGAGACGTTTTTTGGCGTCAGCAGCCTTGGCGTCTTTCAGTTTAGCCTTCACAGCTTCGGTAGCCGATTGTTTGTTGGTCAACCAAGCCTGGAAACGTTTCTCGGCCTCTTCGAGCGAGAAAGCACCTTTTTTCACACCACCCAGCAAGTGTTTTTTCAGGAGCACGCCTTGTGCCGAGAGAATGTTGCGAGCGGTATCGGTGGGTTGAGCACCGGTTTGCAGCCAATACAAAGCTCTTTCGAAATCCAAATTTATTGTAGCAGGATTAGTGTTCGGATTATAAGAACCTATCCTTTCAATAAACTTACCATCACGTGGTGCCCTGCTATCGGCGATTACAATTTGATAAAACGGATAATCTTTACGACCGTGTCTTTGTAATCTGATTCTTGTTGCCATTTGAAATTTTGTTTAGTTAGTTATTTTGCATTAGCGGCGCAAAGGTAGGACAAATGTTTTTATTACACAAATTTGAGAATGATATTTTTCTATTTTTTCTCGCGTCTCATACGGGGTAGAGAATGCGACATTTCGACCAAATATTCCGTTCATAAATATTGCGAATGCAGCAAAGTTTCCGTATCTTTGAAAATCGAGGTAAAAAAACGAAGATGGGTGCAAGGCTTTTCAAACGATTTTTGTTAATTGGGATTCTTTGTCTCTGCCCGTATATCATTCACGGGCAGAAAGTGGGGCTTGTCCTCAGCGGGGGCGGCGCCAAGGGCATTGCGCACATTGGCGTCATCAAAGCCCTGGAAGAGAACAACATTCCCATCGATTATGTAACAGGGACGTCCATGGGGGCGATTGTCGCCGCATTCTATGCCATGGGCTACACCCCCGAGGAGATGCTCGAACTTATCAAGTCGAAAGAATTTTCGACTTGGTCGACAGGTGAAATCAGCCCGTCGAACATGTATTATTTCCGGAAACCCGACCCCACCCCGGCTTTTATTTCCTTCAAATTGAGCGGAACCAAAGGGCTCTCAAACGTACTGCCCGATAGTTATATCAATCCATTACCCATGAATCTCGGCTTCCTGGTCGTATTCGCGCCTTATACCGCTGCGTGTCGAGGCAACTTCGACAATTTATTTGTCCCGTTCAGGGCCGTGTCCGCAGATATTTTCGATAAAAAGGCGGTGGTTTTCTCCTCGGGCGACTTGGGCGATGCCGTGAGAGCCTCCATGACATTTCCGCTCGTATTCAAGCCCATCGAAATAGACAGCATACCGATGTTTGACGGAGGTATCTACAACAACTATCCCGTCGATGTGATGAAGGAAGATTTTGCCCCCGACTTCATCATCGGAAGCAATGTGACCTCCGAAAAGGAGAAAAATCACAATACAAAAGACATCATAGGGCAAATCGAAAGCATGGTGATGCAGAAAACCGATTATCATATTCCCGGCGAGGTAGGCATCTCCATACACTCCGACATGTACAAGTATTCATTGCTCGACTTCCCCAAAGCCGATGAAATCATGCAAATCGGATATAATACCGCCTTGGAATACATCGACTCCATAAAAGTCAGGGTAAAACGGGAAGAAAGCCAAGAAGAGCGCAATGAGAAACGGCAAAATTTCAAAGAAAAAGTCCCGCCTCTCATTTTTGACGAAATCGAGGTGACAGGCACCCAGTCGAACCGGGTGAAAAGTTACATCTCCCGACAATTCGACTTGCGGGAGGGCGATTCTCTCGACATCGGCGAAGTAAAGCAAGCCTATTATCAACTGCTCTCCGATGCCAGGTTGTCCGACCTCATTCCTCACGGCATCTACAACGACACCACGGGGAAATATACATTGACCCTGCAAGGGAAAATGCAGCCCAAGCATTCGATAGGATTCGGAGGATACATCTCGTCGGGTAACACCAACCTTCTCTACCTCGACGCAAAATACCAAACTCTTAAAGTTTTGTCATCGACATTGGCCCTGAACGGATATGTGGGGCGGTCCTATTATTCGGGGCGGTTTGCGGTGCGGTTTGAACTCCCCACGCATATTCCCACCTACCTGAAACTCAACGGTGTAGTATCCCGCAAAAAATATTACGAAAGTGAAGAGCTCTTTAAAATCGAAGAGCTCCCGACCTTCATCACCACCAACGAAAGTTACATCAGATTGCATTTCGGCATGCCTGTCGGCATACCCGCCCGCACGGAAATATCGAGTGGATATGGCTATTTATGGGACACATATTACCCGACAAACGTCTACGATTATACCGTAAATGCCGACCGTAGTTCATATTGGTTAGGCATTACTTCGGCCGACTTTGACTACAACACGCTCAACGCGCCCATATACGCCACCGCAGGAAGCCGATACCGGATTACCGGGTCGGTCGTATACGGAACCGAAACTTATACGCCTTATTGGGGAACTCGCAGCAAACAATTCCATACCTGGCTCCAACTCTCGGCCAAAATCGAGCACTATTTTCAAATGCTGCCCCACATCACCATAGGCATCAGGGGGGAACTGTTCGCTTCTACCAAGAAACGCCTGCAAAGCTATACGGGCACCATCGTACAAGCGCCCGGTTTCACTCCCACCTCACACAGTCAAATGGTTTTCAATGAAGGTTTTCATGCCAACCAGTATATCGCCGGTGGAGTCATGCCCATATACAAAATTCTCAAAAACATGCAATTACGAGGAGAATTTTATGCTTTCTCTCCGTTCCGAAAGATATTGAGAGACAACGATTACAGCGCCAAGTATGCCGACGGATATTTTACCCATATCGAATTTCTCGGTGAAATATCACTCGTCTACAAGTTACCGTTTGCAACCCTCAGCGCATTTGCCAACTACTATACCTACCCCAGCAACAACTGGAATTTCGGCTTTGCACTGGGTTTCCTGCTCTATAACCCCCGATTCTTGTATCCATAAGCTTGGCAACAAATCATTGATACATAAGCCTTAGAAAAAAAAGAGGAAATATTTTTCAAAAAAATGGGATATTTCTATTGCAGGGAATAAAATTCTCCCTATCTTTGCGTCCGAAAAATGGCTCCGTAGCTTAACTGAATAGAGCATCTGACTACGGATCAGAAGGTTACAGG
>UQOX01000050.1 GCA_900542765.1 uncultured Porphyromonadaceae bacterium | reverse complement strand
TGCCGTAGGCCCTCACTGCTTGTTGGAATTTTGCTTTAAACCTTTTGATTGTGAACTGTTTATAGACAATAATATGAACTGTTCAAGGGGAACCCCCGAAGTAGTTCGGCAACGGGGAGTCTCTTTTTCCCGGGCAGTTGCAGCGACACGATACGCAGGGCATCTTGTCCGCATTTGATTTCGATGTAAGATTTCCCATCGGTGGTGATGGTCCCGGCCGGCCGATTATCGTGGAAGGTCTCTTTTATTTCTGTTTCAAAAATCTTGATGGGTGAATATGTATTGGCACCCTCTTTCCATTCGCACCAGGCAGCCGGATATGGCGAGAGTCCTCGCACGAAATTGTGAATTTCTCGTGCGGAGCGAGACCAGTCGATGCGGCAATCTTCCTTAAAGATTTTTGGGGCCGGACGCAGCGGAATTTCGGTCATGAGGCTCTCTTGTTCGATGCAGGAGATATTACCGTCGAGAATGGCATCGACAGTGTCGGTCACCATTTCGGCGCCCATGGTCATCAATTTGTCGTGTATGGTACCGGCGTTGTCGTTGGGAGTAATGGGCAAGGAGCGTTGCATGATGATGCGACCGGTATCGATTTCATGGGAGAGGAAAAATGTTGTCGCACCGGTTTCCGTGTCTCCGTTTATGATGGCCCAGTTGATGGGTGCGGCGCCCCGGTATTGCGGCAGGAGAGAGGCGTGCAGGTTGAAGGTGCCGAGACGGGGCATGTCCCACACGACTTCGGGCAGCATGCGGAAGGCCACGACGATTTGCAAGTCGGCGTTCCAAGCCCGCAGAGCGGTCAGGAAATTCTCGTCTTTCAGCTTTTCGGGTTGCAAGAGGGGTAATCCTTGTGACAGGGCATATTGCTTGACAGGTGAGAATTGTATCTTGTGACCTCTGCCGGCAGGCTTGTCGGGCATGGTAATGACCCCGACAACGTGATAGCCGTTTTCGACCAGCCGTTTGAGACTTTCGACGGCAAAGTCGGGAGTGCCCATATATACGATACGCAAGTCTTTCTTATCCATGATGATGTGTTTTTAGTCTTGTGAGAAATGTACCAGTACGCGGCGATAGGAGTTGAATATCTTCGATTTTGAGACAAATCCTACATATTTGCCCTGTTCATCGACGACAGGCAGATTCCAGGCATTGGTTTCGTCGAAGATTTTCATGACTTTCTCCATCGGCATGCCTATCTCGATTTTTCCGGGAGGAACGGTCATGAACGTGCTCACTTTGAATCGTTCGTAAAGTTCGGTGCGGAACATGATGTTGCGAATGTCATCGAGTAGTACGATACCGAGCATGATGCCGTCTTTGTCGAGAACCGGAAATATGTTGCGGTGTGAGGCTGAAATTACTTTCACCATATCGCCCAGCGTCATTTCGGGGCGCACGGGCAGAAAGTCGTTCTCGATAACGCTGTCTATTTTGAGCAAGGTGAGTACGGCTTTGTCTTTGTGGTGGGTAATCAGTTCTCCTTTTTGAGCCAGACGCAAGGTGTAGATGCTATGCGATTCAAACAGCCTGATGGTCCAAAAGGCGACAGCCGAGGTAATCATTAGGGGCAGGAACAGGTCGTAGCTTCCTGTCAGTTCGGCTGTAAGGAAGAGTGCCATCAACGGCGCATGCATGACGCCCGACATGACTCCGGCCATACCCATGAGCGCAAAATTGGTCGTCGATAGGGTTATGGCAAACGGGTTGAAATGATTTAAGACAAAAGCAAACAGGAATCCGAAGATACACCCCACATAAAGGCTCGGGGCGAATGTTCCGCCCACGCCTCCGCCTCCGTTGGTCGCTGCCGTAGCAAAGACTTTGAAGAGTACGATTAGGGTAAGGAAGAGGGCCAATACTCCGAAATTATCTTTCCATGCATAGAAAAGGCTCCCGTCGGTAACAGCTTCGGCTTGTCCATTCAACAACTTCAATATCGAATCATAGCCTTCGCCATAAAGGGGAGGAAGGAAAAAGATGGTTATACTCAGAATAAGAGAACCCAATAAAAACTTCCCTATCGGACGTTTCAATTTCTTGAAAACCCCTTCGAGGAAGTATATCATGCGGGTGAAGTAGAGCGATACAAATCCACAGCATACGCCCAGCAAGATGACATAGGGTATGCGGTCATAGGCAAATGCCTGGGAGTGGTCAATCGCAAATTGCGCATCTCCCCCCGAGACGACATAGGTAATGGTCGCAGCGGTTGCCGAGGCAACGATGAGCGGCGTAATGGAGGTCGCCGTGAGGTCGATCATCAATACTTCGATGGTGAACAGCAATCCGGCAAACGGCGCTTTGAAAATGCCTGCTATACCGGCTGCCGCACCGCACCCCACCAGCAACATGAGTGTCCGGGGGTCGAGGCGGAACAGTTTTCCCAAGTTCGACCCGATGGCGGCTCCCGTGTAGACGATAGGAGCTTCGGCTCCAACAGATCCACCAAAACCTATCGTGATGGAACTGGCCACCACCGAGCTATACATGTTATGGGGTTTCAATCGGCTTTTGCGTTGTGAAATGGCATATAGTACCCTTGTGACACCGTGGCTGATGTCGTCTTTGACAACATAACGCACATAAAGCCATGATAGACCGATGCCGATAATAGGATAGAGCAGGTAGAGGTAGTTGGCTCCGTCGATAGAAAAATGGTCGGTGAGGAGGTTCTGTATCAAGTGTATCGCCTCTTTCAGTATGAGGGCGGCAATGGCTCCGAACAGACCGATAAAAAAGCTCAGTATCAAGACGAAATCTTTCTCCTTGATGTGCTTTTCCCGCCATACGAGAATTTTCAGAAACAAGTCTTGTTTCATTTATTTTAAATACCTTTCCCGGTAAGAACCGTCTTTATTGTGTATATTATGATTTTCAGGTCGAGCGTCAGAGAGATGTTTTCGAGATAAAGCATCTCATATTTGAGCCGCTCCGACATTTCGTCGATATTGCGTGCATAGCCATATTTTACCATGCCCCAAGAGGTAAGGCCAGGGCGCAACTGGTGTATGAGGTGGTAGTGGGGAACCTGTTGCAGAAGTTGCTCTACAAAGTAGCGGCGTTCGGGACGCGGGCCCACAAGCGACATGTCGCCTTTGAGTACGTTCCAGAATTGGGGTAGCTCATCGAGACGATATTTTCTCAATATTCTGCCCAGCGGGGTGATGCGGGGATCGTTCTCACTCGATAATACCGGAGTCCCTTCCTTTTCGGCATCGGTTACCATGCTTCTGAACTTGTAGAGGGTGAAGTCTTTTCTTCGTAATCCCACGCGCGATTGTTTATATAGGACTTTGCCCGGCGAAGATGCCTTAATGGCAATGGCTATGATGGCAAATAACGGGGAGAGCACGATAAGCGCCAAAGCCGAGAAAATGACATCACACAGCCGTTTGATGTTTTTCTGACTCTCGGAGAGGGCGCAGGTTGTAATATCGATGAGCGGTGTGCCGAGGATATTGGTCATTTTTGCCCGGGAAAGCAGCGAATCGTAGAGGTCGGTCGGAAGCAGTATGGGAATGTCGTACCCATACAAGGCATTGGTCTCTTTCTGCAACGAACGCCAATCATGGCGGTCGAGGGCGACGATGAGCCGACGGATTTGCTTCTCTTGAATGAGCCGGGAGAGTCTGTCCGGCGCGAAACGAGGCAGCTCATCGGCTTCATTTTGCGGCGAGTCACATTCGGTTGTTACATACCCCACAATCTTGAATCCTGTCGAATGCTTTTGGTTGCGCATCTCGTGAGCCAAAGCGTATCCGTTTTTACCGGCTCCGATAATCAAGGTGTTGTATCCCCATCGGCCGGTATGGATTTGATGTGTGGCATAGCCGGTAATCATGGCTCGCATCGGATAGACCCATATAAATTCGATGGCAAAAATACCGATGAACGCGCTGTAACTGTAATCTCCGTAAGAGAGGTCGTTGATGATGGCGATGAAAAAGATGATGATGGTACCGATGAGCAGCGAATAGAAGGTCGTGAAAAACTCTTCGAGCCGCGATTTCAGGAACGGTTGGTTATAATATCCCGATAAGTAGAATATACCCATGAAAAGCAACGGAAAGAGTATCTGTCCCTCGATGACCGTGTGGTAGGAGAGATACCTTACCAATGAACCGATATCGTTGTTTATCGGTAACAGGTAGTAACGGAATATGTTGAACAAAAGCCACCCTATATTAGTCGATATAAAATCGCTAATGACATATTTCGCAATTTGTTGTTTCGGCTTCATTTTCAGGGGCGTAGTATTTTTATGACACCTCCGTCACCAATGGCGATGACACTCGATGGTGCGGGTTTCGTCGGGTCCTCCTGACGGTAGGTGACGATGTAATCGACAGCCTGTTTTATCTCGTCGGAGATTTCGGCAAAGCATGCCGGGGAGGGTTGGCCGCTGATGTTGGCCGATGTCGAAACGATTGCTTTCCTGAATCGTTCGCACAGTTTCCGAGAAAATTCTTCCCGGGTGATGCGTATGCCTACGCTACCATCTTGCGCCAAGACATTCGGTGCCAAGTTGCGGGCGTGAGGATACACAATGGTCAGTGGCTTGTCGGCCACCTCGATAAGGTCCCAAGCAATCTCGGGAACCTCGCGTACATAGAAGTCGACTTTGGCCGGTTTGTCGACCAATATGATCAGTGCCTTGCTGTCGATGCGGTTTTTTATTTCATATACCCGTTTCACGGCCTCTTCGTTGGTGGCATCGCAACCGATGCCCCAAATCGTGTCGGTCGGATAGAGAATAAGCCCGCCTTTTTCCATGACTTCGCAGGCTTTTTTTATGTCATCTTCTATCATATTTCGAGCTTTTTTATCGAAAACAAAGGTAGAAAAATCGTTTGTCATACCCAAACGAATCTTGTTTCTTTCCCAAAAAAGAAAAATTGAGAATTGCAAAGAGAAAGTTTTATGGCGTAATATTTGACATAATTGATGTGGTGACGTTTGGCAAAAGAAATATTTCTTCTTATATTTGTTGAAATGTATAAGTATTTTAATCGTTAGATGTTGTTATGAAAAAGTTTTATTTCATGGCCGCAACGGCCATTTTGATGATGTTGGGGGCCTGCTCCTCCAAAAATGTTTCGCTGGAAGGTTCGTGGTTGATTGAGACTGCCTACGGACAGCCTGTCGTTGTGGCCGATACGGCCATAATCACGTTCGATACCCAGGCCATGCAGGTGTCGGGCTGTAATGGTTGCAACCGCTTCTTCGGACCTTATTCGGTTTCGGAAAAACAGACCCTGTCCCTTAAAAATCTGGCAACAACGATGATGGCGTGCCCCGATGCGTTATCGGAGGGTGAAATCATGCGTGCCTTCAACGAAACAAACACCTTTGATGTGAAAGAGAAGAAAGACAAAACGTATCTCTACTTTTACAATGACAAGAAAGAAGAGATTATGTCGTTGGTATCAGTATTATAAATATTGCCAAGTATGAAAAGAAAGAATTTAATTGGCCTTATGAGTCTGGCCATGGCTGTGGCCGTAGTATCATGTTCGCCGGCACCGCAAAACAACGAAGTTGCCGCAAATGAAGAGAACCTTGTGGTTAAAACCATCATGGAACGTCGTAGCATACGCAAGTATCAGGAGAAACCCGTTTCCCGTGACACGTTGCAAATTTTGACCGAGTGTGGCATCAACGCTCCAAGTGCTGTGAACCGCCAACAATGGCAGGTGCGGGTTGTCGATAATCCCGAATATATCAATGGCATAACAGCCATCTATCTCGAAGCCAACCCGAAAGCGGGAGAAGACCCCAATTTCAAAAATATGTTCCGCAACGCTCCTGCCGTGATTTTTGTGGCATCGCCCAAAAGCGGAGAGGCACAATTCGATTGTGGATTGCTGAGTGAGAACATCATGTTGGCAGCCCAGTCGATGGGATTGGGTACCTGCTGTCTCGGGAATCCGATACGCTTTATGAAAGAAAGCAAAGAAGCCGCCGTATATGTCGAGCAACTGCAACTCCCCGATGATTATGAACTGCTCTATGCGATTGCCGTGGGTTATCCCGATGAAGCTCCCGCAGCCAAGCCCCGTGATGCTGGCAAAGTGAAATTTATCGATTGATAATTTATGTGGCGTCGTGGATTGACAATCGTCCTTATGGCGATTGTCCTGCCTTTTTTCGATGGGAGTAAGGTCTCGGCCGTGAAGCCTCCTGTGAGAGTGGTTATCGCATTCCTTTGTACCGGCGGTTATGCTTCGACCTATCATCTCGACAAAGAGTGTCCCTCTCTGAAACAATGCCGTGGTCGAGTAAAGGTGTACTCGGTCGAAGCCGCCGAGAAAATGGGTCGAAGACCTTGCATGATATGCTCGTCGGAGAAATAATGGCAGGCGGCCGTCGGGAATGATGCCGATTACAGGTCCCGACAATCCCATAAACAGTCGGAAAATAGAAACGGGTTGATAATCGACATGATTATCAACCCGTTTCGTTGTGTCGGGGTGGCGAGATTCGAACTCGCGACCCCCTGCTCCCAAAGCAGGTGCGCTAACCGGACTGCGCTACACCCCGTTTTTCACGGCCACAAAGGTAGTATATTTTTTTGTTATTGCAAATATAATTTCAGCATGCCGTGAGAATCTGCTCTATGTGTGTCGCATGCAAGATGATGCTGCTTAAACCTCATTATATGATAAAGGTCGACAGCCTGTTGCTGCCGACCTTTATCGGTATGGGACAATGAGAATTTAGATTCTTTTGTTTGCGGTACGGCGCACAAAGAAATATATGGCCGATGCTGCTGTGATAATCAGTGCGATGACAATCGAGTTGGTGTAGGAGAGTGCTATACCCGAACGGTCGAACAATATATAGGTGAGTACGACAGTCATCATGAAAAGTGCCGGTATGAGTGTAATCCAATAGGGTTTCCCTTTTTGTGAAAGATAAATGGTGATAGCCCATAAGGTGAAGACCGAAAGAGCCTGGTTGCTCCATGCAAAGTACCGCCAAATCTTTTCAAATCCGGCCGGGTCGGAGAGATTGTAAATGAGAATGACGATGGCTAC
>UQOX01000049.1 GCA_900542765.1 uncultured Porphyromonadaceae bacterium | reverse complement strand
CGCCTTTCACTATCTTTTCAGAAGACAGGACGCGGCTCGGCATAGTCAATGTTGAAAACTTCGTTTTCTCCTTGCCTCTGCGCTCGCCTTTCACTATCTTTGTCGGTGAGGGCTTGTACCGCGACGTGTGCCGATGCTTCGGGTGCTGCACGGGACGTCGGACGCCCCGACAAAAAAGAATCTTTGTTATGAAACTGACCGATAACTGGTTTACCACAGTGACCGAGAGCGACAACGGCGCCGTGATGTTCGTGAGTGGCCGCGATGAGATCGACGCCTTCATGGAGTCGGGCAAATTGCGCGAACGCGTGGAGATAACCTGGCCTTATGAGGCCGATGCACAAGGTATGCCCACTGAGGAAGAATCGATGCGCATGGAAGCTCCGCAGGAGGCCCTGCGCAAAGCCATGGAGAAGGACAAACTGGCTATTCTCACCGGCATCTACACAGGCGACGGTGCCCGCACCTGGGTTTTCTACACCCGCAATATCCCGGCTTTCGGCGAACGGCTCAATGAGGCTTTGGCTCCATTCGAACAACTGCCCATCACCATCTACACCGAGAAAGATGCCGAGTGGAACGAGTACCGCGAGATGCGTTCGCTCTGCGGCGATGCCTGCCGCGATGTCTTCTTCGACGACGAGGAAGAGTGACATGCCATAGCCTGCCGACAAGCGCGTCCGGTGTTCCCGGGAATCCCGCGTCGCGAAGAGGCGACCCTTCGGGTGTGTATGGCGCCGAGTTACCCATGTCCGGCGGACATGGGAGATTTCTTTATTCCAAAAACACATTTGTACCATGAAAAAACTGTTTCTTTTTGCGATACTCTCGCTCTTCTTTTGGACACACGACCCCGTCGATGTGCAGGCACGGGTGCGGTTGCCGCAACATATCGCCTCGGGCATGGTATTGCAACGCGGGCAGCCGCTCACGTTGCACGGCCGGGGCGATGCGGGAGAGAATATCGTACTTGCTTTCCGCGGGAAAAAATACCGTGCCACGACCGATGCGCAGGGTCTCTGGCAAATAACCCTCCCCGCCCAGAAACCCGGCGGGCCCTACACGATGCGTGTCAACGACACCACGCTCACCGATGTGTGGGTGGGTGACGTAATATTGTGTGCCGGACAGTCGAACATGGAACTGCCCGTATCGCGCGTCGTCGACCTCTTTGCCGAGGAGGTGTCAAATTACGAAAATGCCGCCATTCGCCAGTTGCGCATACCTACCACCTACACCTTTGAAGGGCCGCAAAACGACCTGCCGACCTGCCGCTGGGTGGCACTTACGCCCGAATCGGCGATGCACTTCTCGGCGTTGGGCTATTTCCTGGCCCGCCAGCTCCATGAGCGCACGGGTGTGCCTGTGGGTATCATCAACAATGCGGTGGGAGGCTCCACGGTCGAGTCGTGGCTCGACGAAGCGTCGTTGCACGACTATCCGTCGATGCGGAACACCCTCTATCTCAACCGCGACGAAGCCTATGTGCAGTCGGTGGTGAAGAGCGAACGCCTGCGGCGCTGCTTGTGGGTCGAGGCGCTCAACCGCGAAGACCCCGGCTGCGGTCGCTGGTCGGCCGGCGAGAGTGACGACAGCGACTGGACGCGCTGCTCGCCTTTTGACCCCTCGTGGGCGCGCGATGCCGACGGGCGTGTGCTGAACGGTTCGACCTGGTGGCGCCATCACTTCGACGCCTCGTCCATCGACACCGCACAAGCCTCCCTCCTGCGGCTGGGCTGTCTGGTCGATGCCGACTCGGTCTTTGTCAACGGCCGTTTCGTGGGCACGACCTCTTACCAGTATCCTCCCCGCAAATATACCGTCCCGGCGGGTCTGCTGCGTCGCAACGTCGACAATGTGGTGTCGGTGCGCCTGCTCAGTTACAGCGGCACCCCGGCTTTTGTTCCCGACAAGCCCTACCGCATCGAGCAGGGCGAAAAGGCGATTCCGCTCGATGGGGAGTGGCTTTTCCGCCGCGGAGCCGTGATGCCCCCTCTACCGGGAGAGACATTCTTTATGTGGCAGCCCACGGCTCTCTACAACAGCATGATGGCGCCGCTGGCTTCCTATGGCGTGCGTGCCGTGGTGTGGTATCAGG
Source organism: uncultured Porphyromonadaceae bacterium (assembly GCA_900542765.1). GTDB lineage: Bacteria > Bacteroidota > Bacteroidia > Bacteroidales > UBA11471 > Caccoplasma > Caccoplasma merdavium. The sequence goes on along the minus strand of UQOX01000049.1, from coordinate 5,120 downwards.
GCGAGTCGAACACGGACGACACCCGGCGTTATGCCGAACTGCTGCCACTCCTTATCGGGAGGTGGCGCACCCTGCTCGGTAATGACGGGCTCCCGTTCATTGTGGTGCAACTGCCCGAATTCATGGCCGAGCGCTCCTATCCCTCGGAGAGCGGTTGGGCTGCCATGCGCGAAGTGCAGCGCCGCATCTCCCTCGACCTTCCTGACGTGGGACTGGCCGTAACATTGGGCACCGGCGAATGGAACGACATTCACCCCCTCGACAAGAAAACCGTAGCCGACCGTGTGGCTCGCCAGCTCTTCCGCCTCGCCTATGGAGAAAACGTGACGACGGCTCCGATGGTCGAAGGTGCCTGTTGCCAAGGCGACACAATCGTGTTGCAATTCGACAACGGCGGTTCGCCGCTTTTCTATGAAGACAGCCTGCGGGGCTTCTCGGTGCAAGGAAAAGACGGCTGCCATGCGTGGGCACGCGTCCTTGCCGTCGGCGATGACACGGTGACACTGCTCTCACCGGTCGATAACCCTCGCCGTGTGCGTTATGCCTGGGCCGACAATCCCGGCAAACCGTTGCTGCGCAACAAGGAAGGGTTGCCTGCCTCGCCTTTTGAAATAGAGATTGATTCCGAAACACCGACTCCATAAAATGACAATGAAGAAAAATTTTGCATTCCTCTTCCTGATTGTTTGTCTTGCCTTTCCTCTTGCCGCCGAAGACGGGAGCCGTCTGTGGTTGCCGGCCTCTCCTGAGCTGGCCGACGGGCTTTCGACACTCGACATCGCCCGTAGCGAAATGGCGCTCCTGCCCGTGAAGCACGCCCTCGTGGCGACGGCCGGTGACCGCCGCCTGCGCCGGTATATCCCCAAAGCCGAGTTGCGAAGTCTCGGTGAAGAAGAATTTATCGTGCGCACGGTCGACAGCTTGTGCGTGGTTGCCGGTGGAAGCGAACGCGCCGCGCTTTACGGGGTCTACCGTCTTCTGCGCGATTACGCTTCGGGGCGTTGGGCGACTTCGTATGATGTGCGCGAAAAACCTTCTTACGAATTGCGCCTGCTCAACCACTGGGACAACCTCGACGGCAGTGTCGAGCGGGGGTACGCCGGCCGTTCCATCTGGTGGGAGGGCGACTCGTTGCGTCGTGTCTTGTACCGGGCTTATGCCCGGGCCAACGCCTCGGTGGGCATCAACGGCACGGTCCTCAACAATGTGAATGCCTCGCCCCGGGTGCTCGACTCACTGCATCTCGCCAAGGTGCGGCAGATTGCCGACGTGTTGCGCCCCTATGGCATGAAGGTCTATCTCTCCATCAATTTCTCGTCGCCGATGGCTCTCGGCGGACTTCCTACGGCCGACCCGCTCGACACCCGTGTCGCCGGCTGGTGGCGCGACAAGGTGGAGGAGATATATGCGTTGATTCCCGATTTCGGCGGTTTCCTGGTAAAGGCCAACTCCGAAGGGTTGCCGGGTCCGCAGGACTACGACCGCACCCATGCCGACGGCGCCAACATGCTGGCCGACGCGCTGGCTCCCCACGGCGGGGTGGTCATGTGGCGGGCATTTGTGTATAACCCCACCGAGGCCGACCGTGCGAAACAAGCCTACACCGAGTTCCTTCCGCTCGATTCCTCCTTCCGCGAGAACGTCATCATACAGGTCAAGAACGGCCCGGTCGATTTCCAGCCGCGCGAACCGTTCAGCCCCCTTTTCGGCGCCATGCGCCACACGCCGGTCATGCCCGAATTTCAGATTACACAGGAGTATTTGGGCTTTTCCAATCACTTGGTTTTCCTTGCACCGCTCTATGAGGAGTGTCTCGACAGCGACACCTATGCGTGCGGACCCGGCTCGACGGTAGCACGCGTTACCGACGGTTCGGCATTCCCGCTCTCCCGCACGGCGATTGCCGGAGTCGCCAACATCGGTCTCGACACCAACTGGTGCGGCCATCATTTCGCCCAAGCCAACTGGTACGCCTTCGGTCGCTTGGCCTGGTGCGACACCCTCTCGTCCGAGACGATTGCCGAGGAGTGGCTGCGGCAGACCTTCTCGCACGACGACCGTTGTGTCGTCCCCCTGAAACGCGCCATGATGCTCTCGCGCGAAGCCGCGGTCGATTACATGATGCCGTTGGGGCTGCATCACCTCTTTGCCTTCGGCCACCATTACGGGCCCGAACCGTGGGGCTACCGCAAAGGCATGCGCCCCGACTGGCTTCCCTCCTATTATCACCGGGCCGACAGCACGGGCATCGGCTTCGACCGCACGCAGGCGGGCAGCAACGCTGTCGCCCAGTATGCCGAACCGTTGCGCTCCCGCTTCAACGACATCGACCGTTGTCCCGAGTCGTTGTTGCTCTGGTTCCATCACGTCCCGTGGACACACGTCATGGCCTCGCAACGCACGTTGTGGGACGAGCTTTGCCTCACCTACCAGCGGGGTGTCGACTCCGCCCGCGAACTGGCCGGTATCTGGCAGTCGGTCGCTTCTTACATCGATACCGAGCGTTTTGCACACGTCGAGACGCGTCTCCGGGTGCAACTACACGATGCCGTGTGGTGGAAAGAAGCCTGCCTGCTCTATTTCCAGACCTTCTCCCGGCTGCCTTTCCCTGCCGGCGTGGAACCTCCGGTCTATACCCTCGACGAATTGAAACAGATAAAACTCGACATGAAACATCATAATTGATTTTCCTCAACTCTTGAATGCTACAAGTTTCGGGCAGGGAAAAAAACAAAAACAGCGCAGAACGGTTCTGCGCTGTTTTTGCTCGATGAAAGTCGGCATTATTTGATGATGACGGCGTGGGAAGTTACCTTTTGTGCCGTCTTTACACGCACGACATACACCCCTTTGGCAAGAGCCGAGATGTCGTGTCGCGACACTTCTCCACAGGCTTCGAATCGAGCCACACAGTGCCCCGAAACGGCATATACCTCGATTTCCACAGGCGACGCCGAGGCAAGCCGTATGCAAAGTTCATGTCCCGAGAGGAAAACGCCCGCATCATCGGTTGTCTCAGTTGCAATGCCGCCGCTCTCGTTGAGGGAAATAGACGACAACGGTACGCGTGTATATTGCACATCTTCTTTGTTCGTAGCGTATGCCACATATAAATAATCATTATATACCATCGACTTGGGATAGTGATACCCGGCCCGCTTGGCCGAGCCCTCATAACGTAGTGGGGGCATCTCGTCGTTGCTGCGCAGCAAGTAGGCGGTGTCGAACACATTCCCGTCTTTGCTCAGCGTGAGGACCAACGGAATGCGGGTTTTGTTGTTTACCGGATTGCCGGCAAAATAGGCCGTGCCATCGGGAAGATTCCCGGCACTTTGTTTGGTGCGGGCATCGGGAAAATCTGTCAGTGCGGCATTGCTCCACGTTTCACCATTGTCGGTACTGGTGGCCGCCATTTTAAGGTAGGTGCTGTTCTGGTCGCGAAATATCATGACCAATGTACCGTCGGATTTCCAATATAGGCTCGGTTCCAATTCACGGGACTGTTCGCCTTTGTCGGTAAAAGTGAAGGCGCCCTCTTTCCAGCCGCTCACTCCCAGCGGGTCGTCGGTATAGATAGGCATCACTTTCAGGCCGGGCTGCTTGTGTGTCGCATTCACGATGCGGCCGTTGGGAAGCACATGAGGATCTTGTTCGAAGATACCTTCAATGCGTGAGCCATCGGCCATCGTAACATCAGCGGGAGCACTCCAATTTATCCCGTCGGTACTGGTTACATATCGGGTATATCCCCCTTTTGGGATCAGATTATCGGGCCAGGTATTGATATAGGCCACCAGCGTGTCGGCCGTTGCGTGCCAACCTCCCGAGGAGCAGTAACCGTTCTCTATATCTTCGGCGAGAACCATGGGGGCGCTCCATGTTTTCCCCTCATCGAGACTGCGGCTGTATGCCACCCAGGTATCGGCGGCATCTTCGTCGGTTTGTGAACTTTGCCACATGCAATACAAGGCACCTTTAAAGGCTATCATGACAACACCGTTGCTGAAATGGTCGGTTCCGTCGCCGGGAGCAAAGACCGTGACCGTTTCACTCCCGGGTGCCACGGAAAGTCCCAGCGTGTTACTGTTTGAGGCATCGAAAAGGTTTGCCGGGTGACTGAACGGAATGTTATCGGCCATACTCGCACTTGACAGACACACGAGAAACAATGCGATGACAATATTTTTCATATTTTAATCTTTTTGTCGTGAGCGAATCGTATTACTCAATTTCCATGCCTTCCAAAGTGAAGTCTTCGATGGTGAAGTGCAGCGAATTGGTCGCTTCGGTACTCCACGGGAAGATGCGCATGCCCAACCGCTCGCCCGGTTTGATGGTGACATTTACGGGAAGGACTATTTTTTGTATCTCCTCTGTTGCCCGTTGGTTTTCACCCAAGTCGGTTCTCGGATAGAAATCGCCACCTTTCGAGACGGCGGCACGGTAGGCCACTTTGCCTGAGAGCGTAAAGGTGATTTGACGGACGATAAAACTTTTTTTCAGACCTTTGACAAAGAACTCGACATACCGGCTGCCCGACTCATCGATGTCGGCCGGCCACTCTCCTTTCTCGATGGTGATGCCCAACGAGTCTTGCTGCAACCCTTTCAACGCATATTTTTTGACCCGTATCGTTTTTGGGGTCTCCTTACTGATGGCCTTGCATTCGGCCGTGACGGGAATCGTGCGTTTTATTTTTCCGCAGGTAATGGTCACACAGTCGTTCACATTCCCGGCCTGCGTCGGGTTGAAATAGAGATAGAAACACTGATTCCACAATTTCCCGTCGCTGTATGGCAGAACGATTTTCTCGTTCTTGGGAGCTTCGGGGCTGGCCGCGATGGTCATGCCTTGGGGCGCCGTTATCGTCACTTCACTTTCCGAAGCCGGGAGCGACAGTCCGACAAAATCGAAACAGATGCGGGATTCGTCGCCCACATAGAGCGAGCCGAAGTCGATGGCCTCAGGATTCAGAACGATAGGCGTCTCGGGGCGTACCTGGCGTTTGAGAATACCTTGTTCCTTCAAGTCGGCCGCCACCATCTGGGCATAGAGGGCGGCACCGGTAGCCTGGGTATGGGTGCCGTCGGTGGGAACATAAATGAGGTCGGTGGTCTTTT
>UQOX01000048.1 GCA_900542765.1 uncultured Porphyromonadaceae bacterium | reverse complement strand
ATGGTACACATGCAACTGACCAATCAGAAACTGATAGACCGCGGCTCCCGCATGATTGCCGAGTCGACGGGACTTCCTTATGACAAAGCCCGTGAATTGCTGCTGCTCTACGGCTCGGTGAGCCGCGCCGTGCAGGTGTATAGGGAAAATCATGCATCCGAAAAATAAAACCGCCATGAAGAGTCGCCCGATACGTTGTTTCCTCTCGTTTACCTCCGAAGAGGCGTTGCGTCCTGCTGTGGACGCGCTTTCGGCTTCGCCCGAAGTGGAATCGATATTCTTGCTTGCGGCCGACGGCACCGCCGCTCTGCCCGGTTGCACGGCCCTCTCCGGCGGATTGCCTTTTTCTACGTCCGTGTTGCGGCGCATGGCTCGTGAAGCGGGCGACGGGTATGTGCTGTTGGCATTGCCCGGGAAAGCGTTTGTGCCGAAACCCGACCTTTGTTCCCGCCTGTTGGCTGTGGCTGCCGATACGGCGGCGCCGTTTGTTTACGCCGACTCGTGGAGCTTGTGCGGAGATACCTGCCACCCCCTGCCTCGCATCGACTGCCATGAAGGTTCGTTGCGCGACGATTTCGATTTTGGCCCGCTCCTTTTCCTGCGGGCGGCCGATTTTGCCTCCGTCGTTTCGGAGATGGACGACGATTACCGGTATGCCGCCCTTTATGACCTTCGCCTGCGCCTTTCGCGGCGAGGCCGGCTGTTCCATTTGCGCGAGCGGCTTTACACCGAGAGTGCCGTTGCCGTGGCTTGCGGCGAACGGCAGTTCGATTATGTCGACCCCCGGAATCGGACGGTGCAGGTCGAGATGGAGGCCGTCTGCACCCGGCATCTGCGGGCCATCGGCGCCTACCTGCCGCCTGTTACGCGCACGGTGGAGGGTGAAGATGCCGCTTTCCCGGTCGATGTGTCGGTGGTCATTCCCGTTTACAACCGGGTGCGTTCCATTGCCGATGCCGTGGCTTCGGCGGCCGGGCAGGAGGGAGATTTTACCTATAATATCATCGTGGTCGATAATCATTCGACCGATGGGACGACCGAGTTGCTGCATTCGATGGCTGTCGCCGATTCCCGCCTGCTGCATCTGGTACCCGAAAATCGGCAGTTGGGTATCGGCGGGTGCTGGAATTATGCCGTGAATCACCCCGCCTGCGGGCGCCATGTCGTGCAGCTCGACAGCGATGACCTCTATAAGGACGCGCATGTATTGCGTCGTATCCTCGACACGTTCCGCCGCGAGAAGTGTGCCATGGTGATAGGAAGCTATGAACTCACCGACTGGCACTTGCACCCGCTGCCCCCCGGCCTTATCGACCACCGGGAGTGGAGCGATGAGAACGGTCCCAACAACGCTTTGCGCATCAACGGATTGGGTGCTCCGCGTGCCTTCTATACCCCCTTGTTGCGTCGCTATCCTTTCCCCGATGTAAGTTACGGCGAGGACTATGCCGTGGGGTTGCGCCTTTCGCGCGAATACCGCATCGGACGCATTTATGAGTCGCTCTACCTGTGTCGCCGCTGGGAGGGAAACTCCGACGCGGCGCTCGACATCGAGCAAATCAACCGGAACAACGCCTATAAAGATAGTTTGCGGGCCATGGAAGTGGCCGCCCGTCGACAGTTGCACCATGGAGACCGATAGTTTGCGCTTGTTGGCCGATGAGGCCGAGACCTTGTTTGAGACCCAGTTGCGGGAGTGGCCGTTTGTCGCAGCCGGTTACGAGGCGTTGCGGCATTTGCAGGAACGCTCTTTCGAGGTTGGCGGCGTACCCGTGCGGGTGCAGTGGAATCCGGCGCGTATCCGTTCCACCGCTTCCAAGGTCGATGCCCGTTCCGTTGCCGGGAGGCCGTGTTTCCTGTGTGATGCCCATCGCCCTGTCGAGCAACTTTCTCTGCCGGTCGGGGGGCGATACAAGTTGCTGGTCAATCCCTATCCGATATTTCCCCGTCATTTTACGTTGCCGGCCTGCGACCACACCCCGCAGTTGCTGGCCGGACGTTTCGGCGACCTGTTGCAACTGGCTTCGGCGATGCCCCGGTATGTCGTTTTCTACAACGGCCCGCGTTGTGGAGCTTCGGCTCCCGACCACATGCACTTTCAGGCCGGGAACCGCGGTTTTGTACCCATCGAGTCGCAATGGGAGCAACTGGTGAAAGACCAAGGTGAGAGCGAACGGTGGGGAGGAGGCATTCTCTATTCGTGGCTTTCCCGTTGGCCGGCGGCGATGCTGGTCTTTGAAGGAGAGGACTTCGACGCCATGCAATCGTTCTGGCACGAAATCGAAACCCTCTTGCCCGTTCCGGCCGGGCACCCTGAGCTGCCCGTCAACCTGCTTTGTGCCTTTTCCGAGGGCCGATGGCGTTGCTGGGCGGTGTTGCGTACCCGTCACCGTCCCGCCCAGTATGGCGGCGAAGGGGCGGGGAGTCGTCTCATCAGTCCCGGGGCGGTCGATATGGCGGGGGTCGTCATTACGCCCCGGAAACAGGATTTCGATGCCCTCACCCCCGACGAGATGTCCGATATTCTCGGCCAGGTGGCTGCCCCGGAATGGTTGCACGCCTGTTTGAAACATTTGAAAAAAACGAAGTGATGAAATCAGTTCCCGCCCTTTCCCGTTCGCCGTGGTCGTGGGTGCCCACCCTCTATTTGGCCGAAGGCATTCCCTATGTGGCCGTCATGTCGATAGCCGTGATCATGTATGACCGCATGGGTATTTCCCACACCGATATTGCCTTCTACACGGCCTGGCTTTACCTGCCTTGGGTCATCAAGCCGTTGTGGAGCCCCTTTGTCGATATATTGCGCACCCGGCGTTGGTGGATAGTCGCCATGCAATTCCTTGTCGGTGCGGCGATGGCTGGCGTGGCGCTTACGTTGCCGGCGCCCTTTTTCTTTCGGGCGACGTTGGCTTTCTTCTGGCTCATGGCGTTCAGTTCGGCCACCCACGACATTGCCGCCGACGGATTCTATATGTTGGCTCTCGACACGCACCAGCAGTCGTTTTTCGTGGGCATACGCAGTACCTTTTACCGCATTGCCATGATTGCGGGGCAAGGATTGCTGGTGATGTTGGCCGGCCTGTTCGAAGTTTACACCCGGGTCGAGGTGGCCTGGCTCTTGACCTTCGGCATCATGGCCTTGCTTTTCTTTGTGTTTGCGTTCTACCATCTCTTTCTCCTGCCGCGTCCGCAGGCCGACAAGGCTTCGGCGGTAGCCGCTGCCGATATATGGCGCGAATTGGGGGAGACGTTCCGTTCCTTTTTCCGCAAGCCGGGTATCGGGGTGGCTCTGCTCTTCATGTTGACCTATCGGCTGGCCGAGGCCCAGTTGGTGAAAATGTCGTCCCTCTTCTTGCTCGATGCGAGACCCGACGGAGGTCTGGCTTTGACGACGGGGCAGGTGGGTTTTGTCTACGGTACGGTGGGGGTGATAGCACTTACCGTCGGGGGACTCATTGGCGGGTGGGTGGTATCCCGTTATGGCCTGCGCCGCTGTTTGTGGCCCATGGCGTTGATGCTTACGCTGCCCAATCTCGTCTACGTCTATCTGTCGCTGCTGCAACCCGATTCCCTCGTGGTTGTCAATGCCTGTGTGGCCGTGGAGCAGCTGGGTTACGGGTTTGGTTTTACGGCCTACATGCTCTATATGATTTCCTTCTCCGAGGGGGCGCATGCCACCGCCCATTATGCGTTGTGCACGGCATTCATGGCGTTGGGTATGATGTTGCCCGGCATGGTGGCCGGCTGGATTGCCGATTGGGTGGGATATACCTCCTTTTTTGTGTGGGTTATGATTTGTACGCTTCCCGTTTTTGTTCTTTTGCCGTTTCTGAAAATTCCGGAAAATTTCGGCTTGAAATCTCCCGGAAACAAGTCTGAAAAATAATCCGTTTGTCGCTTACCCGAAAAATATCGCACCTTGCGTCGAACAACAGGCTGCGGTTGTGTGATATACATTATACATAATATACGACAAGAACGAGTGTGTGCTTACCCCAAAAGCAGACTGTATTGAATGGAAAAAGAAAGAATAGCCGAGTATTTGGTCGGCAGTCGTGCCGAAATGCTTCGGTGGGCTTACCGGTTGACTCGGAACTGTGACGATGCGCAAGATTTGTTGCAGTCGACTCTGTTGTGTGCGCTCAAATCGGCGCAGATGTATACCGATGAAACCAACCTGTCGGGCTGGCTTTATGCGATTATGCGGAATGTGTTTTTCAATATGACCCGTCGTGAAGGCCGTTGCTGTTATATGAGCAAGGACGACATCGAGAGCCTGATGTCGTTTGTGGACTCCTCCCCAGATAATTCGACCGAGACAACACTTTTTCTCAACGATATACGTCGGGCCATCGATACGCTCGACCAACCCTTCAAGATACCTATGGCTCTCTACCTCTCGGGGTATAAGTACCAGGAAATTGCCGAGAAGATGGGTATCCCGTTGGGCACCGTCAAGAGCCGTATTCATGCCAGTCGCATGCAGTTGCAGGTGACGTTGAAGGATTTTCGGAAATAAACCGTGGGGGAAGGAGGGAGGAAACCCCTCCCTCTTCTCTGCCGCTTTTCCCTTGCCCCGTTGCTCGAATACGGACTTTTCCCCTGCCGTTTTTCCCTTGCCCCGTCGCTCGAATGAGGACATCTTTCCCGTCGCTTTCCTCTGCGCCGTTGTTCGAATGCGACCCTTTTTCCCTGCCTTGAAAAATTTCTTTTTGCAGCAAAAGAATCCGGTAAAAATGATTATTTTCGCCGTCGTAAAAATTTATGCTTGACGATGGATATAAAATCCTTATATAGCCTGTTCAAGTCGCACCGTAGCGTGACGACCGATAGTCGGAATTGCCCTCCCGGCGCATTGTTTTTTGCTTTGCGTGGCGATACCTTCGACGGTAACCGTTTTGCCGCCGCTGCGTTGGAGGCCGGTTGTTCCTATGCCGTGGTCGACGACCCCTCGGTTGTCGCCGGCAACCGTTATATCCTGGTCGACAATGTATTGCAGACTTTGCAAGCCTTGGCTCGATGCCATCGCCGCGAGTGGGGACGCACCGTGGTGGGTGTCACCGGCACCAATGGGAAGACCACGACCAAGGAGTTGATGGCCGCATCGCTCTCCCGTCGGTTCAAGGTGCTTGCCACCGAGGGAAATCTCAACAATTCCATCGGTGTGCCGCTCACCTTGTTGCGGCTCGATGACACCTGCGAGATGGCCGTCATCGAAATGGGAGCCAGTCACCCCGGCGACATAGCCGAGTTGGTCGACATAGCCGAGCCCGATTTCGGATTGATTACCAACGTGGGAAAAGCCCATTTGCAGGGATTCGGCTCTTTCGAGGGGGTCGTTGCCACCAAATGCGAGCTTTATGATTTCTTGCGGCGTCACGGCGGGAAAGTCTTTTTGCATCACGAAGACGCAATCTTGTCGCAGCGGGCCGCCGGCCTTGTGGCTGCCGAGTACGGTACCACGCCGGGGCTGTTGGTCTCGGGTTGCCTCACCGGCTGTTCGCCCTGCCTCTCATTCTCGTTCACGACCCAAGGCGAGACCTACGCCGTCGATACGCAGCTCATCGGCAGTTATAACCTCCCCAATGCCTTGGCCGCTGCCGCTGTCGCGGCCTATTTCGGGGTCGTTCCGGCCGACATAGCCCGGGCGCTTTCCGAATATGAGCCCCGCAACCGCCGTTCGCAACTGGTGCGCACCGCCCGCAATACCCTCATTGTCGATGCCTATAATGCCAACCCCACCAGCATGGGAGCCGCACTCGACAATTTCCTGGCCGCGGATTTCCCCGCCAAGACGGTCATATTGGGCGATATGGGCGAATTGGGTGCCGACAGTGAGTCGGAACATCGCCGCATCGTCGAGCGGCTTGGTCAGCAACCCTCGCTCGATGTCATCTTGGTCGGAAGTGAATTCTCGAAAGCGGCCGGCACGATGACCTCTTTTGCCGATACCGGTGCCCTTGTCGAGTTTCTCAAAGCCAACCCCATTGCGGGTCGGACCCTCCTTGTCAAAGGTTCCCGTTTTATGAAACTCGAAAGATGCATAGAATATTTGTAATGTGAAAATCCGTTCAAAAAACCTTCATACCCATGAATATGTATAATCCCGTTTTTGCCTCCGAGGCCCTTGCCCGGAAAGAAAAGATTCAAGCCGCTTTGCGTCGTCTGCCGGCCGACGCTTTGCTTCTTGCCGACAATGCCAATCTCTACTACACGTCAAGTCGGGTATTCTGTGGCTATACCTATGTCCCGGCCGAAGGCGACATGATCTATTTCGTGCGTCGCCCCGTGGGGCTCGCCGGCGACAATGTCGTCTACATACGCAAGCCCGAGCAGATAATCGAAGAGATGCAGAAACGGGGACTCCCGCTTCCGCAAACCTTGCTTGTCGAGGGCGATTCCCTCTCTTATAACGAATACACCCGCTTGGCGTCGGCCTTTCCCTCCTCGCGCATATTGCCGGGCGGAACAGCATTGATTCGCCAGGTGCGGGCGGTGAAGACACCGTTCGAAATCGACATGATTCGGCAGTCGGCCGCTTCGCACGACATGCTCTATCGTCACATTCCCAAGCTCTATACCCCCGGTATGACCGATTTGGAATTCTCCATCGAAATCGAGCGTGCCGCGCGTCAGCACGGCTCGTTGGGCATATTCCGCATTTTCGGGCGGAGCATGGAGATATTCATGGGCAATGTCCTGGCAGGCGAAAATGCCGACACCCCCACCCCCTATGATTTTGCCATGGGAGGCGCTGGCCTCGACGATTCGCTGCCCATAGGCTGCAACGGTACGACCATACACCCCGGTCAGACGGTCATGGTCGATGTGAATGGTAATTTCACCGGTTATATGACCGACCTTTCCCGGGTCTACTCCTTGGGTGAGATACCCGAAAAAGCCCGTCATGCACATGCCGTCTCTCTCGAAATCGAACGGGCCGTCATGTCGATGGCGCGACCGGGAGTCGCTGCGTCGGAGCTTTACGACAAAGCCTTGGCGATAGCCCGTGACCGGAAGGTCGAAGACTATTTTATGGGACATCGTCAAAAAGCCGGATTCGTCGGTCACGGTGTGGGCATCGAAATCAATGAGCAGCCCGTGCTTGCCCCACGTTCCCGCGACGTGCTCGAAGCCGGTATGGTATTCGCTCTCGAACCCAAGTTCGTCATTCCCGGAGTGGGCCCTGTCGGCATCGAAAACACATTCTTGGTCACCGACGATGGCGTGGAGCGCCTCACCAATTGTGAAGAAGAAATTCGTTCGCTCGATTGATGGCTTGCTTGTATTGTGGCACACCTA
>UQOX01000047.1 GCA_900542765.1 uncultured Porphyromonadaceae bacterium | reverse complement strand
AATACATGCCTGTCACGCATGGGGTCGCGGGTTCGAGTCCCGTCCGCACCGCCAGAAAAGCCTCGAAAATCTTCGGGGCTTTTTTATGTATATACTTGAAATGTCTTGCTTTGCGCGACCTGCGACCGGGGGATATAAGAGTTGCGGTCGCTTGTGCCGGAATCGCAAGTTCGTGTCCTTCCGCGTCGTTTGAAATTTGTTGGAAAGTTCCCGGACATTGGTCCCGGAACTTTTTTTATGCCCGAGTTTGAGAACCTGCAAGGTTTCATTCCCGGCATGAGTATAAATCCCATGCCGGGAATGTTTTTTTAATCATTGGTTTATAAATAAATAGTACGGGTAATGCTCCTGTTGACATCGGTGCCCATTGACAGAATCGGTGAGATGTGATTATTCGTCACAAAAATGAAATAACTGTTACGGATCGGGGTCGATGAATTAATACTCTTGTCATACCCTTGAAACAGCATGACGATACTTTTGCCGTACCAAAATATAGGATTATGTTGTTTACGTTAAAAAGAAAATTTATTTTCCTGTTCAGCTTGGCGGCGATAACAGCCCAAGCACAGACCGTAATCAATGGCAAGGTTGTCGATAGGAACAACGAACCGTTGGTGGGCGTGAATGTTTCGGTGAAAGGCTCTGCAACGGCGACCATGACCGATGCCGATGGAACATTCACGCTGTCGAGCAAGATTGGCCTTGGAACTGCCGATAAGGTGGTGTTCAGTCTCTTGGGCTATGATCCCGATACGGTATCTTACAGCCCCCGGAAAACCAATTGGGTTGTCGTGTTGTCCGAGAAAAATGTTGTTCTCGACGATGTCGTGGTGACGGCATTGGGTATAAAACGCAACGAAGTCGGATTGGGATATTCCACCACGAAACTTGAAGCCGGCGAAATCACGCGTTCCATATCGGCCAACTGGTCGCAGGCATTGGTGGGAAAAGTAGCCGGATTGAACGTCAATACATCTGCGGGTCCGCTGGGTTCCACGCGTATTTCTTTACGGGGAGATGTTTCATTGAACCAGGGTGGCAACAACGCTTTGATTGTTGTCGATGGTGTCCCGATGAGTGCCCCCATGGTAAATACCGGTAATGCGCAAGCGGCTTCGGGTGAAGGTTCGATAGACTTCGGTAACGGATTCTCCGACCTGAATCCCGAAGATATCGAGAGCGTGCAAGTGCTCAAAGGTGCCAGTGCTACGGCATTGTACGGTTCCCGTGCGGCGAACGGCGTGATAATGGTAACGACCAAAAACGGTAGCGAGCAGGACGACAGGCTCGGTGTTTCCTTCTCGTCAAACACGAGTATGGAAAATGTGATGATGTGGCCCGATTATCAGTATGAATTCGGGCAGGGGCAGTCGACGAACATCGGCCTCGAAGGTTCAATTTATGAAGGCCGGCATTACTATTCTTATGGCGATTTTCCCGACGGAACGGTGAGTGGAACGGGCGGGACGAGTAGTGCGTTTGGCCCGCGTCTCGACAGCGGATTGTCATTTTACCAGTATGATCCCGAAACACAAGCTCGCGGTGAGAGTCCTACGCCTTGGAGGTCTTACGAGAATAACCGCAAGGACCTGTTCCGCGTAGGCTTTACGACGACCAACTCGCTTTCTTTGTCGGGTAAGAATGACCGCGGTTCGGTGAGGGCTTCGGTAACCCACATGAAGAACAACTGGATTCTTCCAAATACCGGGTTCCAACGCCTCACGGCGACGATTTCGGGGCAGCAACAGATTTCACGCCTGCTGAGTATCAATTACCGGACAAGTTACACCTGGCGCAAGAGCGACAATCTCCCCACCGTGGGTTATAGTGGTAACGCCATATCTTATTTCCTGGCCTTCCAAAACCCCAGTGTCGACTTGGACTGGTATCGCGACATGTGGGTGCGGGGACAGGAGAATGTCACTCAACTGCAACCGTTCAGTAAAAACATTCAGAATCCCTATGTGATACTTTACGAGGCTTTGAACCCCACCGAAAAACATGCTACGGTGTCGATGTTGTCGGCAAACTTGAAATTGAGCAGCCACTTCGATTTTATGGTGCGTTCGGCTTTGCAACTCGAAAACGATTTGCGCGAACAGCACCGTCCGGTAAGCGACGTGGTTTTTCCCGATGGATATTTCCGAAAACAGAATGTGTTCAGTTATGAACTCAACAATGATGTCTTGCTGACTTATCACAACAGCTTTTTCAATGGAATCACCCTCAATGCCGCTGTCGGTGGAAATATGATGGTGTCGAAACTCGACATGCTGTCGAATGCCGCCAACGGCCTGATTACTCCGGGTGTTTACAAATTGGCAAATGCTGTTTCGGCCATCGAGTATGACCAGCGGCTTCTCAACAAGCAGGTGAACAGCGTCTATTTCACGGCAAACATCTCCTATGCCAACAAAATTTTCTTCGATGTGTCGGGACGTAACGACTGGTCGTCGACCCTGCCCAAGAAAAACAATTCATTCTTCTATCCGTCGGTTTCGATGAGCACGTTGATGAATGAGTGGTTTGAGATGCCCGACGAGATAAATCTCGTGAAGTTGCGCCTCTCCTGGGCCCAGGTGGGTAATGATACCGACCCCTACAAGACGTCGCAATATTATGCCACTACAAACTTTCCTGGTTCGGTAAAACTCCCCACGACATTGTTCAATACCGATTTCAAACCCGAAATATCGACCAACTATGAGGCCGGTGTCGATTTCAGGGTATTCAACAACCGTCTCGGTGTCGATTTTGCGTACTATTATAACCGCACCAAGAACCAAATCATCGATGCGCCGATGGACCCGACGACCGGTTACAGCAAGGCTACCATAAATTCGGGTACGGTGCAGAACATGGGTTATGAAATTGAAGTGGAGGCTGTCCCTGTCTTGACGAGAGATTTCAGTTGGACGCTACGTTTCAACTGGGCGAAAAACAACAATAAGATATTGTCGCTTTCTGAGACGGCCGACGAGAACCAGTTGATACAGAAAATTGCGCAAGCCTCTATCATAGGCCGTGTGGGCGGTAGTGTGGGCGATATCTGGGGATATAAGTTCAAACGTGCGCCCGACGGGCAAATAATCATTGACGAGACGGGTATACCCGTGTTGACCGATGAGATAGAATATGTTGCCAACGCCTATCCTGCATGGAAAGCCGGATTGTATAACGAGTTCAAGTATAAAAATTTCACACTTGGAATTTTGATTGACGGGCAATTAGGCGGAAACATATATTCTACCACGGCCCTCCGAATGGGCATCCAGGGCAAGAGCGAAGCCACGTTGAACGGACGGTTGCCCGGTACCCCTCTTTACATCGCGGCCGATGACCCCCGCATAGCAGGCTCCGATTTCCATCAGATAGGTGGTATGTATGTAATCGCCCCCGGTGTGGTGGAGAATCCCGATGGCACGTTCAGTCCCAATACCAAACCCGTTACCGCGCAGGTATATTATGGGCAGTATTATGCCGCTGAGAATGTCGAAAGCAATACCTACGATGCTTCATTTTTGAAAATCAGAGAGGTGCGTCTTGAATATGCATTTACGAAACACCAGTTGCGCAAAACCCCGTTCAGCAGCTTGTCCATCGCCTTGTATGGAAGGAACCTCTTCTGTTTTACCGATTTCCCGGTATTCGACCCCGAAATCGCAGCCTTGAACGGCGGGAACATCGTGCCCGGTATCGAAGCCGGTTCGTTGCCTTCGACCCGCTCCATGGGTATCAGTCTGAATGTGAATTTTTAATTGATAAAAATCATCAACATGAAAAAGAATATCAAAAATATATTGTTGGGCGGCATTTTCATGGGAAGCCTGTTCGCGGCTTGTACGCCGTTCGATGAGTTGAATATCGACCCGACCAAGCTCAGTGAAGCCAACCCCGGTTCTTTCCTCGACCCGCTTATCTACAATGTTTCGAAATTCGGTTGGAACCGTTACAACAATTACACCTATGAACTGATGGGAAACATCATCTCTTATCGAGACGTGAACGGCTTGGGGTGGTGGTTTGTCAAGGACAGCGAGGGCGATGGCACATGGAGCACTTATTATGAGTGGCTCACCAATGCCAAAGCCATGGAAAAAGAAGCCGTGAAACTGAATGAACCCAATTACCGGGCTGTGTCGAAAGTCATGCAGTGCTTCATGTTCGATATTCTTGCATCGGCGTTTGGCGATATACCCTACCACGAAGCGTGCCGGGGCGACGAGCAGCTGTTTTATCCCGCCTTCGACAGTCAGGAAGAGGTGTACCGGAATATCTTGCAGGAGTTGGAAGCGGCCAATACGTTATTCGACACCGAGGGCAATCTGAGATACAACTCTACCGGCGACCTCCTCTATAAGACGATCGATGGCGAGGGTATCCTGAAATGGAAGAAATTTTGCAATTCGCTTCATTTGCGTGTGCTTGTGAAGTTGTTGGATGTCGATGGTTTCGATGCCGAGAACAAGATAAAGGAAATCCTCGACGACCCTGTTACCTATCCGGTATTCGAATCGAACGACGATGGCGCTTTGGTCGAAATAAGCGGTGTCTATCCTCTGGAAGAACCTGTCGTGCGTGGCAAAGGCTTTACTTCATACCGGGCCTGCACCGAGTTTGTCGTCAATACGCTCAAAACTTGGAACGACCCGCGGCTGCCTATTTTTGTGGCCAAGGAAGGTGGCGAATATATCGGGTGGCCGGCGGGATTTTCCGTTCAGCCCGGAGGAAAAGCTTCGACACCCAATAAAAACATGGCGCTCGCCCCGATGAAATTGACGTTGATGTCTTATGCCGAGCTGGAATTTATCAAAGCCGAGTTGGCTCAACGGAATATTATCGACACCGATGCCCGGGTTGTCTATGAAAATGGCGTGCGTGCGTCGGTTGAACAGTGGGGAGGGGAAATGCCCGGAGATTATTTCGAAAACCCCGATGCTGCTTATGATGGTACGCTCGAGAGAATCTTGTTGCAAAAGTTCTTTGCCTTGTATTTTTGCGATTACCAGCAATGGTTTGAATACAACAGGACAGGTCTGCCCCATATTCCGAAAGGCGACGGGATTCCCGACGGCCAGGAAATCCCCCACCGGTTCAAATATCCCTCCATCTTGCAACGTACCAACATGGATAACTACCAATCGGCCAAGACGGCCATGGGAGGTGATGAATTGTCGATAAAACTTATATGGCAACAGTAAAACACAATATGAGATATAAAATGAAAGCAGTTGTATTATTCGTTATGGGGTTGCTTTGCCTCTCTCCCGCGTTCGGGTCGGGAGCAGCCCTTCCGCCCGAAAGTGCGGAGAAAGAAGAGACTTCGCAAAAACCGCATGTCTACATATTCCAAGCCAAGACTGTCGGTGACGATGCCGCTTTTGTGATGCCCCACTATTTGGGCGAGCCTTGCACGGCCAAATGGAGCGCCTTCCAGTCGGGATATACCCGCACCTACGCGCAAGACATCGGTTTCTCGTCTACCACGGTTGAGTTTGCGAAACCTTCGGTCTACCACGCCGTTAAAAAGGTAAATCGTTATGTCGTGAAAGCCGTGAAGAAAAAAAGAATGAAAAAAGCCGACGCCGTGACGTTGATGTGCCATGTCTTGGACTGCGCCAATGCCATCTTGTATGAGAATGATACGAGAGCGCTCGAAAAAGATTTGGCTTCGACCAAAGAACCCGAGCGTCTGATAGATATTTTCAACCATATCGAGTTAATTGCAAATACAAATAACCAATCTGTAAGTCTTTAAAAAATGAAAGCATTCAAATTATTCGGGCTCCTTGGCATATTTGTTTTCAGCCTTGTTGCCCAAACGAGTCAAGCTGCAATCGGCGGAAGGGTCTTGGATTCTCGACAGAAACCGGTTCCGGGTGTAGTTGTGAATGACGGTGTGAATTTTACTGTCACCGACAAGAACGGCGCATATACGTTGCCGGCCGATGGAAAATTGTGCCGTTATGTCTCTATCTCTGTCCCCGCTGCATACCGGATTCCAGTCAACGAATACAACTTGATACGTTTCTATCAACCTATCGATGCTAAGAATACGTCAAAATCCTATGATTTTGTTTTGGAAAAAAGAGATAAAGTGTCCAGAAAATTCAATTGCCTTGTCTTTTCCGACCCCCAGCCCAAGAATGATTTCCATTTCGTGCGTTTTTTTACCGAAGCCGTGCCCGATGTGAAGAACTTCTTGAAAACCATCGAAGGTGAGACTTACGGCTTTGTCGAAGGCGATATTGTGAGCGATGCCCTGCACCTCTATCCGCTGTATGTCAGTGCCGTGTCGTCGTGGGGTATTCCCATGATGCATGTTATCGGCAATCATGATTTCGACTTGGAATATGCCGAAGCAAGCGAGGTGGATGATTGGGCCGAAGGTTATGCCGAGAAAAAGTACGAATCGTATTACGGCCCTACCGATTACTCTTTGAATATCGGTGGCGTTCATATTATTTGCATGAAAGACATTAATTATCATGGCCGGAAAAAATACGATGTGCGTCTGCTGAAAGAACAATTGGATTGGTTGAAAAAGGATTTGAGCTATATCGAGCCCGGTACGACGGTATTTCTCAATGTGCATGCTCCTCTATACAAGGTGATCAATGACCAGCCTTCACGCGAGGTCTTGAATATTCTCAAAGATTATAACGTGCACGTTTTCTCGGGACACACCCATTATCATAAAAACGAAATTTTGGCCGAAAACATCTATGAGCACAATGTCGGCGCGGTCTGCGGATTCCATTGGATTGGAAAAACCAGCCGTTGCGGGACTCCCAACGGATATATGTGGGTCGAGGTCGACGGCAATGATGTCCGTTGGCATTTCAAGTCGACAGGGTATGATATCGATCATCAATTCAAAATCTATAAACCCGGAAAATTCGATACGCAACGCGAATATGTAGTTGCCAATGTATGGGATTGGGATCCCGCCTGCCAAGTGAAGTGGTACGAAGACGGAGTCTTGCAAGGTACAATGGAACAATTTGCCGATATCGATCAAGAATATGCCCGGTCGGGAAGAGTAAATATTTTCAGAACCGACCATCTTTTCCGGGCCAAACCCTCTAAAACCGCAAAATCTATAAAAATAGAAGTTGTCAACCGGTTCGGGGAGACATACACCCAAACGGTAAAATTGTAGTCTGTCCGTACAACGGCGTAACTTTAGCTTAAAATAGCGAAAAGCCCACCGGCCTGAAAGTTGGTCGGCGGGCTTTTCGATTTCTTCATTTAGGGGGAAAAGTATAAGATCTGCCGAAAAACACTGTTAAGAAACAGATGAAAAAAATTGCGGAGAGAGACACAAAGGAGTATATTTGCAATCCTTGTCTTGACGAACAGACATTTTGAGCGGAAAAAAAGTTTCGTGTGTAAATGGCTGACGGATAGGGAGAAGAAAAAAAGTCGGGAAAAAGTTTCAAAAAAAGTGGCAAAAAGATTTGGAGGGGAATGAAAAAGCCTCTATCTTTGCACCCGCTTTCCCG
>UQOX01000046.1 GCA_900542765.1 uncultured Porphyromonadaceae bacterium | reverse complement strand
ACGCCGTGCGGGTTTTCGAGGTCGAGAATGTCGAGCACCCGTTCGAAGGTCAGTTCGTCGAAGTAGAGGCGGTCGCACATGTCATAGTCGGTCGACACCGTTTCGGGGTTGTAGTTGATCATGACGCTGCGGTACCCCTCCTTGCGAATGGTGTTGAGGGCGTTCACGCCGCACCAGTCAAACTCTACCGAGCTGCCTATGCGGTAAGCTCCCGAGCCGAGTACCACGACCGAGCGGTGGTCGCCGAGATAGTGCACGTCGTTCTCGGTGCCGCTGTATGTGAGGTAGAGGTAGTTGGTCTGAGCCGGATATTCGGCGGCGAGGGTGTCGATTTGTTTCACCACCGGCACGACGCCGTGGCTTTTGCGGAAGAGGCGCACCCGCAGAATGTTGGCGTCCATGTCGCCGCCTTTCAGTACGGCGCGGGCTATCTGGAAGTCGGAGAAGCCTTCGCGTTTGGCCTGTTTCAGCAGGTCGAGGGGCAGGGCTTCGAGTTGGTTGTATTTTTCGAGCTCATCGGCCGTGAGCACGATGTTGTGGAGCTTTTCGAGGAACCAGCGGTCGATGCGGGTAAGCTCGTGTATCTGGTCGACGGTATAGCCGGCGCGCATGGCCTTGCTGATGACGAAGATGCGTTTGTCGGTCGGCTCGTGCAGGGCCTTGTCGATGTTGTCGATGACCAGTTCCTTGTTTTCGACGAAACCGTGCATGCCTTGGCCTATCATGCGCAGACCTTTCTGTATGGCTTCTTCGAAGGTGCGGCCTATGGCCATGACTTCACCCACCGACTTCATGCTGCTGCCCAGTTCGCGCGACACGCCGTGGAATTTGCCCAGGTCCCAACGCGGAATTTTGCACACGACATAGTCGAGGGCCGGTTCGAAGAAGGCCGACGTCGTCTGGGTGACCGAATTTTTCAGGTCGAAGAGTCCGTAGCCGAGACCCAGTTTGGCGGCAACGAACGCCAACGGGTAGCCGGTGGCTTTCGAGGCGAGAGCCGAGGAGCGGCTCAGACGGGCATTGACCTCGATGACGCGGTAGTCTTCCGATTCGGGGTCGAAGGCATATTGCACGTTGCACTCGCCCACGATGCCGATGTGGCGTATGATGCGAATGGCCAGTTCGCGCAATTTGTGGTATTCGCTGTTGGTGAGGGTCTGCGACGGGGCGATGACGATGCTTTCGCCGGTGTGGATACCCAGCGGGTCGAAGTTCTCCATGTTGCACACCGTGATGCAGTTGTCGAAGCGGTCGCGCACCACCTCATATTCGATTTCTTTCCAGCCTTTGAGCGATTTCTCCACCAGCACTTGCGGGGAGAACGAGAAGGCTTTCTCGACCAGCCGGTCGAGCTCCTCTTCGTTGTCGCAGAAGCCGCTACCCAGTCCGCCCAGTGCGTAGGCGGCGCGTATGATGACGGGATAGCCCAGTCGTGCGGCGGCCGCACGGGCATCGGCGATGTTCTCGACGGCCTCGCTCTTGATGGTCTTCACGTTTATCTCGTCGAGCTTCTTGACAAAGAGCTCACGGTCTTCGGTGTCCATGATGGCCTGCACCGGGGTGCCCAGCACCTGCACGTTGTAGCGTTCGAGTATGCCGCTTTGGTAGAGGGCAACGCCGCAGTTGAGGGCCGTCTGTCCGCCGAAGGAGAGCAGAATGCCTTGCGGACGCTCTTTGGCGATGACCTTCTCCACGAAAAAGGGGGTTACCGGGAGGAAGTAGATGTGGTCGGCCACCCCTTCCGAGGTTTGTACCGTGGCGATGTTGGGGTTGATGAGCACGGTCTCGATACCCTCTTCGCGCAGTGCTTTGAGGGCTTGCGAACCCGAATAGTCGAACTCTCCGGCTTCACCTATTTTCAAGGCTCCTGAGCCTAATAGCAAAACTTTTTTTATCGTAGTATCCATAGGGGCAAGGCTTTAAATCATGTCAATAAATGTGTCGAACAGGAACTCGGTATCGGTGGGGCCGCTGGCGGCTTCGGGGTGGAACTGCGCCGAGAAGAAGGGCAGGCGTTTGTGGCGTATGCCCTCGTTGGTGCCGTCGTTCATGTTCAGGAAGAGCGGTTCCCAGTCGTCGCCCAGCGTGTTGTTGTCGACGGCGTATCCGTGGTTCTGCGAGGTGATGAAGCATTTGTTGGTGCCTACCATGCGCACGGGTTGGTTGTGGCTGCGGTGCCCGTATTTGAGTTTGAAGGTTTTTGCACCGCCGGCTTTGGCCAGGAGCTGGTTGCCCATGCAGATGCCGAAGATGGGTTTCTCTTTCTTCATCGCTTCACGGATATGTCCTACGGTGATGTCGCACATATCGGGGTCGCCGGGGCCGTTGGAGATGAAGAGCCCGTCATATTCGAGGGTGTTGAAGTCGTAGTCCCAAGGTACTCTCACGACCGTGACGTCGCGTTTCAACAAGCAGCGAATGATGTTGTGTTTCACGCCGCAGTCGACGAGAAGCACGCGTTTCTTTCCGTTGCCGTAGGTGATGACCTCCCGGCAGCTCACACGGGCTACCTGGTTGATGAGGTTGGGGTCGACAAAGTCGATTTCGTTCTCGTTTTCGAAAACGATTTTGCCTTTCATGCTGCCCTTTTCGCGGAGCAGTTTGGTGAGTGCGCGCGTGTCGATGCCGGTGATGCCTGCTATTTTCTCTTTTTTCAGCCATTCACCGAGGCTTTCCACGGCATTCCAGTGACTGTAATTTTCGGAGTAGTCCGATACGATGATGGCTTCGGCATGGATTTTTTCCGATTCGAGAAACGTCGATAGTCCGTTGGCTTCAAACGTCTGGCGGGGTACGCCGTAGTTTCCTACCAGCGGAAAGGTGAGTACCATCATCTGCCCCGAATAGGAGGGGTCGGTGAGGCTTTCGGGATATCCGGTCATGGCGGTGTTGAATACCACCTCTCCGGCCACGGGCTTGTCGTAGCCGAACGAGTACCCGCTGAAACGGCTTCCGTCGTCGAGAATCAATTGAACTTCTTTTCTTGCTTGCATTGTCGTGCGCTTAGTTTTTGTGGGATAATATCTCTTTTTCAATATAATTGATGTAGGCTTCGTTTACCAGTTTGGTGCCGCCGGGCGTGGGATAGTTGCCCGAGAAGTACCAGTCGCCGGTGTGATTGGGACAAGCCGCGCGCAGACCTTCCTGGGTTTGGTACACGATTTGCACCTCGGCCTGTGTCCCGGCCGGCGTGAGCAATTCGGCAATCTTGGCCGAAATCTCTTCGTCGGTGAAGGGGGCATAAATTTCCTTCACGAGGTTTACCATCTTCTCTTTGGGAAGGGCCCGTTGGGCCAGCGAGCGGTGGTAAACATCGAGAATGCGGTCGTCCATCTTGCGCTCCCGCAGCAGAGCGATGGCGGCTTTGAAGGCGATGAACTCGTCCATGCGGGCCATGTCGATGCCGTAATAGTCGGGATAACGCACTTGTGGCGATGACGACACGATGACGATTTTCTTCGGGTGTAAACGGTCGAGTATGCCGATGATACTCTGTTTCAATGTTGTGCCTCGCACAATGCTGTCGTCGATGGCGACCAGGTTGTCGACATGCGGCGTGAGGCTGCCGTAGGTGATGTCGTAGACGTGTGCGGCGAGGTCGTTGCGCGTGTTGCCCTCGGCGATGAAGGTGCGCAACTTGATGTCTTTGATGACGACTTTCTCGGGACGCACACGCATGGAGAGTATGCGCTCCAAGTCTTCGCGCGTGACGTTGGGGTGGGAGAGTATGTAGTCGGTTTTCAACCGGTTGAGGTATTCTTCAAAACCTTCCATCATACCGAAAAAGGCTACTTCGGCCGTGTTGGGAATGAAAGAAAAGACCGTGTGCTCAATGTCGTTATCGACAGCTTTGAGCAACGGCCCTACCAGATTTTTCCCTAATTGTTTGCGTTCTTGATAAATGTCTTTGTCCGAGCCCCGGGAGAAATAGATGCGCTCGAACGAACAGGCTTTTTTCTCGCGGGGAGTGTTGATTGCTTCGGTGCGGTATTTCCCGTGTTTGTCGATGAGCAGGGCCTGGCCGGGTTGCAATTCGTGAATGGTGTCGGCCGAGAGGTTGAACGTGGTCTGTATGACGGGGCGTTCCGATGCCACGACAACCACTTCGTCATCGGCATACCAGAAGGCCGGTCTCAGTCCCCACGGGTCGCGTATCGAGAACATCTCGCCGCTGCCGTTGACTCCGCAGATGACGTATCCTCCGTCCCAAGCCGGACTGGTGCGGCGCAGTACCTGTGCCAGGTCGATATGGTCTTCGATGGCACGGGTGAGTTCCGTGCCCGAGAGCCCGGTGGCTTTGAGACGGTCATACATTTTGTCCACTTCCCGGTCGAGGCGGTGCCCTACCTGTTCGAGCATGATATAGGTGTCGGCATATTGGCGGGGGTGCTGGCCTTGTCCGGTGATTTCGGCAAAGATTTCATCGACATTGGTCAGGTTGAAGTTCCCGCAGAGGCTCAGGTTCTTGACCCTCCAATTATCGCGGCGCAGGAACGGGTGCACATACGAGAGCCCCGATTTGCCGGTCGTGCTGTATCGCAGGTGTCCCATATACAGTTCGCCTGCAAAAGGTATGTAGCGTTGGGCGTAGTCGGCATCGTTGAGAAGGGCCTTGTCGGTCGTCGAAGAGGCGATGTTGCGATGCACGGCTTCGAAAATTTCGGTGATGGCGCTCGTGCCCAAAGCCCGTTCGCGGAACATGTACTCTTCGCCCGGCTGCGACTGCATCTTCACGCAAGTGAGCCCGGCGCCCTCCTGCCCGCGGTTGTGCTGCTTCTCCATGAGCAGATAGAGCTTGTTGAGCCCATACAACCATGTGCCGTATTTTTCTTTGTAGTACGATAGCGGTTTTAGTAGTCTTATCATGGCTACGCCGCATTCGTGTTTGAGGAGTTCCATAAATTATAACCTATAAATTATTCCAATCTTTTCTCGTTATTCTTATTCGACAGTGACCGATTTGGCGAGGTTTCGTGGCTGGTCTACATCTTTGCCCTTGCAAATGGCGATGTGGTAGGCAAGCAGTTGCAGGGGTATGGTCGTGATAAGGGGTTCGAGACAAGGCAGGGTATGCGGCAGTTCGATGCAGAAGTCGGCAATCTTCTTTATCTCGGTGTCGCCTTCGTTTACAAAGGCGATGACCTTGCCGTGACGGGCCTTTATCTCTTGTATGTTGCTGATGATTTTTTTGTATTGCTGGTTGTGGGTGGCAATCACCACGACCGGCATTTCGGTGTCGATGAGGGCGATGGGGCCGTGTTTCATTTCGGCGGCCGGGTACCCTTCGGCATGGATATAAGAAATCTCCTTCAACTTCAATGCCCCTTCCAATGCTACCGGGTAGTTGTAGCCGCGGCCCAGATAGATGAAGTTATGGGCATAGGTGAAGATTTTTGAGAGTTGGGCGATACTGTCGTTGAGTTTCAGCACCTGTTTCATCTTATTGGGAATCTGGTTCAACTCGCAGACGATTTTCTGCAATTCTTCGGGCGAGATGCAGTCTTTGGCGTGTGCCAGCGAGAGAGCCAGCATGGTGAGTACGGTGACTTGTCCCGTAAATGCTTTGGTCGATGCCACACCGATTTCGGGACCTACATGTATGAACGACCCCGTGTCGGTGGCTCGGGCAATCGACGAGCCGATGGCGTTGCAGATGCCGTAGACGAAGGCTCCTCTTTTGCGGGCTTCTTCGATGGCGGCCAGCGTGTCGGCTGTCTCACCCGACTGGGAGATGGCGATGACCACGTCGTCTTCGTTGATGACGGGGTTGCGGTAGCGGAACTCCGAGGCATATTCCACCTCTACGGGGAACCGGCAGAACTGTTCGATGAGATATTTCCCTATCAACGCGGCGTGCCATGAGGTGCCGCAGGCCACGATGATGAATCGGCGTGCTTGGAGCAGGCGTTTCTTGTTGTCGATGATGGCCGAGAGTGCGATGTCGGTGCCTTCGATGTTCACGCGACCCCGCATGCAGTCTTTGATGCAATCGGGTTGCTCGAAGATTTCTTTCAGCATGAAGTGCGGATAGCCCCCCTTTTCGAGTTGGCCGATATTGAGTTTTATCGTGTTGATTTTGGGATTTACCTTGGCATTGTTTTGTGTGACGACACGCAGTTTCTCGCCTCTTTTCAGCACGGCGATTTCTCCATCTTCGAGATACACCACGCGGTTGGTGTATTCCACGATGGGCGAAGCGTCCGATGCCAGGAAAAATTCATCTTTGCTTATGCCTATGGCCAGCGGGCTGCTTTGGCGGGCAGCAATGATGGTGTCGGGGTTCCGACGGTCGAGAATGGCGATGGCGTAGGCGCCGATGACTTCGTGCAGCGTCAACTGCACGGCGGCCAGCAGGTCGAGGTTGTGCGAGACTTGTATGTATTCGATGAGTTGCACGAGGACTTCGGTGTCGGTGCTGCTCTTGAAAGTGTAGCCCACGCCTTGGAGTTTCTCCTTGATGGTGGCGTAGTTCTCGATGATGCCGTTGTGTATGAGCGCCAAGTTGCCCGAAGCCGAATAGTGGGGGTGGGCATTGATTTGGTTCGGCTCGCCGTGGGTGGCCCAACGGGTGTGGGCGATACCGATGTGTCCGGTCGTGTCTTTGTTCTCGACCATGTGCACCAAATCGGCTACTTTGCCTTTGGTTTTGTACACGTTCAGTTCATCATCATTATTGATAAGGGCAATTCCGGCACTGTCGTAACCTCTGTATTCCAGTCGTTTCAGAGATTTGATGAGTATCGGATATGCTTCTTGATCACCTAAATATCCTACTATTCCGCACATACTGTCGAGTCTCTTTAAAATTTGGGCAAAGGTAGTGATATTCTATGGCATTTTAAAGTTATCTCTAAAAATAATTGACGAGCGAATCGGATAAAATTTTTTTGCGTACCTTTGTCGCTGCAACAGAGCCTCCCCTCGCCCGTCATCGGGGGAGACCATTTTACTAAAAAAGCAACAGAAAAATGTCAACACTTCGATTCAGAGTTGTCGAGACGGCTTTCAAGAAAAAGCCGGTCGAGGTTCCGACTCCCGCGGAACACCCTTCGGAATATTTCGGAAAATATGTCTTCAATCAGGCCAAGATGCAGCAGTATCTCTCGCCCGACGTCTACGAGCAGTTGATGAATGTCATCTGCAACGGCGCTCCGCTCGACCGTTCCATTGCCGACCGCATTGCCGAGGGCATGAAGACCTGGGCCGTGGAGATGGGTGCCACCCATTACACCCACTGGTTTGCCCCCCTTACCGAGGGAACGGCCGAGAAGCACGACTCTTTTATCGAACCCGACGGCCACGGAGGCGTCATTCAGGAGTTCTCGGGCAAACTGCTGGCCCAGCAGGAATCCGATGCGTCGAGTTTCCCCAACGGCGGTATCCGCAACACCTTCGAGGCACGCGGCTATTCGGCTTGGGACCCCTCTTCACCCGCGTTCATCGTCGACGACACGCTCTGCATTCCCACCATATTCATCGCCTACACCGGCGAATCGCTCGACTACAAGGCCCCCTTGCTCAAAGCCCTGCGGGCTGTCGACAAGGCCGCCGTCGACGTGTGCCATTATTTCAATCCCGAAGTCAAGAAAGTCTACGCCTATCTGGGTTGGGAACAGGAATATTTCTTGGTCGATGAGGGCCTTTATGCCGCCCGTCCCGACCTACTCCTGACCGGCCGCACCCTCATGGGGCACGAGAGCTCCAAAAACCAGCAGCTCGAAGACCACTATTTCGGTGCCATTCCCAGCCGGGTGGCCGCCTTCATGAAAGAACTCGAAATCGAAGCCTTGAAATTCGGAATCCCCGTCAAGACCCGTCACAACGAGGTGGCGCCCAACCAGTTCGAGTTGGCACCCATTTACGAGGAGTGCAATTTGGCCAACGACCACAACCTCCTCATCATGGCCCTCATGCGCAAACTGGCCCGCAACCACGGTTTCCGCGTGCTGTTGCATGAGAAACCCTTCAAGGGGGTGAACGGCTCGGGCAAGCACAACAACTGGTCGCTCGGTACCGATACCGGCGAGTTGCTCATGGCTCCCGGCAAAACACCGCTCGACAACCTGCGCTTCATCACCTTTGTCGTGAACACGCTGATGGCCGTCTACAAACACAACGGCCTGTTGAAAGCCTCCATTTCGAGTGCCACCAATGCCCACCGTTTGGGCGCCAACGAGGCACCTCCCGCCATCATATCGAGTTTCCTCGGCTCGCAACTCTCGCAGGTGCTCGACCATATCGAGGAGAGCGACGACAACGACTTCTCCTCGCTCGGCGGCAAACACGGCATGCGCCTCAACATTCCGCAGATACCCGAGCTGCTCATCGACAATACCGACCGCAACCGCACCTCGCCCTTTGCCTTCACCGGCAACCGTTTCGAGTTCCGCGCCGTCGGTTCCGAGGCCAACTGCGCCTCGGCCATGATTGCCCTCAATGCCGCCGTGGCTCATCAGTTGACCCGGTTCAAGCACGATGTCGACGCTTTGATTGCAGAGGGCACCGACCAGCAGGTGGCCATCTTGCATGTGTTGCGCCGCTACATCAAGGAGTGCAAGGCCATACATTTCGACGGCAACGGTTACAGCGATGAATGGAAGGCCGAAGCCGCCCGCCGCGGTCTCGATTGCGAGACGAGTGTGCCCCTCATCTTCGACAACTATCTCAAAGAGAGCTCGGTGAAGATGTTCGAGGAGACCGGCGTCATGACCCGCAAGGAGCTCGAAGCCCGCAACGAAGTCAAGTGGGAAACCTACACCAAGAAGATACAGATTGAGGCTCGCGTCCTGGGCGACCTGGTCATGAACCACATCATACCCGTGGCCACCTCCTACCAGTCGACCCTCATCGACAACGTCTACAAGATGCGCGACCTCTTCCCCGCCGAGAAGGCTGCGCGTCTCTCGGCCAAGAACCTCGAAATCATCGAGGACATTGCCGAGCGCGAAATCGCCATCAAGGCCAAGGTCGACGAACTGATTGAGGCCCGCAAGGTGGCCAACCGCATCGTCGGTGAACGCGAAAAGGCTATTGCCTATCACGATGTGATTGCTCCCAAACTCGATGAGATACGTTACCACATCGACAAGCTCGAACTGGCTGTCGACGACCGCCTGTGGACGCTGCCCAAGTATCGCGAACTCCTTTTCATTCGCTGATAACTTTGTGGCATAATAGATTATTAGACAGGGCTGCTCCGATGTGGGGCAGCCCTGCTTGTTTTAGGCCGAAGTGTGACGAGCGGTGCGTCGCCGCGTGTTACCCAAATATCGGCGTAAGTAGCCTCCAAGAGGCGTACGCCGGGCATCTCACAGAATTTTTCAATGGTATTGTCATTCCCCGCTCGATGGGGAATCCACGGCGGCGGTTCCTTTTTTCCTTATCGGGAGGCTTTGCCTTTTTCCTTCTTCTCCCTTATTGTTTGAAATGGGGCATTGTCGTTCCCCGCTTTGATGGGGAATCCAAAGGGCGTTTCTGTTCATTCTTCTCTTCGGTGAGAAGAACGAACCAAGAAGAACCGCCGCCCGGTA
>UQOX01000045.1 GCA_900542765.1 uncultured Porphyromonadaceae bacterium | reverse complement strand
CCGTCAGTGAGAATGCTCAAATTCGCTTTATTCTGCGTTTTATCCTATTATTTTCGGAGAAAAGAGCTATCTTTATGGCATCGAACGCAATAAAACGGTATGACCCATGAATGACTCGATTCAATCCATAGGCTTGTTTATCGACGGCGGCTACTATGCCAAAATGAACGAAAACCTCGAAGAGACCTCGCGCCTCAACATCGACCTCGCCGCCTTGATGAAGTATATCCGCGACGTGGTGGGCCGGTTGAGCCACACCCGGGCCGCCGACAGCCACATTACCGAGAGCCACTACTTCCGCGGGCGTTACCGGGTCGACGAGGCCGCCAACAAGCACCTGCTCTTCGACGAGCGCCGATTTGAAGACTCGCTCATCGAGAACGATGTCATCTTCCACTACAAGCACCTGCGTTCGATACAGCGGGGCGGCAATGAGACGGTGATAGAAAAGGGCATCGACGTGTGGTTCGCCCTCGAAGCCTACGAACTGTCGACGATACGGCACTTCGACTACGTCGTGCTCATCACCGGCGACGCCGACCACGAAATGCTCATACGCAAACTCAAAGCCCTGAAAATCTATACCATTCTCCTCACTTGGGACGTAGCCCGCGGCGAAACCTCCACCTCACGATTCCTGCGCGAAGAAGCCTGCACCCACATCGAACTGAGCAAAGAGGTGGCCCTCAACCCCGCCCTGCTCGGCCAGCTTTGCCGCCCCGTCCGCACGGAGTAGCCTTCTCTTCTTCAATCCTAAAAACCCAATAAGGGATTCCGTCGGGGTGTCCCCCCCAGCGGCAACTTACCCGTCTTACGACTTGACTTGAATGATTTCGTCGAGGCGGGTGGTGTATTGGCGGCTGCGGTGCTCGCTCTTGATGTGCCATGTCGTGTCGTAGCCTTGCAGGGCTATGCGCACGGTGTCGTGGCCGTTCTTGCGGTTGATGCGGTCGATGGCTTCGGCCAAAGCCGACTGGCGGGCGCGGTCAACGGTGTCGAAGAGGTAGGTCTGCACGGCCGTATCGGGCACCAGGTCGCACACCATCACGCCGGCCTTCTTGTAATCGTAAATTTCCTCACGGGGATAACTCTCGCGCAGGAGGCCGACAACGGCCGAGATGATTTCCTGCACGTCGCCGGTGGGTACCGGCAGGTAACGCGTGCGGTAGATGGCGTCTTGCGGAGAGTCTGTCGAGAAACGGCTGGTACGGGCAAAAACGGTTACCGCCCGGCAGTAATGATGTTGCCGGCGCAACTTGCGGACACAGGAAGCGGCGAAGTTGGCAACGGCCTCTTCGAGTTGGGCGCGGCGGCGTATGCCCCGGTCGGGGAAGCTGCGCGAGGTGCATATCGACTTCTTCTCGGGTATCTCATCGTCGCCGATGCAGGCGATGCCCTGCAACTCTTTCCAGGTGCGCACCCCCGAGACGGTGAAGTGGCGACGCACCCAACTCTCGCCCCGCGCCACAAAATCGGCGGCAGTGGCCACGCCGAAATATTCCATCTTGGCCAGATTGTGCCGGCCGACGCCCCACACCTCGCCGATAGGACAGCGGGCCAACGCCTTGCGCCGTTTCTCGTCGCTGTCGATGAGACACACCCCGGCATATCCGCTGTATTTCTTGCCGAAATGAGCCGCCACCTTGGCCAGGGTCTTGGTAGGTGCCACCCCCACCGTTACGGGAATGCCGGTACCACGCTCCACGGTGGCGGCCATACGCCGGGCATACTCAGCCAGCGCCTCATCGGGGCAGACGCCCGTGAGGTCGAGAAAAGCCTCGTCGATGGAGTAGGGCACACAGTCGGGCGAAAACTCGGCAAGGAGCGACATGACACGGCGGCTCATGTCGCCGTAGAGATTGTAATTGCTGCTGAAAACCGCCACGTTGCCACTCTCCAAAAGGCCGCGAATCTGATACAAGGGGGTGCCCATCTTGATGCCCATGGCCTTCACCTCGTTGCTCCGGGCCACCACACAACCGTCGTTGTTGGAGAGAACGACAACCGGCTTGTCGCGCAGGGCGGGGGCAAACACCCGCTCGCACGAGACGAAGAAATTGTTGCAGTCGACCAAGGCTATCATACGAAGGGATAGATAAAACGGATAAAAAACAGCCGGTAGAGAAAAACGGGAGAAGCCGAAAAGTCAGCGCTGCCGCTTGATGTTGTAGGTAACCACGCCCCACACGACGAAATGGTTCTCGGCCGTGACACGCAGGGGAGGATAGTCGTCGTTGGCAGGGACGAGCCAGAGGCAGTTGCCGGCCTTGTCGATGCGAATGCGTTTGAGCGTGAACTCCCCGTCGACAAAAGCCACGACGATGTTGCCGTCTTGCGGTTCGAGCGCCTTGTCGACGATGAGCAGGTCGCCGTCGTCGATGCCGCAGTCGCGCATCGAATCACCCTTGGCCCGGGCATAAAAAGTCGTAGCCGGGTGACGTATCAATTCCTTGTTGAGGTCGATGGACTCGGTCTCATAATCCTGTGCCGGACTGGGAAAGCCCGCCCGCACACCGCCCTCGGCATAGTCGACCGAGAGGCCGGTCTTCACATCGGCCGCAAAAAGTTTGACTTTCATATCACATTACACGCATTCTTATCTCCCTATAACAGAGAAAACAAAGATACGTTATTTTTGGCGAGGGAATCTCTTCGGAGGAATATTTTTCAAGTGCCGAAAAACTGCGAGAAAAAAGAGCAGACAATAAAAACCGACATTTTTCTGACAAAAAACCGTATCTTTGAGCAATAGATTTTCGGAATATATTTTTACGGCCATGAAAAAAATCATCTTGTCACTCTTCTTCATTCCACTTTTCCTATCGGCAACGGCACAAGAATTCATACCCATTTGGGGAAAAGGTAAAATGCCCAACAGCCGGGGGCTGAACCTGCCCGACAGCATCGCCAACGAACGCATTTATCAGGTCGGCACGCCGGGGCTTTACCTCTTCGAGACCTCCCAAGCCGAAAACAAAGGCGCGGCCGTGGTCATCGTACCCGGCGGAGGCTATGCCCGGCTGGCCTACCAAATCAGCGGCTTCCAGCTCGCCAAATGGTTCAACACGATGGGATTCACCGCCTTCGTGCTGCAACACCGGCTGCCGCAGTCGCCCGATGTCGAGACCTGCTACCAGGCTCCTCTGCAAGACATGCAACGCGCCTTGCGCTACATTCGCGCCCATGCCGACCGCTGGGGCATCGACCCGCAACGCATCGGCGTCATGGGTTCATCGGCCGGAGGGCACCTGTCGGCCTGCGCCGCCACCATCACCGACGATTGGAGCCGCGCCGGCGACTCGCTCGACGCGGTATCGTTCCGCCCCGACTTCGCCATACTCGTTTCGCCCGTCGTGTCGATGGACGAGATTGCGCATAAAGGGAGCCGGAAAAACCTGCTGGGCACATACGACACCCCTGCGATGCGCGACAAATTCTCCTGCGACAAGCAGGTGTCGGAGTCGACCCCGAAAATGTTTATCGTCCACGCCATGGACGACCCCGCCGTGTCGTGCCTCAACAGCCTGCGCCTCTTTGAGGCACTGAAATGCCACGACATCAAGGGCTCGTCGCTGCACATCTTCCCCAACGGCGGCCACAGCATCGCCCTGCGCAACAACCCCGGTTCGACCAACGACTGGACCCGCCTGGCCGAAGAGTGGCTCTACGAAACGGGCCTCCTGCATTGACCCATCTGTCCCCCCCCTGCCATACCGAGACCGAGGCGGCCCGCTTTGCAGCGGGTCGCCTCGGCCACTATACGGGGAAGGGAAAGCCCCATCATGTTACAAACTTGTAACACACTTATTACAATTACATTAAACCATTCGGCAGGTATTTTTTATCTCATCCCGGCCTTATAATTTTGTGCCATGACTCAGGAGATTCCCCCCGGGGATATGTTCGAGACGAACAGACTCACTCCAAGCCAACCAGTTTTCACATGCCGTTTTCAAGTAATGAATATGAGTGCTTCGAAACAAAAAATCCTCGTGGTCGATGATGAAGAGTCGCTCTGCGAGATAATCCAGTTCAACCTCGAAGTCGAAGGTTATGATGTCGACACGGCCAACAGCGCCGAAGAGGCGTTGCGTCTCGACCTGACGAGTTACGACCTTATCCTGCTCGACGTGATGATGGGCGAGATAAGCGGTTACCGTTTCGCCCGCATGCTGCGCGAACGCCCCGAAACAGCCCGCATACCCATCATCTTCTGCACCGCCCGCGACTCCGAAGACGACATCGTCACGGGGCTCAACATCGGTGCCGACGATTACATAGCCAAGCCATTCTCAACCCGCGAAGTGATAGCCCGCGTGCGAAGCGTCCTTCGCCGCACCGAACACCAAGAGGAGAAGCGTGATGACGGGACGCTCGCCTTCGAGACGCTCCAAATCAACCGACGCCGGAAATGCTGCACCATCGACGGCGAAGAAGTCGAACTCACCAAGAAAGAATTTGAGATTCTCGACCTCTTCCTCAGCCACCAAGGCACCATACTCTCGCGAGCCGACATTCTCAATCAGGTATGGAGCAACGATGTGGTCGTTCTCGACCGCACCATCGACGTCAATATCACACGCTTACGAAAAAAAATAGGCCGTTACGGGAATCACATCATCACCCGTCTGGGATACGGATATGGATTTGAATAAATCAAAAAGAAAGCAAAAATAGCCAATATCAAATATTGTAAAGGCGATTTTTTGACAAAAAGTTTGGATAAATCCCCGATATCGCTATCTTTGCTTTTGTAAATAAAATCGGAGCCTGCCGGCGGCCTCACCTACACCGAAGAAGCGGGTGAAGGATCGACGATCGACGCCATGGCTCTCGACACAACGTTCCCTTCAAAAAAACACCTCTCTTCTCGTCAGGGAACTGTGTCTTGATGCTGAACAAAGACAAACAGGCAACCGACACTTCCCCAACGGGTCCAAAGTCGAAAGCAACACCCGATAGCTCGGTATTCAATGGAAAGAAATCACCTTTAAATAAGGCTGTTTCGACATTCTCCCGGTAAACTTTTGCGCCGCCCAAGCATCTCTCATGCTTGGGCGGCATCTTTTTCATGACAGGCTGGTGGATTATGTCCAAACTCGCTCTCGATACAGAATGAAAACTCAACAACCGCCCGTATATCTTTTTTAACATCAATCACCGCAATCCGCGATAAAAATTTACTACCTTTGATAATAACTTTAATCCTCAACGATATGAAAAAGGTATTATTTGCAATAGCCGTACTGTGTTTGACAGCAACACAAGCCTTTGCACAAGAACTCAAAGGAGACATGGGTATCAACGTACACGCCGGTATCTCTTCGACCGGTGGAGCACAAGGACTGGCCGGTGTGGAATTTCGCGTAGCCGTGGCCGACGGTTGGCGTTTGGCTCCGCAATTCAACATCGGTGGCGGACACGACCTGAAATTTTTCGACATCACGGTCGATGCCCATTACGTCATCAACACCACGCTCAAAAATTTCTCGGTCTATCCCATTGCCGGTGTCGGTTATGACCACTATTGGCAGAAGTATCAGACCTACAAATCGAAGGCCAACCGCATCTTCCTCGACTTGGGTTTCGGAGGAGAATACGCCATCAACGAAGCCATCTCCATCACAGCCGAAGCAAAGAGCCAGTGGATGACCAATATGAGCAAGGGTATGTTGCTCGTCGGTTGCTCTTACAAATTCTAACCATCTCTCCCACCATTAGGAAACGCACCTCGTCGGGGGTGCGTTTTCTATATCCCAACCGCCACGTCGTCCCCCCCATCATGATGAATAACAGCGTGTATCAGCCTGCCCTTTGGGGGAAATCGCCATTCTGCCGGGCTCCATTCCCGGGTTTCTTATCATACGCCAAGGTGGATCATTCCCCGCGCGACGGGGAATCCACCGTACCGTTTCCACACGAGGTCATAAAACATCGACTCACGAGAGGAATTTTGGACTCCCGCACCAAGGCGGGAATAACAATTCAGAGAGATGGGGCGGCGGCTCGGCAATGCCATCGCCGAAAACTTCGTTTTCGCTTTGCTTCTGCTCTCGCCTTTCACTATCTTTGCCCACATTACAAATAAAAATCTATGGACGGATTATTCTTGGGGCTGCTGTTGCCCTTTGCCGGTACGGTGACAGGCGCCGCCTGTGTTTTCCTGCTGAGAGACTCATTGCCGGGTATGCTGCAAAAAGCCCTGCTGGGATTTGCCTCGGGGGTCATGGTCGCCGCCTCGGTATGGTCGCTGCTCATTCCCAGTATCGAACTGAGTGGCGCTGAGGATGCCTGGGCCGTCATGCCGGCCACGGTAGGTTTCCTGGCCGGCATGGGCTTCCTGCTGCTGCTCGACCACATCACCCCGCACCTTCACCTCGACAGCAAAAAGCCCGAAGGACCCCGGAGCCGACTCTCCCGCACCTCGATGCTCACCCTGGCGGTAACACTACACAACCTGCCCGAGGGCATGGCCGTAGGAGCCGTCATGGCCGGCGTACTCACCCAGTCGGCCGACCTCTCGGCGGCCGGAGCCATTGCCTTGTCGATAGGCATCGCCATACAGAACATTCCCGAGGGAGCCATCATCTCCATGCCCATGCTGGCCGAAGGAAACAGCAAGACAAAATCGTTTGCCATCGGCGCCCTGAGCGGAACCGTGGAGCCGCTCGGTGCCATCATCACCCTGCTGCTGGCCGCTTATGTAACACCGGTTCTCCCCTATCTGCTCGCCTTCTCGGCCGGCGCCATGCTCTATGTCGTGGTCGAGGAACTCATACCCGAGAGCGCGACCGGCCGGCACAGCAACATCGGCACCATAGGGTTTGCTGCCGGTTTTGCCCTGATGATGATTCTCGACGTCGTCCTGGGCTAAACTCATTTTTCACAACACAGAAAAAGGGAAGGCATCGAACAAATTTTCGATGCCTTCCTCTTATAGTATATGCCGGGACAAGATCACCGCCCGATGTGCAGCAGGCGATTCAGCTGCAAACCAAGCCCGCAAGCCGAGAGCAGGACACAGAAAGCGGCTACCACGAGCGACTTGTAATCCTGGGCATGCAGGCACTCCCGGGCATAGTCGACATACACCGTTGCCGCCACCAGGCACATAACGATAAATACCCCCCACGCCACGCGACGAGCCATCGACGAACGGCGAGGCAGACGAGCCATCACCCGGCGTGTAAACCACTTGTCGGGCTCATCTTCGACAGTCCGACGTGCGCTTTCGTTGAAAAGCGACCGTAAAGTCTCATCATTCATCTCTTTCATATCGGTCTTGTTTGAAATATTCGCTTACATGTTGTTTTCCCCTGAACAATAACGTTTTCACGCTGCCCTCGGTGCGTTCCATCACCGAAGCGATTTTGGCAATGGGCATATCTTCGAGATAGAAAAGCGACAGCGCCATGCGCTCTTCGGGACGCAGCGTGCCCAACGCCCTCATGACATCGATTTTCTCGGCAACCGGCATCGGCTCGACACTCAGGGCGGCCACCTCGTCGGAATCGATACTGTCGAACTTCTCCATACGGCGGCTGTAATCGTAGAAAAGATTGCAGGCAATGCGGAAGAGCCAGGTCGAGAACGACGACAGCCCCTTGTAGCTCCTTATCCGCTCGTAGGCCCGCAGAAACGTGTCTTGCGCCAGGTCGTCGGCCAAATAGGAATCGCCACCGGTAAGATGCAGCAGGAAACGACGGAGCCTCACCTGATACTTCTCGACCAGATGGGCAAAAGCCCGACGGTCGTCCCAAAGGGCACATCGGGCTATCCAAGCCGCCTCTTCGCTACTGTTTCTCATCGTCCGAATCATCTTTGTCGGTCGTTTTTGCCGGACGTTGCAAACAATAAACCAAAAAGCCACCCACGCTCATGACCAAGAATATAATGGCCACGCCGGTAAACTCAAATCCGTCCGAGACACAGCCCATGAACAGGAATCCAAGTCCTATACCCAGGTATGTAATCTCATCTTTGAGCGGGTTACGCTTTTTCTTGGGAGACCAAAAACCGTCGGGCAAATCACGGCCGCTCTCCAACGACTTCTCGATAATGCGCGCACGCATTTGGGATTTGCGGTAATTGTATATCAAGATGGCAATCAAGATGGCCAACACCACCACAAAGGGCACCACAATGGCCGAAACTATCGCCGTCAGTGGAACAATATCCGAGGCAACTTCACCCCAAAAGCCGTCATCGGCCAAGGCAACACAAGGTAGAGCGAGCAATAACGCTGCGGTCAGAATAATTCTATTTTTCATCGTTGTATGTTTTTAGATATTAGACGAAGCAAATATGCAAAAAGTTTCGTAACGATAAAATTTATTCTCCGCTCCCCCACAAACGTAAACCGGGTTTTCTCTCCGCGCCAAGTCTCGGGCTGTGCCCGGAGAGGCAACCGAACGACGCGGCGTTCACCATCGGTCCGGCAGATATTCGAGCAGGTTTTGCAACCGCTCCGTCTTGTTTTTCCCGGGGATTCTCACATCGGGACGAATACCTGTCTCTCCGTTGAATGTGCCGTCGGCATTGATACCACTGTCGATGGGATAGCGCACAAGGATACCGCTCTCGGGCAGACAGACGATACCCGGGTCGGAGCCCATGCCCTGCGTGGCCGTGGTCCGCCCCACAAGGGTTGCCCAGCCGGTACGCTTGCAGAAGTCGGCCCATATCCCCGACGATGAGAAGACGCCGCCATCGACCAGCAAAAAGATTTCCCCCTCGAACGCCACCGGATTCTCGGGCCGGATTTTCTGGTGCGTCTCATGGACATAATAAGAGCCGTCAAACAGCTCGTCGGGCAACGAGCCACCTTCGGGCTGACATTCCAGCCGACGAGCCTTCCGGCCGAAATAGCGGGGCTTGAAATATTTGTTCAACTCTCCATTTTTGGAAAGCACTACTGTGGAAAATTCCAACGGTTCGTCGATAAGGCGCGGCACGATATGCTCCGACCAGTAACGCGTATCGCCGCCCCCATTGCCCTGTATGTCGATAACCAGATAGCGGGCATCGGCAATCGACGACAGGAAGCGGTCTATCTTCTCTCCGTCGACAGCCAGCGAAGCCATGTCGAGCGCCTCGATGCGCATATAGGCCACCCGACCGTCGCACAGCATCGTATCGCTATAAAACGAAATGACAGGCTGCGAAGCACCACCGACATTCACCCTCGGTTTCGAAGGGAACATGTTACTCCAATATTCGGCACGTCGACCGCTATTCCTTATCATTTTGACCCACTTTTTATGCCCCGGAGCAGATGAATATATCTCTTCAAAATACTCGGGCAAGACTGTCGGAAATATATCCAAATGGCCATCGTGCAGCTCCCGTAAAATACTATTTAACTCCCGATAATACGCGGTATCATCGGCCGTTGCCCTCAGCCGCTGCACATACTCGTCGTACTTGGCAAGCCAATCCACTCCATACTTACGCTCGGCGACTCCGAAAAAAGGATAATTGTCGCGCAACGTCGTATAGAGGTATTCAAAGTCGGCCACCTTCTGTTCAAGAGTAAGCGGCGTCACAACAGGGTTCTCCTCTGCCCGCATCGGCTGGCTGCACAGACATAGTAAAAACAAAAGCAAAAAAATACTCCGAATTTTCATGATTCACTTCTCCTTTAATTGGTCTTTTGCATTAGACGTTCGAAAACAAGAAAAAGTTTCACCTTTTTCCCCTTTGTTGGCTGGTGGGGGTAGTTGGCCGGCAGTTGGGCTGTACAGGGCTGTTGTTGGTGGCGGCAGCAGGCCGTGGGGAGTGGGGATATAAAAAAGCGCCGGGGACTTTTGTCTCCGGCGCTGAGGGGGCGGCTACCTACTCTCCCGCTTG
>UQOX01000044.1 GCA_900542765.1 uncultured Porphyromonadaceae bacterium | reverse complement strand
TGCAATGACGGTTCCTTCGCGCTCCCCTTCGATTTTATGGGCGAGCAGGAGCGATAAGATAAGAGCAAGTGTCACCAACGTGACGTCGAAAGCAACTTTGAGTTTCCCGAAATCTTTGTGGTAACGTCGTGAGGCGTAACTCACAAAACCTTCGGCACTCATCATCGTTACACGCGGTTTAATCTCCAAAACCACCCCGACAGCCTGTACCAGGCACCCAAGCAACAAGACGGCAATAGAGGTGATGTAGTGGTGCGGTTGCAGGGTTGTAGTAAGCAACATGTTGAGGTCGATAAACAAGCCGAAGAGAAATGAGAACGGAATTTGAAGTAAAATATCTATGGTGTCCCGGCGGTTCATGCAGTCGCGTACAAACCAGAACTGTCCGATGATGAGCAGCAGATTGATGAGGAATGTCCACGTTCCCAAAGAGAATGTCGTGTTCAGACTTAATACATAGTTGACGCTTGAAATCGGGGTTGTCCCCAAAGATGAACGAAGGATAAGCACAATGCCCGCGGCCAGGAAATAGAGAACGACAATGAACAGCAGGTGTCTTTTAACAAATTTTTCATATTTCGAATTTCGATGTGCAAAGGTACAAATAAAAACAATCTATTGTGACATCATGCCCGTGCGGCAAAGTACAAAAAAGTTTAACCATGTTTCTGTGTAAAGGAAATTTCGCGACAACCTTGGCGTCCATCTCGTCTGCCTCTGTATCGGTTATTGGTCCATATATGCCTAATCGTGTAACAAAATAATCCTCTATCGGAGGCTATGCCCCAAGTCTTAGGCAACAGAAGTTATTACATATACAGATATTTTTTGTTTTTTTTTCTTTCAATGGTTGTATCTTTGCACAAAAGAGTCGCCTTGTGTCGTCAAATTTTACCATTCAATCGAGCGACTTTGTTATGAACCCATTGAAATATCCATGAACGAGATTCTCATCATTATTTTTCTTATTTTACTGAATGGCCTTTTTTCGATGTCCGAAATAGCCGTTATATCGGCTCGCAAATCCAGTTTGGCATCTGATGAAAAGCGCGGGAGCAAGTCTGCTTCCACGGCCCTGAAACTGGCTTGTGAACCCGAAAAATTCCTCTCTACCGTTCAGATAGGCATTACCCTCATAGGTATCCTTACCGGTATCTATTCGGGTGCAACCCTTTCGGCCGACTTTGCCGCCTTATTGTTGCAGTGGCATGTCCCTGCCGTATATGCACAACCCTTGGCACAGACGATTATCGTGATTTTGGTGACCTATTTTACCATCATCTTCGGTGAGTTGGTGCCCAAGCGCATCGGAATGAGTTCGGCCGAGCGCATATCCAAATTGATAGCCCCCTTTATGTATTTCATTTCGGTCGTGGCAGCCCCTTTTGTTTGGATATTGGCCAAGAGTACCTCCGTCATGTTTAGCCTGCTGGGAATCAAGGACGGCGGCAGTAAGGTTACCGAAGATGAGATAAAGTCGATAATACAGGAAGGCGCCGAAGACGGGGAGGTGCAGGAAGTCGAACAGGACATCATGGAACGAGTCCTCATCATGGGCGATTTGAAGGTCAATGCGCTGATGACCTATCGCACCGACATGGTGGCTCTTGACATCGCGATGACCCGCGAGGAGGTGAAAGCGGTTGTGCGCGAAACCGTGCATGAGATGTATCCTGTTATCGACCGCTCTTTCGATGATGTAAAGGGCGTTGTGTCTCTCAAAAATCTGGTCTTCCATCTCGATGATGAGGATTTCGATTTCCACTCGGTCATTACGCCTGCCACCTTTTTCCACGAGACGATGAGCGTCTACGATGCCTTGGCCCAGATGAAGGAGAAACGCATCAGTCAGGCACTGATATGCGATGAGTTTGGTTGTTGCCAAGGAATCATCACCCTGCGCGACATACTCGAAGGCTTGGTCGGCTCTATCGACAGTCCGCACGAAGACCCCGACATCGTGAAGCGCGCCGACTCCGAGAGTTGGCTGGTCGATGGCCAGTGCTCGTTCTATGATTTCTTGACCTATTTCGATAAAGAAGAACTTTTCGAGCAGGCCAGTTACAACACGATAAGCGGTCTGTTGCTCGACTTGTTGGAGCATATTCCGCATGCCGGCGAGAAGGTCTCTTGGAACGGGTTCTCGTTCGAGGTCGTCGATATGGACGGTGCCCGCATCGACAAAGTCCTTGTGGAACGTACGGAGGCCGATAGCGAGCCCGAAGAGTAATTATTGTCAGCGGCCACATAGAAACGGGAGGCAGGCGATTTTACCGCCTGCCTCCCGTTTCTATGTGGAGCGTGTAGCGAAGCTGTTGTTCGTTTCTCGTCATTTGTCGGGTCTCGCGTCTTGTTCCACGATTTGTCCCGCCAGGTTGTACCAGTTTCCGCCTTTATAGATTAAGAGTTGTCCGTCTTGGAGTATCTTCTTTCCCTTTTCCTGCCCGGAACGGTTATCTGTCGTGATGGCGGTGATGCCGCTTGCCGAATCTTTGCAGAAGAGGGTGATGGCAAGGCCGCACTGTTTTCCGGCGACGGTAAAATTGATGTTGCCACTTGCCGGTTGCTCAGAAAAGTCGAACGTGTGGGAGGTCAATGTTACATTGCCATTTTCGTCTTTGGCGGGGAAAACATATTCGGTGCTGTTGTAGGTAACGCCATTGAGATTACTGATGTAGGCATCGGCTTCTGCATAATTGTCATATCCGTAGAACTTGATTTTGTCGACCGTGATGCCGTCGGGCAGGGTGATGGTGTATTTTACTCCGGCCGAATATTTAATGCTCTTGACAGAAGATAGTCCGGTGGCATAAGCCTTTCCTTTTTCGTTGGATATGCTTATTCCTCCCGAGAAATTATAGGAGGTGGTGGAACCGCTGGTCGTAGAACCGGTGTATGTCTCCGACGACAGCGCGTAAGTTACATATCCGGCCGATTCTTCCTGGTCCTTGATGCGCTGCAACCAAGCCGGATATTCGACATTGATGACGTTCAGGCACCAACTCCCGAGAAACTGGTAGCTCGTGCGTCGAATGGCATTCAGCGAGGTGGGTATGGCGAGACCTTTGCTGTCGACTTCGGGGTCGGTATCTTCAAAGTTGTAGAGGAACCGGTAATAAAGGTGCTGGTATTGGTCGTCATAGATGGCATATATGGGTTGGTAGGCCATCTCGGGTCTGTATGAAGTGGTGGCAATTTCATATTCGGTATATGTGTAGGTTTTGCCTCCGGTTGTGTAGGAGCGCGATTTGTTGCGGTTTTTCAGTTTGGTAAAAAAGGCATCATATGTTTGTTCTCCGGTTTCGCCGCCCAATTGTATGAAACGGCCCCAAATGGCGCTGCCGGGTTTGTCGATGACCCTGCGGTCTTTTTCACCCTCGTCATTGGTAAACTCTTCGATGGCTTTGCCCTCGATTTTGTGGGCATCGAGCCATTCGACGGCCGATGTGATGGTGGCTTGCAGTTCCTTCGAAGGGTTTTCTATGGTCATCAGGAACGAAAGCAGGCTGGCCGATTCACTGCCGCTGATGGAGGGTAACTCATGTGGCCGGCCTTCGGTCGGCAAGAATGTGGTCGTGTCGTGTTGGGCACACCAGGCGGCCATCGTGCCGTTGTCGTTTACTTGGCATTTTATGATGACTTCCAATCCCTTTTGGAAAGAGGCTTCGCACCGGGCACGCGTCTCGTCATCGACCAGGTTTTCAAAATCGCCTTTGTTGCCGATGATGTCTTGCAGGAGCCGCATGACATTGGTTGTCAGGTTGTCGTTGAACGTGATATAGTCTTGGTAGCTGCCATTGCCCGAAAGCGGCCAATATTGTGACCAACCGCCACACCCTTTTTCTGCCGTGAAAATCAGGTTTAGGGCTTTCATGAAAGCCGTTTTGTATTTTTCTATGCCGGTTTGTTGGTAGACTTTGGCCAGGAAACGCATTTCCTGCGTGGTGGCTGTGTTGTCGAAGCAGGAGTGTTCGTTGCGCTTGTTGTAGAGCGACTGTTTTTGTTCGGCCGTGAGTTGGTGAAGCTCGTCATTTTTCATCCAGCCGCCGTTGGTTTTCTGCACATACAATACATCATCGGCAATGCTTTGTGCTTCTTCCGTCCCGTACCATTCCGAACTCATTTTACCTGAGCATACTTGCGACCAGGTGAGTGATGAGACATCTTGGGCATGTACGGAGAAAAAACTTCCTAATAAAAGGGCTGCTAAGCCCCAAATTCTTTTTTTCATGGGAATAGATTTTGTTTATGGGGGAATTTCTTTACAAGACAATAATTGACCAAGTTACTTAATTTCTGTCTTTAAGCCATCGGCATCTGCCTTTTTTTAGTTAGTTTAACTTTGTCGCCCGTGGGGTGCCCCCCTGATTTTTGCCCTTGGCCGAGGCGGTAGGTTTGCCGGTATGTGGCCTCTGTCCGGCCGGGTATGGGGAACGGCTGCGTCTTTGTGTCGTGAAAAATCGAAAGGCACCTCCGCAATGGAGGTGCCTTTCGAAGATATTGGAGTGTCAATAGGTCAATATTTCGAGGCCGTTTTCGGTCATGAGGAAAGTGTGTTCCCATTGGGCCGATGGCTTTTCGTCATCGGTGACGACTGTCCACCCGTCGTCTTCGTCGATGAACACATGCCAGTCGCCCATGTTGATCATGGGTTCGATGGTGAAGACCATACCCGGGACAAGCAACATGCCGGTGCCTTTACGGCCGAAGTGGAGCACTTCCGGCTCTTCGTGGAACGCAAGCCCCACGCCATGTCCGCAGAGGTCGCGCACGACCGAGAAGCCGTTTTTCTCGGCATGCCGTTGTATGGCGTTGCCGATGTCGCCGACAAAACCGAAAGGCTTGGCGGCGCGCATGCCTATTTCGAGGCACTCTTTGGTGACACGCACGAGCTTTTCTTTTTCGGGGGTGGTCTTTCCTATGATGAACATGCGCGAAGCGTCGGAATAGTATCCGTCGAGAATGGTCGATACATCGACGTTGATGATGTCGCCTTCTTGCAGAATTTCGTCTTCACTCGGGATTCCGTGGCACACGACTTCATTGATTGAAGTGCAGACGCTCTTGGGAAACCCTTCGTAGTTGAGCGGTGCGGGAATGGCACCGTGCGAAACGGTGTAGTCGAAGGCCATGCGGTCGATTTCCGCGGTCGACATGCCGGCCTTGATTTCACTTTCTATCAAATCGAGTACGCCGGTATTGACCACCCCGCTGCGTCGTATGCCTTCGATTTGTTCGGGCGTCTTTATCAATTCCCGGCTGGGTACGAGACATCCGTGATTTTGAAAATATAGTATTTTCTTGTCGAGTTCGGTAAGCGGGGCTCCTTTGGTGATTTTCCAGTTATTGATGATTTTCCTTGACATAATGTGAAATTTACATGCAAAGAT
This sequence comes from uncultured Porphyromonadaceae bacterium, assembly GCA_900542765.1. Taxonomy (GTDB): domain Bacteria; phylum Bacteroidota; class Bacteroidia; order Bacteroidales; family UBA11471; genus Caccoplasma; species Caccoplasma merdavium. The sequence goes on along the minus strand of UQOX01000044.1, from coordinate 4,555 downwards.
AGCAAGGACCGGGAGCAGAAGCAAGCGGGAAAAGAAAGTTTTCGAGTTTGATAATGACGAGACCCCTTCTGTTTCCCTGCAAAGGTAGAAAAAGGCGGGAGCGGAAACAAGGTGGGGGGAAGAAGTTTTCCGATTTGTTTTTCGTCAGTCCCCCCGTAGAGGGAGAATGCCGTCCTTTACGCCAATACCTGCGGCCTTCGTTTTTTGCGGTATTCCCAATCATGGCAACATTCCTGCCTGTAGTTTCATGGCGTGACATATTTTTCACTATCTTTGTTTTTCAAGAAAAAGAGGAGTTTGTCCCCATGAAAAACCGAATGCTGTCATACTGGCTCGTGTGTCTGAGTGTGGTTGTGCTCTGTTCTTGTGAGCGGCGTATGGTCTACCTTTCCACCTCGTTCCGTGAGCCGGCGACCGACGGGTTGCGTTTTATATACAGCCACGACGGTTATCATTGGGATTCGGTTCCCGGTGTATGGCTTCGGCCGCAAGTGGGGACACAGGCTCTCCTTCGTGACCCCTCCATGATACAAGCCCCCGATGGTACTTTTCATTTGGTGTGGACATCGAGCTGGGGCGACGATTATGGCTTCGGATATGCTTCTTCGCGCGATCTTGTCCATTGGTCGGAACAACGGCACATCGCGCTGATGCGCGACTACGATACCCTTACCCGCAATGTGTGGGCTCCCGAACTTTTTCATGAGTCGTCGACAGACGAGTATTATATCATTTGGGCATCGGCCATACCCGGACGTTTCGATGGCACACAACGACTGTATTACACGGTAACGCGTGATTTTTGCGAATTTTCTCCCGCTCGCCTTTTTTATGAGCCGGGCTGCAATACCATCGACGGGATTGTGGTCAAGCGGGGAGTGCGTGATTATCGGCTCATCGTGAAAGACAATCGCAAGCCCGGTTACAGTCATTTGTTTGCCGTGGCGGGGACATCTCCCGCGGGCCCTTGGGACGACAAGACGCCCGCTTTCACCCCGGAGTGGTCCGAAGGCCCTACCTGCATTCGGGTGGGCGATGATTATCTCATTTATTACGACCTCTACCGCAGCTCTGCGTTCGGAGCGGTGCGTACGCGAGATTTTCAACATTTCGAAGATATTACTTCCCTCATTTCGATTCCCAAAGGTCATAAACACGGTACCGCCATAAAGGTCGACGCCTCGGTTGTCGAGCGCCTGCTTCGAGCGAGACCTGCCCCTAAAATAAAATCATTATGAAAAAGACACTGAAACGATTTCTAATCCTCTGTTCGCTGGCGACATTTCTCGCCCCGTTTGTCGGGGGCAGGCTCTACGCCCAGTCAGGACAACCCTGTTACGAGAACCGTTTTGAACGGCCGCTCCTTGATGTGTTGCATGAGATTGAACAACATTTTGGCGTGCGTCTCAAAATAGACTCTTCGGCTATGGCCGGACAGATGCTTGCCTATGCCGACTTTCGCATTCGTCCCTATTCGTTCGAGGAGACGATGCAGAACGTCCTGTCGCCCACAACCTACAAATATGAGCGACAGAAAAAGAATACCTACAAAGTGAAGACTTATGAATATTACCGCCGTACCCCCGCCGATGGGAAGAAACTTATTGCTTGGCTGCATGAGAAATATCACAATCGGGCGGAATGGGAGCAACGCCGGGCGCTCTTGAAGCAGGATTTCAGGCGGCTTTTGGCGATAGACCCGCTCCTCGAAAAGACGGTTGATACTCCCCGGTATTTCGAGGGAAAAGTCCGCAAGTACGATGGATACACCGTGCAGAATTTTGCCCTCGAAACGCTTCCCGACCTGTATGTCTGCGGCTCGATATATGCCCCGAGAAAACGGGGAGACCACCCGTTGATTATGATGCCGGCCGGTCACTGGGCGGGAGCCCGTTACAATCCCGATATGCAATACCGCTATGCGGCCTTGGCTCGCAGCGGGGCGGTGTGTGTCTCTTTCGACCTCGTCGGTTGGGGCGAGTCGGAGATGCAGTTGGGGCAGGCATCTCATGAGAACGCACTTTCCCAACCGCTGCAATGTCTTTGGGGCTTGAAGATTCTCGACCGAATGCTCTCTTCCCGCAACGACATCGACACGACGCGCATCGGGGTGTGTGGCGGTTCGGGCGGTGGAACGCTCTCGGTTTTCCTCACGCTGCTCGACGACCGATATACGGCGGCGGCTCCCGTCATGTCGTTCACTTCGCATTTCGACGGGGGTTGCCCGTGCGAGAGCGGTATGGGTACGACCCGAGCCTGCGGCGGCAGTTGCAATGCCGAGCTGGCGGCCATTTTTGCGCCCAAGCCGATGCTTGTCGTCTCCGACGGTGGCGACTGGACCGCCAGTGTGCCCACGCTCGAATATCCCTTCCTGCAAGACATCTATGGATATTACGATGCGGTAGGGCAGGTGCGTAATGTGCATTTTCCCGAAGAGCGTCATCAGTTTACCCCTACCAAACGGAAGGCGGTCTATGATTTCTTTATCGATGTTTTCGACCTTGATGCCGCACGTTGCGACGAGAGTCGGGTCACCATCGAAACACCCGAACAGTTGCAGATGTTCGGCGCGGCCGACCGCTTCCCCGAGGGTGCTATTCTTTCCTGGTCGGAATTGATGTCGGCACTCTCCCGGTAACGGAGTTTTTAGACATACGACTGAAAGGCACCACCCCTGCCGGGTGGTGCCTTTTCGTTTTGAAATATATGGGAACTGTCAACGGATAAAGCGCGGACGGAGAAAAAGATGCCGGTAGAATTTGTACCAGATGATGCGCCACCGCATGTGTGCATATCTCTTGTGCCACATCTCCGAGACTTCACCTCGCCGCACCGGGTCGTCGATGCGCCGGAGGGCCCGGAGGGCATGGCGGGCAATGCGCCCTTCGACGGCCCATCGGGTGCGACGGGGCAGGTCGATGCGCGACAGCAGTATGTCATAGAGTCGCAGCAGTTCCACGAGGGCAGTGCCGTCGCGGTGGGCTGTGGGGGTGACCTTTACGTTGTGTTGCCTGAAATTGTTCAGCATCTTGTTGATGTGTGCCACCTTGCCCTGGCGGGCAATCTCTACCCAGAACAGCCAGTCTCCGTTGAGACGGAATCCGGTGTAACTCCTATCGACGGGAATCGCCGATTTGCGGAAAACGACCATGCTGGCGTTGTATATCGTGTTGCATCGCAACATGTTGGCAATAATGAATGCGTTTCCCTCCCACATGTCACACACTTCGCCTCGGGAATAGGCTTTTTTCATGCGTTTCTTCATCGGGTGGCTCTCGGCATCGACGAGGCGGCTTTCGGTATAGGCCAGTGTGCAGGAGGGTTCCCGGTCGAGTTGCTCCACACAAGAGGCGAGAAAGTCGGGTTCGGCAAAGTCGTCGCTCTCGGCAATCCATATATATTCGCCTTGCGACAGGTCAAACCCTCTCTGCCATTGCACGAAGGTCGAACCGCTGTTCTGCTCGTTATACACGATGTGGGTGATTTTCTCGTTGCCGCGGTAACGCTCTATGACCTCCCGGGAGTTGTCGGGCGAACAGTCGTCGAGAATGATGATTTCAAAATCGCGCCAGGTTTGTGCCAATACCGAGTCGATGCGTTCCTGCAAGTAGGGAGCATGACGGTAGTTGGGTATGATGACCGAGACTTTTGCCATATATCGGAATTTCGGGTAAAGGTAATGTATGTTTTTTGAACCGGCGAGCCGTCTTGGAAAAGGGAGCGTCGTCCCCTCGCCGGGAATCCCTCTTATCGTATCACTTTGCTTTTGCCGCTCATCGTGTCGATGTCGATGCGGATAATCTCGGTGCGGTGGAATGACTTCTCGGCATATTTCAATCCCACTTCTTTGTCATTGGGGGAGTATTTGTCGATAATCATTTCGAGTGCCCGGCGGCGTTCGGTCTCGGGAAGTCCCGTCGATGCCTTTCCTCTCAGTACGATGCTTTCGTAGGCGGTGGTGAATTTTTGCGAGTAGACGTGTGTCTTGCCCACGACACAGAACGATACCTCTGGGTGGGTGGCGATGCAGCGCAGTTTCCGGCCTTCGGGGGCGCAGTGTATGTAGAGGCTTTCGGTGCCGTCCCACACAAAATTTACCGGTATGCCGTAGGCGCGGCCTTCGGGGTCGAGGAGTGAGAGAAAGCCGTATTCGCCTTCACGCAGCAGTTGTCGGGCTGTTTCTTCGGGAAGAAGCCGGTCTTGCCGGCGCACGTCGTGGTTGTCATATTGCATGGTCGTGGTGCTTTTTAGAGGAGATTGGTTTTACAAAGATAGGCAAAGACGAGTGCGCAACCAAATGAAAAAAAAAAGTTTTCGAGTTTGAAAGTGACGGGTAGCTGTCGGCCTTTGTCGAAGATGCGGAGAAGCGAGTGTGAGAACACGAAATTTGTATCATTCAGGGTGTCCTTCCTTGTCATTCCCGACGCAGAGCGGGAATCCAATCCTTTATGAAAAAAGGGGCTTTCTTATGGAAACGTTTCATGTAAAAGGCCACGAACCATGGATACCCCGTCGAGCGGAGAATGACAGTCCCCCCTTCAAGGGAAAAGGGTAC
>UQOX01000043.1 GCA_900542765.1 uncultured Porphyromonadaceae bacterium | reverse complement strand
GCTTTCACCGCCGGGTGCACGATGGCGTTCAGGCACTTCAACGCCGCGTCGTCGGCAAAAACCCGTCCGGCCAGACGGGCGCGGTCGAGATGTCCGCCGGCATCATACATTTCGCGACCGAACTCCTCCACAAGCCCGGCTTTGATTTGCGGCGAAGTATCCATCAACATTTTGGCCTGCCGGTCGCTGTCGTAGACCGAATAGCCCGACATGTGAAGGAATCGGCACACGACCGATTTTCCACTGCCGATTCCGCCGGTAATGCCTATGCGCTTCATGGCCTATCAGTGTTTCTGTTCCAATATATATTCGACACTGTCGGGAACGACTTTCACATAATAGGCGGCACCGGGAGTGCGCGTGATTTTCAACGGCAACTTTTCGGGCGCGTTACGCGTCTCGTTATAATCGACCGACACGGATACGTCTTGTGCCGAAATTTGAGAGAAACGGCTCACAGGCACCATGCAATCGACACGCACCGTTGCCGGGAAAGTCAGCAAGTTGACGTTGCGGGGTTGGTTGACAACCGACACCGAAACGGGTATCGACTTGGAAGTCAGCTCTTCGACAGGGACGGTAAGTTTTACTTGATGGGGAACGATTTTCACGCCTTTGATTCGATGCAAGGGCACCGTTTGGGTCAAAGTCTGTGACAAATCCTTGAATGCAAAAGAATCTGTCTCGACACTTGTAATCGTATTGAGCAGATATTCGGGCGCGTAAACCTGCACCGAATCGACATCGGACTGGATTTTTCCGCTGATAATGCACTGGGGAACCGTCGTTACCGAACCTTCAATACGCACCTTGACCTTTTTCCCGGGCGCCTGGGTGTAGTAAACCGCCAATGTGTCGAGCGATAGCGATGTCAGGTTGGTCGTGTTGCGCAAGTTTTTCGAGATAAGGCTTTTTATCTCCTCCGACGTAAGTATGAAAGCATTCCGGTTATTGGCATATTGGCGGAAATCGACTTCAAAGGCGGGGATTCCTTCGAGCGTGTAATTCATCAACACGGCACCCTCGTCTCTCAAATGCACCGTAACCGAGGTGGGAAGGTCACAGGTTATAATGGTATTGTCGGGAATATTGGTATATTTTATGGGTATGCGATAGACCGTGTTCATGTCTTCTCCCAATGATTGCATCATCCAAAACAAGAAAGAAAGGGCGACAAACAGAAGGAAAGTCAATATGTCTTTACTCCTCTCACTCTGCAAACGGCTCCGCAGACCACTAAATTTCTGCCGGAGAAATGCCCTTATCCTTAACCGTTTTTTTCTTTTTGTCATTACAGGTTCTTCGTTGTATTTTGTCGGTAAAGATAAGGTTTTTCATCGAAATTAGACATTCGTGAAACGATTTTTATGGCAAAGAGAGTACACGACCTCGCTCCCAAGTGTCCAGCCCGAATGATGAAAGCAACGACCGGACAAAAAAGCGACGTTCCCAGAGGCCCAAATGCCGTCATATCGCATCATGCATCGCAGGGCAAAAAAAGAAGGACCGGGACGTTTCCCGGCCCTTCTTTATATAAAAATAAAAGTTTCTTACTTGGCAGGAGTCGTATTGGCGGTATCGGCCGTAGAAGCATAAATAGAACCTTTGTCTACGGTAATGCGCACGTTATCGGCAATTTCCACGATGACGGTATTGTCTTTGATACCTTTTACTTTTCCGTGGATACCACCGGCCGTAATCACTTTTTGGCCTTCGGTGAGAGCTTCACGGAATTTGCGGATTTCTTTTTGGCGTTTGCTCTGCGGACGAATCATGAAAAAATAGAATATGGCAATAAGAGCCACCATCATGATAATACTCGAATAGTTCGATGCAGGAGATGCTGCTTCTTGCAGGAGAATGGTCAATAATGTCATAGTTGTTTTTATTTATTATAGGTATTAGTTAATTTTAGGGTATAACAATTATCGGTGTTATTTTTCCAGACGTCCCTCTTTTTTTAACAAAGAGGTAATGGCTTCGAGCACACCGTTAATGAATGTCCCGCTCTTTGCCGTACTGTATGATTTGGCGATTTCGATATATTCGTTGAACGATACCTGCAACGGAATGGACGGGAAGGAGGTAATCTCGGCCAAGGCCACAATCATGATGACAATATCCATGAAGGCGATACGCTCGATTTCCCAATTACGCGTAAACTGCTCGATCAGGTTTTTGTTGGCCTGGCTGTCGAGCAAGGCACGACGGAAGAGGGTACGGGCAAATGCACGGTCGTCTTCGTCCTTGAACATGGGCAAAAGTTCTTGGTCGGCACCGGCCGACTCGTCGAAACGTTTGACGGTTTTGAGGACGAAGGTCGAGATTATGGGCATATCGTCGTTCCAATAAAGGCTTTGGGACTCCAAGATGTCTCCCAAATTGTCATCGGTAAAAATCAAATGGCGATAAACGTTTTTCCAAAACGTGCGGTCGTTTTCGTAGGAATCCTCGGCTTGCAGATATTGGGCATACATCTCCGACGAGAGAATGCGGTCGAGCAAAGAACGCAGGTAGTTGCTGTCGTCGCTCCATACCAACGGACGCTCCTCCACATATTTTGCAAATGCCTTGTCGCTTTCCAACTGGGCAATGAAACGGTTGTCGACCAGTCGGGTATTGGGCATTTTTTCTTCGGGAGTAGCGGTAAATTTGCTACGGGCATTTTCGAGACGCAAGCGTTGAAGGCGTGTCAGCTCTACGGGAATAAGCAGCAGCAAATGATACAACTCGTATGATTTGTCAAGACTCGCAAAGAGTTCTTTCTCGGCCACATCAATACTTTTTTCACCGTCTATAAGATAGGAATAGACGATTTGCACCACTTTTGTCCGTATCAAAGCACGATTGATCATTTCACCAAATTTATTTTTCGGCCGTAAAGGTACAATATTTTTGAAGTTTCCCAATCAACCCCCTATTCTTTTTTTCTGTAATGCGTAACATGGCAAGAAAATAGACACATTTTAGTAAATTTTCATATTTATAAGGTTGTTCGATAAAAATTTATTCACGTTATTTGTGATGTCAGTTGTTAATTATTGGGAGTTCTGCCTTTATCATTTATTGCATTAATATATGGACGATGAATTAGTTACACCACTTGAAAACGACATTATTTTTTCAAGAAGCATCAAAGCCGGTAGGCGCATTTATTATTTCGACGTTAAGAAAAACAACAATGGGGATTTATTTTTGGCGATTACCGAAAGCAAACGTGTCATGACAAACGAAGAAAGCCAAATGGTTCAATTTGAAAAACACAAAATCTTCCTCTATCCCAAAGATTTTGACAAATTTACCAACGGCATTGGTGAAGTCATGGAATATATCAAAAACATTGCTGAGAAAAAATAAAAAAGAAGGTCCCGACTCTCACGAGCCAACCTTCCCAGAGCTTGAAATATATCAAAAACAAGAAAGAGGATAGTCTTATTCTATTGAGAATAAGCCGGATAAATACCAATGAAACACACAAAAACGAGAATATGTCTTCTTGACTGTTTTGATAGGAAACTCAAACGCTTTTGAGTTGCATTTCTGTCTATAAAACAAAGTGCCGGCCGATTTGTTCGCCGACACTTTGTTGTTCGTGCACTTTTTTTGTCAGGAGTGAATAAAAAAAAGTATCTTTGCCTCGTACTGAAAATCTTCTTTCCCTTGGCTATGAGTGTATTGTCTCCCTCCGAAATTCTCGCTACGGCCGAGAACGCCGCATTACAAAAAATATCTTTTCGTTTACGCAAGACGTTGATTCTGGCTATCCTGGCCGGCATCTACATCGCCATGGGCGGTCTGTTGTCGCTCATCATCGGATATGGATTTCCCGGAATCACGGCCCACAATCCCGGCCTGCAACGGCTCTTGTCGGGAGCCATGTTCCCGCTGGGACTTATCTTGGTGGTCTTTGCCGGTGCGGAATTGTTTACCGGCAACAATGCGGTGCTAATTCCCGGGCTCTGCAACCGGAAATATGGCATTTGGCCACTTTTGCGCAACTGGTTGTGGGTGTATGTGGGCAATTTCATCGGAGCCTTCTTCTTTGTTTACCTCATGGCACACACGGCCGGCATCGTCGATGCAGAGCCTTGGCACTCGGCCATCAGACAAATTGCCGAAGCCAAAACGAGCCTCCCCTGGGGAACGATTTTTATAAAAGGTATCGGAGCCAACTGGTTTGTGTGCCTGGCCGTATGGTTGGGATTTGCTTGTCGCAGCGCGGCCGGGAAGTTCATCGGGCTCTGGTTCCCCGTCATGTGCTTCGTCGCCCTTGGCTATGAACACAGCATCGCCAACATGTTCTTTATCCCATTGGGCATGTTGCAGGGAGCCGACGTGAGTGTCGCCGACTTTGTGCTGCGCAACCTCATTCCCGCTACGCTCGGCAATATCGTGGGAGGAGCCTTTTTTGTCGGCGGGCTTTATTGGTGGGCATACCGGGAACGATAAGACGGCATGTTGCAGGAGGGGATTATATCCACTCCCCCAATTCGAGCCAGCGCATCGACTTCTCGTCGAGCTCCTCGATGAGACGGCTCAGGGCCAAAGATTTCTCCTGTAATTCCGTGGCCGATAGCGTTCCCGACGACAATGCGTTCTCTATGGCGGCTTTCTCGGCTTCGAGACGAGGTATGGCCTCATCGAGTTCGTCATACTCTTTTTTCTCCTTGAACGTAAGCCGGCGACGCTGTGTCGGGGCATCGGCATTGGCCGGACGGGCGGGTTTTGCCGCCGGTTTCTCTGCGGATTTGGCGGCCGCAATCCGTTTCGCTCCGCTCTCCCGTTCGGCTTTCCAACGTCGGTAATCGGAATAATTGCCGGGGAAATCCCTGATTTTCCCCTCCCCTTCAAAGGCCCATACATGGTCGACCACTTTATCGACAAAATAACGGTCATGCGAGACGACAATGACACACCCCTTGAAATGGGCCAGATAATCTTCGAGCAAATTGAGGGTGACAATGTCGAGGTCATTGGTGGGCTCGTCGAGCACCAGGAAATTGGGGTTGCTCATGAGTACCGTACAGAGATAGAGGCGGCGTTTCTCTCCCCCGCTCAATTTGTAAATATAGTTATACTGGGTCTCGGGCGTGAAAAGGAAATGTTGCAGGAATTGTGAGGCCGAGAGTTTTTTCCCGTCACCCAACGATATTTCTTCGGCAATGTCCCGCACGGCATCGATGACTTTCTTCTGGTTGTCGAACTGTATGCCTTCTTGACTGTAATATCCAAATCGCACCGTTTCCCCGACGTCTATCGTTCCGCCGTCGGGCGCAATCTGCCCGATAAGCAATTTTATGAAGGTCGATTTTCCGGCGCCATTGTTTCCTACGATGCCCACCTTCTCATACCGGGCAAACGTATAGGAAAAGTCCTCAATGATTTTTTTGTCATCGAAGCGTTTCGACAAATGTTTGATTTCGAATATCTTAGAGCCTATATACGAGGATTTCACGGCCAAAGTGACATTTTCCTCGACCTTTTCCCGACGCGCTTTCTGTTCGAGGTCATGAAAGGCGTCGATGCGATATTTGGCCTTGGTACCCCGGGCCTGAGGTTGGCGACGTATCCAGTCGAGCTCGGTGCGCAGGAGGTTGTTGGCTCGGTCTATCTCGGCATTCCGGGCCTCGATGCGCTCTTGCCGTTTTTCGATATAATAGCTGTAATTTCCTTTATATGAATACAATGCCCGCGAGTCGATTTCGATGATGCGATTGCATACCCGGTCGAGAAAATAGCGGTCATGTGTCACCATGAGCAGACTCAGCCGGCTATGTGAAAGATAATCTTCGAGCCATTCGGTCATTTCGAGATCGAGGTGGTTGGTAGGTTCGTCGAGAATGAGCAAGTCGGGCTCCGAAATCAGCACATTGGCCAAGGCAACCCGTTTTTGTTGTCCTCCGGAGAGTTGCCCCATAGGCTGCTCGTAATCGTTGATTTTCAGCCGGGACAGGATTTGCTTCACCCGTTGTTCATAATCCCAGGCTTTGTATTGCTCCATACGAGCCATCAACTGGTCAAGCTCCGACACGTTGTTGTGCGCCATGGCCAACTCGTAGTCCCGTATGGTGCGAGTCACTTCACTATCGGCTGCAAAGCAGGCTTGCAAAACAGTCATTTCTGGCTGAAAAACAGGCAATTGTCGCAAATAACCCACCCGAATGTCGTTGCGGAAAGTAATGGTACCGGCATCGTAACTTTCATCGCCGGCAATGATATTGAGCAGGGTCGTCTTGCCGGTACCGTTTTTGGCGATAAGCCCCACCCGTTCCCCCTCGGAAAGGCCAAAGGCTATGTCGGAAAAAAGTACCCGGTCACCAAACGACTTGGTGAGACCCTCGATTTGCAGATTTATCATATATCAGAGTTCTATTTTGGCGGGACTAAATTAGTGATATTTTCTCGAACCTTCCTCAACAGCCTTCGCCAAAGAGCGATTTCCTTTCTCAAAAAAGCGGTTTATCATAAAAAACGAGGGCGAAACACTTCTTTTTTTGATTTTATGCTTTGTGTTTCGAATTTAAAGTTTAACTTTGCTTCGCAAAAAATAAGAGGCATATGCCTCCCAATCTCGTTCACCTCATTTCATACTTGAAAAACACCCCGGCGACATTTGGTTCGTCCACAAGAAGGTTCTCATCTTTATGTCGAGTACATATGCAGTCAATCTTCGTTTTATCTACCACTATCTTTTTATAAGGTTACGGGAATTTATTCCCTCATAGATAAAATAACAACTCCGGCAGAAATTTCTTCTGCCGGAGTTGTTATTTTTCACCGGCATCAAATCACACACGCCGCAACCGTTTGAGTCGGGATAAAAAAATGCCCGGCATCGTGTTTTCCTTTGGCATGCCGTTTATTTTTCATATCTTTATCGCACATCATCATTTAATGCCATGAATCTTAAAAGACTTTGCCTCGTTGTAGCCGGAGTGCTGCTCCTCCTCCCCTCCGTGGCGCAAATGCCCGAACGGACTCCCGAAAACATTGAAAAATGCCTTGTTTTCAAAGGTCTTGTGCAATATGGTTACACCGAAGAGGCCCGGGAATTGGCCAAGAAAACCATACTTCTGCTGGGACGGGACTATGAGCGATTCGGCGCCTTGCACGAATATTATCTGCCCGATAACGGCGAACCGGTTCTGAATAAGGGTTTCCAAAATTGGAATCTTCTCGTGCTGAACATGGCGGCATGGCTCGACGGGAAAGAAACAGTGTCGGAATTTTAATGCACCGCGTTTCGCACAAAAGCAATCGAGGCATACCCTTGAAGAAGGGTATGCCTCGATGTTTTCCATCTCCGGCACAGCGGGCAACGACTATTGCATGCGCTGACGCACCACTTCATATATCATGACACCGGCCGCCACCGACACATTGAGCGACCCGATGCGCCCCACTTGGGGCAATGCCACCTGCGTATCGCAATAGCGAAGCGTTTGCGGCGAAAGCCCCACATCTTCGGCGCCCATGACCACGGCCACAGGCCCCGTGTAATCGGGTGCGGTATATAATTCTTGCGCCTTCTCCGAGGCTGCCACGATTTTCACGCCGCTGTTGTGGAGGTAATGCAAAGCCTCTGCAATGGAGCGTTCGCGACACACGGGCAGATGCAAAAGGGCCCCGGCCGAAGTCTTCACCGCGTCGGGCGTAACCGACACGCTACCACGCTCGGGAATGACAATGGCATCGACGCCGGCACACTCGCAGGTGCGGGCTATGGCACCGAAGTTGCGCACATCGGTAAGACCGTCGAGCAATACCAGGAAAGGCATCTTCCCCTCCTCATAAAGCGTCGGCACAATGTCTTCGAGACGCATATAAGCAACCGGCGATATAAAGGCAATGACCCCCTGGTGGTTCTTGCGGGTGATGCGGTTGATTTTCTCAATCGGTACACGCTGCACAAAAATATTGGTACCTTTTATCTCATTCAAGAGTTCTTGCACCAAATCGCCTTGCAACTCTTTCTTGATAAGTATCTTGTCGATTTCTTTTCCGGCCTTGATGGCTTCGATGACAGCCCTGATGCCGAAAACGAGGTTGTTTTGTTCCATATAAAATGAGTGTGTGATGTATTATTTCCGGTTCAATAATTCACGGGCGTTTTTCATGGCGGCGTCGGTAAGCTGGCTACCGCTCAACATGCGGGCCACCTCCTGCACACGTCGATTGTCGTCGAGAAGTTCGATGCGGGTCTGCGTAGTCTCCCCGTCCTCATCTTTATAGATTCGGTAATGAGTCTTTCCACGCGAAGCGACCTGCGGCAGGTGCGTGATGGCGATGACCTGCATATAACGGGCCATACCGACCATGATTTCGCCCATCTTGTCGGCAATCTCACCCGACACGCCGGTATCGATTTCATCAAAAATGATGGTGGGCAAGGCTGTCGCATCGGCCGCCAGCGACTTGATGGTGAGCATGAGACGGGATATTTCCCCACCCGATGCGATGTCGGCCACCGACTCCAACGGCCGATTTTTATTGGCCGAGAAGAGATACCTCACCGACTCGGTCCCGTCAGCATCGAAACCCTCTTTGGGAAGCCATTCGACTTCAAACCGCAAATGGGGCATGCCCAGCGGACGCGCCCGCTCGATGAGTTTCTCGGTAAAGCGGCCGGAGGCTTCATGGCGCACCGCTGAAAGCCGGGCGGCCAGCGCGCGCAACGACTCTTCCCGGAGAGAGAGTTGCTTTTGCAACAAGGCCAACTGCTCGTCGGAGTGGTCGATTTCATCGAGTCGCTCTTTGAGGTCGTCCTGCAAGGCCAGCAACTCTTCGAGATTGGCAAGCCGATGTTTCTGCTGCAAGCCATAGAGCAGGTCGAGACGCTCCTCGACTTGCTGCAACCGCGCGGGGTCGACCGATACCGACTCCTGACGGTCGTCGACCTCGGAGAGTATGTCTTTCATCTCGATATAGGCAGAGTCGAGGCGTTCGCCCAGCGGCTCCACCGCCGGATAGATGCGTTGCAACGAACGCAACGTCGAGAGGGATTCTTTCATTTTGGGAAGAAAGCCGCCCTCATCGTCGCCCAAAGAGCACGACACCGAATAGAGGGCCGTCTTTATCTCCTCGGCATGGGTGAGCATCTCCTGCTCCTCTTCGAGAGCCGATTGTTCTCCCGGCTGCAAATGGGCATCGCACAGTTGCTCATACTGGAAACGGAGATAGTCTTCTTCTTTGCGTTTCTCTTCACTCTCACGACGCAGGCGGAGCAGTGCGTCGCCCAGTTCGCGATAGCGCTTGTACTCGGTCCGGTATTGAGTCAGCAGTGCATCATCATCGGCCCAGACGTCAATCATGCGCAACTGGAAACGGTTATCGCCAAGAAGAAGATTCTGATGTTGCGAATGTATGTCGATCAACTGTTCACCCAGTTCTTTGAGGAGTGAAAGCGAGACGGGTGTGTCGTTGACAAAAGCCCGGCTCTTTCCCGCCGGGGTAAGTTCACGTCGCAACACACACAGCCCCGAATCATCGTAGTCCAAATCATTCTCCTCAAAAAAAGGCCGCATCGCATACGACGATATATCGAACGTCCCTTCTATCACCGTCTTTTGCGTCAAGTCCTTGACGGCTTTGGTATCGGCACGCTGTCCGAGAATGAGAGAGAGAGCCCCCATGATGATGGATTTTCCGGCTCCTGTTTCTCCGGTCAGCACGGTAAAACCGGGACGCAAATCGATTTCCAGTGAATCGATAAGGGCGTAATTGCGGATAAATAGTTTTTGTATCATAAACCTTCGTCAAAAGGATTATTTGCGTAACGACTCGATGCGGCTGGTCTCGGTGGGATAAAGCCGGTTGAGGATTTTATAGACTTCGTCTTTTTCCTGCCGGGGAGCTTCGGAATAGATGTTGACCACCTCATCGAGTTTGCTGTCGTTGAAGAGGGGCAGCAACACCGATGTCGAGGAGAGTTCATACACCTCGACCAACTTTTTGAGGGCTTCGGACACCTTGGCACGTCCCTTGTCGACACTGAGGGCCATTTCGTCGAGTCCCAGCCGGTGATAGGTGTACCACAATTCCCTGAACGGTTCATTGCGGGTCTCGATAAAGGCCGACATAAGGGCGTGCCGGTTGCGGTTGCTGCCAAATCCCGTCCACCCGATTTCCTGGGTCGACTGCCCCATCGTCACCAGGTTCTCGGCCTGCCGGAAGA
>UQOX01000042.1 GCA_900542765.1 uncultured Porphyromonadaceae bacterium | reverse complement strand
CCATCGTCGACCAGTACACCCGCGAATCGGGCGTGCGCGAGCTCGACAAGAAAATCGCGAAGGTCATGCGTAAGGTGGCTCGTAGAAAAGCGGCCGACGAAGAGTGGGAACACGAGTTGCAGGTCGACAGCCTGACCGAATATCTCGGCATGAAAGAATACACTCGCGACCGCTACGAAGGGAACGATTATGCCGGAGTGGTCACGGGCCTGGCCTGGACGGCCGTGGGCGGAGAAATTCTCTACATCGAGTCGAGCCTCAGCCGCAGCAAAGGCGAGAAACTCACCCTCACGGGAAATCTGGGCGATGTCATGAAAGAGTCGGCCATTATCGCCCTGCAATATGTCAAGGCCCACGCCGACGAACTGGGCATCGACAGTCAGGTGTTCGACCACTGGAACCTGCACATACACGTCCCCGAAGGAGCCATACCCAAGGACGGCCCGTCGGCCGGCATCACCATGGTGACCTCCATCGCCTCGTCGTTTACCCAGCGCAAGGTGCGCGCCCACCTGGCCATGACCGGCGAAATCACCCTGCGGGGCCGGGTACTGCCCGTGGGCGGTATCAAGGAAAAGATTCTGGCCGCCAAACGTGCCGGCATCAAAGAAATCATTCTCTGCGACGAAAACCGCAAAGACATCGAGGACATCAAGCCCAGTTACCTCAAAGGATTGCAATTCCACTATGTCCACGACATCAGAGAGGTGCTCGACATCGCCCTGCTCCCCGAAAAGGTCGCCCACCCCGTCGACCTGTCCGTCAAGACCAAGGAGAGCGAAGAGAAGGAGAACAAATAACAAGAACCGACTTCCGCCACTTTACCACGGCGTTGCCCCACAAAAGGCAACGCCGTTTTTTATTTTTCCGAAGAGCCGTTGTAACCTTTTCGGTATCCGACACGTCAAACGACAAAACATTTATTCAACCGACCCACAAAGGATACCATGATACGATTCATACCGGCGTTTCTCTGCTGCATTTTTTTACTCACCTTTCCCCTCTCGGCCCAAGAGGCGAGCATCGAAATCGAAGGGCACCTGCAAGACGAAAAGCGCTACGACCTCATCGGGGCAACCATACGCTGCTACGAGGCCGACAGCCTACTCATCGCAAACACGACAACCGACAGCCAAGGCAATTTTACACTGGAACTGCCGGCAAAGAGACAGACACATCTCCTGCGCATCAATTACATCGGCTACAAAGAGATGACCCTCGTACTGAACCCGACCGACGAAAAGCTCATACGGCTCGGCGACATCACACTGAGCACAAACGCCATACTCATGCAAGAAGTTACCGTCGTGGGCAGCCAGACGGTAAGCACCGAAGAGAAGACCATGGTCTACCCCACCCGCGAACAGATGCGCCACGCTTATGACGGATATAGTGCCTTGGGTTCCCTGGCAATACCCGGAATCAAGGCAAACCTGTCGGGTGAAACCCCTACCTACCTCGAAGAAGAGATATTTTTCTGTATCAACGGCATGGAGGCGTCGGAAGAAGAAATCAACGCGCTGAACCCGCGCGACATCAAACGGGTGGACTTCTACCCCAACGGACGCCCCGACTATCCCGAAGCCGATGTCGTACTCGACTATATATTGAAAGAGCGCGACTATGCCGGAGCTGTGGCCTTCAACGGGAAACAGCAACTGAACCGTCCTTACGGCAGCGGTCGCGGAACGACTCAATACTTCCAAGGCAAATCGGAATATGCCATCTCCATATCGGACAAATACACCCATGCACGGGATCACACGGGAGACTATTCGACAACCACATACCGATTCCCCGATGAAGCCGTCATAAACACAACCGAGGCTCTCCCGTCGGACGAGAACGCCAACGACCTCAGCAGCTATTTCAACTACCTCTACAAAGACAAGCAGCAGACCTTCTACTCCTCGCTCCGCATGAACCGGACGATGGAAGAGCGCGACACATGGAGTCGCGAAACGTTCAGCAACGACACAAAAAATTATACCCGACAGGAAAAGACCCACACGCTCGACCTCCTGCCCGCCGTGAGAATGCGGTATAACCGCGTACTGAAAAACGAGCAGCAGGTGCGGTTGGAGTGGTACGGCAACCGGGGCACCAACCATTACAAACGCTGGTATGCCTACCGCACCGACGACGAGACAACATCGACCTACAACAATGCCACCGACGAGAAAAGCTGGCACACCAGTTTCAAGGCCAACTACACCAAAACATTCAAAAACCGCTCATCACTCAGCGTGGAAGGGTACCAAGACTATACCCGCACCGACGGCCGCGAGACGCGCGAAGGGAATGTATCGGATGTATTCCTGAGCCAAGGTAATACGAGACTGTATGCGACATATAAATATAAGATAAAAAACAAGTTGAATTTGCAAGTTCGCCTGGCCGAACAACTGTCGTTCTTGCACACCGGCAACAAGACAACCATCGAACACCAGTTCATACCGTATTTCCAACTCACCTATACCCGGAAAGCACACAACCTGAGGATAAAATCCACCTTCCGCAGCACACAACCCGATGTATCCGACATGACCACACCCGAATATAAAGAAAACGAATACATGCTACGGAGAGGAAATCCCGATTTAAAAAACGTCTGGTCATTCAAAAACCAGATCAGCTACACTTGGACACACGGGCGGCTATCGATAATGCCGTACATACAAGTCCACGGATATTCCCACATCATCTATGACAAAGTCGATTTTATCGGAGAGCGACAAATTTTTATCAAACAAAAAGAGAACGGAAAAATTTCCGCGACACAACAATATGGACTGAATATACAATACGACATCATACCCCAACGATTTTCCGTAGGATTGGCTGGCTTGTACGGTCATTTAAACGTCTCATTATGGAAAAACTTCACACTCGACGCCGTGGCTGCGGGCGGATATTCGACATTTATGTATAAAGGATTCTCGGCCAGCGTGAATTGCGTCTGTCTGAGCAGGAATTTCGATCCCACAACGGCGGTCTACACATCGCGGGATTTTCAAATCAATATGCAAGTTGCATACGCTATCAATAGCTGGAACTTCATACTGTATGCCTACAATCCGTTTTTCAAAAATGCGTACGACATGGTATATGAACAATCGGAATACGAATACACATCGCACATAAGCCGTCCACGGGTCGAGACGGGAAACATATTCGGTCTCACCATCAATTACCGTTTCACGTTCGGAAACAAGAAGCACAAATTCCACGAAGAAGAATAATCGGGAGGGAAAGCACGACCACCACCGGCACTTCATCTCGGAAACAGGAAAGAATAGCGTCGAATTTGTACCGGCGTCATACAAAAAGTTCCGTCGCGATTTTGTATATTTGCGCTCAAATTGCCAATTTATGAGCGACAACAAACTATTAGAGAAATTAGACGGTTTGTCATTGCGTTTTCAGGAAGTAAGCACACTTATCACCGACCCCGAAGTCATCAACGACCGCAAACGCTTTGCCAAACTCACCAAAGAATACAGCGACCTCGAAAAAATAGACAACGCCCGCAAACGCTATGCCGGCCTGCTGAGAAACATCGATGAAGCCCGCGAAATACTCGACAGCGAAAGCGACCCCGAAATGCGGGAAATGGCCCGTGAAGAACTCGACGAGAGCCAGGCTCAGATACCGGCACTCGAAGAGGAGATAAAACTCCTGCTCGTGCCCGCTGACCCGCAGGACGACCGCAACGCCATACTCGAAATACGCGGCGGGACAGGTGGCGACGAAGCCGCCCTCTTTGCCGGCGACCTCTTCCGCATGTATGCCAAATATTGCGAAATGAAAGGGTGGAAACTCGAAATATCGAGCGCCAGCGAAGGCGCCGCAGGCGGCTTCAAAGAGGTCATCTGCTCGGTATCGGGACAAAAGGTGTATGGCACCCTCAAATACGAATCGGGCGTGCACCGCGTGCAGCGTGTCCCCGCCACCGAGACCCAAGGACGGGTACACACATCGGCCGCATCGGTAGCCGTACTGCCCGAAGCCGAAGAGTTCGACGTCGTCATCAACGAAGGCGAAATCAAGTGGGACACCTTCCGCAGCGGCGGCGCCGGCGGACAGAATGTCAACAAGGTGGAGTCGGGCGTGCGTCTGCGCTACAACTGGAAAAATCCCAACACGGGCGAAGTCGAAGAGATTCTCATCGAGTGTACCGAGACCCGCGACCAGCCCAAGAACAAGGAACGGGCCCTCTCCCGTCTCCGCACCTTCATCTACGACAAGGAACACCAGAAATACATCGACGACATCGCCAGCAAACGCAAGACGATGGTATCGACCGGCGACCGCTCGGCCAAGATACGCACCTACAACTATCCGCAGGGACGCATCACCGACCACCGCATCAACTACACCATCTACAACTTGGCCGCCTTCATGGACGGCGACATACAAGACTGCATCGACCACCTCATCGTGGCCGAAAATGCCGAACGCCTGAAAGAAAGCGAACTCTAACCGACAGCATCTATAAACATTCTTCGCATATGAACAAGCAACAACTTTTTGAGAATATCCGCCGCAAGAAATCTTTCCTCTGCGTAGGTCTCGATACCGACATCAAGAAGATACCGCAACATCTCTTGACGGAAGAAGATCCCATCTTCGCCTTCAACAAGGCCATCATCGACGCCACGGCCGACTTTTGCGTGGCCTACAAGCCCAACCTCGCCTTCTACGAAAGCCTCGGCCTCGAAGGGTGGAAAGCCTTTGAGAAAACCGTCCGTTACCTCAAAGAGAATCACCCCGACCAGTTTATCATCGCCGACGCCAAACGCGGAGACATAGGCAATACCTCGGAAATGTATGCCCGCAGTTTCTTCGAGCACCTCGACATCGACGCCGTAACGGTGGCTCCCTACATGGGCGAAGACAGCGTGAAACCCTTTCTCAACTACGAGGGACACTGGGTCATCGTGCTGGGACTGACCTCGAACAAGGGGTCGCAAGACTTCCAGTTCACCACCGACGCACAAGGCGAACGCCTCTTTGAGAAGGTGCTGCGCGTCACGCAAACCTGGGCTACCGACGACCAGCTGATGTTTGTCGTGGGCGCCACGCAGGGCAAGCTCTTCACCGACGTGCGCCGCATCGCCCCCGACCACTTCCTGCTGGTTCCCGGCGTGGGAGCCCAAGGCGGCAGCCTGCAAGAGGTGGCCCAATATGGCATGAACGACCGGTGCGGCCTGCTGGTGAACTCCTCACGCGGCATCATCTACGCCGACAAGAGTGAGGCTTTTGCCGAGGCGGCACGCCGCGAAGCCGAAAAAATCAGCCGGGAAATGGAAACATTACTGGCTCAAAAAGGGTTATTGGATTAAGGTGCACGCCGAGGTGCTAAAATAGTTAAAATCAAGCCTCCGTTTTGCAACAAATTGATAACTCAAAACAAAAATATTTTATACTTTTGCAGCCGAAAAAGGAAAAAAGAGTCTCATTAAAAAGATAAGAATATGCAAACACTTGACAACTTCAATTTCGCCGGTAAAAAGGCGTTTGTTCGTGTCGATTTCAACGTACCTCTCGATGAGAACTTGAATATCACCGACGATACCCGTATGCGCGCAGCTCTGCCTACGCTGAAAAAAATCCTGGCCGATGGCGGCAGCATCATTATCGGCTCGCACCTGGGACGCCCCAAAAAAGGTCCGGAAGACAAATTCTCTCTCAAACACATCGTCAACCATCTTTCCGAACTGCTGGGACAACCCGTCAAATTTGTCAATGATTGCCAAGGCGACGCCGTAAAAGCCGCTGTTGCCGAACTGAAACCGGGTGAAGTGCTCGTTCTCGAAAACCTCCGCTTCTATGCCGAGGAAGAGGGTAAACCCAGAGGACTCGCCGAAGATGCCAGCGACGAAGAAAAAGCCGCTGCCAAGAAAGCCGTCAAAGAGAGCCAGAAGGTATTCACCAAAAACCTCGCCGACCTCGCCGACGTTTATGTGAACGACGCCTTCGGTACCGCCCACCGCGCTCACGCTTCGACAGCCCTCATCGCCGACTACTTCTCGCCCGAGAACAAAATGTTCGGTTACCTGATGCAGAAAGAGGTAGAGGCCGTAGAGAAAGTGATGAAAAACCCCGTACACCCCGTAACCGCCATCATCGGTGGCTCGAAAGTTTCGTCGAAAATCACCATCATCGAGAACCTGCTGAGCAAAGTCGACAACCTCATCATCTGCGGTGGCATGGCCTACACCTTCGCCAAAGCCATGGGCGGAAAAATCGGTACTTCACTCTGCGAAGACGACATGCTCGAAACGGCTATCAGCATCATGAACAAAGCCAAAGAGTTGGGCGTAAATCTCGTATTGCCCACCGACTGCATCATCGCCGACAGCTTCTCGAACGATGCCCAAACCAAGGCTTGCAAAAACAGCGAAATACCCGATGACTGGATGGGTCTCGACCTCGGTCCCGAATCGGCCAAGAAACTTGCCGAAGTCATCAAATCGTCGAAGACCATTCTGTGGAACGGTCCTGCCGGCGTATTCGAGTTCCCCAACTTCGAAGCCGGTTCGCGTGCCATTGCACAAGCCATCGTCGATGCCACCGCGGCAGGAGCCTTCTCGCTCATCGGTGGTGGTGACTCGGTTGCCTGCATCAACAAATTCGGCATGGCCGACAAGGTAAGCTATGTATCGACCGGCGGCGGCGCCCTGCTCGAATGCATCGAGGGTCGCGAACTTCCCGGTATCAAAGCCATTCGCGGATAAGCAATCAACCCTTCTTATATGCGACAGGCCGTCCAAAAATGGACGGCCTGTCTTTTTGAATAGCGGAACAAACTCCTATCTCCCAATTTTTCACGCTACTCAATAACTCCACACACCCGAAATCATACGCAGGTTGTAATCGCCCATCGTATAAAGGGTTACCAACGGATTCCCCCTGAAATTGAGCGACATAAGATTGGGACAATACGAGACGTCGATGATACTCAGCTGGTTTTGGCTGCAATCTACATTCTGCAACATTTGAAGATTGCTCAAATCGATACGCGTCAGATTGTTATTGGAGCAATTGACCGTCGTCAGATTGCTCGAACCCGAAAAATCGAGCGACGAAAGATTATTGTACGAACAATCCACCGTCGAGAGTGCTCCGCAGTTTGTCATTTTCAATACCGACATATTGTTGCCGCTGCACGAGAAATAATACAGATTGGACTGGCCCGAGACGTAGAATTGGGCAATGCTGTTGTTGTCCATGTTCAATGTTTCGAGAGCCGGAACATCGATGAGGTGCAACTCCGAAATGCGGTTGTATCCGCAATACAGATTTTTGAGTTGCGTGCAACTGTCGACCGAGAGCCATTCGAGATGACACCCCTGCACATTGAGCGAGGTCAACGAGTCGGCATGAGCCACCGAGAGTTCGACAAAAAGATTGTCGGCACAGTTGAGCGACACGATGCCCATCGACGAAGAGAGATCGATGTCGGAAAGACGGTTCTTAAAACAATTCAATGTCCGCAAAGCCGTACAGCCCGAGAGGTTTATCCCGGTAAGTTTGTTGCGCCCCGCCTCAATGTTCGTCAATGCCTTGCAACCTGAGGCCGAAAGCGTGGTCAGTTGGTTTGCGGTCACATCGACCCGCTGTAATTGGGTGAAGTTGTCGAGCGAAAGGTCTCCGGCCAAGCCTCTTCCCCGCCAATCGATGACAGTCACATGACCATTCTCCCAAGTGACGCCTTCCCATGTCGAAGGGTCGTTGAGATTGGTGCGTTTGAAGAGGGCATAGTTGGGCTTCTCTTTGGCCGACGGCTGATTGAGAAATTGTTGCAAACTCTTTACCTCTTTTTTGTTGTAATTCTGTGCCGGAAGCACTGCACAACAGGCCAAGAGCGATAGGGCCAAGATAAAAACACGTTTCATTTCTTTTCTTATTTAGGGGTTGTTCTTCCCAAACAAGAAAAGGGGTCGATAAGTTTAAAAAACAAGCAAGATTAGGGTTTTGCTCCACAACCGTAAAAAGCATACGCCCCGATGTGCGTCAGGGTACCTTCGACGACGAGTTGCCGCAACTGCGCACACCCGTAGAAAAGGCGGGGGCCTACCGTCGTCACGCCTTTACCCAAGGTCACCTGGGATAAAGTCTCCTTGCGGTAAAAGGGGGCATACCCCGAATAGATGGTTTCGGGATAGCGCAACTCGCGACCGAGGTAAAGCTCCCGAATGGGATTGTCATAAAAAAGGGCATGACCCACACCGGCCGGCTCATACAGGTCGCAACCCAACGACAATGGCGTGTCTCCATCGTTGAAAATCAGACGCGAAAGGCTATGGCACCCCTGGAAGGCACGATTTCCGATTGTCGCGACACGCCCTCCTATCGTGACAGTTTCGAGCTGGCTGCAACGGGCAAAGAGGTCATCGGGTATGGTGGTGACAGTCGCCCCCACCTCGACACGGCGCAATGCCTTCAACGATGAAAAAGGAGCCCCGCCATACTCGATACCGGAGAGAAACTGCACGTCTCGTCCCAAATAGAGAGTCTCGACCGCCGTGTCATGGAAAAGATTTTTCCCGCCGACTTGTGAAAAGTGGTTATATCCCAACGCCAACGGTTCGGTACCATCTTTGAACACCAGTTTCCGTAACGCCGTGCAACCCGAGAATGCCGAATGGCCGACAGCCGAAACGCCGCCGGGAATGGAAAGTTCGGTGAGTGCCGTGCAATCGTAAAAAAGATTTTGCGGGAGGAGCGTAACACACTCGCCCAACGTCACCGACGAAAGTGCCGCCTGCTGATAGAATGGCGAGAAACCATAGAAACGGCTCACGTTATAAGACAAGGTCCGCCCCAAGTAAACCGTGTGCAACGGGCTGTCGGAGAAGAGCGGCTCCCCTATCCCATCGGAAGCGAATTTGTTATACCCCACATAGAGGGGCAACACCCCGTCTCGGAACACGACTTCGGTAAGAGCGGCACACTCCTTGAATACATAATTGGCAATGAACTCCACAGAGCCGCCCACCGTCACATGCGCCAACGAATGACACCCGAAAAAAAGACGGTCGCCCAACGACACGACATGCTCGCCCACGACAACCGACTGCAAGCGTTGTTGGTCGTAAAAGGGGGCATAGCCGTCGAAATAACTGGTCGAATAGTCGAGCGTGCGCCCGAGATAGAGGGTTTCGAGCGGACAATCGAAGAAGAGCCCTTCGCCCTTTCTCGATGTGGTATGGAGATTCACGCCCAGCAACAGGGTCGAATCGCCGTCTTTGATAAAAAGTTCTCGCAGAGATTTACAACCCGAAAAGGCATAATTGCCAATGCGCTCGACACGGCTCCCCACCGTAAACGAAACGATGGAACGACACCCTTGGAAAGCCGAAGAGGGAATCTCTCTCACCGCCTCGCCTATCGTGACGGTGCGCAGCGTCTCTTTCTGAAAAAAGGGATTGTATATCTGCCCCACACTCTCGGGATATTGCAAGTCCCGTCCCAAATAAAGGACTTCCACCGGGGCGTCACTCAGGAGATTTTTACCCGTCCCGTTGGTGCCGATTTCAAGTGGGGCCTCCCCCTCTTTTATCACCAGTTCTTTGAGCGACTTGCAGGCGTAAAAAGCGTAATTGCCTATCGAAGCCACCCGACCGCCCAGGGTTATCGAAGTCAAATCCTCACAACCGTAGAAAGCCCGGTTTTCCAACCGACGCACGCCCTCGCCGATTATCACCAACGAGAGATGTCTTTTCTTGTAAAAGGGCGAATAGCCGTAAAAAAATCCACCTTCATATTGCAATTCTCTCCCGAGATAGAGGGTTTCGAGCGGACAATCGTTGAAGATGGCCTCTCCGGCCGCAATACCTTGATAACTGTTGCAGCCCACACGAAGCGGTTTGTCGCCATCTTCCAACACCAAATATTTGAGGGCGGAACAAGCAAAAAAGGCCGAATCGCCGATTTCAACCACAGAGGCCGGAACCGTAAGTGAGGCAAGTCGTGAACACCCTTGGAAAGCATGTCTGGCAATGGCTGTCACCGCATAGCTTTTTCCTTCGTACACAACCGAAGCCGGAATGACCACCTCTCCACTATATGCAGACTCGTGTGGAGGAATTGCAACCTCAACCTGCCTTGTATTCTTTATCGTATAATAAATGTCATCGCTCTCGAAATCATAGGCACAAACGTCCAACGCCTTCGATACATAAACAAGAACGAAAACAAGAGAGAATATGTTTCTTATCATAACCTATCGACCTAAATCGTTGGCAAAGATACGAAAAAGCCGAAGCAGAGACAAAGAGAAACTCAGTTTTCGATGCATGGATTCAGCGAAGCACATCGAAGGCTTCCCTGTCGAAAAAGGAAACGACGGGACTCATTCCCGGGAACGGAATGCACACACAAATCGCACAGGTATTCGAAGCCGAGTCCAATGGGAATAAAAGCACAACTCGCAGAAAAGAATAGAGAGCTTCAACACCGGACAGAGAGGTATCATATCTTATAAAAGGATTTCCCATACGCCCGATGCTTTACCTATACCTCGAAAAATCTCTCCATCAGAAGGGTATAAAAAAGCAGTGTCGGTAATCATCAATGATTACCGACACTGCTTGCGGAGAGAGAGGCTCTCGAACCTATACATTCAAGAAATATCATAAAATTACAAATTACTGATAATCACACACAATTTGGAATACATAGTAAATCTAAATCTTTCT
>UQOX01000041.1 GCA_900542765.1 uncultured Porphyromonadaceae bacterium | reverse complement strand
AAAAGCTTATAAATAGCTTGTTTCTAACAGATTCCTATTTGTGTATCGAATTTTCCTTGAAAAGAAAAATTTTCCACCCGGTCTGCCGCCTATTGTCCCAACAATTTCTCCTCGATCATCTGCCGGTATTTCTCGGGCATGGCGCCCACCTCGACGATGGGTTTGCCATCAACGGGAATAAATATCAACGTGGGAAGCGCCTGCACGTTGAAGTATTGGCAGAGTTCTTTTTCGAGGTCGGCATTGACCTTGTAGAACGATACCCGGCCTTGGTATTCCCGGGCAAACTTCTCTATCTCGGGCAGCAGCCTTTTGCAGGGAATGCACCAGGTGGCCCAGAAGTCGATGACCACCGGTTTCCGGCATTTGAGCTTGGGTTCTCCACCGAGGCGGTAGTCGAAGATGTGCCGCACGAAGAAATCTTTGTTGATGGGGGTAACCGTCCCGTCGGCTTCGGCGACGGTGTCGGCCTTCGCGGCCGTTGCCTCGTAGGTTACGGCAACGAGGTCGAAGGGTTGGTAATAGATTTTCTGCCGGGGAAAGTCGATGGAGAGAAGTCCGTTCCGGAGCAGGTCGAGCCCCAGGGTCGAGTGAGAGAGCACGGTGTCTTTCACGGCTATGCCGCCCGTCAGAGGCGTTTTTACAAATGTCCAGTCGGGCAGGGGAGCCGCCTCGTTGGTGGTGACGGGAGCCGAGTAGGCCGGCTGGCTGTTGCCGGCGGCCGTTGTGCCCGTGGTGAGGTTCCATGTCTCGTAGTCGGCGGCCGTGAGGTTGACGAGGGCATCGGCCCAGGTGTCGAGGAGCAGGCTCCGGTTTTCCCCGCCGATGGTTACGTCGCACGCGATGCCGCTGCCCGGCAGCAGGCGCATGTCGGCGCGGCAGTTGAGTTTCATGTAGGAGGGTCGGTAGGGAAGCGACAGTGTGATTTTGCGATGGCGCGAGTCGATGGTGAGCACCATGTCGCGGAAGAACGAACCTCCGATAATGCCCGCCACGTCGAGCGATTGCAGGTAGGCGGGGTCGCCGTCGAGCACAAAGGCCGGCACGTTGCTCTTGTAGATGGCGTCGCCAAGGGTGAGCGCTCCTATCTCCACGATGCCGCGTGTGGCGACTTGCTTGTAGAGAAAGTGGTCGTAGCCCGGGTCTCCGTGCCGCGTGGTGTCGATGCCCAGTGCGTCGAGGTGTGCGGGAAGGAGTGCGGTGTGCCCGGCAAGGTCGACGACGAAGTCGGCCGCACGACCGTTGACGTCGAGCGTGACGATGATTTTCCCGTCGGTGTCGCGGTAGTCGAAAACATACGACGAGCCGCTTGTCTGTGCCGTGCCGTCCATGACGATGAGGCCGGCAATGCACCACAAGGCTATTTGGAGGATACGTTTTTTCATAATCGTTTATTTTTCTTTCGTTATGATGATGCGCCTTTCTTTCCCCTCTTTTTCGATGATGAGGGTGGCCGTGTCGGTGGGTATGTCGGCCATGATGCGGCGTATCGACCATTCGTCCATGGGCACACCGTCGAGCCGGGTGCCGTTTATCTCGACGACCTTGTCGCCGAAAGCGGCCTGTCCGCCGAGGCTCTCCCACACGGTGGTGATGCGGAAGGCGTCGTCGAGCGGCAGTATGTCGACATTCCAATGGCCCGGTTCGTCGGCCATGTCGACCGGCTCTTGTGAGTAGGGCAGGAAGTAGAAACGCCGGCGCAGGAAGTCGATGACCACCTTTCCGTGGTGCAGCAGGGAGGCGCCGATGATGCTGTTGTCCATGACCGTCGTGGTGCCGGAGGCTCCCGTAAAGCGTTGGGAGCCGACAGTGAGTTCGGGAACGGTGAGGCGTGCGATTTTTACCGGGTCGCCCAGTCCGTGTATGCCCGCTCCCACGATGCCGAAGGCTTCGCTCTCCTTGTGTGCGGCCTGTGCGGTGGTGAGTCTCTCGGCGTCTTGCATCGAGAGCAGGAGAAAGTCGGGTACGCCCGTGTCGAAGAGTACCTCGACGGTCGTGTTGCCGAACGGTACCTCGACGATGGGGTGCAGGCTGTTGGTCGAGAGCAGCGGCAGGCCGTCGCCGACTTTCAGCCGTTCGGGACGGTAGGGAATGTTGATGACCAGAATCTTGTTCCGTTCGTCGATGGTTACGACCGTGCCGGCGAAGGCGTCGCACCCCAGAATGCCGACGACTCCCAGCTCGTCGAAAAATCCGTTCTCGGGCAGAATGAGCGAGGAGAGTTGTGCGAGGGTATGGTGTGGCGAAAGTGCGACGTTGCTGATGACTCCTTTTTGGAAAACGCTTTTGTTGCTGTTCAGGTCCGACACGCCGGCATAGCCTTGCGCCTCGGCGCCGGCCTTTACGGCCACCTCGGCCACGGTACCCGTCTGTCCGCCGGTATCGACGATGTAGCGCACCGGTATGCCGTTGAGCACGACGGGTATGACGATGCGGTTGTGAATATAGTCGTAGGGTATGGTGTCGCACACCCGGTTCTGTATCTGGGCGGCCGACGGGTCGGTTGCCAGCCCTGCGAATACGAGGGCGACGATGAGCCGTGTGAGCTTAGCGGTTGAAGCGAATCGGTTTACGTTCATAGACGACGGTCTTTTCTCCGGCTCGACAGTCGAGGGTCAGCCGGGATTTCTTTTTCTTTTTCAGCGCGGGAATGCCTTGGGTGATGCTCTCGCAGAAGTCGAATGTTCCCACCGGTTTCCCGTTTATCGCCACCACCTTGTCGCCCGGAGCTATGCCCTCATGGCCTTCGCCCCAGACACGGGCCACTACCAGGTCGCCCTCTTTCACGGTGAGTTCGATGTCGGCATATCGGCTTTCGGGCCGGTGTGTCTCTTCGGGCCGGTAGGCTTCGTAGTAGAGCCGTCGGCGGGGATAGTCGATGGTGATGCGTCCGTATGTGAGCAGTTCGGTGCCCAGCAGCGAGATGGGGGCTTCGGCGGTGGTCGTGACGACGGCTTCGAACTTGACCGAGCCTACCGACAGCGCCGGTATGCCCACTCGCATGGCCTCTTCTTCCTGCCGTCGCCCCGAGATGCCCATGTTGCTCTCTCCGTAGCTGCGGGCCAGGCATTGTACGCCGGCACGCCCGTCGATGCGCTGGTAATCTTGCGCGCGGAGCGAGAGCAGTTGCGGCGACCCGGTGTCGAAGAGGGCTTTCAAGGTGATGCCCGGCACGACTTGGAACGGTATGATGGGCATACCGCCGGCCGCAGCATCGAACTCGATGAGCCTCCGCAGCGAGATGGCCGGGGCTGCGCTGCCCGGGGCGAGCGTGAGGGTGCGGTTCTCACCGTCGATGGAGAGTATCATCTCGCCGAGCATGTCGCTGCCGATGATGCCCACGGCACCGAAACAGGAGAGTCCGGCGTCTTGTTCGAGCAGCAGGGCGGGAACGTCGGAGAAGGTTATCTTGCCGTCGGGTGTGGCGATGTGCGACACGGCCACCCGTGCGAAAGAGATTGTCTCGTTGTTGGCATCAACGGCTGTGAGCGTGTCGACGGCCGTCCAGCCGAGGCGGTCGGCAAACGATTTCAGAAACGAGGTCTGCCCGCCGGTATCGAGAACGAAGGGGTATGTCGTCCCATCGACGACCATTTCCGTCACCAGCTTGCTGGCAACGAGCCGGTAAGGCATCGTCGAGGCGACGGGTTGCGCCTGCGCCATCAAACAGCAGAGGCATAAGGTTACCGAGCCGAGCAGTCTTTTGAGCATATCCGGTTATTTCTTGGCAGTTTTTTCGGCTTCGACGATGGCCTGGTAGGCGTTGAGGATTCCGCCCGAGGCACACAAGTCTTCAAAGAGGAAGAGGTCTTGCGTGGCATTGTCGTCGACGCGGATACCTTTCTCGACTTCGGCACCGCGGCGCGATGTCACGCTGCGGAGCAGAATGTCGCGTATCTGCGAGCCTGTCAGTTTGGGGAAGTAACTCTTTATCAGGGCGGCGGTACCGGCTACCGAGGCGGCTGCCAGAAATTCGCCGCTGCCGGTGCGATAGCTGTCGCCCGTGTAGGCCGAGTAGATGTCGATGCCGGGAGCGAAGAGGTCGAGGCCCTCTACGCCGTAGTTGGCGTTCATCGACGGGTTGCCCGCCTTGTCCGAGGCAGCCACGGTGATGAGGTTGGTCAGCGCTTTTCCGCCGTCCATGTTGCGGTTGGGGAAGAAGGTTATCTCGGAGAGGTCGAGCGAGAGGTCATATACGGGAACAACGACCAGCACGCCTTTCTCCTCGGCATATCTCAGCATCTCGGCCACCCATTGCTTCTGCTCTTCGGGGTAGAGGGTGTTCTGTCCCGGCAAGACGATGACGTCGGCCCCGTGGTCGATGGCGTAGCGCATGGCCAGTGCCATGTCTTTGAGGTAGGGGTCGCCACCGTTGGCACACACGCGCAGGGTCATGATGCGGGCCTGGTCGGCGATGCCGTCGCTACCCAGTCCGTTGCCGCGTTTGCCGGCAATGATACCGGCTGCCATGACACCCGGTGCGGCGTCGGCGGTGAGCAGTTGGTTGTTGCCGTAGCGGTCGTCGGAGAGGTTGAGCGGGTCGTCGCCGACGATTTCGCGGCGATGGTCGTTGCTCTCGGGCTTGTTCAGCACCTCTTCATACATTTCCCGTCCGTTCTCGACGGTAGGCACCACGAAGGTGTTGTAGACGGTCTCCCACTGGTCGGTGTTGTAGAGGCTGAATGCGTAGGCCATGAGCAGGAAAGCGGCGTCGGAGAGGCTGTCTTGCGGGGCGTCCTTGTCGTAGCAGGTCTCGAAATCGCTCAGCGTGAAAGACTCTTTCTCGGGAAAGCGTTCGCGCATCTGGTCGTAGAAGCGGTCGCCGTATTCCTTGATGACGTAGGAGAACATATATCCGCCGTATGCACGGGCCAGTTTCGACTCTTCGAGCACTTGGTTGTAGTAATAGTAAAATTCACTGTCGGGGGCTTCGACTTCGACTCTGCGGCCGTCGATGATTTTATAGAATTTCCCTTGGTTGTAGATGTAGTCGGCATAGCGTTCTTTGAGCCGCATGAATTCCCGGTCGCCTTCGCCCATGGTGTACTCCATGATGCGGCCGTCTTTGCCGCCGAGGAAGTTCCACCCGTAAAGGTCGTCGACGAGACCGTTCTTGTCGTCGTCTTTCTGGTTGTCTTTCTCTTTTCGGTTTTTCCAGATGGACTGTTTCAGGTCTTCATGCTCGATGTCCATGCCGCCGCCGATGAGGGCGACGATGGGTTGTTTCTTGATTTTACGGCCTTTCAGGTAATCATACGCCTTGTTGACGGCGGCGCCATACACCTGGTCTTCTTCGACCGAGCAGTTGTACCAGTCGAGCTCGCTTTGGCTCGATGTCGTTGCCTTTTCCTGCGCTTGGACGTGGAGACCGGCCAAGGCAAAGAGGAGTATCCATATTGTTTTTTTCATGTTCCGGTTTTAATGCGTTGTGGTTTGGGAGTATAGGGTAGTGGGTTTATTCGAGAATTTCGGGGCCTTGCGCGATGGCTTCGAGGTCGATGTGGTAGGTGTCGGCCATCAGGCGGTTCACCAGGTCGTATTTTTGCCGTATGAACGGGTATTGGTCGGCCGGGTAGCGTTGGTCAAACTCCTCCCGCGTGTAGCGCATGGCAATGTTGACGTAGTCGAGAAACGCATCTTCGCGGGTGGGTATCTCGTAGACGTATATCGTCTGGTCGAACATGAGACCGAAGATTTTGTCGATAAATCCCCGGTTGAGGTAATAGTTGGGGTCGCTCTCTTTGCCGATGCCGGTTACCAGCCCGGTTTTGAAGTCGAACCCGTCGTAAAATTCATCGGGAATCACGATGGTGCCGGCCTCCACGGCTTTGGCAAAAATCTTCTGCATGATCATGCCGCGGCGCTGGTGATAGGTCTTGGCGTCGACGGGTTTGAGTATCTGTTCGCCGCTTGTGGGGTCGGGTTTGCCTTCGAGACATACCAGCCAAAAGTCGAGCCCCTCGAAATAGTTGTTCTGTGGGACCTTGAACGTGATGGTGCCGAACGTATTGGGTATGTAAAAGTCATACACCAGATAGTAGTAGATGGGCAGTACCTTCTTGGTGATCTCGGGCGTGAGGTAGGCAAAGATGTGGTCTTTCATGAAGTCGACATACCAGCGGGCCTGCTCGTCGGTGAGGTCGCTGCCGGTGTAGGAGCCACCGCCGCCGGTCCAGCTGCGGTTGAAGTCGTCGGAGCTGAAATCTTTGTAGATGAGGTATATGCCGAATTTTTCCTGAATGTCGATGATGTCCTGATCCCACGACTGGTTTCCTTGTGGAAATTCAAATCGCGTGGGCATGCCTTCGTTCGAGGGTATGATTGCCTCTTCCTTGTGGCAGGCGGTGAGGGAGATGACGGCCGAGAGAAAGAGAACGGGGAGGAATTTTATTTTCATATTCATGGGAATATATTTTATCGTTCGGGTGCCAGTTGGTTTTGTTCGAGGTAGGGATTCTTTTCCAGAATCGAGGGCGCCAGCGGCATGGCATACGAGAGGTCGTTGTGTTGGAGCGTGTACCGTTTGGTAACAACCCCCTGTTTTTTCCAGTCGCGCGAGAACGAAGGCATTCCGTAGCGTCGCAGGTCGAACCAGCGGTGCCCCTCGAAGCAGAGTTCGAGACGCCGTTCGAGGCGTATCCGTTCGAGCAGGGCGTCGCCCGTGAGGGTGGGGTCGATGGGCGTATAGTTCTCTTCGTTGAAACGTTTCTGCCGCAACTCCTCGATCAAGGTGCGGGCAAGTCCCTCTTCATCGTTCATCACCGCAGCCTCGGCCGCGTTGAGGTATGCCTCGGCCAGGCGGAAAGCCTGCCCGAAGGAGTTGGAGTTACCCGGCTCGTGATTGGCCTCGATTTGGTATTTCCCGAGCGGCAGGTAGATGGCGTCGTTGCGGTATTCGGTTACGATATAGTGTTTCTTGCGCAGGTCGCCGGGGGTAAAGGCGTCGAGCAGGTCGGGCGAGGCGTTGAAAAACTTCTGTGTGGAGTTGTCGCTGAGCGTGACATACAGGTTCAGGTAATAAGATATGTCGGCGATGCTGCCGTAGACCCAAACGCAGTCGGGGCTGTCCATCTTGATGAAGTTGTAGTAGGGCTGGGCGGTCGACGCTGCCGGCAAGGTGCGCAGGTCGGTGAGGGAGAAGTTCCATTCGTCGATGACCTTTTGGGCATAACGTTGAGCCTCGGCCCAGTTCTCGGTGTAGAGATATACGCGCGATTTGAGCAACTGCACCATGGGCAGGCTGGTCTTGCCGTCGGGCTGGTACTGTTTCTCGCGGGGAAGGGTCAGGTACAAATCCTCGGCATTGTCGAGGTCTTCGAATATCTGTTGGTAGACTTCGTCGACCGTGTTGCGTTCGAGAAATTTGTTTTCGAGGGCGCTGGTCAGTTTCAAGGGTACGCCGAGCGACGTCTTGTCGTAGTTGTAGGGCATACCGTAGGTGTTTACCAGCAAGAAGTAGTAGAATGCCCGCAGGGCGTAGGCTTGCGCCTTGACGTAGGCTTTCTCCTCGGCGGTTCCCGTTACGCCGTCGATATAGTCGAGGGCGGCATTGGCGCCCAGGATAAATTCGTAGGTGCTTTCCCAAATGTTTATCGGCATCATGCCCAAACCCTCCATGGTGATGAACAGGGTGGGTTGCCAGCCGAAGAGGGCTTGGTATCCGCTCTCGAAACTGATGGAGTTGTCGTCGAGCGTACCTTCGGTATCGGCGCAGCAGATGTCGTCGTTGAAGATTTCGAGATAGGCGCTGATGCTGGTCGAGCCCGACGGTTTGGGATAGGCTTCGCCCAGCAGCATTTCGTTGAGGGCGTTTGCCTCTTTGGGTACGAACTCGCTTTGCGATTTGGGTTCGAGAAAATCGCCGCAGGAGAGTGCGGTAAGAGCGAGAATGGCGGTGAGGATATATTTGGTCATGAGCTGGTTGTTTGTGGTGAGGTTATGTTAAAATCCGACGTTGATGCCCAGGGAGAAGGTTCGGGGCATGACGCTGTTCTGCACTTCGGGGTCGAATCCGTTGAATCGCTTGCTGGCGATGACGAAAATGTTGTTGACATTGGCACTGAGCATGAGATTGCTCACTCCTATCTTTTCGAGTTTCCCGGGCTTGATGTTCCACGAGAGCCCGATTTGCTGGCAGCGGAGGAAAGAGGCGTTTACCACCATGGCGTCCGACTCTTCCCACACATAGATGGGATATTCAGTCTCTCCGTTGGGAAGGCTTATGTAGACTTGGCTCTGTCCCGGCAGGGAGGGGATGATGGTGTGCAGCTCGTCGCCCGGCTTTTTCCAACGGTTGAGGAGGTCTCGGTTCACGTTCACGTCGGGTTCGGGCATGAAGTAGCGGTTGCCAAACTGTTCATACGGCGAGAGCAGACGCTTTTTCCCGCCCAGCAGTACCGAGAAACTGGTGCTGAGGGTGAGCGACTTGTAGCGTATGCTCAGGTTGAGGCCGCCGGTAAAGAAGGGGTCGCGTTGGCCCGAGTACACGAGATAGGTCGTGGGGTCGAGCGTGCGGCTGCGCATCTCCTCGGGAACGTCGAGGAGGTTGAAGAGCGGTTGTCCCGTCTGCCCGTCGAGCCCGGCAAACGAGTATGACCAAAAGCCCCCGATGGGGTACCCCTCCTTGACGATGACATCGGTGCGGCCGTTCAGGAAGTCGGACGTCACGGCTTCGTAGTCCGACTTGCCGGCACGGTTCCAGTTTTTCGAAGCGTTCACGCTGATGCTCATGGCAAAGTCGCGGGTCTGCACCGGCGTGAAGCTGACGGTGTATTCCACCCCCTGGTTGGTGATGATACCGCCGTTCATGTTCATCTCCGAGATACCGTACTCATAGGGCAGCGACTGGGCCACGATGGCGTTGGAGCGTCGGGAGTAGTATTCGAGGTTCATGTTTACCATGTGGAAGAGTTCCAGGTCGAGACCTACGTTCCAACTCGTTGTGCGTTCCCAGCTGAGGTTGGGGTTGGGAATTTGGGAGATGGTCGATTGGTATTGGTTGTAGAGGTTGGCGATGGTCCCTTGGGTGAGAATGAGGTCGGGGCTGAGCCGGGTGATGGCGTTGCCCTGTATGCCGTAGGTGCCGCGGAAATTGAGCACGGTCAGCCACGGCAGGTAATCTTTGATAAAGAATTCTTCCGAGGCCCGCCACGAGAAACCGAACGAGTAGGTGGGGTCGATGCGGTGGTTGGCATCTTGTCCGAAGCGGTTCGACGCGTCGTTACGGATATTGGCGTTGATTACATATCGGTCGAGGAACGAGTAGGCAAAGGTGGCGAAGACCGAGAAGAAGTTGTTGGTCTGGTTCGTTTTCCGCCATTGACCCTCGTAGATGCGTTGGAGAATACCCCACGCCTTGTCGATGCCGCCGCTTATGGGTACCAAATCGCTGAGCGGGGTGGGTTGCACCAGTTTCTCGCCCCGGTCGGGCACATAGCCGTAGACGGTGTTGGAGATGGCGTTGTTGGTGGCCGAGCGCACTTCGACGCCGATGAGGGCGTTTAAGCGGCCCGCGCGGCCGAACGATTTCGACACCTGCAACTTGTTCTGTATGTTGTAAGAGGTCTGGCGGGAGTTGTTGGTAAACAGTTCACCGCCGAAAGGCAGCATGGCGGCCTTGAATTCGGGGCTGCTGGGCAGCACCGAGTTGAAGTCATATCCGCGATAGTCCTCGGCGATGCCGAAGGTGCGCTCGGTGCGGTAAGACTGGTTGTCGCTGTTGGTGTTGCTGTATCCGCCCGTAAACTGGTAAGTGAGCCAGTCGAGAATGCGCCATTTCAGGTCGAGCGACGCCGAGAGGTCGGCCGATTTTGAGGAGGAGCCGCTGTTGTCCCGCTCGTTCATGAAGTTGTAGCTGAGCGAGGTGACGGTGTTGTTCAGCGAGTAGGTCGCTCTCTTTTGGTAGAAAACGGGGTTGCCGGCTTCGTCATACGCGGGTATGGTGCGGTTGGCGGTTGTGGCATATTGCAGCGGGTTGACATTCTGACCGAAGCCCGTCGTCTCGCTTACGCTGCCGCTTATCGAGGCGTTGATGCTCAACTTGTCGTTGGGCGTGAAATCGATGTTGATGCGGCCCGTCATGCGTTCGCTGTCGTTGCCGATTTCCTGACCCGATGACTTGGCATAGCTTACCGACGTGTTGTAGAAAATCTTGTTGGTGCCGCCGCGCACGCTCAGGTTGTGGTTGTGGCTGAATGCGTTGCGGGTGAGCAGGTCGAACCAGTCGGTATTCTGGGTCTCCAACACGGCCCGCTGGCGCAGGAACTCCTCTTGCGAGATGTCGTTTTCGAGATACATGCGCATAAGTCCCTCATAAGTATAGGGTTGCTTGATGGGCACCGAGGCGTAGGAGGTACCCCAGTTGAAAGCCTCTTCGGAGAATTGTATGCGCTCTTGCGAGTTCATGTAGTTGAGGTCGTCGTAGTGGGGGCGGTTGGTAATCGAGAAGTTGGCCGAGTAGTTGATGGTGAGCCGGTCCATCTTCCCTTTCTTGGTGGTAATTTCGATAACACCGTTCGAGGCTTTCGAACCATAAATAGCCGTGGCCGAAGCGTCTTTCAGCACCGTGATGGTCTCGATGTCTTGCGGGTTCAGCCACGAAATCTGGTTGCCGATGATGTTTTTCAGGTCATCGGTCATGAGCGAGGCCGATTCCAGTTCGAGAGGGTCTTCCTGTATGATGCCGTCGACCACCCACAGCGGGTCTTGGTTTCCCATCAGTGTCGAGGTGCCTCGTATCTGTATTTGGGGCGAAGTGCCCACGCGGGTGCTGGTGTTGGTTACCACCATACCGGCCACACGGCCCTGCAACATCTGGTCGATGCTGGTGTAGGCCGGCATGAGAATGTCGTCGACCTTCAAGGTCGTGAAGGAGCCTACGAGGTCTTTGCGCTTGATGTTTTGGTAACCGGTAACCACTACCTCCTCCATCGAATTGGTGGTCGCGGCCAGGGTCACGTCGATGCGGGTGTTGCCGGTGTAGGTCCTCTCTTGCGCCTCCATGCCGATGAAGGAATAGAGCAGTTTCACTCCTTTTTGGTCGGGAATCAATATCGAGTATCGGCCGTCCATGCCGCTGACCGCCCCTGTTTTCGTGCCTTTCAGTTGCACGGTCGTGCCCGGCAGAACCTCGCCGGTCTCGTCTTTGATGATACCGGTGATGTAGACTTTGCGTGCGGCGGCTTTTTTCTTGATGAGGTAGGTGTTGCCCTCTTTCTCATAATAAAGGTCGGTGCCGTCGAGACACAAGTCGAGTATTTCCGAAACGGTCTTGTTCTTTACCGCGATGTTTAAGTGGTTGATTTCTCCTATGTCGTCGCTTTCGTAGGAGATGATGCAATTTGATTTTTGCTGGATATACCATGCCACCGCGTCTAAGGTCGCGTCTTTTACATCGATGGAGAGCCGGGCTTCTTGTGCACTGGCCCGAAGAGGGAAAAGTAGAAGAAGAAACAGTGCAATCAGGTAGCCGGTGCGGAGCGATGTCGGTTGTAATCCTGGTTTCGTCATAGTAATTTTGGTTTCGGGTTTTTATTAGCACGAATGGTCCCGCGGGGGCGGTTTGCGAAGTCGGTATGTCGCAAGATAAGATTTTATTTGCCTGTATAGCCCTTGCCCGAGGGATGTGCCTATAATGATGCGGCAGTTTCGATAGTTGTCTGCTTAGGTTAAAGGGTGATTTCGGTTTCTGCCACTGCATTTACGTTATGCAAACATAGGAAAAAGAATTTGTTTTTCCTTTAATTTCCTCCTTGATAATGTGTTTTTGCGTAGTTAAAAAGTATTATATCTATGAGGTGGAACGTTTTTTTTCTTTGTGAATGAGAACTTTAATTTGCACTCCTTTCGTGCCGTTGCATAAAAAATAATCATATAGTAAGCCAATTCGCAAACTTTGTATATATTTGCAACGATTGTTATACCGAAATCTTTTATATAGTAAACAAAATCCTTAACATTTTAAATGATTGCGTATGAAGAAACAAAACTCCTTCAAAACATTGTTTATGCTTGTGGCTGTGGCCTTGCTTGCCTTCTCGGCACGCCCCGCACAAGCTGCCGTTACGCTCGATGACTTGGCCGGGACCTATTCGTTCGTAGCCGCCGGTGTAAGTGAAAATCCCAATAGCTTGCCTACGGAGTTCGATGTCGTTGTCAGTCTCACCGATAACGAGAACGAGGTGAAATTCAGTAACTTTGTCGCATCGGCCAACTCTTTCGTGGGAACATTTGATGCCGCTTCGCAGAAAATAACCGTAGCGTTCGGTCAGTTGCTGAACGACGATTTCGATGTTTTCTGCGGTGAGGCTTATGCCGAGACCGGCTCTCTCGAATTTACGGTGAATGCCGATGGCAGCCTCTCGACCGATGCCACATTCGGTATCAGTTCGTTTTTGGGAAGCCCGGTACTCTACACCGGCGCCACACTTACCAAGACCGTGCAGGTAGATGTACCCCTGTCCGACGTGCTGGGTACCTACTCTCTGGTAGCCACCGAGGGAAATTATTTCGACATGTCGTCGTTCTTCCCCATGCCCAC
>UQOX01000040.1 GCA_900542765.1 uncultured Porphyromonadaceae bacterium | reverse complement strand
TGTTGTTGGTGATGGTGATGTCGGTATTGACAAACTTCCAGGTCGTGTTGGTCGAGTTGTCGGCATCGGCATGCAACGGCGAAAGCTCCACACGGGTAGAGTTCACTTGCGCACTCACCGACATAGCCAGGAGCGCAGCAGTAAAGAAAGTAAAGATCTTTTTCATGTAACAAGATTTAAGGTGAATAATAATATGAAATGGAATTTTTTTTGTCTCTACACTTCTAAATAACGTAAAACGTTTTAGCAAATGTGATACAACATTTTATTTACTCGCAAGTATATAAAATATTTCTCAAATCAAAAAACTTTTAGCTATTTTTTTTCTTGCAGACAAAAAAATTTTCATCTTTTCTGAATGTCTGTCTTTTTTACATCATGTAATAAGAATCCCTATTTTTCCCAAATCTTAAAATCTTTCACTATCTTTGTAAACGAGAGCGTTGGTTCGGCAAAAAATTTCAAACAAGTTTTGCTTTTTGCCCACCTCTTTTGCTATCTTTGCCAAAAAGGGTGCCGGAACAAAGCATTCCCCAAAATGCACTTTCGCCAAACGCACCCTCACAAATAACAAACTAAAACTTATCGCCATGGCCAACAAAAGAGACTTAAAGCATGAGATTAATTTCATCACCACCGAATTGGTGAATGAATGCTTGTTCCTGAAAGAATATACGACCGAGATGCCCGCAGAAAAATGCGAAACATTAATCAACCGCATTCTCGACATTCAAGATGAATATATCCGCCGTGCCAACCGAACCGACGGGAAAGACTCCCCCAAACTGGTCAAAGCCTACTATAAGAAACTGATACAGGACTTTGATGCCGCTATCGGGGAAATTCTGAAAGAAATCGGCGAATAATCGGCTTTGCTTATGACAAAACGCCTCTGCCAAGGCATTTTGCGACTCTCCGGGTGGACACTCGAAGTCACCCTGCCCGACTTTGACAAATGCGTGATCTGCGTTGCCCCTCATACCAGCAACTGGGATTTTATATGGGGCAAGTTGGCTTATGGCTCGCTGGGAAGGAAAGCCGGCTTCTTGATGAAAAAGGAGTGGTTCTTTTTCCCGCTCGGCAGCCTGTTCAGAGCCATGGGTGGCATTGCGGTAGACCGCAAGAGCTCCTCTTCGCTCACCGACCAACTGGCCGAACGCTTCGCCCACAGCGAACGTCTTTCCATCGCCATCACGCCCGAAGCGACACGCAAGCCCAATCGTAATTGGAAACTCGGCTTTTACTATATCGCCCTGAAAGCGCAAGTGCCCATCGTACTGGCATACATCGACTACAAGGAGAAACGTATCGGCCTCACACGCGCCATCGTCCCCTCGGGCAATGTAGAACGGGACATGGACGAAATAAAGGCGTTCTATGCGGGACGCCAAGGAAAGCACCCCGAGAATTTCATGCTCTGAAAGAGTCGAGCCCGCCTTTCCTGTTCGTTCCCGCAGTTCTTACATCGGAATGTGCCCAAGCGGGAAACTCGAAGCGCGACCAAACCCACCAAAAATCGCTCCATGCAAAACAGCCGCCCCCAAAGGGCGGCTGTTTCAACATCAGGAATGGCAGAGGTTTCGAAGAGGAGCCCTCCCCCACCTCGCGCGTTACGAAAATTACTCAGGTTTCTTTTTTAAGGAGGAGAGTTTGGTCAACAAGAATCCGACCAGGAAAATGACCGTCGTACCGAAAACTATTGTAAGGTAGGTATGCAACGGACTGCGCAGGCAATAGAACGGCGAGCCCTCGTTGATAAGCGGTGAAAGGCTTATCCAGGCAATCGTGAGAAGTCCCAAGATGACAGCCACCACGGCATGAGCACGCCGCACCGTCTTGCAAACCAGCCCCAACAAGAAAAGGCCAAGCATACCGCCGCTGAATATCGAAGAGAGTTTCCACCAGGCATCGAGAACGCCGTCGATGCTCATCATCAGCAAACCGACCACGATACCCAATGCCCCCACGACAAACGAGGTAGCATAGAGGACGGCCATCTTTTTCTTTTCGGTGAGTTCCTTTTGGGAGAGGCGCCGCACAAAATCGGTCAGGACGATTGTTGCCGAAGAGTTGATGCTCGTGGCAATGGTCGACATTCCGGCAGAAAAGAGCGAAGCAATCACAAGTCCCGTGAGTCCCGTAGGCAATCCATGCACAATAAAGTAGGGAAACACCTGATCGGCCGGTGTCCCGGCCGGCAACAAGTCGGGTTGTGCCGTATAGTATGAAAACAGCGCCGTCCCTATGTAGACGAAAACGAGGGAAACGGGAATGTAGAGCAACCCGCCGAAGAGGGTCGACTTCACCGCCTCGCCCAACGATTTCGTCGTCATGTAACGCTGCACATAATTCTGGTCGATACCGTAGTTTTGCATATTGACAAAGAGACCGTATATCAGCACGACCCAGAAGGTGGGCTCGGTCAGACTGGCTCCGAAACTTCCAAGACTGAATTTCCCGTGCTCCGAAGCAATCTCAAAGAGCTGTCCGGGGCCTTCGGGCATCGTAAAGGTAAGAATGGCCGCACAGGCTATGGCGCCAACAATCAGGATAATTCCCTGCACGGCGTCGGTCCAAACCACAGCGGCGATTCCGCCCAAAAGGGAATAGACCAGCGTAACGATACCCGTCCAGATGATGATGGTCGAAATATCCCAACCGAACATCGTATTCAGCGGCAAGGCCAAGAGCAGCAGTATCGACCCCACACGAGCCAACTGGGTCAGCAAATAGCAAATGGCCACATAACAACGGGCCCAATATCCGAAACGTTGTTCGAGATAATGATAAGCCGATACGCTGTTGATGCTTCGATAGAGCGGAATAAAGACCTTGGCAGCCAGGTAGGTGGCTACCGGTATCGAAAGGCTGAACACGAAGGGATTCCAATTTCCCTTATAGGCATCGCCGGGCAATCCCAGGAAGCTGATGCTGCTGACAAAGGTGGCAAAAATCGACATGCCCACCACCCAGGCAGGCAGGGAACCTTTGGCGGCCGTGAATGCCGCGGCATCGTTGCGGGTGCGGAAATAGAACGAGCAGCCAAACAGGGCCACGCCTCCCACAAAGACGAAGAAAACGATGTAATCGAGTATTGTAATTTCCATTTATAGCGAGTTATGATGAATTCTGTTCGACAAGTCTATTCCCGGCATTTT
This sequence comes from uncultured Porphyromonadaceae bacterium, assembly GCA_900542765.1. Classification (GTDB taxonomy): domain Bacteria; phylum Bacteroidota; class Bacteroidia; order Bacteroidales; family UBA11471; genus Caccoplasma; species Caccoplasma merdavium. The sequence goes on along the minus strand of UQOX01000040.1, from coordinate 9,487 downwards.
ACTCCCAGGGCTTCAAGGGCCTGACGTATGCGCGCACGCTCTTCATTACGGAATTTCTGATAGGGATAAGAAAGGTAATCATTGCAAATTCCCAACAAAGAAAGAGCACATTTAAGACCTTTCAAATAACTCGAACCGTATTTTCCAACCGTGTATATGGTCGTGCTTATCTGCATGATGCAACGCTGCAACTCTCTCAGATGCTCAATATCATGCTCGCTCGCGGCATTATACATGCCGACATAGAGTTCGGGAAAAATATTCGCACCGCCATTGACTCCGCCGGCCGCCCCCATGAGGACGCTTTCACCCGTCAACTCTTCGGGGCCGACATAGAGGGAGAAATCATCACGCTGTCCCAAGTGATAAAGCAACGTCTGGAAATAGTTCATGTTTGCCGAGCTGTCTTTGAGGCCGACGATATTCGCATGGTCGGCCAAAGTCTTCACCGTTTGCGGTTCGAGGAAAACTTTTACATGCGACGGCATGTTGTAAAGATAGAGCGGCAAGGGTAATTTGTCGGCCAAAGCCGTATAATATTCTATCAACTCCTGTTGTGCCGGAGCGAAATAATAAGGGGGTGCAGCCACGACGCCCACCGCGCCGCAGTTCGCCGCATGAGTCGCCAATTTCACGCTCTCATCGAGTGAGGTATCGGTCACGCCCACCAATACGGGGACACGGCCATCGACCAGCTTACATACCCGTTCTACAAATTCATATCGCAAACGATAGGTAAGACTTTGGGCTTCTCCTGTCGTACCTAAAAGGAAGAGTGCATGCACGCCTCCCGCAAGGATATGTTCGGTCAGACGTTCAGTACCTTCGTAATCGAGTTCATCATTCCCGTTAAGCGGGGTAATCATCGGGGGAATAATTCCCCTCAGTTTTTGCATTTTCATGGATATGTAAATATTAAGTTCTTGTAAGATATTGAAAACACGTCATGATTCTCCGACCCGGAATACCGCCGGGATTTTACGGTTGACGACCAACTCGGGCGAAAGAATGATGCGCGTGTGAATCATGGGTTTCTCTTTCTGTTCGATGACTCTGATGAGTAAATCAATAGCTTCGGAACCGAACTGCTCGACAGGCTGCTGCACATAGGCGATGTCGGTATTGGTGATTTCAAAAGCCTCGTTGCAGTCAAACGTCGACACAAAAAAGTCTTCGGGAATGCGCAAGCCATTGCGGGGAATCTCTTTGAGTCCGGCAATCGACAAGGTATTGGTGGCAAAAACCAGACCTTCAACACCATGCTCCTTGGCGGAACGTATGATTTCGGTCATTCGTTCAAGTTTTCCAAAACGCAAGCGGTGAATGGTACATTCAGTAGCCAAACCGGCATTTTCCATAGCTAAACGATACCCCTCCTCGCGTTCTCGAATATTGCTGACGCGCATGGAGTATGAAATCATTTCGATACGACGGCAACCTTGCGACAAGAGTATTTCGGTTGCCTGCGTACCGGCCCTGACATTATTCAAAATCACGCTGTTCAACTCGGCGCCCGTCACTTCGCGGTCAATCAAGACCACCGGGAGACCTTGCCCGGCCACAAGACGAATCGCCTCATCGGCTCCATCGCAAGGGACGATAATGAGGCCGTCGACTCCCTTATCGAGAAAAACATCGATGAGATTTTCCAACTTTTTCGCACTTTCATCGGTACTCCCGAAAAGCACCGTGTATTTGTATTTGAACGCCTTGTCTTCGATGCAACGGGCTATATCGGCAAAAAATTTATTGGAAATATCAGAAACGATGACCCCGATGGTGCGTGTCTTGCCGCTCCGCAAGGCACGGGCGGCATTATTGGGCTGGTAATTGAGGCGTTCGGCCACTTCAAGGATACGTTTGGCGGTCTCCTTATTTACCCGATAGGTCTCCTTCCCGTCTTGGTTGCTCATGACAAACGACACGAGGGCTATCGAAACTCCCGCTTCCGTGGCAATATCCTTGATGGTAACTCTACGTTGTCGCATGTCAACTCTTGTAAAGGCTATTCGCAAATGTAATTAAAACGTTTTAATAAACAAATTTTTTCGCCCGGATTTTTTTAGAAAAGGCATCTTTATTTCACAAACTCTTCGTTAAAAGGTCAAGGAGCTATCCTTCAAAAACCCGCATCGAGCGTTGGAGAGAAGCGGCCTGCCCCGCGCCCCTTTCCTCCGGGCCAAGAGGGTAAATATGAAAAACAACGGCCCTTCATGCTCCGGATGACGCCATGCGATATGCGTTTAAAGGCAACCAAACGTCGTCTGCCATGAGGAGAATTTCTAAAACTGCACCGTGCCACCGATGGACGGCATCAACGTCCCGCCGCTGAGCTTGACACACTTCATCTTATACCTCTGCCGGTCTCGGGTGCGTCGGGATTTTCTATGACTCCCGTACTGACCGGCACATCGGGCTGTTCCGAAACTCCGGCATAAGGGACAGGCTCTCGCGACAACATGCCGATGACCAGCCAGCCCCCGCACGGGGCAAGTCTCGGCAGCTATCACAGGGAGTAGTGCACCCCATAGAAAGAAACAAATGCAGCATCGTCTCAACATATCGGCTTTTTCTCTTTATAACCCCCGAGAGGCTTCCGGGTTCACATCGTATGGTTTTTTCCTCTCAGGGAGAGCCGGGCGCAACGGTATGCGGCAATTCTGCAAAAAGCATTTTCGAAAAGAAATCAAGTATGCGGGAGGCTGTCCTCTCAGGCCACGACATGAATCGGAGCTCCGGCCATGAAGGCCGCAACGTTCTCGACACAGATGTCGAGCAGGCGTTTCCGTGCCTCATAGGTAGCCCACGCGATGTGGGGTGTAAGGAAACTGTTGCGTGCCGTAAGCAAAGGGTTGTCGGCTCGCGCCGGTTCCACATCGAGCACATCGGCACCAAATGCGGCGAGACGTCCCTCATTGAGCGCTTCGGCAACAGCCTGCTCATCGACGAGCGGGCCGCGCCCGGTATTGATGAGTATGGCCGAGGGTTTCATCATCTTCAAGCGTTCGGCATCGACCAAATGGAATGTCTGCTCATTGAGGGGGCAGTGGAGGCTGACAATGTCGCACTCCGAGAAGAGCTCGTCGAGCGATGCCTTGTGTATGTAGCCGGGCAACTGTTCGACGGCCTTGGACGTATAAGCACAAACCGTAAGACCGAAAGCCTGGGCTATGCGGGCGGTCGCCTGCCCGGTGTGACCCAAACCGACGATTCCCATGTGTTTTCCCGACAACTCGACAAGCGGCGCGTCCCAATAACAGAAATCGGCACTGCGCGACCAGCGACCGGCGCGATTCTGCAAGGCATATTCACCGACACGGTTTGTAATGTTGAGCAGGTGGGCAAAGACCATCTGCGCCACCGACTCGGTACTGTAAGCGGGAATATTGGTCACCACAATTCCCCGGGCGGCTGCGGCCCGGGTATCGATGATGTTGTAACCGGTTGCCAACACACCGATGTAACGCAAATCGGGAAGCCGGGTTATCGTCTCGGCCGTGAAAGGCACTTTATTGGTCAACACGATTTCGGCACCGCAGCAACGTTCCACAATATCGGCGGGGGCTGTCCGATCATAGATTGCAAGTTCGCCCATGGCTTGCAGCGCATTCCAGTCAAGGTCTCCGGGATTGACCGAGTATCCGTCCAAAATTACAATTTTCATAATATGCTTGTTTGACTATGCACCGTCTCGTTCGTAACACCCGGCACCGTCGGAAAGTCTCGGGCATCGAATGCTACGCAGAGAGGCGCTCCACTCATACGACAAAGGTCGCTCAAAAAAAATTTTCCGGCAAACTGTCGCATCTAAAAATTCACCGATGGGCGGTTTTACTATGCCCATCGGTCATACCTGTCTTTTCCTGTCGTCATAACTGACAGAAAAACGAAACGAAAAGCGGTACGCTCAACTCGATGATGATGCCATGGAATATGGCAATGGGAATCATCTCCTTTCCCGAATAACGGACAATCGAAGGCAACAACACGTCGATAGAGTTCACACCGGCTACGGAAATAGGAGCCAGGGAGCCAAAATATTTTCGGAAGAACGGGGTTCCCAACAGCGCAATCATCTCTCGAAAGATATTCGACAACAGGGCTATCGTCCCCAACTCCGAGGCCAACTGCAAGCCGAGCGACGGTTCCTTGAACTGGGTGATGAGTATCGACGACAGAGAGTAATATCCAAAACCACTCCCCACAGCCAGACATTCGGAAAGACTCCAACGGCTCAAAACAAAAGCGGCCAAACACGAAAAAAGCAGGGTTCCCGAAATGGTCGCCATCGGAACCAGCAGCATTTTGAGGCGCAAACTCCTTATCAACTCTTTGAGCTGCCTGTTGCTGCCGATGCTGATGCCGACTTGCAACAACAACGCATAGAGCACATACATCGAGATGTCGTGCATGTCGACCGAAATGTGACCGAAGACGCCCACCAAACAGCCGACACAGAAAAATGCCACTACAACCAAACTACTTTTCATCATCGCCTCCTTTCTTGAAAAACAATCGAAACACCATGAGCGATGCCAACAAACTCCCCACAATGGTAAGCAGGGCAAACAGAGCCGCCTGCCCGCCAAAACTCCACAAATTATCGACAATCAACGGATTGGAGCCTATCGAAACGCCCATGACAAAAAGCAATAAAAGCACCGTCCAGGAAATGCTTTTCTCGACCTTCTGCAAAAAGGCCACACGCTTAAAAAGATAGCCGGCAACTACACCGGCCACTATAACCGATATAACTGTGAACATGATTTTCCTTATTATTTATAGTAAGACAACCGGTCGGCCCATCGAGCCAACGAGACCACATCGCTCCCTCCCGCCCCAGTCATGCGACAAAACGGGTAGAGCGTAAAATAAAAAGGAAAGGGAGACTAAATAAAACCGCTGAACCAATGCACGCACACGATGAAGTTGCCGCAGCAGGGCGCCTTTCCCTGCAACGCAACCTTGGTGCTGTATGTAACAAATAATTGGTTCATGTGCATTCTGATTGACGGGGCAAAGATAGAACAGTTTTGTATATTTTACAAATAAATATTCATAAAAACCTCTAAAAGACGGTAGCTGAAACCGTGAGGCTAAACGGTTTTGGACATAGAGAGAATTTTTCGCGGGTCACCGAGATAAAAAAGGAGAAAAAACTTCGGACTTTTTAAAACTCAGGAAGAGGGGAAACGAGCACCACACAAATAAAAGCGAAAATCCACGAAACTTGCAGCTGTTCTGCCAAACGACATGCCCCCATCGATGGAGTCCATAGAAAAAGAGGATTACCGGCGCATGGCACGCTCCTGCTTGTCATGCGAAAAAGAAAAAGGCCCGCCTCTTTGGGAGCGAGCCTTGCGATTAGAGCGGAAGGAGGGGGATTCGAACCCCCGGTACCCATTCGGGTACGTCAGTTTAGCAAACTGGTGGTTTCAGCCACTCACCCATCCTTCCCTTCGGATTACTCTGTGAGGAGCTTCCCTGCCGTAATCGGTGTGCAAATGTACGCCACAAATTTGTTTTCTGCAAATATTTTCGCGACAAAATATTGCCGAATGGCGTTTTCGCGATAAAAATAATTATCTTTGCCTTTGAGAATTTTCTTAATTCAAGCAACACCATGACAATAACCCGTTCAAAAAAAGGGACTTTACGTCTTTACCTCGCCATCGCGCTGCTCGTCATCATCAACATAGGCATTATCGCCGGCTGCATCGTCATAAAACGCTACCGTTTCGACTCTTTCTCCCCAAAAGAGATTACCGTATATGTCGGGAATGAATTTACCCTCGACTCGATTGTCGCCCAAATCCAAGACAAAGTACCCCAGTCGAGCATCGACCGACTGCGCCGTCTCTCGCGCACCAAGGGCTTCCCGCCCTATGTCTTTACCGGCGCTTACCGCATTACCGAAGACTTGAACGTCGTGGAGGTCTATGACCTGCTCATCGCCGGGAATGCCTCTCCGGTGCGCATCACCTTTCATAACCTGCGCACGAAGGAAGACTTCGCACGCGTGATGTCGCGCCAACTCATGCTATCGGCCGACGAGCTGCTGGCGGTCATGAACGACGAAGCCTACTGCTCCGAAAAGGGTTTTACGCCCGACAACATTCCCGCCATGCTCCTGCCCGACACCTATGATGTGTATTGGAACATTTCGGCCAAGAGTCTGCTCGACCGCATGGAACGCGAATATGAACGGTATTGGACCGACGAGCGTCGCGAGAAAGCGCGGAAAGCGGGCCTCAGCCCCATAGAGGTCGTCACACTCGCCTCGATTGTCGAAGAGGAGACCAATATCGCCGACGAGATGCCTATCATTGCGGGGCTCTACATCAACCGGTTGAGAAAGCGCATTCCCCTGCAAGCTGACCCTACCATCAAATTTGCCATCGGTGACTTCGGCATCAAACGCATACTCAGGAAACACCTGCGCATCGACTCGCCCTACAACACCTACAAAAACTACGGCCTCCCTCCCGGACCCATACGCATTGCCTCGAAACGAGCCATTGAAGCGGTCCTCAACTACGACAAGAACAACTACATCTACATGTGCGCCAAAGAAGACATGTCGGGGCGCCACAACTTTGCCGCCACGCTGGCCGAGCACAACTACAACGCCCGCCTCTACCACAAGGCGTTGAACGAATTGAGAATCATGAAATAAATTCCGACCCGCACCCTACTCCCCCCATAGCCATCTTGCAACGGTGAGGGAAAAGGCAAGCGTTGTGTTGCCATTCTACGCGAAAGTCCGGAGAAAACGACACCGCACAATCTCAAAAAAACGACTCTTATCGGGCAAGAGGGAGATATACACACCACAAATCACAATAACACAATGATTACTAATCAGAAATTGCTTGTATTTGTAATATCCACATTAAGCACATTATGTTATCTCTCCTGTTCAAAGCAGAAGCCAACAACTCTTCCTACTCTTAAAGTTGACATAGAAAACATCATAAAACTTCCCGTCGACACGACTCGAATCATTCACATCGAGACAAACGACAGCTCGCTGCTATATGACGTGTGTTTGGTGGAAAAAATCGACAATAAATACTTTATTAACTCCCGAAGTTTCATACGCGCCTTCAACGAAGAAGGGCAATACTTGTTTGACCTGTCGGGCAAAGGTCAAGGTCCCATGGAATATCTCAGCGTGAGCAACTTGTGGGTAAAAGATGGAAATCTGTGTCTCTTCGACAAAACATCTCAAAAGATTATGCACTTCTCTCCCGACGGCAAGTATTTGAGAAGCGAAAAATTAGGAAAATCCCAAAGTGAAACAGGTCCTATCAATCTTTTTCCTGCGCCCGACTCCTCTTTTTTGAGTACCAACAGCTATGGCGGAGACAGAAACGTCGCTCTTCTCTCGCAATGGAACAAAAATCTGATTTGGCAAAAAACGGTTACAGGGCGTTATGTGCAAAGTTCCTACATATTCCCCGATGTCTGTTTTACCGATTATGCACACAACAGAGTGTTATATTGGGAGGCCATGAAAGATACGCTGTTCTACATTGAAGCCGACGAGATACGGCCACTTTATGCCTTTGATTATGGAGAGAAGGCGATTCCTTCTTCCTTAAAGGAAAAAACTTTCATTGAAAAGTCGAGTTTCATCGACGAGAACAAAGATAAAGAATATGCCTATTGGGCCCGGTATTTCCAATCAGCAGGCGATAATATATTTTTCTCCCTTGGATATGGGCAGGAGATTCTTCTGTGTAAACTCAATGAAAACACGCAAGAAGTAAAAGCCTATACACTGGTATTTCCCAATAACGATTACCGCACGCTTTTCTTTCTCAAAGTTATCGGAGATGATTTACTTATCGAACTTGAAAACCTGAAAAATCCGATTATGAATCACCCTTTGCTGTTGCTGCCATTGAAAGAATTGAATTAAAACAGGGAAAAAATTGAGGGCAAATAGTCCTATATACAAAAAAAATTGATTGTCTCACGACAACCAATCTTTGTTAACCTTAAATTTAATACCATGAAAAACACGAAGCAAATATAGCAACTATTTTTCAATCGTGTTCATTCGCGGCATAAATTCGTTTCTTATTTTTACTTAATTAAGAAATTAACTTAATCAAGGCTTGAAATTCAATATTCCTTAACCAATGTCTCTCCGTTAAAAGGCATTTTCTTCCGGAAAACGGTGCAACAAGCATCACGCCATGCGATGCTTGTAATCTTCATAGGTATATTCGCGCCATATCGTGAGCTTGTCGTCGGCTCCCCAAAGAGCCAGGGACGGGTGTGAGATGCCGTTGAACATCGTCGTCTTCACGATCGTGTAGTGTATCATGTCTTCAAAGACTATGCGCTCCCCCACCTGCAACTCGTGGTCGAACGACCAATCGCCCATATAATCGCCACTGAGGCAGGAATTTCCGCCCAAACGGTAAGTCGGTTTGCCGGGAGTGGGTTCGAGAGCCCCGCGCACGACAGGTTTGTAAGGCATTTCGAGACAGTCGGGCATGTGACAGGTAAACGACACATCGAGAATAGCGGTGCGAATGCCTGCATTCTCGACAATATCGAGGACCGTTGCCACCAGCACGCCCGTCTGCCAGGCAAACGCGCTGCCGGGTTCGAGAATGATGTCGAGGTGAGGATAGCGACGCTTGAAGTCGCGCAACAGCGACACCAAGTGCTCCACGTCATACCCCTGTCGGGTCATAAGGTGACCGCCGCCCATGTTGAGCCACTTCAAACGGGGGAAGAGATGCCCGAAACGCTGCTCGACCCGCTGCAAGGTTTTTTCCAAGTCATACGATGACGATTCGCACAGCGTATGGAAATGGAGACCTTCGATGCCCTCGGGCAAGGTATCGCCCAGGAGTGCCGCCGTCACGCCGAGGCGGCTACCGGGAGCACAGGGGTTGTAAAGGGCGGTTTCGACATCGGAATACTCGGGATTGATGCGCAATCCGCAAGAGACCTTGCGCGCCGAAGCCTGCACCGCGGGATAATGGTGGTGGAACTGCGACAGCGAATTGAAGGTGATGTGGCTGCTGTACGAGAGTATCTCGGGAAATTCCTTGTCGCTGTATGCCGGGGCATAGGTATGTGCCGGCGACCCCATCTCTTCGTAGGCGAGGCGAGCCTCAAAGAGCGAACTGGCCGTGGAGGAAGGGATATACTCCCGCACTATGGGGAATGCCTTCCACAAAGCAAAAGCCTTGAATGCCAAAATAATATTGACGCCGGCGCGGTCTTTGACCGAACGGATAAGAGAAAGGTTGCGACGGAACAACTGTTCGTCGAGGACATAACAGGGTGAGGGTACTTGGTGAATATCCATCATAGCCGTGAGATTATTTGAGTATGGTAAATTTGGCAAATTTCAACAGGAGATGTTTCTGTCCCACATGGTCGAAATCGACCGTGATTTTGCGATTGTCGCCTTCGCCCGAGATGGCCGAGACTTGCCCTTCGCCGAAACGGTCGTGACGAA
>UQOX01000039.1 GCA_900542765.1 uncultured Porphyromonadaceae bacterium | reverse complement strand
CGAGTATAATGGAGCCTACGATATTACTCCCGGTACCGAAAACCTTTCTATCGGCGGTGAAAGTGTGGAGGCCCATGTCTACTATGTGACATACAGTGGCGCCGATGGCGGTAACGCCTCGGCCGACAGCCCCGAAAATGCCGCCTGCTGGATGAAGTTGCAACAGGTGCTCGATGCCGCCGGTCGTGCCAAAGCCGATGACCCCGCCGGCCACTATGTCGTGATGGTGGCCGGCGGTGCGACTCCCTATGCCCCGCGCCGCACCGCTGTCGTGCCCGGTGAAGACCAACTCCTGGAGGAGGAGACCGACCCCCGCAGTTTTGCCCTCATCGTGCCCCGCGGTGTCGAAGTATGGGGCGGTTATGATGAGACTTTTACCGAAGGAAACCGCGACATCATCGGTAATAAAACCATATTCAAGGCCGAGTATGTGTCGGCCGCCGATACGTCGCTCATCAATACCTACCATGCCGTGGTGTTTACCGACTACCTCTATGACGAAGAGGGCAACCTTGTCGAGGACCCCGACGGTACTTACCGCACCATACCCGCCGAGGCCGGATATGCCGTGCTTGACGGCCTTTACATCTCGGGCGGCAACGCCGACGGCTCGCTGCGCGAAGACGACAGCCGCGGCGGCGGTATCTTGGCCGAATCGTATGTGCATGTGCGTAACTGCATCGTGGAGGACAATGCGGCGAGCGGCGAGGGCGGCGGCATATACCTCAAGCCCGGTGCCGTCGTGTCGGGTACGCTGGTGACCGGCAACACGGCCGCCCGCGGAGCCGGCATCTATCTCGCCTCCGAAGGCGACGGCGAAGACGAGGCCTGCCTCATCGCCACGACCATTGCCGGCAACGATGCCACGGACGAGGGGGGCGGCCTCTATTTCCTCGGCCGCAAACTGATTGTCAACTCCACGGTCTTGTGGGGCAACACGGCCAATTATGCCAAGGACGTGTATGGCAACTACGGCAGCGACGAGGAGGGGCATTACCTCTTCTCTTATGCCTTTGTCGAGAACCTGCAGGTACCCGGCCTCAATAATCGGTCGGTATCGGCCGACAACAGCAGCGGCGTGCGTTTCGTGATGGATAATCCCGCCGACCCCTGTTACATGATAGAAGAAACTTCGGTACTGGCCGGTGCCGGTATGCCCCAGACCGACTATTACCGGTGGGTCAGCGAGCATGACCTCCACCTACGCGACTTTGCCGACATGTATCGTGTGTCCGGCGACAACATCGATGTGGGGGCGCGCTCCCTGGGTCGGGAAATACTGCCGCCCGAAGGTGTCCTCCTGCAACGCATCTTCGTCACCAACGGTTCGTTGTTGCACCCCGACCTCAACCGCCTGCTTGCGGCCGGTCTCTCGGGCGACGACGCCATATACCAGACACGCGGCTCGTCGTTTGTCTACCCCATGTATGAGCTGCACGACGCCTTGCGTTACATCAAGTCGGTGCGCGACAATACCACCCACACCTACCTTCCCGGTGTGGACAACAAGAACATCACATTTGAGATTTTCCTGTCCGGCGGTAGTTACATTCCCCGCGAGGCCGGCGACGGCACTACGGTGGAGAATGCCCGCACGTCGACTTTCACTGTGCCCGAAGGAGTGGCCATCTACGGCGGGTTCTCGGGCAGCGAGATGTATTGCCAGGACAGCGACGGGGGTGACCACGCCGTGACCGGCAGCAACGGTTTCTCGATAACCTTTACGGGCACGCCCACCGATGACCTGCTTTTGGACCGTACCCGTGCCGACCTCAACGGCAATTCGATTATCGAGCCGTGGGAATTTGCTCACCAGACGATTTTCTCGGGCCGTTCCAACAGCGAGCTCGATGCCTTGGGTGTCTATCATGTCATCTATGCCTGTGCCGACCCCGCCAAGGTGGGTACGCTGCCCGATCTCGAAGATACGCATACGGGACTCACGGTGGGTAAGCCCATCGTCTTCGACGGCATCACCGTGACCGGCGGCCATGCGGCCGACCTCCTGCCGGGCGATGCCACCTACGCCGGCAACTATTACAAGGGGGGCGCGATATGCGTCGACGGCACCGACAATGACGGCGCTGCCGAAATACGCCGCATTCCGCTTACGATACGCCGCAGCCTCATCTACGGCAACGAAGGTGTGCTGGGCGGCGCGATTTACAACACGGGCATCTGCTCGATTTCGGGCTCGCAGGTTTCGGGTAACGAAGCCATCGGCGATGCCTCTGTCTCGGGTGCCGATGCCGGATACGTCGGCTCGGGCGGCGCGTTGTTTGTCGACGGTGTCGTGTATGCGGTCAACACCCTCTTCGCCAACAATGAAGCCTATTCCCGCGGCGGCGCGATTTTCAACGAAAGCAACTCCCGCATCTGGATGGTCAACTGCAACGTTGTGCGCAACAAGGCCGCCGAGTATCCGTGCATTTACTCGTTGAATGCCAATTCGGCCGGGTCGGTGGCCACCAACCTCACGTCGAACCTCATCTTCAATACCGCTTTCTGGGGCAATGAGGCTGGGAAGAATCGCTATACCATCAACAAATGGCAGTCCGAAGGCGTTCCTTTCGACGACCCGTCGTCCGAGGCGGCTCCCGACATACTCCATTTCTGCGCCTATGAAGAGGGGTGGGACAAAACCTCGGTGATAGGTGACGGGCAGATCGACACCGATGCCGATGTAAATGAGAACCTGCCCGATTTCAAAAACAACAACGTGGTGCTCACACCCGACAACCGTTCGCTCTACGGGCCGAACTTCGCCAATCCGTCGACCCTCGCCGGTGTAGCCGGCTACCAACAGGATGCCGACTGGTCGCTGAGCCGCATCAATCCCATGGTCGATGCCGGTTGGGGTTGGGCCCGGCAGACGTATGACGCCGCCGCCGGCGAATGGTCGTGGGCCGACCCCGAAACATCGGGAGGCCTTTACTTCTCGATTCCCAAATATGTGGCTGCCGGCGATATTACCGCTATCAACCCTTTGCTGCCCGGCATACATGATACCTACATGGCCACCGGGAACCGGGTGTTGAGCCGCGTGTGCCTCGACCCCAACAAGTCGGAGAGCGACCTCTCGAAAAACACGTATATCGACATAGGCGTGTATGAGTATGAGCATACTCCTCTCAACCCCGTGGGCGATGTCCTCTATGTATGCGCCGAGGAGATTCCCGGCAATGTGAATGACGGCTCGTCATGGGCTACCGCCACCAGTAACCTGCAACGGGCCATTGAACGTCTCGTGCTCAACCGCAACGGCAACGACAAAGTCATATACATCACCGAAGGCGAGTTCGCACCCATCTATACCATCAACCGCAACGGCGGTTTCGTCATCAACACCCAGTATGGCACGCAGGGCGACAATCCGACGGGCGAACTCAACGTGCGTTCGTTGCGCATTGCCGGCGGTTTCAATGCCGACAACCAGCGGCAACCGATACCCGAGAACAGCCCCCTCTACCGCGGTGAGAATTACAAGACTGTCATCACGAGTATCAATCCCGAGGTGAAAAGCCTCTTCAACATTGTCGATGCCGCCAACCGCGAGGACGATGATACCGAAGCCGCTTCGGATCGGCCCGTCGTGCCCGTCACCATCGAAAACATCACCTTTGACAACCCCTACGGAGCGGCATTCAGGTATGAGACCAAGGCTGGGACGGCACAAGACGACGTGACGAAACTCATCTTGGGCGGTTGTGAGTTCAGGGGCGGGAACAGGTTGGCCGCCGACCAACCCGGCGAGCCGGTGGTGAAAATTACCGGTCGTGGCGGCAAAACATTGATATACAACACTGTATTCCATTCAAACAAAGGCATTCCCCTCGATGCGGTCGATACCGAAGTGCTCAATGCCACCTTTGCCCTCAATACCCAATCGCCGGTGCTCTCTGACAGCGTGTATGAAAGCTCCCTCTATAATTCGGTATTGTGGCGCAACGGCGGTGCCGGTACTTCCGAAGAAGAGTCGCAAGGCATAACCGCCCCGCAATTATTGTCCGTGGAAACGGGAGGCTATGCGCCTGTCAAGACCGAAAATATCGCATACAATGCCATACAGAACCTCGCCGCCACGACACTTGCGCAAGCCGGCAAGAACAACGACGACCTCTCGCAAGAGAACACCGACGTCATTTCGGGTCCCAATTTTGAGAATCCCTTTGATGGCGATGTGACGTTGCGCAATTTCGACATAGGGGCGTCGGCCGTTTTGCTCAACAAGGGCGACTCCGTGCTTTACCGCACCGCCTTGGGTTTGCCCGCAGATGATCCGTCGGGTTATGACATTACGTTGAATGACCTCCGTGTCTACGATGAAAATATCGACCGGGGCGCTTACGAGAACAACCAACGCCTTTATCCCGTGCTTTATGTGCAGCCGGGAAAGACCCTCGATGGAGACGGTACGACGTGGGAGCGGGCTTTTGGACAAGGCCGTTTGCAGGAAGCCATCGACTTGTGTGCCGTGTATGTGGCCACCCGCAACGTTCCCGGTGAGACGGCTACCGTCTTTGTCAAGAGCGGTCGCACCAACGAGGAGATCACCTTGCATGACGGTGTGTCGGTATATGGCAGCGTGCAGACGAATTACACCGATACGGTGACCGCTCCCGACGTGTCGCCCCAAGTGACCGTTGCCGATGTAGCTGCCGCCCGTCCCGGCTTGCTGGCATCGTCTGCGTCGCGCACCGTTATCGGAGGTGTGGTTTCGGGAAGTGAATCCTTCGACGGCATGGCACTGCTCGACGGCTTTGAAATCACCTCGGCATCGGGGAGCGACGCGGCTCCGGTAAGTCTCGCCGACGGTGTCGTGATGCGCAACAGTTATGTGCATGGGTTCACCGTGGCCGGTAACGATCCCGTGGTGCGCAACGACGGAGGCCTGCTCTATAACGTGCTTGTCGCTGCAAATATCCCTGCTGCCGGAGAACCGGTCATGGCCAACAACGGCGGTACGCTCGTGAATGTCACCGTCGATGCCCCCGAGAACGTCGTGCCCGTGACGCATGCAAACAACGGGGCCATGTTCAATACGCTGGCTACCTCGCAACGCGCCCTTTATGACCCGCTCTATGATGTGACATCGCCCATGCCGGGCGACGGCAATCCCTATAATACCTACCTTGCCGATGAACTTTCTTTCCAGCTCAAAGAGATGGGCAAAGCCATCGATGCCGGTGATGCCGACCCGGCCATTCCGCAAAAATATGCAGGGTGTGTCGATTTCGCTTCCGATCGCGACATTTTGGGCAATGTCCGCACCTTTGGCGGAACCGTCGATTACGGTTGCTTCGAGACGTGGAACATCGACTTCGAGACGTGGAACATCGAGTCAGGCTATAAAGCCACGCAGGCTCCGGCCGGAGGTTCGGTAGTGTATGTGCACGCCGGGAATCTCGTCCTCGAAAATCTCTCGACGACCTTTGCTCCCGGATACCTCCTCCTCAAAGAAGGAACCTCGCTTTATGGCAACGGTAATGCCGTGAGTCTCGATTATGTGGCTGTCGAGCGTATGTTGGGCGCCGGGTGGCAATTAGCCGCCTTCCCCTATGCTTTGCAGCGCGACAGCATCAGTCGGGTGGCCTATGACGGTACCACCTACGCACCCGCACGCTTGGCTTGGGGGGCCGGCGATACCATAGCCATTTACGACGGCCGCGGCCGTGCCGAGTCGCTTACTCGCTATCATGCCGCCAACTCGCCCTATTGGGTAGAGGAGACCGTTTTCGACGCCGGAGAGGGATTTGGCCTTTGCCTCACGCAGGCCGGGACCTACCGCTTCACGGGACGTGATGCCAATGCGGCCATATATACCGAGACGAATACCGACAAGACCGTTTCGCTCACCCAGCACAACCTCACCGAGGTCGAGAGTGACGGAACGCCGCGGTTTACCCACAAGGAGAACATGGGTTGGAACCTCTTCGGTATTCCCTATCTGGTGGCCTCTTATGACTTTACCTATATGGATTTGCCCCACCTCCTTTACTACTACGACGGTTCTACCTATAACACCATTGAATCTTGGATGGGTGGCCAGGCCAAGTTGGGCGACGGGTACTTTACCCAAACCGCTATCATCGGACACGACGAGAAAGAGTCGCTCCTCTTCCCGCAACCGAAGTCGACAAGCCTTTTTGCCGATAATACGGGCATGAACCTCTCGCTCCGCATCAAGGGTGAGGCCGGTGCCGACAAGGTCTTGTTCCGCACCACACGTTCGTCCGAGGCGTTGACCTATGAGGTGGGTCGTGATGGTATCAAGTTTATGAGCATGAATCCTGCTGTTCCGCAGATTTATATCGACAATCCTTCGACGGGCACCCGCTTCTCGTTGGCTGCCGCCGTCGATGAGGCGGCCTATACCTCGGTAGGTGTTTCGGTGGCCGACAGCGGATTCTATACCATCGACCTTCCCGAGGAGACGTTGGCCGAGAATTATGATGTCATTGTGCTCATCGACAACCGCACGGGGCAGGCCACCGATCTCAAAGAGTCGGCCTATACCTTCTTCGCCTCGTCGGCCGAAGACGACCCGCAGCGTTTCTCTTTGGCATTCCGCCTGAGCGAGACGACCGAAACGCCGTGGAAAGTCTACCTCCACGACCATGTGCTCTATGTCCTCGGTCTCGAAGGAGGGGAGCGCATCTACCTCTATGACATGTCGGGCCATTGCCTGCTCGACACGACTGGAACCGCACCGCAATTTGCCACGCCGGTCGATGGCTCGGGTCTTTACATCGTCGATATAGTCTCCTCAAAGGCTCGCCGTTCGTTCAAGGTCATTGCCGATTGACGCGTCGCGCCTTGTCGGGAAACAGTCCATTAGCCACCGGGCACACCCCAATACGGGGTGTGCCCGGTTTTTTCTACCGCCTCCTTGCGTGGGCGGTGCCTTATGTTTCCCCCTCTCTCCAATCTGCCTCATGCCCGAACGTTTGTCGCGGGAGGGCGCTTTCTCACCGCCTGTCGTTCCTGCGAATAATCGGCCGGCAGCGTAAACTCGCTGCTCTGTGAAGTTGTTATGGAATTGTCACACGATTGTATTCTTCCAGAAATATACATGTCGTTCTTTTGCAGAGCAAAACAGAAAGAATGAAGAACAAAGAGTACCGGACCATCGTCATGTCGGACATACACCTCGGTTCGAAATGGTCAAAGGCCAAAGAGGCCAATCTTTTCTTGAAAGCACACACCTGTGAAACGCTGATACTCTGCGGCGACATCATCGACGGCTGGGAGATTGTCCGGGGCAAAAAACCGAAATGGAAGAAGCGGCACACCTATTTTATCAAGCGGTTGTTGTCGATATTGCCCCACACGCGCATCATTTACCTGCGGGGTAACCACGACGATTTTCTCGACCGTATCCTCCCGCTCGAAATTCCCAATTTCACCATCTGCCGCGACTATGTCCATGAGAGCGGCGCGCGCCGTTACTATGTCCTGCACGGCGATGTTTTCGACACGATTACGACGCGGTTCAGCTGGTTGGCCAAGGTGGGAGATGTGGGGTACAGCCTGCTCATGGGGCTCAATCGCATCTACAACCGCCGTCGCCGCAAGAAAGGGCTGCCCTACAAGTCTATTTCGCAACAGGTGAAACAGTCGGTCAAGGCATCGGTCTCCTACATCAGCGACTTCGAAGACTCGTTGTGTGACATTGCCCGGCGGAAAAATTGTGCCGGTGTCATTTGCGGCCATATCCATCATGCCGACGATCGCATGATAGGCGACATACATTACCTCAATTCGGGCGACTGGGTCGAGTCGATGACCGCTTTGGTAGAAGATTTCGACGGAAACTGGTCGGTCGTGGAATATCAAAAGGAAAAAGCGTGATGCGTTATCTCTTTATCGTACAGGGCGAGGGTAGGGGACATCTCACCCAGGCCCTCTCGTTGGCCTCGATTCTGCGCCGTCAGGGGCACGAGGTCGTCAAAGTTTTGGTGGGGCGCACCCGGCATCGCCAGATACCGGAGTTTTTCTTGCGTGGAATCGGAGCCCCGGTCGACACGTTCGAAGCCCCGCAGTTCAGTTTCAAGGCCGGCGATACCCGCGTGAGCCTTGCACATACCGTCATGGCGAATCTCGCTCCCCGGCGGCTTGAAGCCTATGTGCGGAGTGTCTGTTTCATACGAGCCCAGATACTCCAATACCGCCCCGATGAGGTGGTCAACTTCTATGAGATGCTCTCGGGGCTGGCGGTCAAGTGCTTCCGGCTTCCGGTCGAGATGGTCGGCGTCGGGCATCAGTATCTCATGCTGCATCGCAGTTACCGGCAGGCCGCGCGTCGCGGGTGGGGTGCCTGGCTGCTCAGGCAACATGTGCGCCTGAGCGCGATGGGGTGCAGCCGTTTGTTGGCTCTCTCGTTTTATCCGATGGCCGGCGATGAAGACCGCCACATAACGATTGTCCCGCCCCTGTTGCGCCGTGAGGTGTTGCAGAACAACGAATGCCACCGCGAGAATTTTATACTCGGTTACATTGTCAACAACGCTTTTGCCTCCCAGATACGGGCGTGGAGCCGCGAGCACCCCGAGTGTGAATTGCATGTTTTCTGGGACAACAAAGAGTATCCCGAAAGCTGGAAGGCCGAAAGAAATCTCACCTTCCATCGTGTAAATGATAAACTTTTCTTATCTTTAATGCGTCGATGCAACGGTTACGTCACGACGGCGGGATTTGAGTCGGTGTGCGAAGCCCTTTTCTACGATAAGCCCATGATGCTTATCCCGGCTCACATCGAGCAACAAATCAATGCCGCCGACGCAGCGGCTTCCGACATTGCCATTGTTTCTGACCGATTCGACCTGAACCGATTTGTCGAACACATGGGCCACCCTCATGCCGACGAGACTTTCCTTTATCGCAAGTGGTTGGGTATGAGTGAGACCGTATTTGTTGACCAGCTAATACACAGACATTATGGAGTATAGATTTATAAATCGGGAAGTAAGTTGGTTGCAATTCAACGAACGGGTTTTGCAAGAAGCCCGAGACCCGAATGTCCCCCTTATGCAACGCTTGCAGTTCCTGGGGATATTTTCGAATAACCAAGATGAATTCTTTAAGGTGCGGGTCGCCAACATCATGCGCTTATGCCGTTCCCGTAAAAGCGCAAACCGACTGCTTACCGGCGATTATACACCCGAGTCGCTCCTCGATGAGCTCAACGACAAGATAGCCATCTTGCAAGAGCATTTTTCCGAGACCTATCGTTCGATATTGGCGCAGATGGAGCGTGAAAACATCTTTGTCGTCAATGAAAAGAATCTGAACGAAGAGCAAAAAGAGTTCTGCCGCAGTTATTATGCACAGATTATCTCCCCGAGACTGGTACCGCTCATAATCCGTAAGTCGGTCAAGTTGCCATTCCTCCCCGACGGCAACAGTTACCTCGGCGTGAAGATGTCGCATAATGCCAAGGCATCGCCGCGTTATGCCATCGTGCGCATACCCACCAGCTCGGCCTGTCCCCGTTTTGTCGTCCTGCCTTCGGAGCCGGGTCGTCATGACATTATCTTTATCGACGACATCATACGCCTGATGATCGACCACATATTCTTTATGTTTTCTTACGATGATATAGGCGTTTATACGTTCAAAATCATGCGTGACGCGGAGCTCACCTATGATGAAGATGTGTCGAAGAGCCTTTTCGAGCGTATTTCCGAGGGGGTATCAAATCGTCGTTATGGCCTTCCCATACGCATGATTTACGACAGGGACATGCCGGCCGACATGGTCGAAATCCTGGCCGGGAAACTCGGCCTCGACAATGTCGAAATGTTGGCTCCCGGCGAACGCTATCACATGATGAAAGACCTCATGAAGTTTCCCAAGGTGCGTCCCGACCTCCTCTATACCCAGCAGAAACCCATACAACACCCCTCGATTTCCCTCTTTTCGAGTATCCTCGACGTCATTGCCCGGCGCGATATATTCCTGAATTATCCCTACCACACTTTCCAGCACTTTATCGATTTCCTGCGCGAAGCCGCCATCGACCCCCGTGTCGAGAGCATCTACATCACCCTGTATCGCACGGCCGAACATTCCAAAGTGATAAACGCCCTGGTCAATGCGGTGAAAAACGGCAAGAAGGTCTATGCCATGCTCGAACTCAAAGCCCGCTTTGACGAGGAACAGAACATGGAAAATACCGACCTCCTGCAACGCGAGGGCGTGAAGATACTCCACACCATGGAAGACCTCAAAGTGCACAGCAAAGTGGTCCTCGTCGAACGCCGGGAGCATCGCGGGTTGAAACGTTATGCCTATATCGGAACCGGAAATTTCAATGAAAACACGGCGCTCATCTATTCCGATTTCGGGCTTTTCACTTCCCATGCCGAGATTACGCAAGATGTCCTCAATGTATTTCTTTTCTTGTCGAACAGCCACAAGCAGTTTACTTTCAAGCACCTGATGGTCTCGCCTTATTACATGCGGCAAGAGTTTTATGATAAGATCGATAACGAGATACGTCATGCGCGCAAGGGCGAAAGAGCCTATATCTATGCCAAGTGCAATTCGCTCACCGATGTGGGTATTATCGAGAAACTCTACGAGGCCGGACGTGCCGGGGTCGAAGTGCGCCTTATCGTGCGCGGCGCCTGTTGCCTCTTGCCGCAGGTCGAAGGGTTGAGCCCGAACATTCGGGCAATAAGCATCGTCGACAAATACCTCGAACATGCCCGTCTCTATATCTTCTGCAACGGAGGCCATGAGACTATCTACACGGGAAGCGCCGACTGGATGGCACGCAACCTCGACCGCCGTGTCGAAGTGTGTGTGCCGCTCTACGACGAGGTCATACGCAAAAAGGCCCGGGAGGTATTCGACATA
Organism: uncultured Porphyromonadaceae bacterium; assembly: GCA_900542765.1. Lineage (GTDB taxonomy): Bacteria > Bacteroidota > Bacteroidia > Bacteroidales > UBA11471 > Caccoplasma > Caccoplasma merdavium. The sequence continues at coordinate 4,145 of UQOX01000039.1, read as the reverse complement.
CAATGGCACGACTCGGTCAAGGCGCGTCTGCTCGACGAAGGGCACCAAAATACCTATGTGCAGCCCACCCCGGGCGAAGAACCTTTGCGCAGCCAGGCTGCCCTATATGAGTATTACGGCCGCTTGTCGAATTACGAGAAATAATTGTCCGGGACGTCCCTGGAATCGAATACACACTACTAACGAAAGGCAGATATGCAGGAACCGAAGAGATACACGTTTGGAGCCATCGACATCGGCTCAAACGCCATACGCCTTCTTATTGATTATGTCGAGGAGTATGATGCTCCCGAGTTTAAAAAAGCCGCCTTTGTGCGGGTACCTATACGTCTGGGCGAAGATGTATTCTCGCTCGGGCACGTCACCCCCGGGAAGGTGGCGGCGCTTACGCAAGCCATGTCGGCCTTTGCCGCCTTGTTCAAGACGTTCGACATCGATGCTTACAAAGCCTGCGCCACCAGTGCCATGCGCGAGGCGGAAAACGGGGCCGAGGTGGCCAGGACGATAGCCCGCACTTGCGGTATCGACATCACCATCGTCGATGGCAATACCGAAGCCCGCACGATATATGAGGCCGGCGGCCTCGAAAAAGTGCTCGACAAGGAGAAATCCTATTTCTATATCGACGTGGGAGGAGGCTCCACCGAAGTTGTCGTCTATGCCGAGAACCGTCAAGTAGAGGCCCGCTCTTTCCGCTTGGGAACCGTGCGTTACATCAGCGGGGCCGTTTCGGCCGGCGAGGAAGAGGCGTTCGCCGCGTGGCTGGGTGAGAAAGCCAGTCGTTACCGGCCGTCGGCTCTCATCGGGTCGGGCGGTAACATCAACAAGGCTCATCGCCTGCTCGACAAGAAACCCAAAGATGCCATCAAGGCCAAGGAGCTCAATGCCCTTTATGAGCGGCTTCAAAAGATGTCTGTCGGCCAGCGCATGGAGGAGATGGAACTCAATGCCAACCGTGCCGATGTCATTGTGCCGGCGCTCTCAATCTTCACCACGGCCTTGCGCATAACGGGAGCAGGTTCTGTGATTGTTCCCAAGTTGGGGCTTGTCGACGGTATCGTGCGCGAACTCTATCGCGACTACAAGACCCGGCATTGACGGCGGGTAGCAAAAGAGAAGCGGGGCCCCGCTTTGTCTGTTAAGAGGCGGTGGAATCTCTTATTTTGTTTTCATCTCTATCTCGGGGGCGATGAGTTTGTAACCTTTGCCGTGGATATTGATAATTTCGATGGAGGGGTCGTCTTTGAGGTGCTTGCGCAGTTTGGTGATGTAGACGTCCATGCTACGGGCGTTGAAGTAGTTGTCGTCGATCCAGATGGTTTTCAGGGCGAAATTCCGTTCCAGGATTTCGTTCACATGGGCACAGAGCAGGCTCAGCAACTCCGACTCCTTGGTGGTGAGCTTGGTGTTTTTCTCTCCGATGGAAAGAACCTGTTTCTGGGTATCGAAAGTGAATTGCCCGATTTTATACATCGTCACCTCTTTGCCCCGTTTGCCTTTGACGCGACGCAGAATGGCTTCGATGCGGAACACCAGTTCTTCCATGCTGAACGGTTTGGTAATGTAGTCGTCGGCTCCGATTTTGAAACCTTCGAGAATATCCTCTTTCAGCGATTTGGCCGTCAGGAAGATGATAGGCACTTCGCTGTTGACGGTCCGTATTTCTTGTGCCAGCGTGAAACCATCTTTTTTGGGCATCATTACGTCGAGCACGCATAAGTCGTATTTCCCTTTCAAAAATGCTTTGTAGCCGCTCTCTCCGTCAGAGAAAAGGTCGGCAGCATAGCCTTTGGCCTGCAAAAACTCTCTCAGCAGCATACCGAGGTTTTCATCATCTTCGCAAAGTAAGATACGCAACTTTTCTTCCATAATCATTTGTTTTTAAGGGGTAATGTTATTATAAATGTTGTTCCATGATTCAGTTCGCTTTCGGCACGGATTGTGCCTTTCAGGTCGGTGACGATTTTGTGCACATAGGCGAGGCCGAGGCCGAACCCTTTGACATTGTGCACATTGCCGGTCGATACACGATAGAATTTTTCGAAAATCTTTTTCAGGTCTTCTTTCTTGATGCCGATGCCGTTGTCTTGTATCGAGATGACGACTTTGTTGCCTTCGGTGGCGGTTTTTACCATCAGTTCGAGGGGGACCTCTTCGCGGGCATATTTTACGGCGTTGTCGAGCAGGTTGAAGATGACGTTGGTGAAGTGCATTTCATCGACTTCCACCAGGCCGTCTTCGGCATCGAGTTCGGCGTCGATGCTGCCGCCAAACTGTTCGACTTTCAGCTTGAATGTGCTTAGTACATTGGCAATCAAGTCGTTTATGTCGATAATCGAAAGTTTCATCATCGTCTTCTGTCGTTCAAACATCGACATCTGCAAAACTTTCTCGACTTGGAAACGCAAACGCTTGGTCTCGTCGTTGATGACGGTCGATATGTGGTTGAACATCTCCGGGCTCTTCGATACCGCCGGGTCTTTCAGCATTTGTGCGGCAAGCGATATGGTCGATATGGGTGTCTTGAATTCGTGGGTCATGTTGTTGATGAAGTCGTTCTTCATCTCGGTGAGCTTTTTCTGTCGGAAAAGTTTGGCGATGGTGAAGATGAACGTTATCAGCAGGACCAGTGTGAAGGTGAACGAAGGTATGCTGAACCGTACCGACGAGAAGATATAGTCTTTCTTGGTCGGGAAGTAGACGCGCAACTGGTTTTGCCGTTTCGAGGGGTCGTTGGGGAAAAGCGTGATGGAGTATTTTGTGCTTTTCTCCTCGGGGTTGTATTCCGAGCTCTTGTAAACGATACGGTTCTTGGGGTTGTATATGGCATACTGGAAAGGAATGTTCAGGCCGTTGTTTCGCAGTTCGGCTTTCAGGTAATTCGACAGCAGTTCGGTATCGACGCGTTCCAGTATGGGGCGGTTGCTGGCTGTGGCAAGAATGTTGAGAATGACGTTTTCGAGCAGTCCTTTCTGGTAGAGGTACTGGTTTTTCAGGACCTCCTGCATGTCCTTGTAGGTATTGGTGATGGAGCTTCCGCTGTTGGCCTTGGGCACGGTGACCTTTTCGGGGAGAGAAAACGTGAACTCCTGCACGTTGAGGGTGCTGATGGAGCCGTCGGGTGAGACAAACGACCACTGTTGGGTAACCGAGCGGCCGCCTCGCTCTATCGAGAGCAGCCGTTTCTGGTTTTCCTCGATGTCTTCGGCCAGGTAACGCTTGGTCTCATCTTGTTCGAGTTGCGACGATACGGCATAGAGGCTGCGTTTCACCGCCTCCGAAAACTGTTCGTTGCGCATTTTCACCATGTTCTCTATATATGTAATCTGCATAAAGAGAAGACTACAAAACGTCAGAGCCATGATGATTGCCAATAGCCAAATCGTGGATTTTTTCATACGTTAATGCTTGCCTTTCGGAGCGTTGCGTCGCTTTTCTTTCGTCTATCGCCGGGATAATTCCGAGGAAAAGTCTCTTTTTTCATTATTTTTTTGATAAACAATCGGGAACCCCGTTTTGTTTAACAAATTCAAATAACTTTTTTAGAATCGCTCTTGTTTAACAATTCGGTGCTAAATTAACAAACAATCCTTTAATAACAAAAAACCGTCTCGTAAAAGACGGCTTTTTGTATTAATTTAACTAATATCGGAAAGGCGGTCTCAAGCCACCTTCTTGTCGATGGGGTTATTCGTCGGTCTGGGTAGCCTCGTATTCTTTCAGCAGCTTATCTTGAATATCGCCGGGTACGAGTTCGTAAGAGGCAAACTTCATGCTGAACGAGGAACGTCCGCCGGTAATCGAGCTGAGGGCGGTCGAGTAGGTCGACATCTCTTTCAGGGGAACTTTCGCCATGATTTTCTCAAGTCCTTTCACGCTTTCCATTCCCATGATGATGGCGCGGCGGCCTTGCAGGTCGCTCATGACGTCGCCCATCTTGTCCGACGGCACGAGTACTTCGACGTCGTAAACCGGTTCGAGAATCTTCGGCCCGGCGTTTTTGAAGGCTTCGCTGAATGCGTTGCGGCCGGCGAGGCGGAAGGAGATTTCGTTCGAGTCTACGGGGTGCATCTTTCCGTCATATACACACACGCGCACGTCGCGGGCATACGAGCCGGTGAGGGGGCCTTGCTCCATGCGGTCCA
>UQOX01000038.1 GCA_900542765.1 uncultured Porphyromonadaceae bacterium | reverse complement strand
AGCCGGGCACGTCGTTTCTCAGAAAGAGGTCGATGCCGCACGGGCCGAATTCCTGCGAGCCGAAGCCGAATACCTGCCCCTCGCCTCGGAAAGCGAGCAAGGGGTACCGGTAAAAGCGACGCAGGCCGGGTACCTCACCCGACTGTCGGTCAATGCCGGGCAATATGTCGAGGCCGGCACACCGCTGGCCGCCATCACGACCAACCGCCGGTTGCGCCTCACGGCCGAAGTGCCGCAGCGGTACTACAACCGCCTCACCGACATGACCGACGCCTACTTCTCGACCGCAGCGGCCGACTCCACCTACGCCGTCTCGGAACTGAACGGCCGCCGGCTCTCGATAGGCCGCAGCACGGCCACGGGCTCGACCCTCATACCGGTGACTTTCGAGTTTGACAATCCCGGAGATTTGGTCGCCGGTCTCTATGCCGAGGTGGCATTGTGCGGCAAGACCCGTGAAAAGGCCGTCGTCCTCCCCCTCTCGGCCCTGACCGAAGCGCAAGGCATATATTATGTATATGTGCAGCTCGACGAGGAAGGATACCAGCGACGCGAAGTGAAAATCGGCGACAACAACGGCCGCGAAGTAACCGTCGAGGCCGGGTTGCAACCCGGCGAACGGGTCGTCACCCGCGGTGCCGTGCAGGTGAAGATGGCTGCCGCCTCGGGCACCATTCCCCACGGACATTCCCATAACCACTAATCCGTCACTGCCATGCTCAACAAGATAATCAATTTCTCCCTTCACAACCGGCTGTTGATTGTCGCCATTGCCGTGCTGCTCACGGTAACGGGCATCTACACAGCCTCGCGCATGGAGGTCGACGTGTTTCCCGACCTGAACGCCCCCACCGTGGTCGTCATGACCGAAGCGCCCGGCATGGCCACCGAAGAGGTGGAACGCACGGTAACGTTTGTCATCGAAACGGCGCTGAACGGAGCCACCGACGTGCGCCGGGTGCGTTCGTCGTCGACCAACGGGTTCTCGGTCGTGTGGATTGAATTCGACTGGGACACCGACATCTACCTCGCCCGACAAATCGTCTCGGAAAAACTCGCTTCCATCGGCGAACAACTACCCACGACGGCCGGACAGCCCACCCTCGGGCCCCAGTCGTCGATACTCGGCGAAATACTCATCGTGGGACTTACCTCCGACTCCTTGTCGATGCAGGAACTGCGCACGATTGCCGACTGGACCATTCGTCCGCGCCTCCTCTCGACGGGCGGCGTGGCACAAGTCTCGGTCATCGGCGGCGACCTCAAAGAGTACCAGATACAACTGTCGACCGAACGTATGCGCCGCTACGGCGTGTCGCTGGCCGAGATTCTGGCCGCCACCGGCGACATGAACCTCAACGCCTCGGGCGGAGTCATCTACGAATATGGCAACGAATATGTCGTGCGCGGCATGGTAGCCGACCGCGATGCCGACGAAATAGCCAAAGGGTTTATCAAATTTGCGGAGAGCGGCGAACCCATCGTGCTGAGCGATGTCGCCGACGTGGTCATCGGCAACAAGTCGCCCAAACTCGGCGTAGCGTCGGAACGGGGTTGCCCGGCGGTACTCATCACCGTCACCAAACAGCCGGCCACCAACACGCTGGAACTCACCGAGCAACTCGACAGGACCCTCGCCGAGCTGCAAAAGACGCTGCCCGAGGTGCATATATCGACCGACATTTTCAGGCAGTCGCGCTTTATCGAAAGTTCTATCGACAACATCGCCCACTCGCTGTGGGAGGGCGCCCTGTTTGTCGTCATCGTACTCTTCTTCTTCCTCATGAACGGGCGCGTCACCCTCATCTCGCTCGTCGCCCTGCCGCTTTCGCTGCTCACCGCCATTCTCACGCTGAAAGGACTGGGATTCACCATCAACACGATGAGCCTCGGCGGTATGGCCATCGCCATAGGTTCGCTGGTCGACGACGCCATCATCGACGTGGAGAATGTCTACAAGCGTCTGCGGGAAAACCATGCCCGGCCGAAAGCAGAGCGGCGTCCCGTCCTGCAAGTGGTCTACGACGCCTCGCGTGAAATACGCACCTCGATCGTGCACGCCACCATCATCACCATCGTGGCATTTGTCCCGCTCTTCTTCCTCAGCGGCATGGAGGGTCGCATGCTGCGGCCGCTCGGCATCTCGTTTATCGTCTCGCTCTTCGCCTCGATGGTGGTTGCCGTGACCCTCACGCCCGTCATGTGCAGCTACATGCTCACCTCGGAAAAGACCTTGCGCAGCCACCAGAACGAGGCACCGCTGTCGCGTTTCCTCAAAAGAATCTACCGCCGCGCCCTGCAAGGTGCACTGCACCACGGCCGTCTGGTCATCGGGGGCGCCGTGCTCCTCTTTGTCGGAGCCGTCATGCTATACACCACCCTGGGCAGCAGCTTCCTGCCGCCTTTCAACGAAGGCTCCCTCACCGTCAACGTAAGCACCCTGCCCGGCATCTCGCTCGAAGAGTCGGACAAGATAGGGCGCATGGCCGAAGAGATACTGCTCGAAATACCCGAGATACAGACCGTAGCCCGCAAAACCGGTCGCGCCGAACTCGACGAACACGCTCTCGGCGTGAACACCTCGGAGATAGAAGCGCCTTTTGTCCTCGACAAGCGGAGCCGCGAAGAGTTCCTGGCCGATGTGCGTGCCCGCCTCGGCGCCATAAAAGGCATCGACCTCGAAATCGGGCAACCCATCTCCCACCGCATCGACGCCATGCTCTCGGGCACACAGGCCAACATCGCCATCAAGCTGTTTGGCGAAGACCTGAACAAGATGTACGCCCTCGGGCAGGAAATCAAACGGGCCATCTCATCGGTCGAAGGTATCGCCGACGTGATGGTCGAGCAGCAGGTCGAACGCGCCCAGCTGCAAATCATTCCACGCCGGGAGATGCTGGCCCGCTACGGCATCTCGCTCGCCGATTTCTCACAATGGGTGCGTGTGGCTCTCGATGGGGAAATCGTCTCGCAAATCTACGACGGGAATGCCACGTTCGACCTCACGGACAAGGTCGGCGACGGGCACAGCCGCACCATCGAGGAGACCGGCGACCTGCTGGTCGACACGGGCGACGGCGGGAAAGTGCCGTTGAGCCAGATCGCCGACATCGTATCGACATCGGGTCCCAACGCCGTGAACCGGGAAAACGTGAAACGCAAAATCGTCGTCTCGGCCAACGTCACGGGCGGAGACCTGGGCGGTGCCGTCGAAGAGATACGCTCGGCCATCGAAAGCGCGGTCGAACTTCCGCAGGGATATTACATCGAGTACGGCGGACAGTTTGAGAGCCAGCAATCGGCCGCCCGCACCCTCTCCTTTGCCTCGGCCATCGCCCTGCTGGTCATCTTCCTGCTTCTCTTCCAAGAGTTCAAGAGTTTCACGCTCTCGGGCATGATCATGATAAACCTGCCGCTCGCCCTCATCGGCGGCGTGGCAGCCATCGCCATGACCTCGGGCATCGTGAGCATTCCGGCCATCATCGGGTTTATCTCGCTGCTGGGCATCGCCGTGCGCAACGGCATCTTGCTGGTATCGCACTATGGGCAATTACGCCACGAAGGCATCTCCCTGAAAGAAAGCATCGTGCAAGGTTCGCTCGACCGTCTCAACCCCATACTCATGACCTCGCTGTCGTCGGCCTTGGCCCTCATTCCGCTGGCCCTGGGGGAAGACATCAGCGGCAACGAGATACAGAGCCCCATGGCCAAGGTTATCCTCGGCGGCCTCATCAGTTCGACCCTGCTCAACATATTTGTCATACCTACCGTCTACCTGTTTTTAAACTCAAAGAAAAAATCCCATGCGTAGATTATTTATAGCAAGCATCATGTCGGTTATGCTGTTCGGTCAGGCACAGGCCCAGGACATCGACGACATACTGCGCGGCATCGAAGCCAACAACGCCGCCCTGCGTGCCCAAGAAAAGCTGGACAAGGCCCAACGGCTCGAAGCGAAAGCCGGGAACATGCCCGAAGGTCCCGAAGTGGAATATATGCACTCGTGGCAAAAAGGAGGCGGCGAACCGGTCTCGGAAATAAACGTCACCCAAGGATTTGACTTCCCCTCCGCCTATTTTGCCCGGCGCAAAGCGGTCTTGGCCCGCGAAGAGCAACTGGGACATGAACTGAACGCATTCAGGCAGGAACTGCTGCTCGAAGCCAAACTGCTCTGCATCGACATCATCGCCCTGCGGCAAGAGTGTTTGTTGCTGCACAAACGGGCCGAGAACTCCCATCGCATGGCCCGGGCCATGAGCAAGGCGCTGGAAAAAGGCGAAGTGTCGAGCCTCGAAAAAAACCGGGCCGACATAGAATGGGCCAACATGCAAAACCAATGCGGATTGAAACGGGTCGAACTCAAAAGCGCACTCGAACGGCTTCAAAACCTGAACGGAGGGCACGCCGTTGCATTCACCGATTCCGTGTTTTCGATACCCGAAGAGGTATTGCCGTTTGAAGTCATGCAAAAAGAGTATGAGACCCGCGCACCGCAACTGCTGGCCCTACACGCCGAAAAACGGGGAGCCGAAGCCGGACTGAAAGTAAGCCGCTCGGGTGCCCTGCCCGGCATCGCCGTAGGATACCATCACGAGATAGGCGGCGAAGAGAAACTCAACGGTGTCATCGTGGGCATCTCCCTGCCGCTGTGGAAAAGCCGTCGGGAGATAAAACGGGCCAAAGCCCAAATCGAATATGCCGACGCGCTTCTCGAAAGCGAACGCATCGACCGGGAATCGACCCTGAAAGAGCTTTACGGGCAATACTCCACGCTGAAAACCACGCTCGAACGATTTGTCCGCATCGACCTGCAACAGGCATCGGCCATGAAATACATCAACGAAGCCTATCGCACCGGGGTGCTCAACGAGACCGATTTCCTGAGCGAGATAAACGCACTCTACGAAGTAAAGCTGCAACGCATCACCCTCGAACGCGACCTGCACAGGGTCATTGCCCAAATCAACGCGCTGAACCTTTAACCATCGAGCCGAAAAGCGGCGACAAGACACTCCATCGCGCCCCGGCCATCGGGGCGTGATGGAGTGTCTTTTTTGTCAATCCGCAACGGAATTGCCCACAAAGTGATGCCCCGCTCCCTGTCGGAAGTCTAAAACTTTGTTTTCTCCTTGCCACTACGCGGCGCTTTCCGTATCTTTGAGACCCGAATAACCCATCATGTCCATGACACGTTCCCGCATCACCGCATTTTGCTGCCTCTTGTCACTCGCGTTGGCCACCCTCTCCTGCCAAAACGGAACGACGGCCGACAACAACGGCAGAAGTACGGAAATAAAATATGCCGAAGGATTTGAGATAACCCGCCATGCCGGCTACACGATAGCCGACGTGCGCAACCCGTGGGACACGACCCGACTGCTGCACCGCTATGTACTGGTCGACAAAAAGGCCGACCTCCCGGCCAACCTCCCCGCGGGAACCGTGGTGCGCACGCCGGTCGACCGCACGATTGTCTACTCGGCCGTGCACGGCACCATGCTCGACGAACTGGGTGCGGCCGGCTGCATCGCGGGCGTGTGCGAATCGGAATACATCGCCAACACGACCCTGCGCGCGGCACTGTCGGAGCGACGCATCATCGACGTGGGCAACTCGTTTGCTCCCGATGTGGAGAAAATCATTGCCCTCGCACCCGAGGCCATCTTCACCTCGCCCTTTGAGAACTGCGGATACGGACGTGTCGAAAAACTGAACGTGCCCCTCATCGAATGTGCCGACTACATGGAGAACACCCCCTTGGGACGCGCCGAGTGGATACGGTTCATCGGCTTGTTTGTCGACCGGGAAGCGCAAGCCGACTCCCTTTTCGAAGAAATCGAAAAAGCCTACCTCAATCTCGGGCAATGTGTCACGGGCGTGCAAACCCGTCCTACCGTGGTTGCCGAGAAGAAAATCGGGGCGACGTGGTTTGTGCCGGGCGGGAAGAGCTACATGGCGCGCCTGTTTGCCGATGCCGGCGCCGACTATCTCTGGAAAGACGACCACCATGCCGGGTCGTTGGCGCTGACCTTCGAATCGGTCTTCGACCGAGCCGCAGAAGCCGACTTTTGGTTGTTTAAATATTCGGCCCCCGACAGCATGACACGGCAAACCCTGGCATCGGAATATGCCCCATATACCCGTTTCAAAGCCTTTTCCGAAGGTCACATCTACGGCTGCAACCTCTCCCACAACCATTTTTTCGAAGAGGTGCCGCTTCACCCCGACCTGCTGCTGAGAGATTTCATTCTCATGTTTCACCCCGAGCTCCTGCCCGGTGAAACATGTCGCTACCACCATCGCCTGCAACCATGAAACCCCGCACTTTTCTACTCCTTGCAACCGCACTCACGCTCCTGCTCGTGCTGGCCAATCTGGCATGGGGGTCGGTAAAAATTCCCCTCGACGCCGTCATTGACATCTGCCTGGGCAAAGGCGCGGAGAAACCGGGCTGGGATTTCATCGTGCTGCAATCGCGATTGCCCCAAGCCATCACGGCACTCCTTGCCGGCGCCTCGCTGGCCACGGCCGGACTCATGTTGCAGACGGCCTTCAACAACCCGTTGGCCGGGCCGTCGATACTGGGCGTGAACTCGGGGGCCGGACTGGGTGTGGCCATTGTCATGCTCCTGCTTGGCGGGAGCATCGGAAGCAGCAGTTTCATGCTCTCGGGCACCTTGGCGGTACTCACCGGCGCCATGACCGGCGCCATCGTGGTGCTGGGCGTCATCATTACGTTCGCCTCGATGGTGAAAAGCAACGTCATGCTGCTCATCATCGGCATCATGGTCGGATATATCGCCTCATCGGCCATCTCGCTGCTCAACTTTTTCGCCACGGCCGAAGGGGTCTTTTCCTATACCATCTGGGGGCTGGGCGATTTCTCGGGCATATCGATGGCACAAATGCCATTCTTCGCCATAGCGACACTCATCGGACTCGTCGGCGCCCTGCTGCTCATCAAGCCGCTCGATGCCTTGTTGCTGGGCGAACGCTATGCCGCCAACCTCGGCGTGAACGTACGCCTCACCCGCATCGGCTTGCTCCTTTGCACCGGCTGGCTCACCGCCGTCGTGACGGCATATTGCGGGCCCATCGCCTTCATCGGGCTGGCCGTCCCGCACATCGCCCGACTGCTGCTGCAATCGTCGAACCACCGTTGGGTCGTTCCGGCCACCATGCTCACGGGCAGCGTCGTGGCATTGCTGTGCAACCTGCTTTGCGTCCTGCCGGGCGAACTCGGCATTATCCCGCTCAACGCCGTGACACCGCTCTTCGGCGCGCCGGTGATTATCTATGTCATTGTAAACCAACGGAAAATTCAATATTTCAACTGATGAATACCACCGCCGTCATCGAAGGCCGCCGGGTAACCCTCGGATACCGCGAAGGGAAAGAAAGGGCCATTCTTTTCTCCGACATGGATTTCTCCCTGTACCGGGGTGAACTGACCGCCCTGCTCGGCATCAACGGCGCCGGCAAATCGACGCTGCTGCGCACCATGTCGGCCACCCAACCGTGCCTCAGCGGCGAAATCAGGCTCGGCGGCAAGGACCTTTCAGCCCTCTCCGAACGGGAACGGGCCCAACGCATCGGGGTCGTCTTCACCGAGAAGCACATGGCCGGCGGACTGCGCGTGCACGAACTGGTCGCCCTAGGTCGCTATCCCTACACCGGGTTCTTCGGGCGGCTCGACCGGCACGACCGCGAACGCGTGGAAGAGGTCATGGCGCTGGCAGGTATTGCCCACAAACGCGACGCCTACCTCTCGCAACTCTCCGACGGCGAACGGCAAAAAGCCTTCATCGCCAAAGCCCTGGCACAGGAAAGCGATGTGATACTGCTCGACGAGCCGACTGCTTTTCTCGACCTGCCCAGCCGCATCGAGACCATGATGTTGCTGCACCGGCTGGCCGAGGAGTGCGGGAAAACGATTCTTCTCTCGACCCACGACGTGGAACAGGCTCTGGTACTGGCCGACCGCCTGTGGCTGCTCTCCCCGCAATACGGACTGGAATGCGGCGTTACCGAAGACCTGATTCTCTCGGGACGACTCGACCGCCTCTTCCCTTCCGACACAATCCGGTTCGACCCCGAGCACGGCAGCTATTACCCGCTCGTGCACAGCTGCTCGCCCGTCATGCTGCGGGCCGGCAACGCCACCCTCCTGCACTGGGGCATCAACCTGCTGAACCGGAACGGATTTTCCTGCCTCATCGACAAAGACAAGGCGACCTCCCCGGGAGAGGAGGCCGCCCGCACAAGCGACAAAATTCCTTATATCTCTATCGAAGCCAACGACCGCATCACTCTCACGAGCGGCGCGAAGCGACTCGCGCTCGACTCATTCGCCGCCCTCGCCGATGCCGTAAAGGAGTTGAAGGGCTAACGGCTCGGCGCCGTCAGACTCTCCACGATGAGACGGGCGGCACGTTCGGGCGCACCGGGCTCTCCGAGACGGGCGGCCATCTCATCGTATCCGCGCAACATGGCGGCACGCTCGGGAGTGTCGTCGAGCAGAAGCGCCAGATGGCGGCGTGCCTCGTCGGGCGAGAAGTGGTGCACCAGCAATTCGGGCACCACGGGCGCATCGGCAATGAGATTGACCAGCGAAACATAATCGACCTTTATCATGGGACGGAACAGCGAATAGGTAAACTGCCCGCCGCGCATATAGTAGCCGACCACTTGGGGCACGCGCAGCAGAGCCGTTTCGAGCGTGGCGGTTCCCGAAGTCACCAGCGCCGCCCGAGCCTGTTGGAGGAGCCGATAAGTCTTCCCGAAAACAATCGACACCCGACCGTCGCTCCGATAGGGGTCATAAAACGAGGGCGTGACACCGGGTGCGCCGGCAATCACCATCTGATAATCGGGAAACGCCGAAGCCGCGGCAATCATGATGCGCAGGTTGTCTTTAATCTCGGCCAGCCGGCTGCCGGGCAGGAGGGCGATAATCGGCTTGTCGGGCAGATGATTCTCGGCCGTGAAGTGAGCAAAAGTCTCATCGGCATCGCGACGCGACGACAGCTCATCGACCGTGGGATTCCCCACATAATCGACCTCATAGTCATGCCGGCGATAAAACTCCACCTCAAAGGGCAATATCGAGTACATGCGGTCGACATACCGCTTTATCTCTACGATGCGATGCTCCTTCCATGCCCATATTTTGGGCGAGATATAATAATGTACCGGCAGATGCAACGTCTCTTTGGCATACCGGGCTATCTTCAAGTTGAAACCGGGATAGTCGACCAAAATCAACACATCGGGGAGATAAGCCGCCAAATCGTTCTTGCACAAGGCAATGTTGCGCAACACCTGACCGAGGTGCAAAGCCACCTGCACAAATCCCATATAGGCCATCTCGCGGTAGTGACGCACCAACGTGCCGCCGACCTGCTGCATGGCATCACCGCCCCAAAAGCGGAAATCGGCCTGCGGGTCGTTTGCAAGAATAGCCCGCATGAGATGGGCGGCGTGCAGGTCGCCCGAGGCTTCACCGGCAATGAGATAATATTTCATACGCGAAAAATATTTGACACAAATATAAGCAAAGGAGAACGCAGAGACAAATAGAAACGGAGTTTTCAAATAGGGCTATGCCAAGCCGCCTTCCGCCTCTCCTGCAAAAATAGCGAAAGAAGAGAACAGTGAAAACAGCGTTTTTCAATTAAGGAAGAATCTTTCGGCCGGGACAAAACCCGGGCGGACACAATAAAGCGGCACAAACCCCGTTATGTAAGCGTCATGAATGTAAAATCCTTTTTCACCGGCATAGCCTTGTGTGCCATCGCTCTCCTGGCGACAAGTTGTTTCGACGAGCGATTCACCGACAACCCGTCGCATCTGCTGTCGTTCTCGACCGACATCGTGAAGTTCGACACCATCTTCACCGACAAGGGTACGGCCACGATGTCGTTCCGCGTCTACAACCGCAACAGCCGGGCGGTACGCATCGAATCGGTGCGACTGGCCGACGCCGGGCATTCAGGTTTCTTCATCAACGTCGACGGTGAAAAAGGTCCCGACATCGGCGCCATCGAGTTGAGCGCCCGCGATAGCCTCTACGTCTTTGTGGAGGCCAACATCGACCCCACCGACGAAGCGACCCCCTTCCTGGTGAAAGACTCCATCGTATTCCTCACCAACGGGGTGCGACAGGACGTGAAACTCGAAGCCTACGGGCAGAACGCCGTCGTGTACCGGGGCGGGAAAATCTTTACGACCGACACCACGCTCACCCGTGAGCGGCCGTTCCTCATCTACGACAGTCTCGTCGTAAGTGCCGGTGCCACCCTCACCCTCACCGAAGGCACCTTCCTCTACCTGCACGACAAAGCCTTTATCCGCATCGACGGACGCATGCTGGCCGAGGGGTCGGACTCGCTGCGCGTCGTGCTCCGGGGCGACCGCACCGACAACGTGTTTCCCAACCTGCCCTACGACTACTACTCGGGACAGTGGGGCGGCGTGCAGTTTGGCACCGAGAGCTACGGCAACCGCTGGGAGTATGTCGACATGCACGGGTCGTCGTGGGGCATACGCATCGATTCGAGCGACGTGACCCAACCCAAGCTCACCCTGCAACACAGCATCATACACAACGCGGCCTCGCACCTGCTATCGGCCTCATACGCCCAGGTCAGCGGTTACAACTGCCAGCTCACCAACGCCGGAGGCGCTTTGCTGCACCTCTCCGCCTGCCGCTCGGAATGGATACACTGCACCGTGTCGAACCTCTATAACTGGGACATCATATCGGCTCCCGCCATTACCCTGACAGCCCATGCGCCGGCCGACACCGTGGCACCGGAACAACAGCCGCGTTTCTTCATGGCCAACAGCATCTTTACCTCGCGCAGCACACTCATGGAGCCGTCCGACATCGAAGGACTGCCCATCACGTTCGACCACTGCCTGCTGCAAGTCAACGGGGAGAACGACGAGAATTTCATCGACTGTCTTTGGGGGCAAGCCCCCCTCTTCGTGGCCACGGGTGAGGAGTATGTCTTCGACTTCCGCATCACCGAGTCGTCGCCCGCCCGCGAAGCCGGCAGCACGGCCTACCTCAACGACTCGACGGCCATCGATCTCTATGGACAACCCCGCCCCTCCGACGGTACCCGGCCCGACATCGGTGCCAGCAACTACACCCCACCCACCCTCGACGGGGAGTAAGCCGACAACCGGAAGCGGCACTCCGGCCACACACTACCCATAAAAAACGGTTCTCTTTTTCAAAGAAGAGAACCGTTTTTATTTTTTCCGGGTGAATAACTTCGGTCGCATCATTCCGTCCAAAGGCGCCCCTGCCAAGTATTCCGCTCGCGCATACGTTGCAGGAGGCGTGCCGTAAACTCGTGGTTCTTCAAGCCCCAGCGCGGCGCGATAAGCAGCGCATCGGGCGACTGGGAGACAAACCGCTCGACAACGATGTCGGGGCGCAGCCGCTCGATGAAGTCGATGGCCAGGTCGACATACTCCGTCACGGTGTAGGGATATATGTCGGCCAGACCCTGCTCATATTCCTGGGCCAGCCGGGTGCCCCGAATGAGCTGCAACTGGTGCAGTTTGACCATCGTGAGGGGAAGGGCCGACAGACGTCCGGCATGAGAAAGTATCGTTTCGCGGCTCTCGCCGGGCAGACCCAATATCATGTGCGCCCCCACAGGTATGCCGGCTTCGGCCGTGCGTCGCACGGCATCGACGGCCGAGGCGTAGTCGTGCCCCCGGTTGACGCGTGCCAACGTCTCGTCGCAGGTGCTCTCGATGCCATACTCCACCATGAGATAACGGTCGCGTGCCAGGTCGGAGAGATAGGCAAGCAGGTCGGGCGGCATGCAGTCGGGTCGCGTGCCGATGATGAGCCCCACCACCCCTTCGTGTGCCAACGCCTCCTCGTAGCAGGCCGCCAGATAAGGTGTGGCCCCGTAGGTATTGGTGTAAGCCTGAAAATAGGCCAGGTATTTCATGTCGGGATACTTGCGGGCGAAGAAAGCGATACCCTCGTCGAGCTGTTCGGTAATGCTCCGCCCGGTGTGGCAGTAATCGGGGCTGAACGTCTGGTTGTTGCAATAGGTGCAGCCGCCGCGTCCTTTGGTACCGTCGCGGTTGGGACAAGAAAATCCCGCATGAAGCGAGATTTTCTGTACCTTATAGGGAAACCGGGCGGCCAGGTAGCTGCCCATGTCGGCATAAAGCGGTCGAGAAGCATCTGCCGCCATCAGTGTCCGAAGTTTTTATAGAATCCGACAATGGCCACGATACCTTTGTGCAGGATATCGACGGGAATGTTCTCGTTGGGCGAATGGGTGGCATCGCTTTCGAGGCCGAAGCCCATGAGTATCGACTTGATGCCCAGCACCTGCTCAAAGACGGCGATGATGGGTATGCTACCGCCCCGGCGCACAGCCAGCGGACGTTTGCCGAAAGCCTCCTCGTAGCCTTTCTCGGCCGCCTTGTAGGCCGGCAGGTCGATGGGGCACACATAGCTCTCGCCACCGTGTATGGCCTCTATCTTCACCTGCACGGTATCGGGTGCCGTGCGGTTGAAGTGGTCGATCATCAGCTGCTCAATCTTGTGGTGCTGCTGGTGCGGCACCAGACGGCACGAGAGCTTGGCATAGGCTTTGGAGGGAAGTACCGTCTTGGCGCCCTCGCCCGTGTAGCCGCCCCAAATGCCGCACACATCAAAGGTGGGGCGTATGGCCGTGCGTTCGAGCGTCGTGTAACCTTTCTCTCCGAAAAGGGTCTTTACCCCTACATTGGCCTTGTATTTTTCCTCGTCATAGGGAACCGCCCCCAGCATATCGCGCTCTTCGCGCGACACCTCTTCGACATCGTCGTAGAAGCCGGGCAGGGTAATGCGGCCGTCGGCGTCGGTCAGTGCGGCAATCATCTTGCAGAGCACATTCACGGGATTGGCCACCGCCCCACCGAAGATACCCGAGTGCAGGTCGTGATTGGGACCCGTCACCTCGACCTGCCAGTAAGACAAGCCCCGCAATCCGGTCGTGATGGAGGGAATATCGGCTCCCACCATGCTGGTGTCGGAAACCAGAATGATGTCGGCTTTGAGCAGGTCGGTATGTTCGCGGCAGAACTCCTCCACTCCGGGCGAACCTATCTCCTCGCCGCCCTCGATGATAAATTTCACATTGCAGCGCAAGAGGCCCTCGTGAAGGGCGTATTCAAAGGCTTTGAGTTGGAGAAACGATTGACCTTTGTCGTCGTCGGCCCCGCGGGCGTAGAGAATCCCGTCCTTGACAACCGGCTCGAAAGGCTCGGTCTTCCACAACGAGAGGGGCTCTACCGGCATCACATCGTAGTGGCCGTAAACGAGAACCGTAGGCCAAGCCGGGTCGATTATCTTCTCGGCAAAAACAACCGGTGCGGCCGACGTGGGCATCACCTCGGCACGGTCGACACCGGCAGCCAGCAACAACTCCCGCCAACGGGCGGCGCAAGCCTCCATGTCGGCCCGGCGGGAAGAGTCGGAACTGATGGAGGGAATGCGAATGAGCGAAAAGAGTTCTTCAAAGAATCGGGCACTATGAGCCTCGATGTAAGAGTTGATGTCCATATCTGTAAAGTTTAAAGGTGTTTGGTCTTGTTCATCAGATAGTGGTCGAGCACCACCATGGCCGCCATGGCCTCGACGACGGGCACGGCACGGGGCAGGACACACGGGTCGTGGCGGCCACGCGCCTTGACCACGACGCTATTGCCGTCGCGGTCGATGGTCTCGACGTCGCGCAGCAACGTAGCCACGGGCTTGAAGGCCACGCGGAAGTAAATATCCTGTCCGTTGGAAATACCGCCCTGAATGCCG
The DNA here is from genome assembly GCA_900542765.1 of uncultured Porphyromonadaceae bacterium. Lineage (GTDB taxonomy): Bacteria > Bacteroidota > Bacteroidia > Bacteroidales > UBA11471 > Caccoplasma > Caccoplasma merdavium. The sequence goes on along the minus strand of UQOX01000038.1, from coordinate 3,416 downwards.
CCCGAATGGTTGGTCGCGGTCGACACGCGGCCGTCGCGCACGACAAACGCATCGTTCATCTGCGAGCCCCGGTACTGTACGCCCTCGAAACCCATGCCATATTCAAAGCCCTTGACGGCATTGATGCCCAGCATGGCCGCCCCCAGGTCGGCGTGCAACTTGTTGAACACCGGCTCGCCCAATCCTACGGGCACGCCTTGTACGACGCCGGTAATAACACCGCCTATGGTATCGCCGTCGGCCTTCACCGCAGAGATGAGCTCGATCATGCGCCGGGCGGTCTCGGCGTCGGGACAACGCACGATGTTGTCGTCGATGCGGGTCAAATCATAATCGGTATAACAGCCCGGCAACGCTATGGAGCCCACCTGCGAAGTATAGGCACACACGCGAATGCCGAGATGCGCCAAGGCGGCCTTGGCCAAGGCTCCCGCCACACAACGGGAGAGGGTCTCGCGCGCCGAAGAGCGTCCGCCGCCCCGATGGTCGCGAAGGCCGTATTTCATCGTATAGGTATAGTCGGCATGCGAGGGCCGGTAGCAGGCACGCAGGTTGTCGTAGTCGGACGAATGCTGGTCCTGATTATAGACTACAAAACCTATCGGCGTACCCGTCGTGCGCCCCTCGAAAACACCGGAAAGAATCTCCACGCTGTCGCTCTCCTTGCGGGCCGTAACAATCGACGACTGCCCGGGACGACGGCGGTCGAGTTCCTGCTGTATGTATGCGGTATCAATCTCTATACCGGCCGGCATACCATCGACTACGCCCCCCACTCCTTTTCCGTGGGATTCGCCGAACGTGGTGAGCCGGAATATATTTCCAAAACTGTTCATGTTGCAATTGCCATTAATGCTTCTTCGACAAAGATAATCATTTTATGCAAACGCCGACTGCCTCTACCCTGCAATTTTGGAACTCTTTATCCTGGACTGTAAAAAATATCTTTTTCAAATCTATACGATTTTTTATGCCAGCCTCCCGCTCCTATTCACCAAGCTTTCACTATATTTGTAGAATATGGGAGCAGGCTCGGCCGAGGCAACAAGCGAAACGTCGTTTTCATCTCTGCCGAGACTTTCGCCTCTCTCTATTCTTATCATGAACATAAAACGCAAAAAGCACTATGAAATCCTCTTATTTGTTTTTAGCCGAAGGCTTTGAAGAAGTCGAAGCCCTCACCGTGGTAGACATGATGCGCCGTGCCGGCATGAAAATCCACACCGTATCGATTACCGGCAACAAAACCGTAACCGGCTCCCACCACATTCCCGTTACGGCCGATATGCTTCTCGACGAAGTACCCTTTGCCGAAGCCGAGTGGCTCATACTCCCCGGCGGAATGCCCGGCTCGAAAAACCTGGGTGGCTGCGCCCCTTTGGTTAGCGCACTGAAAGCTCACGCAGCAGCCGACAAGCCCGTAGCCGCCATCTGCGCCGCACCATTTGTATTGGGTGTAAACGGTATTCTCGAAAACCGCGCCGCCACCTGTTATCCCGGTTTTGAAGAGATGCTGCACGGTGCCACGGTCACCGGCCGCATGGTCGAGACCGACGGCAACATCGTTACCGGGAAAGGCCCGGCCGCCGCTATCGACTTTGCATCGACCCTTATCCGCAAATCACAAGGCGATGCCGTCATCGAAGAGGTGCGCAAGGGTATGCTGCTCGATTAACAGTCCCCTCATGGAGACAAAAGCGATAGCCCTTGCATGACAGCTAGGGCTATCGCTTTTTACATATCAGGAGGGCCAAGGAACGCGACAAAAAGATTATGCCCCATCGATGGACGAAGACCTGTTAGCTACACCAATATAACATCGGCGTTTTTGTTATTTTGTAGCGCATCTCGCCAATCATAAACATATTGCGATAAAAAAAGCTATTTCACAATGGAGGGGTTCCTCATTTCAGGAAATAGAAAGACAGTGGTGGCATGTCGGTGGAAGGAACAAGCGGCCGATGGCTTGTGTGCGATGGCTGTATGTACCTGCCGGATAGGTCGAACTCTGCGAGTCGTCGGTATTGGCGGTAGGTACGGCTGAATGCGCTGCGGACGGTGGGTTGTTGACCGGGCTACCGAGGGGTTGCTGTTGTGGCCAAGGGCACAGGAAGGATATAGGTTGGTCACAAGAAATTGACCGCCTTGGGGGCTAAAAGGGAGAGCGGGAACATGTGTGAAAGGTGTCAGCGCGGTGTGTTGAAACCGAAAATCATGGTATAGGAGCCATCGTCGGAGTGCAGGTACTGGCCGTATGGGCTTTTGGCATCGATGTCCCGTATGGTGAGTGGCGTATGATAATAGGCTTCGTCGGGGGTGGTGTGGAAGCAGATTTCATGTCTCATGAGGTCGGGTTCGTTGCGAATAATGGCTTCGGCGGATTCCCGGGAGAGAGGCTTAGGTGTATAAATGAGGGTGAAGTCGTTTTCAACGGAAGAGAATATGCGACAGGGCATACCTTCATACTCTTTATCGCACAGACGGGTCTGCACCTGTGCGGCAATGGTCCTCGGTACGGGTAAGTAGACAGGAGGGCGTGGGGTGATTTTTGCTTTGAGGGTTTTGGCTCCTAAGATGAAGAGGTAGATGAAAGAGGCAAGTCCGATGATGCTGATGAACGTGTCCATGGAGAGGGGATAAGAAGGTTTGACGGTGGAAAATAGGAAAAAGTCGGGACTTGTGCAAATGTCAGAACGCTTTTTACGCAGATCTGCCGGCTGACTATCGGTTGGTTCCTGCTGGCTGCGGGGTAAGCAGCAGCTGGTCTGCGGTGGTTTGTCGGCGGGTTGTTGGCTGTTGGGGGTTAGCGGTGCCGGCTATGGGTGTGGGGTGTGGGGGGGATATAAAAAAAAACGCCGGGGACTTTTGTCTCCGGCGCTGAGGGGGCGGCTACCTACTCTCCCGCTTGCGCAGTACCATCGGCGTGATCAGGTTTAACTTCTCTGTTCGGTATGGGTAGAGGTGGAGCCCTGATGCTATAACCACCTTAGTCTTTTTCGCTTCCGGCTTTCTTCGGCCTTTCGCCGATTCTGCCTCCGCTTGTGATTGACTTGGGATTGAAACGAGTTGAGGTTATGTAGTCCGCTCTTCACGTCCGGAAGTTCTGGGGTTATTAGTATTGCTCGACTTTGTCATTGCTGGCTTTACATCTGCAACCTATCTACGTCGTCGTCTTCGACGTCCCTCATGTGGAAATCTTATCTCGAGGCTGGCTTCGCGCTTAGATGCTTTCAGCGCTTATCCTGGCCCGACTTAGCTACTCTGCCATGCTCCTGGCGAAACAACAGATTGACCAGCGGTCAGTCCAACACGGTCCTCTCGTACTAGTGTCAGATCCTCTCAAATTTCCTGCGCCCACAACAGATAGAGACCGAACTGTCTCACGACGTTCTGAACCCAGCTCGCGTGCCACTTTA
>UQOX01000037.1 GCA_900542765.1 uncultured Porphyromonadaceae bacterium | reverse complement strand
TGTAAAACTGGGTGTTTGTTTTGCAATCTGCTGATTTTCAGCGTTTGTTGCGGAGTGAGGGGGATTCGAACCCCCGAACCGGTTTTGCCGATTACACGCTTTCCAGGCGTGCCTCTTCAACCACTCGAGCATCACTCCAAAGTGGTTTTCTCAAAATCGAGTGCAAATATACGAATTTTATTTTTATCTGCATTTCTCTTTGCCGTTTTTTATGGAAAATCTTGACACAGGCATTTACCGCGCATCGGTACTCATTCGACATCAACGACTTATCTTCATCGAAAAAAATTCTCCGACACATTACGTCAGAGGTCGAGCAGTCCTTCGGGAATGTTCATGACCAACTTCTTCTCCTGCTCATCAGCCGAAACGACCCAATCATCGATAGCGGGAATCAACAATTCTCCGCCTTTCTCCCGCTCCACGACAAAGAGCACATTGGCCGTCGACATATCGACATCGACAATATGTCCCAAAAAGCCTTTCTCGGTATCATAAACCGAGAAGTGAAGGAAGAAATCTCCCGGTGCCGACAATCCGCCATCTTCATCGTTCGTTATATAAGCCTTTGGATAGTAAACATCGAGATTGGTAAAGGGGCGTGCCTCTTCTTCGCTATCGACATCTTCGAGTTTCATGAGGGCCGTTGTATCGCTCCTGAACCGATACTCTTCGATAAAGAAAGGCACGAATATCCCGTCGATTTCGCACACGACATAGGGCGATTCGCAACGGTCGAAAATGTCGTCGGTAAACGTGAAGGCCAACTCGCCTTGCACCCCGTGAGGCTTGTTGAAGGTGCCTATTTTGATAAGTTCGTCGCGTTGAATCATATTTTCAGGACTGACGGGTGATGGAAGCGCCTATGGCGTTGAGCCGCAGGTCGATGCGCTGGTATCCTCGGTCGATTTGGTCGATATTGTGTATCGTGCTGGTACCCTCGGCCGACATGGCGGCGATGAGCAGGGCAATGCCCGCACGAATGTCGGGCGACACCATGGAAGCAGCCCGCAAAGGATAGGCTTTGGCCTGGCCGATGACGGCCGCACGGTGCGGATCGCAGAGAATGATTTGTGCCCCCATGTCGATGAGTTTGTCGACAAAGAAAAGGCGGCTCTCGAACATCTTCTGGTGTATCAGCACGCTGCCCTTGGCCTGCGTGGCCACCACGAGGAACACACTGAGGAGGTCGGGCGTAAGACCCGGCCAGGGGGCATCGGCAAAGGTCATGATGGAGCCGTCGATGAAGGTTTCTATTTCGTAACTGTCTTGTTGCGGTATGTAAAGGTCATCGCCTTCTTGCTCGACACGAATGCCAAGTCGGCGGAAACTGTCGGGTATGATACCCAAATCCTTGACCGATACATTTTTGAGACGAATGTCGGAGCCTGTCATGGCTGCCATGCCGATGAAGGAACCTATCTCTATCATGTCGGGCAAGATGGTGTGCTTGCAACCGCCGAGTGACTCGACGCCTTCGATTTCGAGCAGATTCGAACCGATACCCGATATGTGGGCTCCCATGGCATTGAGCATCTTCGAGAGCTGTTGCAGGTAAGGCTCGCAAGCCGCATTGTATATTGTGGTCTTCCCTTTGGCCAGCACTGCCGCCATCAAGATATTGGCCGTGCCGGTGACCGATGCCTCATCGAGCAACATATAGGTACCGATGAGTTCCTTGGCCGATATTTCATAAATCTGTTTTTGGGGATTGTAAGAAAACTCGGCGCCCAATTTCTGAATTCCCAGGAAGTGGGTATCGAGACGCCGGCGACCGATTTTGTCTCCACCGGGTTTGGCAATTACGGCTTTCCCGAAACGGGCTACCAACGGGCCCACAATCATCACCGAACCGCGCAGCGAAGCGCTCTGTTTGAGGAACTGGGGCGTTTGCAGATAATTCAAGTCGATATTCTCGGCCTTGAAACGATAGGCTCCCTCCCCTATCTTGGTGGTCTCCACGCCCAAGTCCCGGAGAAGTTGTATGAGGTTGTTGACATCGAGAATGTCGGGCAGGTTATACACTTCTACGGCCTCGGGGGTGAGCAACGTAGCACACAATATCTGCAAGGCTTCGTTTTTAGCGCCTTGCGGTATCAGCTCGCCGTGCATGCGGCGGCCGCCTTCTATAACGAATGATGCCATGTGAGAGAATTTTTGCTCAATATACAAAAAAAGCGGTTATCGTCCCGCTTTTCTTCCGTTATTTTTATTTTTTCTCTGCACATTTTCCTTGGGTACCTCTTTGAGGTGAAGTTGTTCCAAGGTAAGCGGCACTTCATGGTGGGTATATTCCAAGATGTCTTTGAGGATTTTCTCATCATCGACGGCCTCCTTGTTCCACGAAGTGAGCGCTTTTTTCATGTGATTGGCCAAGTAGACGATCAACTGGTCTTTCTCCTCTCCCTCGGGCATTTCCTGCCACTTTTGCAGCATCAGTTCGAGCAACTTGCCGTAATGACGATAGCGCATGTTGTCGTTGGTGTATGGCACGTTCTCGGGCTTGTCGTGAAGCTTCTCCTGGCGAATAACCTCATAGGGATAATCGATGTCGAGTTTGAAATCGGACATGATGGCCAAGTGGTCCCACAACTTGTGCTTGAAATCGTCGATGTCGCGCAAATGGGGAAAGAGGTTTCCCATGATGTTCACAATCGCATTGGCACAACGGGTACGTTCGTCTCGGTCTTCGAGACTCATGCAATACTCAATCATGCGATGCACGTTACGTCCATACTCGGGAAGGACCATTTTTTTCTTTTGGGTATTGTATGCGAGCAAATCTTCTTGTTCCATGAGAAGGGATTATTCGTTTGAAAGGACTTTATTTTTAGGTTTCGTGGCGACAAACTCTTTGAGATAGAAGGGCTCGAAATAGGCCACATTCTCAAAACGGGACTGGCGGAAAGCCATCTCCGAAAGAGCCATCATATCAGATGCCAAGGGGTGTATCCCGTCGATGAAATGGGCATGTTCCCCGACAATGACGTCGCGGCACTTTTCGGCTCCGTTGCCAAAAAACAGGACGGGTCGCTCGGATAGAATATCGGCATAGGAGTTTGCGTCGATAATTTCGGCCGATACCGGCTTGACGGGATTCAATGCCCGGTCATACACGGCCGAATAGACCTCCATGCGACGGGCATCGATCATGGGGCAAAGCAAAGCCGTTTCGTCGATATTCTTTCTAAACATAACGGCACATGCCATCACCGCCAGCGTGTCGACGGCGATGAGGGGAACATCGAGACCGAAACAGAGCCCCTTGGCCTCGGAAACGCCGATGCGCAGGCCGGTATAGGAACCGGGCCCCCGGCTCACGGCAACAGCATCGAGAGTCAGATGCCGACTTTTGGCCTCGGACAAGGCTTCCTGCACATACCCGCCCAACGACGAGGCGTGCGACATGCTTTTGTAATTTTCCCGATTGAACAGGACCTCTCCGTCGCAAGTCAAGGCGGTAGAGCAGACATCGGTCGATGTTTCTATGTTAAGTATTACGGGCATATTCTTCTCTCTTTTACCTGACAAAGGTAGCCATTTTTTCTGATTTGAGAAAAAGGTGCATTTATAAAACCGTCCCAAACGCTCCGGGTTCCCCGTTTTGCTCCCATTTCAATAAAAATTTTTTGGCGGCGAGGCCACCGGCATATCCGGTGAGGGAATGGTCGGCTCCGACGACGCGGTGGCAAGGGACGATGATAGAGAGGGCATTGGCTCCGTTGGCATTGGCCACGGCACGCACGGCAGAGGGGGCTCCGATGCCGATGGCAAGTTCTTTATATGAGATTGTCTGCCCGTAAGGTATTCCGAGCAGAGCCTGCCATACCTTTTTCTGGAAATCACTTCCGACCCAAAGAAGTGGGAGGTCGAAACGGGTGCGTCCATGTGCAAAATAATCATCGAGCTGGCGGGCGGCCTCACGCAAGACATGCGAGTCGGCCTCGACACATTCAGCACCAAGCAACGACTGCAAACGCCGCCGCGTGCGGCCGGGGTGTCGACTTTCGACCCAGTCGCACAGGCAAAGGCTGTCGTGATAGCTTCCCAACAGCAACGTCCCGCAAGGTGACGTGTAGGGGCGTATCCGTATGACATTTGCACTGTTTTTCATTTGTCGGGCTTGTTCATGCTATTCATCACGGCGGCTTCCTGTTGCACGGCCTAACTTGTCGGCAACCTGCATGACCCCGGCCGGCGCTCTCCCGGCCAACAGTTCGTCACGCATGAAATCCATATAGGGTGCCACATGTTCGAAAAACCGGAAATATCCGTCACAGAGATAATTCAACCCCGGCTCTCCCGATGAAGTGCGCACGAAACGATTTTTCGGGCATTCGCCCTGACAGGCAAAAAGGTATCGGCAGGAACGGCATTGTGCCGGCAGCGTTCGGGTTTTGTCCCGACCGAATTGCAACTGTTCCTCCCCATAGAGCATCTCCACCAAAGTATGGGTAGTTATGTTTCCGCGCTTATAGGCAGGGAAAACGAAATGATCGCAGGCATAGACATCTCCGTTCCACTCCATCACGGCCGCATGTCCGCACGAGGAAGAAAGCGTGCAAACGCCGGGCGGCTCCCCCACCCAGTTGGTCAAGGTGGCATCGAAATGCTGAATGAAATACTGCCCCACATCGGCTCGCACCCACTCGTCGAAAAGGGCGCACAGGAAATCGCCCCATTGCCGGGGCGTCACCGAAAGTGGGGTCAAGGCACAACCGTCGGCTTCTCCCACATGGGCCAAAGCAAGACCGTGCGGGGTGGATTTGATTCGCTCCACAACGGGCGCGAACTGTATGTATCTGCACCCTATCTCCTTGAAGAAACGATAAAACTCCAACGGGTAATCGGCATTGAGTCTATTGACAACGGCCATGGCATTCCATTCCACGCCATGCTTGTTCAAAAGCTCGATGCCTCGCATCACCTGAGCGAACGAGGGTTCTCCCCGATGATTGCAGCGGCAGGCGTCATGGAAACGCCGGGGGCCGTCGATGGAGATGCCGACCAGCCACCCCTGCTCCTTGAAGAAGCGACACCAGTCGTCGGTGAGCAGGGTCCCGTTTGTCTGTATGCAATTATCGATCACCCGCCCTCGGGCATATCGGTGTTGCAAAGCCACGGCTTTGCGATAGAACGACAACGGCCGCAGAAGCGGTTCGCCCCCATGCCAGGTAAAAAGGATTTCGCGCTGTGTCTGAGACTCGATATATTCGCGAGTGAAGCGTTCGAGCAAATCATCAGAGATACAATGAGGCGTCTTTTCCTCGTAGAGCGAGTCTTTCCCGGTATAGTAACAGTATGTGCAAGCCAAGTTGCAACGGGCACCTGCCGGTTTCAACATCACATAAAGCGGACGGGCAAAAGGGTGACAAAGCGACATGCGGCACTACTCCTTGGCGGGTTGTTCTCCGGGTAAAGGCCAATAAGGCGACGGGGTGCGCGCCTGTTGCATCTGCCGTTCAAATTCGGCCACCTTCTCGGGGTACTTATCGGCCAGATTGTTCGACTCGGTCTCGTCCTCCCGAATGTTGTAAAGTTCGAGCGGGGCATTTTTCTTCACACTCACGGCTTTCCAATCGCCGCGACGTGCAGCGCGTTGCTTGCCGGGGAACTCCCAGTAGAGCAACCGGTCGTCGGTATCGAGTTGTCCTCCCAGTATCAACGGCCACAGGTCGATGCCGTCGCGTCGCGACGGCAGGTATTCGCTGGCTCCCGCCACAGCGGCCAAGGTAGGCATGACGTCGGGGAAGTATATCAAGTTGTCGAGTTGCCGCACGGGCACATGCCCCGGCCAGTTCACAATAAAAGGCACGCGTATGCCACCCTCGTAAAGTTGGCCTTTGATGCCTCTCAGATTGCCGTTGCACTCCACAACGGCAAGCGGGGCCTGCTTGGCGGCGCCATTGTCCGAGGCAAAGATGACGAGCGTGTTTTCCCGCAAGCCCAGGCTATCGAGCTCGGCAAGGAGACGGCCTATGGCCTTGTCCATGTGGGTAATGAGCGATGCGTAGCGTTTGGTATTGGGGTCCCAACTCTCGTCGTCGTACCAATGGGTATCGTCGATGTTGTAGGGCTCGTGCGGAGCATCATAGGCCAGATAGAGGAAGAACGGATTCTCCCGGTTGCGATGAATGAAAGCGATGGCATCGTCGGTCGAAATATCGGTATTGTGACGGAGGTGACGCCCATCGGCATTTTCCTCGATATGCCCCAATCGTTCGTTGTCGAACCGCCAATAGGGATAATAGTAGGGATCGTTGGAATATGAGGTGCTGATGAGCCAACCGTAAAACTCGTCGAAACCACGGTTTAGCGGCGTCGCTTCGGGATTGAAGCCATCGAGATGCCACTTGTTTACCAAGCAGGTGCGATAGCCGCCGGCGCCCAATACGGCCGCAATGGTGGTATCGTTGGGAAGCAGGTGCATGCGACGGATCGTCTGCTCGCCCTTCTTTCCTTCGATGCCGCCGGCTTGGGCAAAATTGTCGCGAATCGTGGTATTGCCCGTGTTGCGCCCGGTCATGAGGGAACAACGCGATGGCGAGCTCACGGCCGAGCCGGCATAACACTGGGTAAATCGGGTCCCGGTCTCGGCCAAGCCATCGATGTGTGGCGTCTCGACATGCCGGTTTCCATAACATGAGAGGTCGCCATATCCCAAATCATCGGCCAAGATAAAAATGATATTGGGTTTTTCACCATTACCGCCGAGGGGATTCCCGGCTGGATTCTGTGCTTCGGCATCGATATGAGGTGCCGCGATAATACCCAGGGCGCAAAGACCCCTCCACCATTTGTCGTTATACATAGGAACAGTTTTGAGTAAAGATAGCTCCTTTCCTCGGCCTGTCCAAACGAGAAGCGATATTTTAACGATATTTTCCCAAAAGGAGTACCGTGCAGGAATTTCACATTGCCTTATCTCCGACTCGCAAAAATTTATTCAAAACTGAGGGGACGCAAAAAGAAATTTTTGATTCTTTTTTTGTAATATTGCACCCATAAAAATTACCTGGACCTATGCTTACGCTCGACAAAATCTATCATGCCTCTTTTGTCTTGAAAGAGGTCTTGCGACGTACCGATCTGATCGCCGCCCCCCAAATCCTTCCCGGCACTCCGATATTTCTGAAACCCGAAAACCTGCAACTCACAGGTTCGTTCAAAGTGCGAGGAGCCTACTATAAAATTTCACAACTCTCCGACGAGGAAAAAGCCAAAGGCGTGATTGCCTGCTCGGCGGGCAACCATGCGCAAGGAGTTGCCTTGGGTGCCACCAAAAACGGCATCAAATCGCTGATATGCCTCCCCTCGGGAGCACCCATTTCCAAGGTCGAAGCCACCAAGAAATACGGCGCCGAGGTGTGCCTCGTCGACGGTGTGTATGACGATGCCTACCAGAAAGCCCTGCAACTGAAAGAGGAGAAAGGATACACATTCGTTCACCCCTTCGATGATGAGAACGTCATTGCCGGACAAGGAACCATCGGCATCGAGCTACTCGACCAGCTTTCCGATGTCGAGGCCGTCATCGTGCCCGTGGGTGGCGGCGGACTCATCTCGGGTGTGGCCTTTGCCATCAAAAGTCTGAATCCTAACATAAAAATCTACGGCGTACAGGCCAGCGGCGCAGCCAGCATGGTGGAGTCGCTGAACCACAAAAAAATAGAACGTCTCGACTCGGTGCGTACCATTGCCGACGGTATCGCCGTGAAAGAGCCGGGCACACACACATTCGACATTTGCAGCCACTATGTCGACGACATCGTAACGGTATCGGACGATGAAATCTCGACGGCGATTCTCTCGCTCATCGAGCAACAAAAACTTGTTTCCGAGGGTGCCGGTGCCGTCTCGGTGGCCGCCGCCATGTTTGGGAAACTCCCCATTGCCGGGAAAAAGACAATCTGTTTGGTTTCTGGTGGCAACATCGACGTCACGATTCTTTCCCGGGTCATCAACCGAGGCTTGCAGAAGTCGGGTCGTTCTTATGTATTAACCGTCGAACTGATGGACCGCCCCGGCCAACTGGTTGGCGTGACCAGCATCATCGCCCGCATGGGTGCCAATGTTATCTCGGTACATCACGACCGTGCCGGGAAAGCGACCGACATCAACGCCTGCTACCTGCAAGTCGTGCTCGAAACCCGCAACCAGGAACACATCGACAACATCTTGCAGGAACTCATCAAATCGGGCTATCATGTCATTTTATAACAGGAAAGGAGATCCACTCATTTTCAAAACATCATCGGCCGGGAATCCGGCCGATGATGTTTTGCCAAAAAGTAAATCCGAATTGGAATCTGAGTTTTCCCATGCCCGCTTGTGTATCCGCGGAATATGAATTAAATTTGCAGAAATAATCTCACAGATATGATATATTCCATGACCGGATTCGGCAAAGCCATTGTCGAACTTCCACACCGAAAAATCACTGTCGAAATCAAGTCGCTCAACAGCAAGCAACTCGACCTTTCCACTCGCATTCCCCAAATATACAAAGAGTTGGAAATGGACATTCGCAGTGAAATAGCCCGACAACTCGAACGCGGCAAAGTCGACTTCTCGATACAAATCGAGAATAAAAACAATGCCGACAGCAACGCCGGATTCAATGTCGACATTATCAAAAGCTATTACACTCAACTTCAAAGTCTCACCCAATCGTTGCAGATTCCCGAACCGGCCGACTGGTTACAAACGCTGCTGCGACTCCCCGACGCCTTGAAAAGCGACGTGGTCGAGGTCTCGGAAGAAGAGAGTCAGGCCGTGAAAAAAGCAGTCGATGAAGCCATTGCCCATCTCATCGAATTCAGAGCCCAAGAGGGTCTTATGCTGCAAAAACTCTTTACCGAGAAAATCGGCAACATTGCCCGCCTGCTCGCCGAAGTCGAGCCCTATGAAAAAGAACGCACCGAAAAAATCAAAGCCCGCATCATCGAAGCACTCAAAAAAATCGAGAACTTCGACTACGACAAAAACCGCATGGAGCAGGAGATGATTTTCTACATCGAGAAACTCGACATCAACGAAGAGAAAAACCGCCTCGACAACCACCTGCGTTACTTTATCGAAACGATGGAAGGCCGATATGGCCAAGGCAAGAAGTTGGGATTTATCAGCCAGGAGATAGGCCGTGAAGTAAACACGATGGGGTCAAAAGCCAACCATGCCGAACTGCAAAAAATCGTCGTTCGCATGAAAGACGAGTTGGAACAAATCAAAGAACAAATCCTCAACGTCATGTAAGGCCATGCAAACAGGAAAACTTATCATATTCTCTGCCCCATCGGGCTCGGGCAAATCGACCATCATTCAATACCTGCTCACACAGGGTCTGAATCTTGCCTTCTCGATTTCGGCCACATCGAGAGCCCCCCGCGGCACCGAAAAAGACGGAGTCGAATACTATTTCCTCACACCCGACGAATTTCGCCGACGCATCGCCAACGGGGATTTCCTGGAATATGAGGAGGTCTATACCGACAAATTCTACGGCACCCTCAAAAGCGAAGTCGAACGACTCACGGCATTGGGAAAGAATGTCATCTTCGATGTCGATGTCGTGGGCGGAGTCAATATCAAACGTTTTTACGGCGAACGGGCGTTGTCGATATTTATCCAGCCGCCAAGCGTCGAAGAGTTGCGTCGCCGCCTCGTGGGCCGTGCCACCGATGCGCCCGAAGTCATCGAAAGCCGACTGGCCAAAGCCGAATATGAGATGAGTTTCGCATCGAAGTTCGACCGGGTCATCATCAACGACGACCTGACAACAGCCGAAAACGAAGCATTGAACATCATACAAGATTTCCTGGGTAAATAAGCGCAAATCATCATGGACAGAAACGTGGGCATCTTCTCGGGGTCATTCAACCCCATACACAACGGGCACATCGCCATAGCCCGTTATATGCTCGAAAAAGAAGACCTTGATGAAATATGGTTCATCGCATCTCCGCAAAATCCGCTGAAATCACACGACGCACTGCTCGACGATGCCACCAGGGCCCACATGGTGCAACTGGCCATCGGCGACAACCCGAAACTCCGTTATTGCGACATCGAGATGCATCTGCCCCGCCCCTCATACACCATCACCACCTTGGAAGCACTCACCCGGCAAAATCCCGATGTCGATTTCGTGCTGCTCATCGGGTCGGACAACTGGGCCATTTTCGACCGCTGGAAGTCGCCCGAAAAAATCATCGCCCACTATCCCATATACATCTATCCCCGCCCCGGATATGAGGTCGATGCCACCACCCTGCCGAGCCATGTGCACCTCACGCAGGCGCCCATGATGGAAATTTCATCGACCGGAATAAGGGCTCTTATTGCCAACGGTCAATCAACGGCAGGGCTCCTCCCCCAACCCGTCGAAAAATACATCAAAGAACACAAATTATATACACACATTTTGAAGTAACATGGACAAATACATATACGCCAAAAACAGTGTCGAGTTCGTGACCGTCGGCGTCGAATTCTGCGCGTTTCTCGAACGCGTGGAACAACTCACACAAGAAGAGTTCGCATCGACAGCCATCAAACTGCTACCGTTGCTCTATCTCAAAGCCACGCTTCTTCCCATCGACGAAGAAAACGAAGACTATCTCGACGCCCCCGAACACTTTGTCACCGAAGACGAATATGATTACCTGCGAGGCGACATCGAACGCCTGATGGGAGAAAACGACGCCTACCTCGTGGTGCAAAGCGACGACATGAAATACAGCGACCTGCCGCTGGGTGCCAGCATCGCCGAAGACATGGCCGACCTGTATCAGGCCGTGAAAGACTGCATCTCGGCTTATCGCACCGAAAACGAAGATACGATGCGCGCCGCCCTCACCGAGTGCCGGGAAGAATTTGCCAGTTATTGGGGCGCGAAACTGTTGAATGCCCTGGCCGCCCTGCACCGCATCTATTACAACACGTCGGACCTCCTCGACGACGAATATGAATGTGAATGCGGCCATCATCACGGGCACGACCATCATCACGACGAGAACGAGAACTTCTATCAAAAAAGACAATCGGCATGGTCGGACGATGATGAAGATGCCGACCGCTGGTTATAAATCACACACGTTCCCCGACATGGCATCACAAATCAGCACAGAAAGTCTGGCGGCCATGGAAATCATCAAATTTCCAGGAAAAATCGTCACCGTCAATACCGAAAACGAAGCCTTTTCAGCCGTGGAAAGCCTCAGAAAGGAGAGCGTTGTGGGCATCGACACCGAGACGCGTCCATCATTCAAGAAAGGCGTGATACACAGTGTCGCCTTGGTGCAAATATCGACATGGGACGTATGCTACCTGTTCAGGATATGCCGCATGAAAGACGTTTGCGGCATACGGCAGATTCTCGAATCGACCGATATTCTGAAAATAGGATTGTCACTAAATGATGATTTCACAGGATTGCGCCGTCTCACCCCCCTCACACCGCACCACTACCTCGAACTGCAACAATATGCCACGGCGTTCGGCATCGAAGAGATGAGTCTCCAAAAAATCTATGCCCTGCTTTTCGGGAAGAAGATTTCCAAGAACCAACAACTCTCCAACTGGGAAGCGCCGGAACTCTCGACCGCGCAACAACTATACGCGGCCACCGATGCCTGGGCCTGCCTGCACATCTACAAAGCGCTCAAAGGCGAAGAGCTGCCCGCCGAATATCGCGAAATATGGCCCATCAAGAAAACAAGGAACAGCGAGAAACGTTTTATCCAAAAATAGCCCGCCATGAAAAAATTGAAAAAATACAACCTCATATCGCTTCTATTGCTTATCTACACACTCGTGCTGGCAATATTCGGTTGGCATCAATTCGAGGGGAAACCCGCCGAATTTTTCGGCATTCTCTCGGCCAACATCGTGGTCATCGTGTTACTGCGTTTTGTATTGAAACGCCGTGAGAAATTCCGTGAAGAGATGAAAAAACGCGACAATGCCCTCGCCCAAAAAACCGCTGAGGAAAAAGAGAATGGCAATGACTCAGCGGGCAATTGATTACGGCCTTACAAAACCGGCATAAAGCACCGTGGGGCAATCCTTTATCGAGGATTGCCCCACGGCCGTTATAGGGAAGAATCTTCAACGAGCGCACCGCAATGTAATGCAAGTAACCTCGGGCTCCATGCCCATGCGCATGGGAACGCCGACATACCCCAATCCACGATTGACATACAGCAACTGCTCTCCTTCACGGTAAAGGCCGTCCCACTCATCGTAAATCCAAGAGGAAGGCGACCAATGCAGTCCGCCCCAGGAAATGCCGCATTGTGCAGCATGGGTATGGCCTGAGAAGGTAAGGTCGATAAAATCATGATGGAGAACCTCTTGACGCCAATGCGACGCATCATGAGAAAGGAGTACCGTAAACTGCGTGGTATCGGCACCCGAAAGGGCTTGCGACAAATCGCCATATTGATGGAAAGGCGGTTTGCCGGTATTCTCAACGCCCACCAACAGGAACGACGTATCGCCCACGGCAATCGTTCGCGACTCATTGAGCAGCAAATCAAACCGGCACGTTCTAATCCGGCTCTTCGTCTGTTCGAGATTGATAGACTTTTCTTCTTCTGATTTCCATGTAAAATAGTCGCCATAGTCATGGTTGCCCAATATGGCATAAGAGCCATACTTCGGCGGAGCAATCGAGGTAAATATATCTATAATCTCCGGCGTAATCTCGGCCGAGAAATTATTGACAAAATCGCCGGTGAGAACCAATATATCGGGGCGACAACCCTCTATCAACTCGGCGGTCTTGCGTACGACACGGGTATAATCGCCCCAATTACCGAGATGCAAATCCGAAATTTGCACAATTTTGAGACCGTCGAGTTGCACGGGCAGGCGCGCAAAGGTCATCTCGACCTCTTTGACATGCACCCGCGTGCGACCTATAAACGCCCCATATATAAACAGCACGACCATGACAATAGCAAGTCCGAATCCTACGCCGGAAATGCAACGTGCCACCTTCGCACTGACTCGACGAAACGCCCTGCCTGCAATATCAAATATCGTAAACAGGGTCTTGGGGATATATATGAGGGCAAACAGCCACAACAGCCAGGTTATGCGCGACATGAGCTTATAATCGGGCACATCATTGGAGAAAAACCGCATGCCACAGAAAAACAGCACAAAGATGAATGCCGGCAACCAATATACATAACGCAAATAGGAATGAGCTATGCGTTTACGGATTTTGAAATAAATCCATATATCCGGACCTATAATCACCAAGAGCCCGATCAACATGGGAATGAGATAAAATTTCATGATGCAGTCTGCTTACAAAAGGGATTCATAGATAATAGAAATGCTTTTCGTCGCCGGGTCATTTACATTTGGACCTCTATCATTCTTTTGCTTTCAACTCTTCGAGGCCATAGTGCGAACGGGCATCTTCTTTTTTCAACATCAAAGAGAGGAATATGGCAATGATTCCGAATGAGGCAAAGATGAGCATGGGCAAGGTATAGTCATAAGACACCTGCCCATCGGCAGCCGTATGAGTCGAAAAGGTCTCGATGACCCAACCGATGAGTACCGGGACCATGGAGAGACCGATATTCTGAATATAGAATATCGTGGCATAAGCCGAACCGAGTTGCTTCATGGGTATAATCTTCGGCACACTGGGCCACAAGGCCGAAGGTACCAGCGAGAAGGCAATCCCCAAAATCACCATTACAAAAATGGCAAACCACCAGGTGGGCAAAAACGGTGAGGCAAACAACAAGTGCACAAGCGTCAGCATCACCGAGCCGATAATCATGAGCGTGACACCTTTGCCTATGCGGTCGTAGAGAGAACCGAATAGCGGGGTGAGCAGAATCGTACCAAACGGCAACATGGCCGGAATAAGACCCGCCATCTCTTCTCCTACATGATATTTGGCAATCATGAGTTTGGTGGCAAATTTGAGGAAGGGGAACACCCCGGCATAGAACATGAGGCACAACAACGTAATCAACCAGAAACCCTTGTTGGTAAAAATAAGTTTCAGGTCTCTGAGGTGGAAACGTTCTTCGGGGTCACTGTCGACAGCTTCGAGCGAACGGTCGAGCTTTTTGTCCATCACGCAATATACAAGGTAGGCCAACAATCCCACACACAGACAGATGGCACCAAAGAGCACCGGATAAGAAACATGCCCCATGGCTTTTGCCAATGGCAGGCTGCATGCCAAAGCCACCGCGGTACCGATGCGAGCCATCGCCACCTGCAATCCCATGGCCAAAGCCATCTCTTTTCCTTGGAACCATTTTACAATCACCTTGGTCACCGTGATACCCGTAATCTCGGCACCCATACCGAAGATGGCAAATCCCAAGGCCGCCAAGACGACTTGCAGATGATAGCCCAGGAAGGTCGCATCACCAAAATCGGTAGAGAGGGCATACCATTTGAGCAAGGCTCCCCCCAACATGAGCGAAGAACTCATCACGCCGGTGAAGCGCACGCCGCAACGGTCGAGAATGATACCGCCGAAGAAGAGCATCAACAGGAAGACGTTGATGTACCCGTAGGCTCCGGAGAAGAATCCATATTCAGAACTGCTCCACCCCAAGCCGCCTTCGGCAACAGGTGCGGTACACATCACTTCGAGTGAAGCCATCACGTCGGTGATAAAATAGCCGCACATCATGGTAAAGGAAACGATAAACATGGCTGTCCAGCGTGCCACGGGACTGTCGTTGAGTTTTTTTCTGATTAATTCGGTCATATTCTTTCTTGTTTTTGATTTCCTAAAACAGAGAAAAGAGAGGTCTTGGCAAAAACCTCTCTTTTCCTTTTCTTATTTTCGCTCCAAAAGCACAACATTCTCGACATGGTGCGTGTGCGGGAACATGTCGACCGGCTGCACGCGAGCCACCCGATAATCGGCATCGAGCAAGGCCAGGTCGCGGGCTTGCGTAGCGGGGTTGCAACTCACATACACGATGCGACGGGGAGCGGCAAAAAGAATTGTCTTCACCACATCGTCGTGCATGCCGGCCCGGGGCGGGTCGGTAATGATGACATCGGGACGCCCGTGCTCTTCGATAAATTGCGGCGTGAGCAAGTCTTTCATGTCGCCGGCATAGAAAAGCGTATTGTCGAGGCCGTTGAAAGCCGCATTGGCCTTGGCATCTTCGATGGCTTCGGGCACATACTCGATACCGATGACTTTGCGCACTTTGCGCGCCACGAAATTGGCTATCGTCCCGGTACCGGTATAGAGGTCATAGACCAATTCTTCTCCGGTAAGGGCGGCAAAATCGGCCGCCACCTTATAGAGTTCATGTGCCTGGGCCGAATTGGTCTGATAGAATGATTTGGGCCCAACCTTGAATCGGAGGCCGTCCATCTCTTCGAGAATGTAATCACGCCCGCGGAACGTGAAGACGTCACGGTCGGTGATGGTATCGTTGGCCTTGGTATTGATGATATAAAGCAGGGAGGTAATCTGCGGGAAAGTATCGGCCAAGTGTTGCATGAGCGGTCGTATGCGTTCGGCATCGTCTTCAAAAAAGACAACAATGACCATGATCTCGCCCGTCGACGCCGTGCGCACGATGATGTTGCGCATGAGTCCCGACTGCTCCCGCAAATCGAAAAACGGATAAGCGTGGTCGAGTGCATACTGCTTCACAGCCAGACGTATGCGGTTTGATATATCATCTTGCAACCAGCATTTCTTGATGTCGAGCACCTTGTCGAACATGCCGGGGATATGAAAACCCAAGGCATTGCGGTCGGTGCCTTCATCGGCAGCGGCCAGCTCTTCGATCGTCAACCACGATTTGTTGGAAAAGGTAAACTCCAACTTGTTCCGGTAAAACTCCGTGCGGGCCGAACCTTTGATGGGGTCGAACTCGGGCAGGGGTATTTTGCCGATGCGTGTAAGATTGTCGAAAACTTGTTTCTGCTTATACTGCAACTGATATTCGTAGGGAATGTGTTGCCATTTGCAACCGCCACACACGCCGAAATGCTCGCAAAAAGGGGTTACCCGCAACGGTGAACTCTTGTGCATGTGAATGATGCGGCCCTCGGCATACTTGTGTTTCTTCTTGAATATCTGCAAATCAACAATATCTCCGGGGGCTCCGTATGGAATAAAGACCACCAAATCGTTGACGCGCGCCACCGCTTTTCCTTCGGCAGCTATATCGGTTATCTCCACCTGCTCAAAGACAGGCAGTTCTTTCTTTTTTCGAGCCAAAATAAACAGATTTTGAATAAAAACAAATTCGCTCAAAGGTAGCGATATTTCTTCAATTATCCGCATATATCAGACAAAAAACAACATTATTCACAAATAGCCGAAACTATTTTTTGCACATCTCGATATTCCTTATATTTTTGTCTTTTCGAAAATAAAAAAACGAACTTTTATATATCATTTTTTATAGCTCATTTGTTATTACGAAACATAAAACCAACCTTATTTTTATATGAAACAAGTCTATACTTTCGGTAACGGCCAGGCTGAAGGTCGTGCCGACATGAAAAACTTATTGGGAGGAAAAGGCGCCAACCTCGCCGAGATGAACCTTATCGGCGTCCCCGTACCTCCGGGATTTACCATCACTACCGAAATTTGCACGGCATATAATCAACATGGAAAGGACGCCGTGGTAAAAATGCTGAAAAGCGACGTTGAAAAATCCATCGCCCACATCGAGAACCTCATGGGTACGAAATTCGGTGATGCCGAGAACCCGTTGCTGGTTTCCGTGCGTTCGGGTGCCCGCGTGTCGATGCCCGGCATGATGGATACCGTCCTCAACCTCGGTATGAACGACTCTGCCGTCGAAGGCATCGCCAAGAAATCGGGCAATCCCCGTTTTGCCTGGGACTCTTACCGTCGCTTCGTACAAATGTACGGTGACGTGGTTTTGGGCCTGAAACCGCAAAACAAAGACGACATCGACCCCTTTGAAGAGGTCATGGAAGAGGTAAAAAACAAAAAAGGCATCAAGAACGATACCGAACTGACGGTTGACGACCTGAAAGAACTGGTCGTACGGTTCAAAGCTGCCGTCAAAGATCGCACAGGGAAAGACTTCCCCTCCTCCCCCTGGGAACAGCTGTGGGGAGCCATCTGCGCCGTATTCGACAGCTGGATGAACGAACGCGCCATACTCTACCGCCGCATGAACCAAATCCCCGAAGAATGGGGAACGGCCGTGAACGTGCAGGCCATGGTATTCGGCAACATGGGTAACACATCGGCCACCGGTGTGGCATTCACCCGCGACGCCGCTACCGGCGAAGACATTTTCAACGGCGAATACCTCATCAATGCACAAGGCGAAGATGTGGTTGCCGGTGTACGCACTCCGCAACAAATCACACTCGAAGGTTCTCGCCGCTGGGCCAAACTTCAAGGTATCAACGAAGCCACCCGCGCCGCACAATATCCGTCGCTCGAAGAGTCCATGCCCGAATGCGCCAAAGACCTCATCGAAACACAACAGAAACTCGAAGACTACTTCAAGGACATGCAAGACCTCGAATTTACCATTCAAGACGGTAAACTGTGGCTCTTGCAGACCCGAAACGGCAAACGCACCGGTGCCGCCATGGTGAAGATCGCCATGGATATGCTGCGTGCCGGCATCATCGACGAAAAGACCGCATTGAAACGCATGGAGCCGCAAAAGCTCGACGAGTTGCTCCACCCCGTCTTCGACAAAGACGCCCTGAAACGGGCTCCCGTCATGGCCAAAGGTCTCCCCGCCTCGCCGGGTGCCGCTGCCGGACAAATCGTATTCTTTGCCGACGATGCCGAAGCATGGGCCGAAAAACGCAAAAAAGTGGTCATGGTGCGCATCGAGACCTCGCCCGAAGATTTGCGCGGAATGAGTGTCGCACAAGGTATCCTCACCGCCCGCGGCGGTATGACCTCACACGCCGCCGTTGTTGCCCGAGGCATGGGTAAATGCTGCGTGTCGGGAGCCGGTGAAATCAAAGTCGACTACAAAGCCCGCACTCTCGAAATGAGCGGAAAGACATATAAGGAAGGCGATTGGATTTCGTTGAACGGTTCGACCGGAGAAGTTTACGACGGTCAAGTACCGACCGTAGAAGCCGACATGAGCGGCGACTTCGCAGCCATCATGAACCTGGCCGAGAAATATACCAAAGTCGACGTCCGCACCAATGCCGACACGCCGAGAGATGCCATGGTAGCCCGCAAATTCGGAGCCAAAGGCATCGGCTTGTGCCGCACCGAACACATGTTCTTCGAAGGCACCCGCATCAAAGCCATGCGCGAAATGATTCTCTCGAAAGATGAAGAAGGCCGTCGC
>UQOX01000036.1 GCA_900542765.1 uncultured Porphyromonadaceae bacterium | reverse complement strand
TGGAGCAATAGCGGGAGATTACGCTACTTGCAGAAAGATAAATCAAAGATATTCAGCCACTTGAATCAATAGTTCGATTCCTGGTGGCACCACAAAAAGACCCGAACTTCATCGGGTCTTTTTTATTATGTGAATCTATCAATAACAGGGCGATAGATTCTGTCGATAATGCCAAAGCCTTACTTGTAAATTATCCTGCAAAAGGGGCTTGTTTTGACGGGAAGTTTATCGGAGCGATTCCCATGAATGCCATCGAAGATGGTGTTTCTGTCATGAACAGGGCTGAAACGATGTCCGCACCCCGCAGGCCGGAGGTGTGATGCCGCGAGCGACGTCACGACAAGTCGTCTTTGTGCAATCGAAACGATGAGAATGAATCGAGATTTATCAGGTGTTACCAACGACGATGTCACCACACGATTTCGGAAAGACCGTTCTCCCGGAGGTATGCATTTGCCCGGCTGAAATGCCTGCAACCGAAAAAGCCTTTGTCGGCCGAACGCGGTGAAGGGTGTGCGGCCGTGAGAATCAAATGTTTGCGCGCGTCAATCAGTGGTGCTTTTTCGCGGGCATAACTCCCCCACAACATAAACACCAAGTTTTCCCGCTCTTCACTCAACAGCCGAATCACCGCATCGGCAAACTGCTCCCAACCTTGATTGCGGTGCGAACCGCTTTGATATGCCCGCACCGTAAGAATCGAATTCAACGAAAAAACACCCTGTTCGACCCAGCGGTCGAGATTTCCCGAGACAGGAACGGGCGTGCCCACATCTCGATGGATTTCCTGGAAGATATTGGCCAATGACGGGGGTACCGCCACGCCATCGGGTACAGAGAAACAGACTCCGTAATATTGTCCGGGGGTGGGATACGGGTCCTGCCCCAAGATGACGATTTTCACCTTCTCAAACGGGCAGGCATTGAACATGTGGAATATCTGCGAGCCTTTGGGCAAGACATGGGCATGAGCGTATTCTTCGTGCAAAAAAGAGACCAAATGCCCAAAATAGGGCTTATCAAACTCCTTCTACAAACGACAGCGCCAACTCTCTTCTATTTTCACTTCCATCGTCTCGATCATTTATCAGGTCATCGGACACTATGCGTTCATTCATAGCCGGGAATGGGACACGTTGCCTGCAATATCGAAAATTCCCGGACGACAAACGGGCGTCTTCCCGAAAGGAAAGATGCAGTCCGCAAAATTCGATAAAATCGTGTTGCACAGGCAATCGTCCTGTTCCCGACATACGGCCTGTCCAATACAGAGCCATCTCGTCCTTTTTTTAACGCTCAGTTTTGAAAAAGAGAGCGAATATTGAGAAAAAGCCGTCCCGTTTTTGTCCCGGCCGAAAAACCAAATACCTCGCAACTATCTGATTATCAGATAGTTGCGAGGTATTGTGTCGGGGTGACTGGATTCGAACCAGCGACCACACGCCCCCCAGACGTGTACTCTAACCGGACTGAGCTACGCCCCGATTGTTTGTGAGCGCAAAGGTAAGGCTTTTATTTATACCTGCAAACAAATTAACCGTTTTTTTGCAGAAAAATTTGTTCTTTACCCGCATCACGAAAATTAAATTCCGAACATGTCGCGATAAAGGTCGAGTGAAAGGGTGATTTCCTCGCGGGTGGCCGTCTGGTTGATAACGACCTCTCCCACATCGGAGAGCAGCGTGAAATTGACGGTATCGGCATCGTTTTTCTTGTCATGGGTCATGCGCTCGTAGAGATAATCATAATCATCACAAGTAATGACAAAGGTCCCGTAGTTCTCCCGCACATACGAGGCGAAACGGCGCAGCGTTTCGAGCGGGAAGCCGAGCCGTTGATGCGAAAGCAGCAATTCGCACACAAGCCCCCAGGCTACGGCATAGCCGTGCTGCACCGGGCGATGGCGATGGTGCGAAAGGCTCTCGAAGGCATGCCCGACGGTGTGTCCCAGATTGAGCGACTTGCGGAGTCCCTTCTCAAAGGGGTCTTCGGCCACGACCCGCTGTTTCACGCCTATCGACTCTTCGAGACGGGAGAGCATCTCGGGCGTGTCGGGACGGGTGAGGTCGAGGGAGAACAAGGGCTCATACACCTCGGGCGAACTGATGAGGCCGTGTTTGAGCATCTCGGCAAAACCCGAGAGGAGGTGTTCCCGCGAGAGCGTGGCAAAAAAAGCGGTGGTCACCAACACGGCTTCGGCCGGAGCAAAGGCGCCGATTTCGTTTTTCAAGCCGTTGAAGTTGATGCCCGTTTTGCCGCCCACCGCCGCATCGACGGCTCCCAGCAAGGTGGTGGGTATGTTGACATAGCGTATTCCTCTCTTGAACGTGGCAGCGGCAAATCCGCCCAGGTCGGTGACCATGCCGCCGCCGAGATTGACCATCATCGAGTGACGGGTGGCATGACGGTCGCTCAATGCCTGCCACACCGAGGCAAGCGATTCGAGCGTCTTGTGGGTATCGTCGGGGCGAATGTCGATATAATCGGCTGTCGCGAGCGCCCGACTGCGTGCAAGGAGGGGCAGGCAACTGCGTCGCGTGTTATCGTCGGTGAGGACAAATAGGCGGTCGTAGGCATAGCGACCCAGCACCTCATCGAGGGTGGCGGCCACATCGGGAGTAAAAAGGAGTTGTTGTGCCATGACGGTTTTATTGCAGTTTTAATTGTGAATAAATCTCTTCGAAGCGGCGGGCCAACGAGAGCATATCGGGCAAGAGACAGTCGGCGCCGGCATCGAGCAGTTCGCTGTCGGGCAACGGTCCCGTATTGACGGCCACGGTAAACACCCGGGCTGCCACGCCGGCCTGTACGCCCAAGGGCGCGTTTTCGACCACCATCGCCTGCCAAGGCTCCACGCCGGCTTTTCGCAATCCGATGAGGTAGGGTTCGGGATTGGGCTTGCCATATTTCACGTCGAAAGCGGTGACCATCGTCTGCGGAGTAAAAATGCCGGGATAGTCGTGCGCGAGCTTGTCGAGCAGCGAATGTTGCCCCGAGCCGGTGACCAACACCGGCGTGAGGCCGCGCGCCTTCACCTGCTGCAAGAAGTCGAGAGCGCCCGGCATGAGCGGCGCCTTGCCGCAAGCCTCAAAGAGTTCGCTCTTGCGGGCATATATCGTCTCTTTTTCGCTTTTGGTGGCATTGCGGCCATAAGCCCGGTTGAAAATCAAATCGATGGTCGACGCCCCGGTGCGCCCCTCGTAACGGTAAAACTCCTCGGGCGTACAAGGTATGTCCAACGACGAAATGGCCCGATACCAAGCGTCGGCATGATAAGGCATCGAGTCGTAGAGAACACCGTCCATATCGATAAGCACGGCTTGGAGGTCGGTGTGTCCGAAACCGGTTTTCTGCAAATACGAATTTGTCAATACGCTCATAGAAACAGGATAATACCACACAAAGGTACAAACTATTTGGCAGGTGCCGAGAAAAGGATTATGAAAAAGCGAAATTTTTCTCTACTTTTGTATGCATCAAACCCTGCGATTCCTTTCTGGCGCAGGGTGCGACAAACCCGCACACATTTCTTCGTCCATGGCCCGATTTGCCGATGTAATCCTTCCGCTCCCGCTGGCGCGATACTTCACCTACCGCATACCCGAAACGTGGCAGGAGAGCCTCGTGTCGGGCAGCCGGGTCATCGTCCCGTTCGGGCGCAAGCGCTACTACACGGCCATCGTCGTCCACCTGCACGACAACGAACCGCAGGGGTATGAGGTAAAAGAGATCTCGACCCTTCTCGACAGCGACCCCATATTGCGGCGGCCGCAGCTGCGCTTCTGGGAATGGATTGCCGACTACTACCTCTGCTCGGTAGGCGACGTTTTCAAGGCCGCCGTACCTTCGGGGCTGAAAATCGAGAGCGAGACGCAGATTTCCTGCAACGACGCGTTCGTCGAAGGGGAATCGCCGCTGAAAGAGCGCGAAGCCACACTGCTCGACACCCTGAGCCTCCACGAGAAAATGAGCGTGCAGGAACTCGAAAAAGAGAGCGGCCTGCGCAACATCCTGCCGCTCGTGCGCTCGCTCATGGAGAAACAGGCGATTGTCGTTTCGGAAGAGCTGCGGCACAAATACCGACCCCGCACCGAGAGCTACATACGGCTGGCACACATCGCCCCGGGCGATGGCGACAAACTGCGCGGCCTCTTCGAGGAACTCAAAAACGCCAAGAAACAGTTGCGGCTGCTCATGTGCTACCTCGAACTGTCGCGGTTCATGCAAAAGGGAGAGCCGCGCGAAGTCTCCCGCAAGGAGCTGCTCGAACGGGCGGAAGTCTCCCAACAGATTCTCAGCGCGCTCCTGTCAAAAGGCATCTTCGAGAATTACGCCAAAGAAGTCAGCCGCCTCTCCTGCCAACCCCTGCGCACCGAGCCCCCCCACCCCCTCACAACCATACAGGAAAAAGCCTACCGGGCCATCATCGAGCGGTTCACCACCCACGCCGTCACCCTGCTGCACGGCGTCACGTCGAGCGGAAAAACCGAAATATACACGCACCTCATCGACACCGTCGTGCGACAGGGTCGCCAGGTCCTCTACCTCGTTCCCGAAATTGCACTGACCACCCAGCTCACCTCCCGCCTGCAACGGGTATTTGGCGACAAATTGGTCATCTACCACTCCAAATTCACCGACAACGAACGGGTGGAGATATGGAACAACCTGCTGCACGACCGGGGCGCCCAAATCGTCCTCGGTGTGCGCTCCTCGATATTCCTGCCGTTCCGCGACCTGGGACTGGTCATCGTCGACGAAGAGCACGAGGGCAGTTACAAGCAACAAGAGCCGGCTCCCCGTTACCATGCCCGCAACGCCGCCATCGTCCTGGCATCGATGCACGGCGCCAAGACCCTGCTGGGCACCGCCACCCCCGCCATAGAGAGTTACTACAACGCCCAGAGCGGCAAATACGGACTGGTGGAACTCCTTACCCGGCACGAAGAAATCGACCTCCCGCGCATTCTCCCCATCGACATGGGCGACCTGCGCCGCAAACGCCGCGTATCGTACGACAGCAACCTCTCCCCGCAACTGAAAGAGGCTTGCGAAGAAGCTCTCGACAAGGGTGGACAGATAATCCTTTTCCAGAACCGCCGGGGTTTCGCCCCCATGGTCGAGTGCCGCCTGTGCGCCTGGACACCCCGTTGCACCCGATGCGACGTGAGCCTCACCTACCACAAGCACACCAACCGCCTCGTGTGCCACTACTGCGGATACGAGCAGGAAGTGCCGACCCGTTGTCCCTCCTGCGGCGAGGCAAGCATCGTGATTCGCGGCTTCGGCACCGAACGCATCGAGGAAGAGATACACCACACCTTTCCCGGTTACCCCGTTGCCCGCATGGACCTCGACACCACCCGCAACCGCAAAGCCTACGAGCAGATTATCGCCGACTTCGAGCAACAGAAGAGCCGCATTCTCATCGGCACGCAGATGGTGACCAAAGGGCTCGACTTCGACCATGTGAGCGTCGTGGGCATACTCAGCGCCGACACGTTGCTCAACTATCCCGATTTCAGGGCCCACGAGCGGGCGTTCCAAATGATGGAGCAGGTGGCCGGGCGCGCCGGACGCAAAAACCGGCAGGGGAGCGTCATACTACAAACGGCGCAACCGCAACACCCGGTCATCGGGCAAATCATGCGTCACGACTATGCCGGCATGTATGCCACCCAGATTGCCGAACGCCAACAGTTCAACTACCCGCCCTTCACACGCCTCATCTACATCTACCTCAAACACCGCGACGAAACGACGCTCGAAGCCGCAACCCGCGACCTGGCCCGGCGCCTCTACCCCATTTTCGGACAACGGGTATCGGAACCGCACACGCCACCCGTTGCGCGCATACAGTTGCTATACATTCGCCGCGTCATGCTCAAAATAGAGCACACGGCGTCCATCAAGAAAGTACGAGAAATTTTACGTCAGGCCCAGGAAGGAGTGACCGACGACAGCCGTTTCAAGGGGCTCATCATCTATTACGACGTAGACCCGCTGTAACGGTTACCGCTTGAAGTATTTCCCCACGAAAGGCAACTCGGCCAGCGGCACGTCTTTCTTCACCGCATAGGCGACAAACACCACCAGCAGCACCGTGCGGAAGGCCAACAACGCCGCCGTATGGGCAATGGGCACATACATCGCCGCCACATAAAGCACGGCGGCCAAAAGGAGATACCGGAACGCCGCCCCCCACTTATAGGGTACCGGATAATACTTGCGCCCCACGGCATACGAGGCCACCATCATCGACAGATAGCACAGGAACGCCGCCCAAGCGCAGGCCATGTAACCGTAGCGGGGCACGAAAAGAATATTGACGAGCAGGGTTATCGCCAGTCCGAAGAGCGAGAAAATCGTACCCCAGTAGGTGCGGTCGGTCAGTTTGTACCACAGAGAAAGATTGTAGAAGATACCGAAGAACAACTCGCCCGCCATCACGATGGGCACCACGGCAAGTCCCGAGAAATAGCGCGGAGAAATAAAATATTTCAACACCGGGAGATAAAACATCACGCCCAGGAAAATCAACAACCCGAAGATGATGAAATAGTGCATGGCATCGACATAGGCTTTCTGGCTGTCTTCGCCCCGGCTGCGGCTCTTGGCAAAGACAAACGGCTCATAGGCAAAGCGGAACGCCTGAATGAACATGACCATGACGATGGCAATCTTGTAATTGGCACCATACACGCCGAGCTCGGCCATGGCCCGGTCGGGGTCGCCCACCAGCCAGGGATAGATGAGCTTGTCGATGGTCTGATTCATAATCCCGGCCAGGCCCATGATCAGGAGCGGGAACGAATAGACAATCATGCGCCGCCAAATCTCGGCGTCGAACCGGTAGCGCACCTTCGCCACTTCGGGGAAGAGCACCACCAGCGTCACGGCCGAAGCAATCAGGTTGGAAAGGAAGATGTAGCCCACGCCGAAGTCGGGCCGGTAAAACCAGGCTATCCACTCCGGGTGGTTTCTCTGCAAGACCGGGCACAACAGAATAAAGAAGAGGTTCAGTCCGATGTTGAGGAATATCGACAACAGCTTGATGCCCGCAAAACGAAGCGGGCGCTGCTTGTATCGCAAATAGGCGAACGGCAACGAAGTGAAGGCATCAATGGCCAGCGTCGCGGCCAACATCATCACATAACGGGGGTCGCCCGACGACCCGAGCACCGAGGAGATGGGCGCGAGGAAAATCCACACCGCCAGCAGGAACGCCGACGACGTAACGGCCAACGAAACAAGCCCCGTGGTGTAGACACGCATCGGGTCGCTGTATTTCTCATGATTGGCAAACCTGAAAAAGCCGGTCTCCAAACCGTATGTAAGGATAATCAGCAACAGCGCCACCAAAGAATAGAGGTAGGTCACCACACCATATTCGGCCTGCGTGAAGACGTGGGTGTAGAGCGGTACCAGGCACCAGTTGAGAAAACGCCCCACGATACTGCTCATGCCGTAAACGGCGGTATCCTTGGCCAAACTTTTTATTCCGGACATTTCGTTTTCGTTTTTTGTCGTTACGTTTCACCGGCAGGCCATACGGGTCAGAAGAGCAACCCTTGGTCGATGCGGCTGCGCCCCAGATGGGTATAGGCCAGCTCGGTCACCTCGCGTCCCCGCGGCGTGCGTTTGATAAATCCCTCCTTGATGAGGTAAGGCTCATACACCTCTTCGAGCGTACCGGGGTCTTCGCCCAAAGCCGTCGCGATGGTGGTAAGCCCCACGGGGCCGCCTTTGAACTTGTCGATGATGGTCATCAATATTTTATTATCGATTTCATCGAGGCCATATTGGTCGATGTTGAGTGCTTCGAGCGCCACACGGGCAATCTCTATGGTGATGCGCCCGCTGCCCTTGACCTGCGCGAAGTCGCGCACGCGGCGCAACAGGGCGTTGGCGATGCGGGGCGTACCCCGGCTGCGCATGGCAATCTCCACGGCCGCCTCGGTCGTGCAGGGCACCTTCAATATGGCGGCCGACCGCTGCACGATGTGGCTCAATATCTCGTGGTCGTAGTATTCCAAGTGGCAGTTGATGCCGAAGCGGGCCCGCAACGGACTGGTGAGCAGGCCGCTGCGCGTGGTGGCGCCCACCAGCGTGAAGGGGTTGAGGTCGAGCTGTATCGACCGCGCGCTGGGTCCCTTGTCGATCATGATGTCGATGCGGAAGTCTTCCATGGCCGAGTAGAGGTACTCCTCCACCACGGGACTGAGCCGGTGTATCTCGTCGATGAACAGCACGTCGTTGGGTTCCAGCGACGTCAATATGCCGGCCAAGTCGCCCGGCTTGTCGAGCACGGGTCCCGAGGTTATCTTGAAACCCACCCCCAGCTCGTTGGCGATGATGTTCGAGAGCGTCGTCTTTCCCAGCCCGGGAGGCCCGTGCAACAGCACATGGTCGAGCGACTCGCCGCGCATCTTGGCCGCCGAGACAAAGACGCGCAGGTTCTCGATAATCTTCTCCTGCCCGCTGAAATCTTCAAATGCCAACGGGCGCAAGGCTTTCTCAAACTCCTGCTCCTTATCGTAGCGTTGTTTTCTTATATCAAAATCTTCCATTTCGTCAGTCAGTTTTTTTCACGGCTTCCTGCTCCGGCGGCGCACATAGCGGTAGGTCGCCCAGTTGAAGAAGCGGGTCTGCGCCCGCAGGGCCTCCGCCACCGACTCCTCGACATTCCACCCCCGCAACCGGGCATACTCGCCCGCCAGATAAGAAAGCACGACAATCGAGGGGGTGATGCGGCAAAGATTGTGCAGGCATCTCTTGCGCGAAAGCCGCCCGAAGTGCATGCGGTTGATGTCGAAAAGCGAGAAAGAAACCTTGTCGCCCGCTATCTCAAAGGCGATGTTTCCGGGAGAATAATCCTCGTGCAGGACGCCGGCCTCATGCAGGCGCACCGTGTAAGCGGCAAATGCCCGCAACACCATTTTCCCCTCGTCGGTAAGAGACTCGTCCGAGAGGAAGCGGCGCATCATTTGAGGGTACTCCTCATTCAGCGTCACCAAATAGCTCTCCGCGAACAGGCCGCAACGGCGCTCCTCGATATAGGCCACTGCCGATGGCGTGCGGAAACCTTTCTCCTCCAAGACATGGGCGTACTCAAACGAGCGACGGGCCTTGGATTTGCGGAAGGTACCGTAAATGAACCGGTTGATGAGGATAGGCATCTTGTATTTCTTGACGACCACGACCGTCCCGTCCCAACAGAAACGGCGCAACACATTCCGTGCCTCATACACGACCTCTCCCCGGTCGAACTGGCCGGGCAACTGCTCTACATAGCGGTGCAGCGAAGTGTATTGCGGGTCGATGACAATTTTCATGTGCGGCAGGTTTCTCCTGCAAATATAACGGATTTGTGCGAAAGATGTCTCCTCCTATTGTTTTTCCTGTTGCAGAATCTCCTCGATGCGTCGGTAAATCTTATCGACAGCGAGGTGGTGCATGCAGGCATAATCGCCCCGGTAGCAGGGTTTGTTGCCAAAAATGGAACAGGGGCGGCAGGGCATGTCGGGCAGTTGCATGACATTCTCCTCGCGCTGCCGCCAGCCCAGGAAGCCGGCAAACGGGTGAGTCTGCCCCCACACCGAGACGACCGGCGTCCCGGCCAGCGAGGCGAGGTGCATATTGGCCGAGTCCATCGAAACGACCAGCGACATGCGGCGCATCATCGAGAGCTCCACGGCAAAACCCAACCGTTGTCCCGCCAACGAAACGACCTGCGGATAGCGGGTCGCCCAGTCATGGAGCCGGGCCGCCTCTTCACCGCCGCCTCCCATGAGAAAGACGCGGCAATCGCCACGTTGCGACAGGCGTGCGACCAGCTCCTCGCTGCGGTCGAGCGGATATATCTTGCCCTCATGCTTGGCAAACGGAGCCACTCCCACCCAGTGCTCTCCCGGGCGTCGAGGCTCTATGCCGGCAGGCAACGGCAGAGGCAGATGGTCGTTGTCGAAAACCGAGACAAAGGTATCGGGCGTCTCAAATCCCAACCGGGAAAACACCTTCCTGTACCGGTCGAACGAGGTAGGCAGCGGGTGCAGAGGAGAGGTTTTTTCCCGCGCCGTCAGCCGGCGTTTGGCCGAGCGGTCCTTGTCGAGCACGGCACGACGGGCACCCGCCATCATGAAAAGGAGGCCGAGAATGCGGGTGCGCAAGACATTGTGCAGGTCGGCCACCACATCGACCCCCTGCCCACGAGCCTCCCTGAACAGGCGCCAAAGACCGCGCAAGCCCCGATAACGGCCGTGCGTGTCGACCGGGAAAACAGAAAGATTGGCCGGAGGATAAAGGAAGAGCGGTGCCACCGCCTTCTTGGTATAAAAGGTAAATCGCACATCGGGACAGGCCCGGCACACTTCATACACGACCGGCACCGTCATGGCCACATCACCCAGAGCCGAAAACCGGAAGATGGCCACATGACGGCCACCCGGCTTATTGTTGTCTGCTGACTGTTCTTTCATAGATAAAAAGGTTCAAATTTGTCCGGTAGGAAC
The DNA here is from genome assembly GCA_900542765.1 of uncultured Porphyromonadaceae bacterium. Taxonomy (GTDB): domain Bacteria; phylum Bacteroidota; class Bacteroidia; order Bacteroidales; family UBA11471; genus Caccoplasma; species Caccoplasma merdavium. The sequence goes on along the minus strand of UQOX01000036.1, from coordinate 8,032 downwards.
AAAGTACTTGTATAAAACGCCTGTCGAAATAAGGTCTTCCCGGCGGCGGTTCCTGAACGCATCGACATAACGGTGGGCATTGGCAATGATACGTTTCACCTCTTCGGGGTGGGAGATGCAGTAGTGCAACTGTTCCTCATGCGAGACGGCTATCATAATCGATACGCTCCTTGATGCAAGCGGCATCACTTCGCGACTCAATCTCTTCCAATAATGCGGACAGTGCCCGGCGATAAAGCATCGACGGACACTGATAACGCAAGACGTTGCGCAAATAATAGGGAAACTTTCGGTTCTTCCCGCCATGAAAGAGAAAGGCGATTTTTCCCATTCTGTTATTTCTGATTATACAAGACCGGATTCAACGACGGGTCATTGTACATTTTCATCTGGCGGTAGACCTTCATATAACGGCGACCCTGCTCGATGTCGTCCAGCAACTGGTCGATGGCCGACGAGAGGTCGGTGCGCTGTTCGAGAAGAACCCCCAGTTTGGCCCGGCAACGCTCGATGTGGTCGGGCGAAGCATCGCGACGCTCCACCTCCTGCTGCATGTGGTAGATTTTCAACGCCAGTATCGACAGGCGGTCGATGGCCCAAGCCGGGCTCTCGGTGTTGATCACCGCATCGGGCAAGGGTTTCACGTCGGCATATTTCCCGAGGAAATAGCTGTCGATGCGCTCCACCAGGTCGGTGCGGTCCTGGTTCGACTTGTCGATGCGGCGTTTGATGGCCAACGCCTTCACGGGGTCGATCTCGGGGTCGCGCACAATATCTTCGAGATGCCACTGCACGGCATCAATCCAATTTTTGTGGTAGAGGTCATATTCGATGGTGTTCTCGGGAAAAGGATTGATCATCGGGGCATCGACATCATCGTGCTTATGATAGTCTTGTGTAGCGTTCCAAAAGATGTGATTGCTCTTCTCGCTGAATGTCATCATAGATGTATGATAATTTAAGATTCCGGAATAAGGGACAAACTTACGCATACTTTATGAATTTGTCAATTCTTAAAGTAAATAATTTCATTTTTGCTTTCTTCGACGCCGGAAATCCTCTTCGCAAATCTTATCTTTGTGGCGGAGTGTCAAAACAAACCTGCTTGTCATGAAAGGAAGAAAAGTCATCGTCATCGACGACAAAATACCATTTATCCGCGGCATCTTGGAGCCGTATGCCGATGTGCGCTACCTCGCACCGGCCGACATCGACCGCACGGCCGTGCATGATGCCGACGTGCTGATTGTCCGCACCCGCACCCGTTGCAACGCCGACCTGCTCGACGGGAGTCGCTGCCGCTTCATCGGCACAGCCACCATCGGTTACGACCACATCGATGCCGATTATTGCCGCCGCCAAGGCATCGAGTGGCTCAACGCGCCGGGGTGCAACGCCGCCTCGGTCGCCCAGTACATCACCGCCTCGCTGCTGCGGCACGCCGCCCGAAGAGGCATCGACCTCTCGTCACAATCCATCGGCATCGTGGGCGTGGGCCATGTGGGCCGGCAGGTCGAGACCCACTGCCGGCGGCTGGGCATGCAGGTACTCCTCAACGACCCGCCCCGCGCCGAGAAAGAAGGCAACGAGAACTTCGTCGCCCTCGACGAGATAGCCGACCGGTGCGACTACATCACCTTCCACACCCCGCTCACCCGGGAAGGGAACCACCCCACCTACCACCTGGCCGACAGCGCGTTTTTCGCCGGATTGCGACGCCGCCCCGTCATCATCAACGCCGCCCGCGGCGGTGTCGTCGACGAACAGTGCCTGCTCGACGCTTACCGCAACGGCACCGTAAGCGACATGATCATCGACTGTTGGGAAGGGGAGCCGCACATCTCCGCCGAGCTGCTGCAAAAAGCCTTCATCGCCACTCCGCACATCGCCGGATATTCGGCCGACGGGAAAGCCAATGCCACCCGGGCCATGGTCGCCGCCGTCGCCACCCGACTCGGCGTGGCCATCGACCTGTCGGCCATCGTCCCCCCGGCACCGGCCCGCCCGCTCATCACATTGACGGGGGAAGACGACGACACCGCCCGTGCCGTGTGGGCGACATACGACCCGATGACCGACAGCGCCGCCTTGAAGAGTCGCCCCGACACCTTCGAACAGTTACGCGGCAACTACCCCCTGCGCCGGGAATTCGGCGCCTACACCCTCACCCCACCCGCCTTGGCACGGCGGTTCGAGAACTGGGGTTTTGCCACCTCACCCGCACAACCTTCACTGTAATATCCACCATGCACACCGACAACCTCAAAAGCATCTTAGCCGACCATCTCGGCATCGACATCTCGCAACTGACCGACGACCGCTCCCTCGGCGACCTGGGTCTCGACGAAGTCGACATCGAAGAATTGCTTCTCGCCCTCGAAGAAGAACTGGATACAGCCAGCGACGCCCCCACATTCGCCCCCCTCACGCTGCCGTTCCTGGGCACTGACGCGCCCCTGACGCCCGACAGCACGGTAGGCGAACTCATGGCCTATATCCACCCCCGATAGCAGGAATATGCCATTCAAGAAAATTTGGCCTCTTGCAACAGATTTTAGAAAAACTGTCATTTTCAAATAGCCAAAACGGGGGTATTTATTGCACAAAAGACGGTCGAGTGTGCAAGAATATGCAACTTTCTGCGCAAAATATTTTTTTGTTTGGAGAAAAAGCCGTTTCTTTGCCTCGCAAAATAACAATTAGACCAACTAATTCACTAACTAAAAACTGGAAGTTATGTCTGAAATTGCATCAAGAGTTAAAGCTATCATCGTCGACAAACTGGGTGTCGAAGAATCTGAAGTAACCAACGAAGCCAGCTTCACCAACGACCTGGGTGCCGATTCTCTCGACACGGTTGAGTTGATTATGGAATTCGAAAAAGAATTCGATGTTACCATTCCCGACGATCAAGCTGAAAAAATCACGACCGTAGGCGACGCTGTATCTTACATCGAAGCTAACGCAAAGTAAAAACGACCCCTCTTAACACCTTATGGAATTAAAAAGAGTCGTAGTAACAGGCCTCGGAGCAGTTACCCCATTGGGCATCGGCGTCGAAGAGACGTGGAATGCCCTTATAAATGGAGTAAGTGGTGCCGGGCCTATTACTCATTTTGATGCGTCACTCTTCAAGACGCAATTTGCCTGTGAAGTCAAAGGGTTCGATCCCACCAAATACCTCGACAAAAAAGAGGCTCGCAAATTCGACCGTTATGCTCAACTGGCCGTAGCCTCGGCCAAGGAAGCCATCGAAGACTCGGGCGTCGACTTGGAGAAAATAAACAAAAACCGGGTTGGCGTCATCTACACGTCGGGCATCGGAGGTATCCGCACTTTCGAAGACGAAATGCGCAGTTACGACGCCGAGAAAGGGCCGAAATTCAATCCGTTCTTCATTCCCAAGATGATTGCCGACATCGCTGCCGGCCAAATCTCGATGATTTACGGTTTCCACGGTCCCAACTTCGCCACCGTATCGGCTTGCGCCTCGTCGACCAACGCGCTCATCGACGCCTTCAACTATGTGCGTCTGGGTATGGCCGACATGATTCTCTCCGGAGGAGCCGAAGCCCCCGTTTCGGTAGCCGGTGTAGGCGGATTCAACGCCATGCACGCCCTCTCGACCCGCAACGATGACCCCGAACACGCCAGCCGTCCGTTCAGCGCCAGCCGCGACGGATTTGTCATGGGTGAAGGAGCCGCCTGCCTCGTGCTCGAAGAGCTCGAACACGCCTTGGCCCGCGGAGCCAAAATCTACGCCGAAGTCATTGGCGGCGGTCTCTCGGCCGACGCTTACCACCTCACCGCCACCCACCCCGAAGGACTGGGTGCCAAACTGGTGATGGAAAACGCCTTGGCCGACGCCCACATCAAACCCGAAGAGGTCGACTACATCAACGTGCACGGTACCTCGACTCCGGTAGGTGACATCTCCGAGGCAAAAGCCATCAAGCAAGTTTTCGGCGATCACGCCTACGAGCTCAACATCAGCTCCACCAAATCGATGACCGGACACCTCCTCGGTGCTGCCGGCGCCACCGAAGCGATGATATGCGTGAAAGCCATCGAGAACGACATCGTGCCCCCGACCATCAACTTCACCGAAGGCGATGAAGATCCTGAAATCGACTACAAACTCAACTTCACATTCAACAAAGCACAAAAGAGAACCATCAATGTAGCCCTCTCCAACACGTTTGGATTCGGTGGCCACAACGCCAGTCTCATTGTGAAAAAATTCTCGAAGTAAGAAATCGTGTTTGAGAAGATCATCTTTTCCGTAAGGCTCTTTATGTCACGACATAAGGAGCCTTATTCGTCTTTTTACCGACTATTGGGTTTCTATCCCCGCCGCATCGAGCTCTACCAGCAGGCACTCACCCACCGCTCGGCCACCGTGGCCGACGAAAACGGCCGCAAAATCAACAACGAGCGGCTCGAATTCCTGGGCGATGCCGTCTTCACGCTCGTCACGGCCGACATCTTGTACCACGCCTTCCCCGAAAACCGAGAAGGATTCCTCTCCAATGCCCGTTCCCGCATCATACGCCGGGAAAATCTCAACCGCATCGCCGAGGAAATGGGGCTCGACAAGTTGGTGCAGACCGACATACAGTACACCTCACACAACAACTACATCTACGGCAATGCCTTTGAGGCCCTCATCGGAGCCATCTACCTCGACCAAGGCTTCAAATTCTGCCGCCGATTCATCGCCGAACGCATCTTCGCCCGCCACATCGACCTCAAACAGGTCACCCAGACCGACATCAATTTCAAATCGAAACTCGTCGAGTGGGGACAGCGTCACCGCGTCGAGGTCGACTGGAAACTCGAAAGTTCCTCTTTCGACGAAAACAACAACCCCCTCTTCACCGTGCGGGCCATTGCGGGACACGTCGAAGGAAATCCGGCCACGGGATATTCCAAGAAAGAAGCCCAACAGAAAGCCTCACAACAGATTCTGAAACAGTTGCACCAAGACAAAGACTTCTTGCGGGCCATTCTCTACCAGGGCACGCCACAGAAAGCGGCAACCGACGAAAACGGGAAAGAGAAGTAAAAACGACGGCGGCAGAGATTTGTTCTCTGCCCGCCGTCGTTTTCGAAAAGGGAGTCGACATCAGCGGTCATAGAGCACAAGAAGCGACTCATTCCCCATGTTAAACAATAAATCGATAATCGAAAGATTGGGCGAAAAGCCCCATTTCATCGAAAAAACCTGATAATACGGACGCGGCAGGAGCGCTTCGACGGGAGGGCGTTTCGGGTTGATGGCATCGCGCAAATCGTCGGTATCGTCACCCGGCGAGAGATATGAGTCGCTGTATGAGACGTCGGGCGAAATACCCAGCAGGCGGCACACCGTCTCTTGCAGTTCGCGATTGTAATCGAGCAGGAAACGCCCCGCCTGCGACTTCTCGTAAAAGGGGAAAAGATCGTCGCGATAATACTCGAAAAATGGCGACGAACCATAGGCCGATGCGATGGCATTCCAATGGATATGCTGCCAGTTATCATGCGTCGAGATGCGCATGTCCCGGGTAAAAGGCTTGCCGGGACGCGTACGCTCCACCGGAATGGAGAGCGACAACTCCCCACCTGCCGACATGATGGTGCAACGGTTGCGGTAGGACTGCTTCACATAATGGCTCCACGCCTCGACCACCGCCCTGTCGTAGCGGCACAAGGCCCGATAATAGGCGACAGGAGCCAAATAGGCCGTGGAAAGATAAACGACAGACATGGACTACAACGACGAAACAGGACGGAAGAGGCGGTTCCAACGGATATGTCCGTCGAACCAGCTGCGGTCTTTATCTATCGACAACCACACAAATAGCGGCTTGCCCACGATATGGTCTTCGGGCACAAGCCCCCAGAAACGGCTGTCGGCCGAGTTGTCGCGATTATCACCCAACATCATGTAATAGTCCATCTTGAAGCAATAGGTATCGGTCTCCTCTCCGTTGATGAAGATGCGGCCGTCACGCCGTTCGAGACGATTGCCCTCGTGGTCTCGGATTGCCCGTTCATAGAGCGGATAATTCTCTGCCGTCAGCCGTATGGTATCGCCGCGACGGGGAATCCACAGCGGGCCGAAATCGGCTCGCGTCCACCCCTTGCCATACCCCAGCGGATAAGCCTCTCCGCCATAGACACCCGGCTCCTGCACAATCTTCGACACATAGGGATATTTCTTCACCCGCGCCAGGGCTTCGGGCGTAAGCGGCATGTGATAAATGGTGGGAAACGTACCGTCGGAATCGGGATAAAAGCCCAATGCCTGCAAATCGTTATACCAGCCGCGATCGGCCGATACCAAACGGCGGTCATCGGCACTCACGCCCAACTCCCTGAACTGCTTCTCGACAAAACGGTAGCCGGGTTGCAGCATCACAAAGTAATTGAACTGTATGTTGCGGGGATTCTCGATGGCTCGGCCATCGACATAGACCTGATTGTCGCGTATCTCGAACGTGTCGCCCGGCATGCCGATGCAACGCTTCACATAGTTCTCGCGCCGGTCGACGGGTCGATAGACAATCTCCCCAAACTGCTCCTTGTTGTGTTTCAACGCCTCCCGTCCCACATAATGGACCAGCGTGTAATAGTCGGGATTGGGCACCCGCACGGCCACCGTGTCGCCCGCCGGGAAATTAAAGACGACGATGTCGCCCCGTTTCACCTCGCCAAGGCCGGCCAGCCGGTGATAGGGCCACGACGGCCACTCGACATAGGACTTGATGTTGAGTATCGGGAAGGTGTTCTGCACGAGCGGGAACGAGAGCGGCGTGTTGGGCACGCGCGGCCCGTAGCTGACTTTGCTCACAAAGAGGTAATCGCCCACGAGCAACGATTTTTCGAGCGAAGAGGTGGGTATCTTATAATTCTGGAAAAGGAAAATATTGATAAGATAGACTGCCACCAAGGCATACACGATGGCATCGACCCACTCCATGACACGCAACACGGTCTTGTTTTTCGACCGCTTCCAGAACGTCCAAGGCACATAATGGGTAAGATAGATGTCGGCCATGACGATGAGCAACGGCAAAATATAGTAATTGTCGAGCCACACCGCAAAAAGGATAAAAAGGACGGCCGCCACGCCGAAACGTATCCAGCGGGTCTTCTTCACGGCCTGCAACCGCTCTTTCAACGTAGGTGATGAGAAAGACATAACAACCGTATTTAGAATTTGAGCATATCCTGCATGGTGAGGAAACCTTTTTTGCCGCAAGTAAACTCGGCAGCCACGACAGCACCGAGGGCAAAGCCCATGCGGCTCTTGGCATCGTGGGTGATGGTGATGGTGTCGACATCGCTCTCGTAGCAGATGGTGTGAATGCCGGGCACCTCGTCGCGGCGTATGGCCTTGATACCGATTTCACCCTCGGCCGGTTCGCGTCCCTCGACCCACGCCGTCTTGCGGTCGAGGCAGGCGATGATGTCTTCGGCCAACGTGATGGCGGTACCGCTGGGCGCATCGAGCTTGTGTATGTGGTGCGTCTCTTCCATCTTCACCTCATAGGCCGGGAACTGGTTCATGATACGGGCCAGATACTTGTTGAGGGCAAAAAAGATGTTCACGCCGAGGCTGAAATTGGAGGCATAGAAAAATGTCTGCCCGTTGCGACAAGCCTCCTGCACCTCGGGCAGATGTTCGAGCCAGCCCGTCGTGCCCGACACGACCGGCACACCGGCGGCAAAAGCCTTGCGGTAGTTGCCGAGCGCCACCGACGGCGCCGTAAACTCGATGGCCACATCGGCGCTGCGGAAAGCCTCCGACTCAAACTCCTCGGGGTTGTTCACATCGATAATCGACACGATTTCATGTCCGCGGCTGCGGGCTATCTGCTCGATGGCGTGTCCCATCTTTCCATATCCTATCAGTGCAAGTTTCATTGCAGTCTTGTGTTTTATAACATAAACAAATCATCGGCTTTTCAGCCCATTATCTTATATTTTTGCAAATATAGCGAAAGGTGAGCGCAGAGACAAAAGGAAAACGAAGTTTTCTGCTTTT
>UQOX01000035.1 GCA_900542765.1 uncultured Porphyromonadaceae bacterium | reverse complement strand
TGGTGATACAGACCCAAATCACCAACAAGCGGGGAAAAAAGAAGAACGCCCCCTACCTGGTCGAGCTCGACCGGTATTTCAGTCCCACGGCCCGGAGCCTGAACGTCGAAGAGACGGAGCTGGCCGAGAAGAGCCTCTCGGCCATCACCTACACCGATGAGACCTACGACCTGCCCGATACGCTGGTCTCGGAGTTGCCCGACAGCATCAAGGTGCACAACCTTGGCGAAGTGGAGGTCAAGGCCCGAAAGTTAATGGCCTCCCAACGTCCGGCCATCGAGTATGTCGTGGCCGAGGAGGTCGATAAGATGATCGACACCCAGGTGCGCGACTATGCCGATAATATCGTCGATTTTCTCCGTCGCACCAATCCCTATTTTCTCGATAGGTATATGTATGTTATGGATCCGATAACGTTGCGTTTAAAACTTATACGCGATTGTTTTTATCGGGGACGTCGCGTCCATTTCTTGTTACGGGACGAAGTTTATAAGTTCTGTGGCGATAATTGGAACAGTTTGAATTGTGTAGAGACTATACCGTTGCGGAGTATAGAACGCATACAGATTACGGAAAATATGGACAGTGTAGTCATACGGCTCATACCCTATCCCGACGACAAGTATAAATACGAAAAGCCGGGTTACCGGCTGACGCGTCTGCAAGGCTATTCCATACCGGCGGAGTTCTATCATGCCGATTACAGCCACGGCGTGTTGCCCGATGAAGCAGATTACCGTCGCACGCTCTATTGGAATCCGGCGCTGGTTACCGACTCTCTCGGTCGCGCCTATGTCGATTTCTACAACAACAGCAACACAACGCGCCTGCGCATCTCGGCCGAGACCCTCACCCCCGACGGCGTACCGGGCGTGTATAGTTCCTCAAATGGATTTTGACGGTTCCCTTTGAAAGAGGCTTTTTATACATAAAAGAGGGGAACAGACCCACACAAATCCCTATATGTCGGTATTGCCGGCGGAGTGGCCTTGCTCTATCTTTGTGATGTCGAAACAAGCAAAGCCATACTTGATATTATAATAGGATTTGGGTTTAATAATAATGTAGTGTGTAAGCAGGGGACTGATGGGAATCAGTCCCTTTCCTTTTTTCGTGGGCGGAGCGGTGTGTCTCGTCCGTGGCTTGTTCAGTTGTCATTCGACCTCGATGACTACTCGCCGGTAGGCCGTCAGTGCGGGAGTTCCATCGTGGGTCAGCTCCAAGATGAGGTGTATGGTCTTTCCTGCCGCGTTGTCTTGTTCCGCTATGTCGTAGATGCGTATCTTGCCCACGAACTTCGCGCCCTCTTCGGTGGGTGCGGGTGCGGCTGTGGGACAGAAACAAAAAGCAAATACGGGGCTGCCCTTGCTGGACAGTCCCGTATTCGTTTGAGTTATGAAGTCGTAGCGATTTTATTGAGCTGCGTTTTCTCCGGCTGCGGGAGCCTCAGGGGTTACAGGCACTTGGGTCTCGAAGTTGGGCATCGGAATTTCGGTGTTGATGGCATCTTTGATTTCCGAGGTGGCGCCGGTGTTGTGGTTGGGCAAGAAAGCAGCGGCGACGATGCTCAGTACGATAACGATGCCGGCGAGCGTCCAAGTGGCTTTTTCGAGGAAGTCGGCCGTCTTGGGGGCTCCCATAATCTGGTTCGACGAAGCGAAGCTCGATGCCAAGCCTCCGCCTTTGGAATTTTGTACCAAAACGATGAGTATGAGGCACACAGCTGCAATAAGAATCAAAACGGTGATGAACACGTACATGGTTATTCTGTTTTTATGTTAATAATCAATTTTTCGAGGAATCGAATTTGGTCTGCAAAGTAAATATTTTTTTCTGGATATTTCAAACTTAATTTTCGAATAATTTCCAGGGCTTTGGCATATCGCCGTTGTTTTATGTAGATTTTGGCCAGACTCTCGGTCAGGAATTCGTCTTCGGCCGGCTCTTCTTCGCTTTCTTTTACGGCCGAGGGCGAAGACTCTTCGGTCGACGGCGTGGGGGGGAGTGCCTTTTCTAGGGGCGATTTTTCGAGGAACGCGTCGATAAGTCCGAATGTCGAATCGCCTTTCGCGGCTTCTGGTGTCGCATCTTTTTCCACGGGCGACTCTGCCGGAGCCAGTTCCTCGATGCGGTAGGGAATCTCGCCGGCCGGGAGCGTGCCGTCGAGCGGCTCTTTGGTCGAGAGCTCGGCCGCGTGGGCTTCGAGGTAGGAGTCGATGAGGTCAAAGGCGTCGGGCTTCTTGCTCTCGGTTTCTTCGGCTGCGGGGTAGAGCCGGCTCCATGCCTGCCGGGCCCCTTCGAGGCGGTAGAAGAGCGACTTGCGGTCGCCGGCATAGATTACGTTCTCGTGCAGGGCTTGGTCATACCGCTCGGGAAAAGTGTGTTGCAGTTTTTTGAGATAAAGGAACCGTGCCGCTTGGAAGTAAGGATAGTCGAGTTGCAAGCGGAGCAGTTCGTCGACGGCGAGGGCGGGTATCTCCCGGTCGAAGTCTTGGCGTAAGAGTTCTCCTTCGGTCATGATGATGTTACCAGTTTCCTACCGTCGCATTGAAGATGAGATCGGCCAGTTCTTGTGTGATTTCGGTTATCAGCTCGTCCTGCACGTCGGTGAGCATGCTGCTGCTCGGGAAGTCCCGGTAGGCGCTGAACGTGCGGTCGAGGTCGTTCTCGGGTTTTTTGTTGTCGGTATATCGCACGCGCACCGTGATGGTGAGTCGGGTCTGTGAGGCGTAGGCATCTTCGGTTACGGCCTGCGGGGTGAGGTTATAACCCGTGATTTCCCCTTCGAGCACCAAGTCACCGCCGCTGTTGACGAGGCTGAGCCGTGTCTGTCGCGTGTAAGCGTCTTTGAGCGTTTCGTTGAATGTCGTGGCCAAGGGCGGATACACCAGCGCCGCCCGTATCGGGAAGTCGTTGATGGTAATCGTCTTGGTGACGTTGTAGTCGATTGAGGCACCGTTGAATCGGTAAGAAATGGTGCAGGCCGTCGCACATACGGCCACGAGCAGTATCGGGAGGAGTCGTTTCATAGGTCAGTCGCTGAGGTTGTATTCTTTTATTTTGCGGTAGAGCGTGCGCTCTGAGATGCCCAGCTCTTCGGCTGTTTTCTTGCGTTTGCCGTTGTTCCGTTCCAGCGATTTGCGTATCATCTCGCGCTCGGCATCTTCGAGCGAAGGCAAGGTCTGTACGGCTTCGTCGGGGACATACTCGGCCTCTTCATGTACGATTTCGCCCTCTTCTTTGTCGATATTGTGCGACAGGTGCCCCAGCACCGGTTGTACGGTGTGGGTAATAGGCGCCAGGGCGTCGGGTTTGGCATAGATGACCGGTGTCGCCGGTACGGCGGCCGATGTTGCCGGTTGGTTGTCGCGGCGATTCATCGCGGCGATGGTGGCGCGCAGGTCGTCGATTTCTTTTTTCATCTCGAAAACGAGATAGAGCAGTTCGCGTTCATTGCCGAACGGCATTGATTTGTTCTCCGTCTGGTTGAGTGTGGGCAGTTTCTCCATGTCGTAGGCCGGCAGGTAGGTATGCAGGGTGTCGGCGTTGATTTCGCGGGAGGTCTCGAAGATGGAGATTTGCTCGGTGACGTTTTTGAGTTGCCTGATGTTGCCCGGCCAGCGGTAGGAGAGCAACGAGCGCTGGGCTTCCTCGGTGAGCTGTATGGGCGGCATGTGGTATTTCTCGGCAAAGTCGGCGGCAAATTTGCGGAACAGCAGCAAGATGTCGTCGCCGCGGTCGCGCAGCGGCGGCAGTTCGATGGGCACCGTGCTGAGCCGGTAGAAGAGGTCTTCCCTGAAACGCCCTTCGGCAATGGCTTCCCGCATGTTGACGTTGGTGGCGGCGATGATGCGCACGTTGGTTTTCTGCACCTTCGACGAACCTACCTTTATGAACTCGCCGTTTTCGAGCACGCGCAGCAGGCGGGCCTGCGTCGTCATGGGCAACTCGCCCACCTCGTCGAGGAAGATGGTGCCGCCGTCGGCCTCCTCGAAATAGCCCTTGCGGTCGGCCAGGGCACCGGTAAACGACCCTTTTTCGTGGCCGAAGAGTTCCGAGTCGACCGTTCCCTCGGGTATGGCACCGCAGTTCACGGCGATGTAGCGGCCGTGTTTGCGGGCGCTGTTGGCGTGTATTATCTGAGGAAAGGTTTCCTTACCCGTACCGCTTTCGCCGGTGATGAGGACCGACAAGTCGGTAGGGGCGATTTGCAGGGCGCGGCTCACGGCGCGCAACAGGCCCGTGCAGTTGCCGATGATGCCGAAGCGCTGTTTCGTTTGTAGTATTTCTGCGGTTGCGACCATAGTCTGTGTCGAATATTTCAGTCTACAAATATAGTGAAAGGTGAGCGCAGAGACAAAAGGAAAACGAAGTTTTCTACTTTTGGCTATGCCAAACCGAATCCTATATTCTGAAAATATAGTGAAAGGTGAGCGCAGAGACAAAAGGAAAACGAAGTTTTCTACTTTTGGCTATGCCAAACCGAATCCTATATTCTGAAAATATAGTGAAAGGTGAGCGCAGAGACAAAAGGAAAACGAAGTTTTCTGCTTTTGGCTACGTCGATCCGCCTCCTATATTCGCAGGGTAGTGCAAATATGGCGAAAGGCGGAAGCAAAAAGGTAAAACTTGTTTTGTTCTTTCGGGCAATACATCGACCGCGATTCCCGTCATCAGGAATAAAAAGGTCATGTCATTCAGGTTGTTGACTTGGAATCCAACGGTGAGGACACGGTAGGAATTTCCGTCAAGTGGGGAATGACAATATTCATGAAAATACCTGCTAATCTATTTGCTTTACTGACTGTTAAATTTAAGCCACCCGACATGTCCTGACCAAATGTATAATATATCCAGTCATCATCGCCGGTGGAGTTTATGAAGACACTGATGCTTTTAGTCGTCTTTCTTTATGGCTCGGCATTGCGTTTATACACCAGCTTGCCGTTCTCTACCACTATGGCATCTTCGTAATACTGCACTTCGCTACCCGTATATTCCGTCGACGGCATCTCTACCAATAAGGGTATCCTGTCGTATTGACCCGCTGAATTCTTCGTCATCTTTCTTACCATACTCCGCTTTTGGTACACGATAGCGAGGTCTTTGGCCGTGGATAGTACCACCGTTACATATCCGGGTTGTTCGTAGGAACACTCAAAAAACAAGTAGGCTATACTGGTAGGAGATACGGGAATCGTTACAAAGTAACAATCCTCTTCAGTTCGATAACATTCCATTGATTCCCAATGCGACTTTGTCCAACCGTCGAAATACTCTATATACACAAATTTTTTATTGAGCCGGTTCATTATCGATATTATTTGTATATCTCCTCCATCCTCTATGGCATCGGGATTTTCCTCCAATACTTTTTTCCAAAAATCCGAATATGCATATTTATATAATTCCACAACATTTACAGCATCGACTTCACGACACACAAGTCGATATTCACCATACCCGCGAGCCTCTTCACTGCCCGACAAGGTATCTACATATTCCGGCCTTGCGATGATTTTCCCGTCGACTATCGTGTATAACTCCTCTTCGGCGGAATAGGCACACAGACAAGGCATCAACAAGACCACAAGACTCCACAACTTTAAATATCTCCTTTTTATCATTTTTGTAATCTGCTAATTTATTTGCATATAACTTATGGATATCCAACAAGATACGAATAGTCGCCGGCTTTTCCAAATATTCCGAAAACGATTTTTGCCTTTTGTCCAGAAACATTTTTTGAGCTTGCGTTGTTGTTTACGGTATAGCAAAGTCAAAATATAAAACTATGGGAAAGAAAGCGATTGAAATTGTCGATTTGGAAGTGAAAAAGTTGGTCGAGACGCTCAATCAGGCCCTCTCCGAAGAGTGGTTGGCCTATTACCAGTACTGGATTGGTGCCCGGGTGATGAGCGGCCCCATGCACGGCGACATCGAAAAGGAGCTCTACAAGCATGCCGACGAGGAGCTGCATCATGCCGAGATGCTGGTGCGGCGCATCATCGAGTTGGGCGGCACGCCGGTGCTCTCGCCCGAAGACTGGCCCCACTTGTCGAAGTGCAAATACGAGGCGCCGGTCGACGCCTATGTCGAGTCGATTCTCAAACAAAACCTCTCCTCGGAACGCTGTGCCATTCACCGGTATGAAAAGTTGGCTCAGCTCACCGACGGAAAAGATTTCACCACCTTCTCCCTGGCCACTCAGATTCTGGCCGATGAGGTCGAACACGAGACCGACCTGGAATCGTGGCTCGACGACATACGCGTGTTCCGTGAGTCGCTGGTGGCCATACCCGTGTGAGTCCTGTCGCAAAATGTGCGTGAAAAACGTCGCGAACCGGTCGGCTTGTCTCTTGGCAGGCCGACTTGTCGCTGTTTGCGGTTTCTTGTGAAGCGATAATCCCCCCGACCATGTCCACCGAAAGATTAAGAGGCAAGAACCTTTGGCTGAAAATTTTTTATTTCTATTACGACGGTTTCAGAGAAATGACGTTGGGAAAGACCTTGTGGATAATCATACTCCTCAAATTGTTTGTCTTTTTCGTGGTGTTGAAACTGTTTTTCTTTCCCGACCTGTTGCAGACGCGTTACGGAACCGACGGCGAAAGAGCCGAACGGGTTTCGATGGAATTGACCGATACCCATTAATCCAAACCTATCTTTTTTTTGATATTATGAGCGATTTATATTCACTTGTCGACTGGTCGCGGGCGCAGTTTGCGCTCACGGCCCTGTATCATTGGTTGTTTGTCCCGCTGACGTTGGGCCTCGGGCTCATTGTCTCCTGCATGGAGACTATCTATTATCGTACCCGGGACGAGCGTTGGAAACAGATTACCCAATACTGGATGAACCTTTTTGGCGTGAATTTTGCCTTGGGCATTGCCACCGGCATCATTCTCGAATTTCAGTTCGGCACCAACTGGTCCAATTACAGTTGGTTCGTGGGCGACATTTTCGGCGCCCCGCTGGCTATCGAAGGCATCATGGCCTTCTTCATGGAGGCGACTTTCGTGGCCATCATGTTCTTTGGCTGGAACAAGGTGAGCCCCCGTATGCACCTGGCCGCCACCTGGCTCACGGCTATTGGCGCGGCGCTGTCGGCGCTGTGGATTTTGGTGGCCAATGCCTGGATGCAATACCCTACGGGCATGCAATTCAATCCCGACAGCGTGCGCAACGAGATGGTCGATTTCTGGGCCCTGGTCTTTTCGCCTGTCGCCATCAACAAGTTCCTGCATTCGGTTTCGGCCGGTTGGGTGCTTGGCGCGATATTCGTCCTCTCGATTTCATCGTGGTATCTGCTCAAAAAACGCGAAACTTTCTTGGCATGCAATAGTGTGAAAGTCGCCGGTTGGGTAGGTATCGCCGGTATCGTGCTGGTGCTGTATACGGGCGACGGTTCGGCCTATTGGGCCGGGAGGGCGCAGCCCATGAAACTGGCGGCCATGGAGGGGCTCTACGAAGGCAGCCACGGGCAGGGGCTCATTGCCGTGGGGGTGCTCAATCCCGAGAAGAAGGCTTACGACGATGATGTCGACCCTTTCCTCTTCAAGGTGGAGATACCCAGGCTGCTGTCGATTCTTGCCACCCGCCATCTCGACGGCTATGTGCCCGGTATTGCCGACATCATGGCGGGCGGATATGATGAGGTCACGGTCGACGGCGATACCGCCGTGGCACTCTCGGCCGAGGAACGCATCGCCCGTGGCCGGGCGGCCATACAGGCTTTGGCCGATTACCGGGCGGCCCGTAAGGCGGGTGACGTGCCTGCGGCGGCCGCGGCAAGCAGGCTGTTGCAAGAGAACTATCCCTATTTCGGTTACGGGTATGTAACCGACCTCTCGCAGTTGGTACCCTATGTGCCGTTGGTCTTTTACTCGTTCCACATCATGGTGCTGCTGGGCGGATATTTCCTGCTGTTGTTCATCGTCGTGCTGGTACTCTCTTACCGGCAGCGGTTCGCCACCAGTGCGTGGTTGCTGTGGATATGCCTGTTCTCTCTGCCGCTGGGTTACCTCTGCCTCGAATCGGGGTGGGTCGTGGCCGAGATGGGTCGCCAGCCGTGGGTCATACAGGACATCATGCCCACTTTCGCGGCGGTGTCGCGCATCGAACAGGCCGCCGTGCAGACTACCTTCTGGCTCTTTGCCGCCATTTTCACCGTATTGCTCATTGCCGAGGTGGGGATTATGTTGAAACAAATCAAAAAAGGAACCGACAAAAAATAACCGACTATGGAACTGAACGAATTTTTTTATCAACACTACTGGTGGTTTCTCATCTCGCTCTTGGGCGCGTTGCTGGTGTTCCTCCTTTTTGTGCAAGGCGGGCAGACGCTCCTTGCCACACTGGCCAAAAATGAGGTGGAGCGCTCGATGCTCGTCAACTCCTTGGGGCGAAAATGGGAATACACCTTTACCACGCTGGTCGTTTTTGGCGGAGCCTTCTTTGCCTCGTTCCCGCTCTTCTATTCCACCAGTTTCGGCGGGGCTTATTGGCTGTGGATGACCATCTTGTTCAGCTTCATCATACAGGCGGTCTCGTATGAATACCGTTCGAAACAAGGGAACTTTCTCGGCAAGGGCGTCTATGACACCTTCTTGCTCATCAACGGGGTGGTGGGGGTGACCCTGCTGGGCGTTGCCGTGGGGACGTTTTTTACCGGAGCCGATTTCCGGGTCGACAAGGCCAACCTCTACGACGACCTTTCGATGCCCGTGATTTCGACGTGGCAGAATCCGTGGCACGGCCTCGAAGCGGTGGCCGACTGGCGCAATCTGCTGCTGGGCATCACGCTCTTTTTCCTGGCGCGGGTGCTGGCGTTGCTCTATTTCGTCAACAACATCGACAATGAGGCGATTCGTGCGCGCGTGCATCGCAGCTTGTTGCGCAATGCCGTGCCTTTTGTCGCACTGTTCCTCCTTTTCGTGGGGGTGACCCTCTGTGCCGACGGTTACCAGTTCGACCCGCTCACGGGTGAGGTCTCGGTGCGGCCCTACAAATATTTCTATAATCTCGTCGAGATGCCGTGGGTGATGGCGCTCTTCCTGCTCGGGGTGGCGGCCGTGCTTTATGCCATTGTGCGGACGGTTTTGGGGACGCGCCGGACCTGTGGTATCTGGTATGGCGGGGCGGGTACCGTGTCGGTGGTGCTGAGCCTCTTTTTCATGGCCGGATACAACAATACGCCTTATTATCCTTCGTCGGCCGACATGCAAAGCTCGCTGACGATTTACAACAGCTCGTCGAGCCTCTTCACCTTGGAAGTCATGAGCGTGGTGTCATTGCTCTTGCCCGTGGTCCTGACCTATATCTTTTGGGCATGGCGGGCGATGGACCGCCGGTCCATTACCGCCGAAGAGATAAGACGCGAAGACCATATCTATTGATTGTCTTATCTTTTTTTTGTTGGGACAAAAGGAGTGATTTTTATACGAAAAGTCTTGTCGAAGAGAAGCGACAGGACTTTTTGTATATTTTTGTGTCTGTAATGCGACGAGTTATGGATAAGAAAATTTACAATGTAACTTTTGCTGATATAGTCAACAATATCGATAAGCGGTTGATCAGCAAAAACGGTGATGTGGCGTTGTTGGAGTTTGGCGATTATGATTATCAGGAAATAAGGGAGTTGCTCATGCAGGAGCAGGATATCGATAGCCTGAGATGTCAATACAAAGCGCAGTTTGCGTGCGTCTTGGCCGGGAGTCTGAAATTGGAGCTAAACGGGCGGTGTTATGACTTGGCGGCGCATGACGTGTGTTGCATGATCGAAGGCGACTATTTCAAGCCGCTCGATGCATCGAAAGATGCACATTGGTTTGTCATTATTTGTCGTTATGCCGAGTCGTTGATACAAGGCTTGAGCAATGTCATGTTGTTGATGTCTTTTATGAAAAAAATCAATACGAGCCGCTCTTTTCGCATGAAAGAAAAAACTTCCCAGGTCGTTTTCACGCTTTATAAGCTCATGCGCGAGGCGCTCGGTGATGAAGCACTGGCCTACCGGGATGCCATGGTCAGCAACTATTTGCAGATTTTGTTTTATCAGTTGTATTCCGATTTGACCCTCGACGAAGATGTGCACAAGACATTGGCCGTTTCGAGGCGTGATGAGTTGTTGATGCGTTTTACGCAGCTGGTGTCGGATAATTACAAGTTGCACCGCAAGGTATCGTATTATGCCGACAAGATGTGCCTTACCCCCAAGTACCTCTCCACGGTCGTCTATGAATCCAGCGGGAAATATGCCCGCGACATCATTGCCGAATTTGTCATTCTGGAGGCCAAGCGGTGCTTGGTCAATACGACCATGACGGTGCAGGAAATCGGCGATTACCTGCATTTCTCGTGTCAGAGTTTTTTCGGAAAATATTTCAAGGAACACGCCGGCATGTCGCCCCAAGCCTACCGACGTGGAGGGGGTAGTCCCGGCTTTCCGGCTGATGGTTTGGGGACGGGCGGAACCGGGCGACGATAAGACGACAGCGGCATGGAAATTTCAATTTCCATGCCGCTGTCATGTGGTGGAGGTGGAGAGATTCGAACTCTCGTCCAAACGAGGAAACAATATGCTTTCTACATGCTTATCTCCGCTTCGGTTGTCGGGCACACACAAGACCGGAGCTACCAATGTGCACCTTAGCCCCTAAGATTTCACGGTCGTCCCGGGGCGGGACTTCCGCTATTTCCGATATTCTTGCACCACCTGTTCGGAACGCTTCGGAACCACAGCAACCGGGTGATGTCTCGTTCCGGCAACTGTTGCCGGAATAAAGCTAATCTACTGTACTTCGATTAAGCAGCGAGAGCGTAATTGTTTTCGCCAGTTAAATTTTTGATGTCTGAGATTATAGAGCCAGGCAACGAAGCTCTGCATGCTTACATACCCTTTCTGCCCGCTGTCAAAACCGGTCACCCCCATTGTGAGTGTATCGTGGTATGTGTCGGGTCGGGTGGTGGGGCGCTCCCCTTTTTCCGAACCGGACGGCAAAGTTAGCAAATTCCGGGCGAAACCGCATGCTTTCTTCCGAAAAATAATGCGCCTCCCCCGATTTATTTCTCTTGCTTTTCGGGTCGGTCGTCCTTTGCAGGTTATGCGTCTCAGGTCGAGGGTTGGCCTTTGCGTATGAGTATGATGACCTGCACGGCTACGTCGAAGAAGACGATTTTCCCGTTGGCGTTTTGGGCGATGTCGCGTTCGGCCAGTCGGAACAACTCGGAGAGTTCCTCGATGTTGGCGGCATTGATGAACGGGGCGAAGCGGGAGAGGAACTGTTCTTCCTCGGGGCGCACATAGTCGAGCTCGGGGCGATGCAGGTTGTAGATGAAGCTCTCGCGCATCATTTGCTGGCAGTAGCCGATAAACCGCTTTTCGCTTTCACGTCCCAGGGCGGCCACCTCTTCGCTCCATTTTTTGAGCTCTTTTACCTGGCGGGCATAGGCTTTGCGCATGAGGGTGACGAAGAGCTCGAAGAAGTGTTCGCGTTCTTCGCTCAACTGCACCGTTTCGAGGGCTTTGAGGTAACTCCCCGTTGCGGTGTGTGCCACGGCATTGGCCGTTTGGGCGTCGAGACCCTGGCCCTGTTGCAGGGCTGTGGCGATGGTTTCGGTCGGCAGGGGGGGTATGAGGGTGCGCTGGGTGCGGGAACGTATGGTTTCGAGAATGTTCTCGGGACGGTCGCTCACGAGCAGGAACAAGGTCTTGTCGAAGGGCTCTTCGAGAAGTTTCAGAATGGCGTTGGAGCAGGCGTCGTTCATGAGATGGGCTTGCCAGATAATCATGATTTTGTAGTCCGACTCAAAGCTCTTCAAGCTCAGCTTGCGTATGATTTCGCGAGCCTCGTGCACATAGATGAGCGGCTGGCTGTTGCCCGTGGCGAGAAATTGCTGCCACCCGTCGGCCGAGGGGTAGGCGGTCGTTTTCAGGTAGTCGCGCCACTCGGCTATGTAATCGTCGCACACGGGTTCTTTGCGCTGTTTTTTGTTGGCGATGGGGAAGACGAAGTGGAGGTCGGGGTGCATGAGCGACGATATTTGCCGGCATGAGGGGCATTCGCCGCAGGCATCGTCATCGCCGCGGTGCGTGCAGAGTATGTAACGGGCATAGGCCAGGGCGAGCGGCAGGGCGCCGGCACCGTCGCTCCCTGCAAAAAGCTGGGCATGGGCCATGTGTCCGCTCTTTACCGTTTCGATGAGGCGGCGTTTTACCTCTTCCTGTCCGATAATGTCTTTGAAAAACATGATTGGCGTTGAATTGTTTTCGGGACGGTTAATACACGGCGCGAGCCACGCGGCGCACGCTCTCAGTGGCCATGAGTGAGTAGAAGTGAATGCTCGGCACGCCGCTGTTCTTCAATTCCTGAGCTTGTGCCATGCACCATTCGACGCCGACTTCGCGGGCTGCCGCGTCGTCGCGGCAAGCGGCCAGCTCTTTTGCCAGAGGCTCGGGCAGGTCGACATGGAACACTTTGGGCAGTACCGTCAGTTGGTTGGCCGAGGTAATCGGTTTCAGACCCGGGACGATGGGAACCGTGATGCCTTCGGCCCGGCAGCGCTTGACAAAGTCGAAGTATTTTTGGTTGTCGAAGAACATTTGTGTCACCACATACGAGGCACCGGCATCGACTTTGGCTTTGAGATGGCGCAGGTCGGTTTCGAGATTGGGGGCTTCATCGTGCTTCTCGGGATAGCCGGCCACCCCGTAGGAGAAGGGGGTGGCAAGGGCCATGTGCGACCCGTCGAGAAAGTACCCCTCGTTGAAGCGGTTCACCTGTTGTTGCAACTCTATGGCATGGGCGTGCCCGTCGGGCGACGGGGTAAAACGGGCTTCGTGCTTGGCCTTGTCGCCGCGAAGAATGAGCAGGTCGGTAATGCCCAGGAAGTTGAGGTCGATGAGCGCATATTCGGTCTCGCTTTTGGTAAATCCGCTGCATATCAGGTGCGGTACGGCGGGAATGCGGTACTTGTATTGTATGGCGGCCGCCACGGCTACCGAGCCGGGCCGGCTCTTCTCCGACACGCGTTGGTAGAGGCCGTTGTCGGCTGCCTTGTAGACCAGCTCGCTGCGGTGCGAGGTAATGTTGATGTATTTGGGGTCGAACTCGCGCAGCGCGTCGATGGTGTCGAAAACCTTGTCGATGCTGTTCCCTTTCAGCGGGGGGAGTACTTCGAAGGAGAAAGCGGTGCGGGTGCTGTTCTTGATTATTTCGGCGACGTTCATGGGTCAATTTTCATTTGCTGCAAAAATACTTTTTTTATCGGGATATAAACGCCTTTTTGTCAGAAAAAGTGGCTTGTTGCTTTTTTTTCGCAGGAATCAAGCCACTTTTCCCGACGGCTTTCGTGGCCCGTCGTTTTCGGGTGAGTGGGGGCGGCGGCCGTGAACACGGCTTGCAAATTGTTTTCGTCGGTGTGACAATTTCGTGCCTTTTTTTGCCCCGGACGTTGCCGGCGGCACCGACTGCCGCGGACATTTCTCCTTTGCTTGGGACGACAGGCTTTGAGCGTCAATAAGTTAAACAATCAAAAATCCTCCTCCCGGCGGCAAACATATCTTGTTTCATTTGTTATAATGATGTACATTTGAGAACAGTGTTTTTCATGGTATTAAATTTAGGTTACGGAGATTGGTTATCGTGAGATAATCAATCTTTTTTATTCAGAGACAATTCATTGGCGAAATTTCCCGGGGGAGGCCGTGTCCGCAGGAGCGGGGGGGAGTTTCGAGGCGATCTCGCATTGCGAAAGAATGAAAATTTTATTTTCAAAATATTTTCGCCGCAAGGTTATATATTAAATTTTTGCAAAAAAAACACCAATCTGCTTTTTTAAATGAAATGACTTATTATATTTGCAACACCAAAATATGGTAAACAGAATCGAAAAGAACCTTAAAATATCCGAGAGGATGGTGGAATTTTGTTTGCGGATCGTAGTCTGCGGTATTTGATGTTTTGTTTTTGGGAGGATTCTCGCTCGGATTTGTGTTGATTTGTGTGTGTTGAAATGGCTTTTCGTAGGGATTTGGAATGGAATAAGATAATTATATCATTACGCTCTGTCATGAAAGTGACCGTAAAGACCGATAAACCTTTTTTTGTTTCTCCGGCTTTTTCCAAACCGTGGTACCGGATAATGGTGTGGTGCCTGTCGGGTTTGCTGTTCCTGCCATCTGTTGCCGGGGCTCAGGACATGGCTGTGAAAACAAATGCCTTGGGGTGGGGTACCCTTTCACCCAATCTCGCTTTTGAGTATCGTGTCGCACCCAAGTGGACGCTCGACCTCTCGCTCAGTTACAACCCCTTTACCTTCAAGGACAACAAGAAGTGGCGGCACATTTCGGTGCAGCCCGAGGCCCGGTATTGGATTTGTGCTCCTTTCGGCGGCCATTTCGTCGGGGCGCATCTGTTGTATATGCATTACAATGCCGGTAACATACGATTGCCTTTCGGCATTTGGGACCAGTTGCGTAATTATCGTTTCCAGGGCAACCTTTACGGGGGCGGCCTTGTGTATGGTTACCACCACATCATCAACAAGCGGTGGAGCATCGAGGGCGCCATCGGTTTGGGGTTTGCCCACACCTGTTCCAAGTATTACCGTTGTCGCAATTGCGGCCGTTATATCGGCATAGCCAAAAAGAATGTTTTTATGCCAACGAAACTCTCGCTTTCGGTGGTTTATGTAATTGATTGAAGCCATGAACAAGATAATCACCCTCCTATGCCTCTTGGCTTTGATGTCTCTTCCCTGCAAGAGTGAGGCATTTTTGTCGCGACCCGGTTGTTTTGCCGTGGCCGACACGGCCTTTGTCAATGACACGGCGCGTGTCGTCAGCACCCGGTTGTCTGCCGGTACGCTCGTGGTCGACACCACGCTCATGGTATCGACGACCTATGTTGTCACTCCGTCGGCAGGGGGCTTGGCTCCGACGGAGATGCCGGCTGTTTCCGACAGCCTTTCGGTGCGCCTTGTTTCGGGGCTCGGGTTGCCCGACACCTGTCTTGTCGAATGGACCGACAGCCTTGCCCTCACCCTGCAATTCCCGCTTACGGTTTCAAAAAAAGAGGTCAAGAAAGATTACTGCCTGTGGTTTTCGCCCGCTTTGTGTGGCGCGGCAGACACCATGGATTTGCCTGCGGTCGTTTTCCAGGGCAAGCGTCACCGCAAATACAATGTGCGCAAAGCGTGGCTCGATGGGCGCCAGGAGTGGTATCCTGCCGTTCCCAAGGGAACGCCCGGCGATACGCTTTGGTATGAAATGCGCATCGGGGTGGAACCGTGGATGCGCTATGGCCGCCTTACCCTTTGCCTGAATCGCGAAAAAGAGGGCTGTTGCACGGTCGACACCCTCGACCCCGTGTGCCGGGAACCGTTCCGTTACCGGCCACCCTATCGCCCCGAGTTGCCGTATGTGCAGCCGCAGGTTTATCCTTTGGCGCAGGAAAATCCCGTGTTGCATCTCCTGTCCGATTACCGTCCCTACGACGGTACGCAGGTATTGCGCAAGGAGCCCGGAGCACTCTATGTCTACTATCCGGTGAACCGCTATTTCCTCGACACGCTCTACCGCTCCAACAACGAGACCCTTGACAAGATTGTCGAGCTCACTTTGCGTGTCGCTGCCGACACGGCTGCCGATGTGCGCTTTATCGAGGTCATCGGTTTGGCTTCGCCCGAGGGACCTCTCGATTTCAACATTCGTCTGGCACAGCGGCGTGCTGAGTCGTTGGCCCGGTACATACAGGAGCGCACCGGTTATCCCGACTCGCTCTTCCGCCTCATCTCCGGAGGTCCCGCCTGGACGGAGTTGCGCGACATCGTGGCCGATACCGACAGCTCCCGGGAACATCGTGCCGCACTCTTGCAACTCATCGACTCCGTTGCCGACCCCGTGGCCCGGGAACGTGCCCTGCGCAGCATGGCCGGCGGGCGTGCCTACCGCGAACTGGGGCGTGAAGCCTTGCCCGAGTTGCGTAATGCCGGATATGTGCGCATCTATTACGACAATGCTCCCGACCGTGTGGCCATCATCATCAACCGGGCCATCGGGCTGCTCAACAGTGGTTATTCGGCCGAGGCTCTTGCCATGCTCGAAACCGTCGCCCACGACCCCCGCAGCTACAATGCCTTGGGCAATGCCTGTTATGTCAATGGCGACCCGGCTCGTGCCATCGACTACCTGCAACGGGCAGCCGATGCCGGCGATGAAGCTGCCGCCCGCAATCTTTTCCTCATCAGGCGCATAGTCGGCGACCCGGCCATGTAGCTTGTCGGTAAGATGTGAGGCGCGTTGAAGACAGGTTTTATTGATACCATATATGCACTAATAAAAGAAACAACAAATATTTATTCACCAATTTGCAATAACATGAAAAAAACATGGAAACTGGCCCTTGCAAGTGTAGCACTTGTTTCGGGCGTAGCATTCACTGCATGCAGCAGCGATGACGAAGAAATCCTAGGCGGCAACGAGACGACTGCTCCTGTCGGCGGCGAGACCGGTGAAGTGAAGACCCAAATCACCTTTGCCATTCCTCACGCCAAAGTACAACGTTCCACAGCCGACTATGTGCAAGATGACCAAAATTTCAATGGTATGACCAACATCTATCTCCTTCCGTTTAAGGTAGGTGCCGTCGGTGAAACTGTTGATGCAGGTGATACTTTCTTGGGCACGATGGTCAATCTTGGCAACATTGCTTCGGACGAGATTACCTCAACCAATGGGGTAAAAACCTATTCGCAGGTATCCTTGCCTTATGGTAATGTCTCTTTCCTCCTCTATGGAGAGACTCAGGCAATCGGCAACGGCAAGCTTACCCCGAGCTATACCACGGCAAATCCGATCGATGCTTCATACACTCCGAACGACATATCGTTTACCCTTACCGACATCGAGACTCCCGATCTTACCGCTCTTGCCAATGTATTGGTGGAGCTCCGCAATATATTGCACACAAACTGGGGGACGACTGCCTCTGAAAGTGCGATGAAAGAAAATGTTGCGAAACTTACCGGTAAATTTTCCGTGGCCGAGGTTCAGCTCACCACGATGCTCAACAATTTGGCGAGTGCACTTGATCTCGAAGCCGATAAGCATGATGCAGATACCAAAATCGAGGCTGTGCGTACGGCCATGGAATCTGTTTACGGGTCAAATTATAAACTCCCCACGGCTGTGTATGTATTCGACTGGTCGCAAAGCGGAGCTACTGACATTACCATGGATGATCAAGTTGTAAATAACGGCTCTACGTTGAGCTATCCCCCTTCGCTCTATTATAGCACCAACTCCGTCCCTGTCGATTACAGTGGTGACAGCTTCGAGGGTAATGCTATCGCCATCGATGCCACGACTACAAGCGTAGCATTGAAAAGCAGCGTGAACTATGCCGTAGGCCGTCTCGATGTGAAAGTTAAAGCTGATGCTGCTTCGCTTGACGACAACAACAACGATGCCGACGCACCTGCTATAGATGTCGACAATCTCACCTTGACCGGTGTCATTGTGGGTAGTCAGCCCGGTTCGGTCGGATATGATTTCGTCAATAACACCACCGATTGGAATCACATGATTTACGACAATGAGGTCGTTGACGCAACCCTTTCTACGACTTCGGCATTGAAGACCTATGTTTTGGGGTTGCCTTCGCAGGTATATGAAGATGCCGGTTCTACGGCTGCCACCGTGAGAATCGCCCTCGAATTTGTCAACAACGGCGCTGCCATTTATGGCATAAACGGCGGAGTCATTCCCACCGGTGCCACTTTCTACCTTGTGGGCTCGCTTAACCCGAATGTTTCGGGAACGCCGAGCGAACCCAAACAGGTATTCGCATCGGACTACTATACCACTGCCAACATTACGATTAATAATCTCAAAAGCGCTTATGCAACTTTGCCCGACTTGACGAATCCTCAACTTGAATTTGCATTGAAAGTCGATCTTACTTGGAAACAAGGCATCAGCATGGATGCAGAAATTGGCGAGTAATGCCGGAAAACGGCATATTTGCTGTTAAATTCGGAAAATATCAACCCATCGAAGGGGCGGGAGCGTGGGCGTTCCCGCATTCCCGTCCCTTCTTTTTATAACACCAACAACCCGCACCGATGTCCGATAACACACCGACATATCGACCCTCTCGCAAAAAATGGCAGCCCCTCGCCATGGGGTTGGCCCTGCTCTTTTCGATGGCCTCGTGTATCAACGAAGACCTCTCGGAGTGCGGTTCCTATTGCGACTTCACTTTCCGCATTACCACCGAGATGGATTTGGAGCAGTCCGTGACCACCCATCTCTCGACCGGTGCAGCCGAGCAGGAGATGGCGCAGTTGCTCATCGACAAGCTCTCGCCCGTGTTCTCGGGCAACATACACCACCTCGAAGTGCCTTTCTTCGACAGCGGAAGCCGTACCATGTCTCACTATGAGACCGTGGCGGCCGGCGGTGCCGACGAAGTCGCCTATTCGCTCTATTTGGAACAAGGCACCTATCACCACCACCCGGTGGCCAATGCCGTGACCGATCCCGTGTGCCGCATATCCGGCCGGGACCATCTCGACCATTTTACTCTCTCTTATATCGATGCCGACACCATCGACTCCTTCACCTGCGGCATTTACCATGCCGGTCTCGATGTCGAGAGCGACGGTACCGACAAGAACCTGCACATACCTCTGGGTATGGCCAATACGGCTGTCGCGCTCGTGCTTTCGCCGGCCGTCGACAGTGTCGTATCTTATATTGCCAATACCGCCAACGGCTACTCTTTTGCCGACAGCAGTTACGATTTCTCCTCGCCGGCCCTTGTGCGCACCTCGAAAGTGCTCACCCGCGACTTGGTGGCCTCGTATGGCGTATGCTTCCCTTCACGTGGCGGGGAAACCGTGGCACGCGCCACGACGCGCGATGCCGAATATTGGCAGATGCACGTTTATGTCACCCGCAACGGGAAGACCACCCGCAACGTACTCTCGGTGCGCGACCCCCTCGCTGCCGGTGAACCCAAAATTTTGAGAGCAACCATCTCCGACAGTGGAGAGATTATATATCACGGCGCCGACGTGACGGTCTCTGTCACCCTCGACTGGAAACCCGGCGGCGACCACAACATAGAAATATGACAAGATATTTGGTAAAAACAGGTGTTGTATTGTGCCTGGTGGCTTTGTTGGGAGCCGCAGGTTGCAGTCGCGAAGAGGTGCTCGACATCTCGCGTTACCGCTCCGTGGTACTGCGGGTTCCCTCCGATGTGGCTGTCGTGCAACGCACGCCCGGCGACCCCGGAAACGGCTCCTCGTTGCAGATGCCCCGCCACCTTTATTTCTTTATCGAATACTTGGCCGACGGGAATACCCGTCTCCTCGTCTCGGCCATATCGCTCAACGATTTGACGCCCGATTCGTGGACGGCTGTCTCCGACAGCCACGGCACCGTGCTGGCCTACCAGCGCACCGTGCAACTGCCGTTGCCCGAGACCGATGAAGTGACTCTTTATGCCATCGCTTCTTACACGCCCATTCCCGACCTGCAAACGACGGTCGACGGCGTGCGCTCGGGTGCGACGCCCATCTCCGGGCAGGAGGTCGCCGGGTTGCGGCTCAACCTCGAGCAGGCTGACGGCTCCACGGTGAGCATCGCCGACGTGTATGCCGGCAGCGGCACGCTCCTTACCGACGAAAATGCCGTCAACGAGACAATCGTGTGCTACCATGTGGCCGCCAAGTTCGATGTCGTCTACAACCTCTCCGACGATTTCCGTGCCGGCGGGCCCTATGAGAAGTGGCGCGTGCACAGCTTCACCCTGAAAAACCTCCTCACCGAAGGCTCCTATTTCTCCCCCGGTGCCAACACATCTGCGTCGGCCACCGGCCAATGTGTTTTCGACGGCATGACCCCTGCCAATAATTTTTACGGGCGTTTCGACACCTACCTCTTCCAGCCCGCTCCCGATGCCGACGGCAATATCAGCCTGCCTTGGGAAGTGGTGCTTGTGCGTGGCGATGAGACCCGCACCCTCCCTTCCGTGTCGACGGCCGAGAAGGTCTCGGCCGACGGTGCGGCTTATTTTCGTTTGGATTTGACGATAAACGGTATCGGTGACGGTTCCGGCAATTGATTGAAAAGGCGTTTTGACTATGATACGATGGAATAAGTTTATATTGGCATTCTTTGTCGCGTTCCTGTCGGGCTCGGCAACAGCCGTGGCACAGCAGGCTGCGTCGCTGCGCCGGTATGTCGATGCCGCCAACGGCGCTTATGCCAACGACGGACTCTCTTGGGCTCAGGCTAAAAACAACATACAAGAGGCCATC
Organism: uncultured Porphyromonadaceae bacterium; assembly: GCA_900542765.1. Lineage (GTDB taxonomy): Bacteria > Bacteroidota > Bacteroidia > Bacteroidales > UBA11471 > Caccoplasma > Caccoplasma merdavium. The sequence continues at coordinate 176 of UQOX01000035.1, read as the reverse complement.
AACGACCTGGCCGCCTACATGGCCGCCCGCGGCCTCACCGAGGGCGGTGAGGTTTTCGTGGCCGAAGGCACCTATTCGCCTACCGAAGGCACCGAGGAGGGCAGCACCCTCTTTGCCTCGTTCAAGATGTCGCCCGGCATCGCCGTTTACGGCGGGGTCCCCGCCCGGGGCGGGGG
>UQOX01000034.1 GCA_900542765.1 uncultured Porphyromonadaceae bacterium | reverse complement strand
AGGCGGGCGTGGAACCCTTCGAGCCCGCCCACCGGGTCGAAGAGGGCATCATGGTTCAGGGGCAAGTGCTTGATTACAAGATTACAGGTAGTGAACCTATACCCAATAGTGAGGTCTCGGTATGGATTTATTCAGAATACGGAACCAGTCATAATACGATGTTGACCGACTCAGCAGGACGATTTGCATTTTTGTGTAAAGACGATATGACAGGGTGGGTCGATTTGGTGTTGCGTACGCGTAGTGCCGATTCCAAAGGTCGCATGAAAAATCGTTCTTATTTGGTGGAACTTGATAGAACGTTTTCTCCACAAGGTCGTACATACTATCATGAGGAGATAACATTGGCTCCATCGCAAACAGGTATAATATATGAAGAGATAATAGATGCAGATACGGATATAGATACTTCTGATGAGCATTTCGATGAGCAGCTGTCGGATTCGATAAAAGTTCATCAGTTGTCCGAGGTTGTTGTTAAGGCAAAACGGGAATACTATGGATTCCCGCAAATTGTCTACGATGTGAGTCGGGAAAACGATAAACTCATTGATTGTGGTGAGTATAGGGATATGCCCGATGATATTCAAGAATTTTTGGTGCGTGTGAATCCCTTGTTCCGTTTTTCATCAAATGGTACGTTGTGGTATAAAGGAAAGGCGGTAAGTTTTATGCCACGCCCCATGGGTCGACCGTATAGCAGTATCAATGACATAGACAGTATGGAGATATTGGAAAACTATATTCCCATTGAAGCCCTTAAATATTGGGAAGGAGAGATGCTTGATTTTTCACGTTTCGTTTATGTGGTGCTGCATATAAAATCGCCGACTGAACAGCAACGTGAAAAGAAAGGTTATCGTCGCACAAGTTTGCAGGGCTATTCCGTTGCAAGACAATTTTTTGAGGTCGATTACAGCAAAGGACACTTGCCCGACGAAGCAGACTACCGTCGCACGCTCTATTGGAATCCGTCGTTGGCTACCGACTCTCTCGGTCGCGCCTATGTCGACTTCTACAACAACAGCCATGCAACGCATCTTGACATATCGGCAGAGACTCTTACACGAGACGGAATTCCGGGAGTTTTTCAGGAATAAATTCTCGATAGGTGGGGTAGGTGTGTCGTCTTCGGGTAAAAATGTGTACCTTTGCCGTGTTTTGAAACGACCGTGCGCAACGGCATAAATGGAAGGTACACGATTATGATTTCAATAGAAGGTTTGACCGTGGAGTTTGGGGGCTTCACCTTGCTCGATAAGATAACGTATGTCATCAACAAGCGCGACCGCATTGCTCTGGTGGGAAAAAATGGCGCAGGCAAGTCGACCATGCTCAAAATTATCGCGGGTTTGCAACAGCCTACCTCGGGAGTGGTGAATAGACCGAAGGACATAACCATCGGTTATTTGCCGCAACAGATGCAGCTCTCCGACAGCCGGACGGTTACCGAGGAGGCCGCACTGGCGTTCTCGCACATTCAGGAGATGCAGGAGCGTCTCGACCAGATGAATGCCGAACTGGCCGAGCGAACCGATTACGAGAGTGATGCCTATCAGGAATTGATAGATCGCATTTCACAGGTGAGCGAGCAATTGGCCTTGTCGGGCTCGGGCAATTACTTGGCCGAGATAGAGAAGACGCTGTTGGGACTGGGATTCCTACGTTCCGATTTCGACCGGCCCACATCGGAGTTTAGCGGTGGTTGGCGCATGCGCATCGAGTTGGCCAAGCTGCTGTTGCAGCGCCCCGACGTATTGCTGCTCGACGAGCCGACCAACCACCTCGACATCGAGTCGATTCAGTGGCTCGAAACATTCCTGGCTACCCGAGCCAATGCCGTGGTGCTGGTGTCGCACGACCGGGCTTTTATCGATAATGTGACCAATCGCACGATAGAAATTTCGCTCGGCCACATTTATGATTACCGGGTCAATTATTCCAAATATGTGCAGTTGCGGGCCGAACGGCTCGAACAGCAGCAACGCGCTTATGAAAACCAGCAGAAGCAGATACAGGACACGGAGGCTTTTATCGAACGTTTCCGCTACAAGGCCACCAAGTCGGTGCAGGTGCAGTCGCGTATCAAACAACTCGAAAAGATAGAACGCATCGAAGTCGACGAGGTCGACAATTCACGGCTGCGGTTACGTTTCCCGCCGGCACCCCGTTCGGGCGATTATCCGGTCATTGCCAAAGATTTGGGTAAAAGCTATGGCGACCATGTCGTTTTTGCACATGCCGATTTTACGATTAAGCGGGGCGAGAAGGTGGCCTTCGTGGGTAAAAACGGCGAAGGAAAATCGACCCTTGTGAAATGTATCATGGGGGAAATTCCCTATGATGGTGAACTGAAAATCGGGCATAACGTGAAAATCGGATACTTCGCGCAAAATCAAGCGCAGTTGCTCGATGAGTCGGTTACCGTTTTCGACACGATAGACCGTGTGGCGGTGGGAGATATCCGCACCAAGATACGCGACATACTGGGGGCGTTCATGTTTGGCGGAGAGGCATCGGACAAGAAAGTGAAGGTCTTGTCGGGCGGAGAGAAGACCCGGCTGGCAATGATACGCCTCTTGCTCGAACCGGTGAACCTGCTGATTCTCGATGAGCCTACCAACCACCTCGATATGCGCACCAAAGATGTCTTGAAGCAGGCGTTGAAGGAGTTCGACGGCACATTGATTGTCGTGTCGCACGACCGGGAATTCCTCGACGGGTTGGTTTCGAAGGTATATGAATTTGGCCAGCAGAGGGTGCGGGAGCACCTCGGCGGCATATACGACTTCTTGGCAACCAAGAAAATGTCGTCGCTGAAAGAGCTTGAAGTGAAAGTGACGCCCGCAGAGAAACCGCAAAACCAAGAGGTGAAAAACGCCCCCTCAGTGACCGAGAACAAAGTGGCGTTCGAGGCTCGTAAGGAAGCGCAGAGGAAGGTGAAACGGCAAGAGCGCGCCGTTGCCGATACCGAGCAGCGGCTGGCCAAACTCGAAACGGAGATTGCGGAGATAGAGGCTCGGCTGGCCACTCCCGAAGGCATGGCCGATATTGACCTCTGCATGAAACATGGCGCCTTGAAGAAAGATGCCGATGCGCTTACCGAGTTGTGGCTCGAACAGACCGAGACCCTCGAACAGATGCGAAAAGAGACCCTGTGAAAAATGATATAAAAACCAATACCGTGTTATGAAAAAGACTATGATGTTGTCATTTATGGCGGCGTTGACGCTGGCAGCCTGCTCCGAACGACAGACTGGCGAGAATCCGTTGCCGCAATCCAATTTTGACCTGAGTGTTGCTCCCGGGACCGATTTTTATCAGTATGCCTGCGGTGGCTGGATGGCCAATAACCCGTTGAAACCCGAATATAGCCGCTATGGTTCGTTCGACCGCTTGGCCGAGTTGTGTGAAGAACAGATGCACGATTTGGTGACAGAACTGGTATCTGAAAATCAGCAACCCGGTAGCGTCGCCGCCAAAGTGAAAGAGCTCTATACACTTGGCCTCGATAGTGCCCGCCTCAATGCCGAGGGTATGGCTCCTGTCAAAGCCGATTTGGACGAGATAAACATCTTGTCCGGGCGTGAAGTTCCCGCAGCCATCGGCCGGCTCCATGCCCAAGGAATATCGCCCTTCTTCTATGTTTATGTCGGACCCGATGGCAAGGATAGCCGGCAAAATCTCCTTTCCCTCAATCAGGGCGGTATCGCCATGGGAGACCGGGATTATTATTTGGCGACCGACAGCACAAACCTGGCTTTGCGCGAAGCCTATAAGGAGTATGTGACCCGTTTGTTTGTGTTGGCCGGATATTCCGAATCGGCCGCAGAATCTGCGGCACAATCGGTTTTGAAGGTCGAAACCGAGTTGGCACGCCTTGCATACAGTCGCGAAGAATTGCGGGACCCGCAGAAAAACTATAACCGCATGGCTTATACCGACTTCGCACAACGAGAGTCGGCTTTTGACTGGACGGCCTTTTTCCGTGCCATGGGTGTCGACAGTTTGACCCATCTCGATGCCAGTCAGTTGGCATTCTTCGATGGTCTCAACGACCTCTATCCGCAACTCCCGTTGCAGACGATAAAGGACTATCTCTCTTATACGCTTCTCAACAATGCCGCATCGTATCTCGACGATGATTTCTATAACACCCAGTTCGATTTCTATGGAAGGACCCTTTCGGGACAACAAGAACCGCGTGCCCGCTGGAAACGTTCGCTGTCGACGACCGATGCTGTGCTGAGTGAGGCTTTGGGTGAGATATATGTGGAACGATATTTCCCCCAGTCCTCGAAAGAACGCATGTTGAAACTTGTCGCCAATCTGCAAGAGGCATTGGGGCAACATATCGCGCAACTCGAATGGATGAGTGATGAGACAAAAGCCCGGGCTCTTGAAAAATTGGCTGCCGTTACCGTAAAAATCGGTTATCCCGATAAGTGGCGCGATTACTCGGCCCTTGAAATTTCGACCGAGAAGAGTTATTGGGAAAATCTCAAAAACGCTTCGATGTTTGAGACGGCATATATGCTCGACAAGATAGGGAAGGAGGTCGACAAGTCGTTATGGTATATGAGCCCCCAGACGGTGAATGCTTACTACAATCCGACCACCAACGAAATCTGTTTCCCGGCCGGTATCTTACAACCTCCTTTCTTTTATGCCGAGGCCGATGATGCCATCAATTACGGAGCCATCGGCGTTGTCATCGGGCACGAAATGACGCACGGTTTCGACGACATGGGACGGCAATTCGACAAGGAGGGGAACCTCAACGACTGGTGGACACCCGAAGATACCCGTCAGTTCAATCTGCGCGCCGATAGACTGGTCGAACAGTATGACCAGATTGTGGTCATCGACACGGTTCATGCCAACGGACGATTCACTCTGGGTGAAAATATTGCCGACCAAGGAGGTTTGCGGATTGCTTACACCGCCTTTAAGAATGCCACGGAAGGTGCTGAACAAACGCCGATAGACGGCTTTACACCCGACCAGCGATTCTATCTTGCCTATGCCAATTTGTGGGCATCGAATATTCGCGACGAAGAGATTCTGCGGCGCACCAAGACCGACCCCCATTCGTTGGGCAAGTGGCGTGTGAATGCCGCACTTCGCAATCTCGAAACCTTTTACCAAGCTTTCGGCATCACCGCAGAGCAGCCCATGTATATGGCTCCCGAGGAGAGAGTCGTGATTTGGTAATGGAGCCCTTTCTCACAAAAATGAGAGCCACGATTTTCGTGGCTCTCATTTTTGTATGATGTCCTTGCGGTTTCCTTAGACCTTTGAATATTTCATCGAACGGTATCCGTATGCGGCGACAACGATGAAACAGATAAGCGGTAGGACAAATGAAATGTTTTCGGCCGGATAATTGAGAACAGTTTTCATATCGATGATACGAGCTTGCACCATGGGCAACAGCGAACCTCCGAGAATCGACATGATAAGTCCGGCCGCACCGAATTTTGCATCGTCGCCAAGTCCTTCCAATGCAATGCCGTAAATGGTGGGGAACATGAGCGACATGCATATCGAGACACCGACCAGGCAATAAAGGCCGTATATGTTTTGCAAAAGAATGACTCCGCAAGTGAGTATCATGGCCGCTCCTGCCAAAATCGAGAGCAAGCGTCCCGGATTGAGGTATTTGAGCATGTAGGTGCAGATAAAACGGCTGCAACAGAAACATATCATGGCAATGATATTGTATTTTTGAGAAAGTACCTCAGCCGCTATCTCTTCCATGCCTTCGGCCATGAAAAGACGGGTGCCATACTGAATGATGAATGTCCAACACATGATTTGTGCGCCGACATAGAAGAATTGGGCAATCACCCCTTCTCGATAGCGGGGAATGGAAAAGATGCGCCGTATCGATACCATGAAATGCACATCATGCGACTGGTCTTGGTTCTTGGGCATTCGGGAAAAGAATATGATAAAGAAAATGACCAAGACGACAATTCCGATAAAGAGATAGGGGGCAACCAAAATGGAAAGGTCGCTGTCTCGGACGGCGGCAAACTCGGCATCGTTGAGTTGTGCCCGGTCGGCCGTATCCATCGGGTTGAGTTGTGCTTGAATGAAACTCATGGCGACAAACATACCCAATAACGAACCCATGGGGTTGAACGACTGTGCCAGATTGAGGCGCCTTGTGGCCGTTGCTTCACTGCCCATCGAGAGAATATAGGGATTGGCGCTGGTTTCCAAAAACGAGAGTCCGCAAGTGAGAATGAAATAGGCTATCAAGAAGGGATAGTATTCGCCGCTCCATTTGGCCGGGAGGAAGAGAAAGGCACCGATGGCATATAAGGCCAATCCCATGAGGATACCAGCTTTGTAGGTGTACTTGCGAATGAATATGGCGGCCGGGAATGCCATGGCGAAATATCCGCCATAGAAGGCCACTTGCACCAGAGCTCCGTCGGTCACGCTCATGCGGAAAATCTTGGAGAAAGCTTTTACCATGGGATTGGTGATGTCATTAGCAAATCCCCATAGTGCAAAACAGAAAGTTATCAGAATAAAAGGCAGTACATAACTCACGCCTTTGTCGTGCAAAATCGGTTGGTCGTTTTTTTTCATGGTTTCAGAGCATTTTTATGATATTTAGTAAAGATGGAACATACGCTCCATGAGTTGCCATTTCTCGGCCGACGATGCCCCTTCGGCTGCCTGTTGGAACATCGACATGTAGTCTTCCCACTCCTGTTGGCGAGGAAGCGTACTGAGGCGTTCCATTGCCGTCGTCCAGTCAAAATCGAGTGGCGTTTCCACAATCATAAACAGGCGGCTTCCCACAATGTAGATTTCCATTTCGAGGATACCGACTTCTTTGATGCCTGCCAATATCTCGGGCCAGGCGTTTTCTTTTTGGTGACGTTTGCGATATTCTGCTATCAATTCGGGATTCTCTTTCAGATTGAGAGTTTGGCAATAGCGTTTGACCGGTTGGCCATACGATTTGACCCTATATCCCGATAGGGGTGTTTCCATGCGTATGTGATTTTAAGGCGTAAAAAAGATTGTTAAGGCCTAATGGCCTTAACAATCAAAAGGTTTATTAAAGAACTTTGCGATAAAGGTCGAGAATGATGTCGCGGGTTACTTCGCGCGGATTGCCCGGGGTGCAGACGTCGGCGATAGCCGAGTCGGCCAATTTGGGCAGGTCGCTTTCCTTGATACCGAGTTCGCTCAGATGTTGAGGTATACCTACTCTTATCGACAATGACTTCACTGCATCTACGGCTGCTTGTGCGGCCTCTTCTTTGCTCATGCCGTCTTTGTAAACGTTCATGGCTTTGGCAATGGTTACATATTTGTCGAGAGCCGCAGGGGCGTTGAATTCCATGATGGTGGGCAACAGCAATGCGTTGGCTACACCGTGAGGAATGTCGAAGATGGCGCCCAGCGGGTGAGCCATACCGTGAACGACACCCAAACCGACGTTGGAGAAAGCCATACCGGCGATATATTGGGCTACGGCCATACCGTTGCGGGCTTCTGCGTTTTGGGGTTCATTGACGGCGGTTTCGAGGTAACGGTTGATCATCTCGATGGCCTTGATTTCGAACATGTCGCTCATTTCCCAAGCTCCTTTGGTAATCAATCCTTCGATAGCATGGGTGAGGGCGTCGAGACCGGTAGCGGCGGTGAGTCCTTTGGGTAAGGTATACATCAACTCTGCATCGATGATGGCGATGGCGGGAATGTCGTTCGGGTCGACGCACACCATTTTTTTCTCGTTTTTCTCATCTGTGATGACGTAGTTGATGGTCACCTCTGCTGCTGTACCTGCCGTGGTGGGGAGGGCGATAATGGGTACCGATTTCTTTTTGGTGTCAGCTACGCCTTCGAGCGATACGACATCGCTGAACTCGGGATTGTTGGTGATGATACCGATGGCTTTGGACGTGTCGATGGAAGAGCCGCCACCGATGGCCAGGATAAAGTCGGCTCCTGACTCGGCAAACGCTTTCACTCCGGCGTTTACATTGGCGACCGTAGGATTGGGTTTGATGTCGCTGAATATTTCATAGGGGATACCGGCCTCTTTCAAGACGGAGAGCACTTTATCGGCGACTCCAAATTTGATGAGGTCTTTGTCGGTGGCTACAAAAGCTTTATGCAGGCCGAGACGTTTGATTTCTTTGGGCAGAACTTCACGAGCGCCTGGTCCGAAGTATGAAACTTCGTTGAGAACAAATCTGTTGATCATAGTTATTTTGAATTGGTTTTAGGGTTACTATTTGTAAATGGGACCGTAAGCCGCGCAGGCACGGTAGTCGGCACCTTCCTTGTCCATGCCGAAGGCGTTCCAGGCAGCGGGGCGGAATATTTTTTCTTCATCGACGTTGTGCATGCACACGGGTATGCGGAGCATCGATGCCAGAGTGATGAGGTCGGCTCCGATGTGTCCATAGGAGATGGCTCCGTGGTTGGCGCCCCAGTTGTTCATGACCGAATATACGTCTTTGAACGCAGGTTTGTCGCACAGACGGGGGGCAAACCAGGTGGTAGGCCATGTGGGGTCGGTGCGCATGTTGATAGTCTTGAAGATTTCGGGATCGACATCGACCGTCCAACCTTCGGCTATCTGTAATACGGGGCCGAGACCTTTGACGAGATTCAGTCGCGACATGGTTACCGGCATACCGCCTTTCGACAAGAAATGAGAAGAGAAGCCTCCGCCGCGGAAATAGTCTCTGTCGGCAGGCATCCAACTGGTGTTTTTCAGACAAGCCTCGGCATCTTTGTCGGTCATTTCCCAGCAAGGTTTCATGCAAGGCTCACCGGCTGCATTGATGCTTGCTCCGGTGGCGTCGAGTGTCGTTGCACCCGAGTTGATGAGGTGTATGATTCCGTTTGCTGCCAAGCCTGTGAGTTCTTTTCCTGTGACACGTTTCACGGCTTCGGGACTCCAATAGGTACGCACGTCGGAGAACATCTGTCCGCAGCCCGTCAGGAGTTTGCCAAACAACATGGCAATGCCGTTGCAGGCATCATTTTCAGTGGCCAGGACATAGGATTCTCGAATACCGTTCCAGTCGAATGTGCTGCATAGGAGCGCTTCGCTGAAATCGCCATTGGGTTTCCAGTCGGTCCATTGACGCTGACCTTGGAACCCGGCAGCAATGGCGTGGTGGCCGATGGCTTCTTCTTTGAAGCCCATCTCCTGCAATCGGGGATTTCCGAGCATGAGGTCGCGGATAATGAGGGTCATTTTCACCACAAAATCCCAGTCGGCATCTTTGCCTGCGCGGTCTTTTTGTTTCTCGGGGCGGTTCTTGTCCCAGCCTTCATTGACTTTGCAATATTTTTCGGTCCAAGCCATTGCTTTTTCATACTCGTCCTTGTCATAGATGCCTTCGTCCATGCGACGGAGTATTTCTACTTCATCGATGCTTTCGTTGCGCATGCCGAGGTATTCTTGGAAGAAGTTTTGGTCGACGATACTTCCTGCGATACCCATGCACTGGCTACCGATGGAGAGATAGCTTCCGCCGCGCATTTGAGCTACGGCAACGGCGGCACGAGCCCAGCGGAGGATTTTTTCGGCGACATCTTCGGGTATGGAGTTGTCGTCGAGGTCTTGCACATCATGCCCGTAGATTCCAAAGGCGGGCAGTCCTTTTTGGGCATGAGCGGCCAATACGGCGGCCAAATATACGGCACCGGGGCGTTCTGTCCCGTTAAATCCCCATACGGCTTTCGGCCAGTGGGGGTGCATGTCCATGGTCTCGGAACCGTAACACCAGCAAGAGGTGACGGTGATGGTGGCTCCTACACCTTCGCGTTCGAATTTTTCCTGGCAGGCTGCTGTTTCTCCAACACGACCTATGGTGCCATCGGCAATTACACATTGAACCGGTGTACCATCGCTGTACTTTACATGACTTGAAATGAGGTTTGCTACGGCTTTGGCCAAACTCATTGTTTTTTCTTCGAGGCTTTCTCTTACACCGCCTTGCCGCCCGTCGATAACTGGACGGATACCGATTTTGGGGTAATTTTTCATATGGGTTTTCAGATTTAAAAGGTCTAATATCGGGGTTTTTATTTTCCCCCAAACAAAGAAAGGGAAATTTCTCAATAAATCCAAATGATGTGATGGCTTTATCTTTTCTTTATCAGGTATATTTTTCTTGTTTGATAAAAATTAACAGAAACGGCCGGCAATCTGCATTACCGACCGTTTGTCAAAATATTGAACAGGTTAGAGTTTATATCCCCAGTCTTTCAACGCAAAGTCCCAATTCTCTTCGACGATGCGTACGGTTTCGGGGTCGTAGTTGTATTTGTTTTTCTTGTACCCTTTCTTCCCGTTGATATAGGCTTCGATTTGCGGACGTGCCTCTTCGAATCCCGGCAAGGAAAGTGTTTCGTAGATTTTACGGGTCATTTCGAGAGCGTCCGATTCGAAATCTTCAAACTTTATCTCTATGAGGTTCCCTTCGGGTATGAGTTTTTTGTCTTCCTGATAGCGAGCATAGAGGTCGGTATATACCTTGATGATGTTTTCGACGATTTTTTCTTTGGAGATGTCTTGCAGTTTCAGCGGTTGAATGGTGTTTGTGAAGAAACTCCGCGTCGATTCGAATACCGTATATGGGTTGCGCATCAGGTAGATGAACTTGGCGTCGGGAAACATTTCGAGCAAGGCTTTGACCCGTCCCGTGTGAGGCGGGTTCTTGGAGAGGAAGCGTTGCCCGTGGGTGTTCCAAAGCGAGATTTTGATGAGCCGCTCGAAGGTTTGTTTGAATGCCTCGATTTCTTCTTTTGAAGCCTCCTCGAAGAGAAGGTATTTTTTGCTGTATTCTTGGGTGTACTTTGGATAGAACCAGAAATTGTAGAAGGTGTATGGGGTCATATTTACGAGCGCGAACTCCTCTTCTTGCGGTTGGTCGGCTTTGAGCTCCATATTGTCGGTAGGCCGTTTCTTGGGAATGGCCATGGCCGCCATTTTCTTGAATAGCGGTTGCCCGAAGAGCATCATGTGCGGGAACACCGTTTGGTAGGTGGTGTTGTATCCAAATTGCTTGTCTTGCGAGAGGACGTTGTGCACGAAAGTCGTTCCGCTGCGCCAATGCCCGAGGATAAATACCGGAGCATTCTCGATGGCCTTTTCGGCCAACCGCTTTTCATAACGACGGTTCTCGATGCCGTTTGTCAGGCTCAACAGGCGGCAGATGGCTTTGGTGAGACGATATTTGGTTTTGTAGCCTTTATCGACTTGTCGTCCGGCGGTTACCTGGTGGAACGTTTCCCAATCGGCTCCTATCAGGGTGTTGACGGGTAACTTTTGGAAGTTGAATCCCATAGTCAGAGTTTTAAATTGATGATGTCTTCTATTGAGGCAGCCAAGTGCTGTTGGCACACGGTGCAGTAGTCTTTGTTCTTGTCGACGGGTTGTGTCGAGTTTTCGTCGACGGCAATGGTGAATGCGTTGTCAACTTTGATTTCGCCATAAAGGTCGATGCAAATCGTGATGATGCCTTTGCGCGTGAGTTCGGTGGCTATGGCGGCAAACGTCTCGATTTGAGATTTGCTTTCGATGCCCAAGGTCTGTGCGTCGAGTACGATGGCAAGATGTCCCGTGTCGAAGAGACGGCGTTCGAGCAGATAGGCGCATTCGCGTTGCAGCGGCAGGTTGTTGCCGGCAATGAGGAACAGTTTCCCTTCTTGACCAATCAGCTTTTCCCGTTCATTCTCAGACACGAGGGAAATGCCGTCACGGGTCTTTTTGCGGTCTTCTTCGGTGATGGCCGAAGAGAGGTCGGCGCTGTTCACTTCGTCGATAATCATACCTACGGCACTCGTGTTGTTGGTAATCGGGTCGATGAGAATAAACGAGCCGCAGTTTTTGTTCTGTTTGTATGAGTCGAAGAAGATGGGCTTGTTTGTGACGAATACGGCGCGAGCTATTTCGTTCAGATTCATTGTCTCGGCCATGGATTGTTCCATGGTATTGACATCGACTTTGTATTTGATTTGGTCGATGTGTACCCGAGTCGTGTTGGTCGTTTGTTTGATGAAGTATTGTTGGTCGCGCTGCATGGGTTTTTCGTCCATCCACACGAGCATGGCTTCAAAATTCCGACTGATATGGGGGAGATTGTCGGGGTGGACGAGCATTTCACCTCGTGAAAGGTCGATTTCGTCTTCGAGGGTGATGGTGACCGATTGGGGCGGGAATGCCATGTCGAGCTCCCCGTCGTAGGTGACAATCGATTTTACGCGCGACTTTTTTCCCGACGGGATAGCCATGACCTCGTCGCCTTTGTGCACGACACCCGATGCGATACGACCCGAGAATCCCCGGAAATCGAGATTGGGACGCAACACATATTGTATGGGGTAACGAAAATCTTTCAGGTTATGGTCGTTGGCAATGTGTACGGTTTCGAGAAAATCGAGTAGGGAGGTTCCTTCGTACCACGGCATTTTCTCTGATTTCTCGACCACATTGTCACCATGAAGGGCCGAGAGAGGAATGCAGGTTATGTCGGGGATTTGCAGCGGAGCTACGAATTTCTTGTATTCGTCGACAATTTTATCGAAGGTGGACTGGTTGTAATCAACAAGGTCCATTTTATTGACAGCCAGTACGATATGTTTGATTCCCAGCAGAGAGACCAAGTAGGTGTGCCGACGGGTTTGGGTGATGACGCCGGTGCGGGCATCGACCAGAATGATGGCCAGGTTGGCTGTCGAGCCGCCGGTAATCATGTTCCGGGTATACTGTTCGTGCCCCGGAGTGTCGGCGATGATGAATTTCCGTTTGTTGGTGGAGAAGTAACGGTAGGCGACATCGATGGTAATGCCTTGTTCGCGTTCGGCTTTCAAGCCATCGAGCAGGAGGGCATAGTCGATGTTCTCTCCGGCATTGCCAACGCGTTTGCTATCGCGTTTGAGAGCGTCGAGTTGGTCTTCATAGAGTTTCTTGCTGTCGAAAAGCAGTCGGCCTATCAAGGTCGATTTACCGTCATCGACCGAGCCTGCGGTCAGCAGTCGCAACTGGTCTTTTTTCTCGTCTTGGTCGAGAAATTCTTTAATGTCCAGTTTATTTTCGTTTATATCGTTCATGTCGTTCTGTGGCTTAGAAGTATCCTTCACGTTTTTTCTGTTCCATACTGGCTTCCTGGTCGAAGTCGATGACGCGCGTAGTGCGTTCGCTTTTGGTGGTGGTCATCATCTCTTCGACGATTTTTTCTATCGTGTCGGCCTCGGATTCGATGGCTCCGGTCAAGGGGTAACAACCGAGGGTGCGGAAGCGAACTTTCATCATCTTGGCTTGTTTCCGGTAGACTTCGGGCATACGGTCGTCGTCGACCATGATGAGATTACCGTCGATGTTGACGATGGGTCGTTCTTTGGCAAAATAGAGGGGGACGATGGGGATATTTTCGAGACGAATATATTGCCAGATGTCCAATTCGGTCCAGTTGGAAAGCGGGAACACGCGTATCGACTCACCCTTGTGCACCCGGGTGTTGTAGATGTCCCACAACTCGGGACGCTGGTTTTTGGGATCCCATTGGTGGAAGCGGTCGCGGAATGAGAAAATGCGTTCTTTGGCACGAGACTTCTCTTCGTCGCGACGGGCACCGCCGAATGCGGCGTCGAATTTATATTTGTCGAGGGCATGGAGCAGGGCTTGCGTCTTCATCAAGTCGGTATGCACCTTGCTGCCATGGGTGTAGGGGCCCACACCGGCCTCGTATGCTTCTTTGTTGTACTCTACAATCAGATTCCAATCGTGTTCCTTGGCATATTTGTCTCGGAACTCAATCATCTCTTTGAATTTCCATTTTGAGTCGATGTGCATCAAAGGAAACGGCACTTTTCCGGGAGCAAAGGCTTTTTCGGCAAGTCTTACCATGACCGACGAGTCTTTGCCGATGGAGTATAACATGACCGGATTTTCAAATTCGGCAGCCACTTCTCGTATGATATGAATCGATTCCGATTCCAACTCTTTCAAGTGGCTCAGTTTGTATTCTGACATGATGTTTCGTTTTTTTCGGATATTCTCGTTGTTTGGAGCCGCAAATGTAACCAATTTATTTTTAAGGAGGAAAATACTACATGGGCTTTATTTGGGGCATGATGATTTTTTTGAGCAAATTTATGCTTTCTTCGAGTGTGTGTGCCGATGTGTCGATGGTGACGGCCGGGTTGCTCGGTGCTTCAAATGGTGCCGAGATACCCGTGAAATTTTTTATCTCACCTTGTCGGGCTTTCTTGTAGAGCCCTTTGACATCTCTTTCTTCGCAGACTTCGAGCGGTGTGCTTACATAGATTTCGAGAAAATCATCGGTACCGATGATGTTGGCGGCCATTTGCCTGATTTCTTCGGTCGGACTGATAAAAGCCGCTATCGTTACGATACCGCAGTCGACGAAGAGTTTGGCCACTTCGGCAATGCGGCGTATGTTTTCGATGCGGTCGGCTTCGGAAAATCCCAAATTGTTGTTGATGCCTGTGCGAATGTTGTCTCCGTCGAGGATACGGCACAAGATGCCGTTGTTGTATAATTCTCTTTCGAGAGCGACGGCCAAGGTGCTTTTACCGGAGCCGGACAGCCCGGTGAACCACAGCATGACACCTCTTTGTCCTAACAATTTTTCTCGGTCGCTACGTTGCAGCATGCGGTCGAATATGGGATATATGTGTTTTTCCATTGTTGTTATACGATTTTATTCTACGATAAACCAAGGGTTGTGAAGATCTGCTTTATTGTATCGAAGCGGTGTCGACCTGTCGGTGTGGAGAATTTCTTTCCCGGTGGCACGGGCTATGGCATGGCCGGCTGCCGTGTCCCATTCCATGGTCGGGGCAAAACGGGGATATATATCGGCCGCTCCTTCACACACGAGGCATATTTTTAGCGAGCTTCCTATCGAGACGGTTTCGAGTTCGGGGTGGGCTTTGCGCAGGTCGTTGATGAAAGTCTCGGTTTCGGGTGAGAGATGAGAGCGCGAAGCCACAACCGTGAACGGCCGTCTGGTATCGGTGGAGAGTGGCAATGCGCACGATGCGGCGATAATATCAGACAAGGTACTGTCTTCGGAAAGGCGGGTTATATCGTCGGCGCGGAAGGCTCCCATGCCTACGCAACCGAAGTAGAGACGCTCTTTGACGGGGACATAGATAACGCCGAGCATCGGGATTCCCTTCTCGACCAATGCT
Source organism: uncultured Porphyromonadaceae bacterium (assembly GCA_900542765.1). GTDB lineage: Bacteria > Bacteroidota > Bacteroidia > Bacteroidales > UBA11471 > Caccoplasma > Caccoplasma merdavium. The sequence continues at coordinate 8,311 of UQOX01000034.1, read as the reverse complement.
ATGTTTACAGTAAATTCCCCGTTTCGTTTGATGAATTCTTTGGTTCCGTCGAGGGGGTCGACAATCCATAACTTCTCCCAATTTTTCCTTTCGTCAAAAGGTAATGCTTTTTTCTCCTCAGTGAGAATGGGATAGGGGGTTGTTTCGAGCATCTGTCCGATAGTGGCGTCCGATGCTTTGTCTGCAATCGTCAAAGGTGAGTGGTCGGCTTTGTATTCGATACCGAAATCGCTTTCGGACTTGTTGTAGATGCGGCGAATATCGTCTCCGGCCTTTAATGAGGCGTGTATAGCCAGTAATAACAAATTTTCAGCTGTCATGTCAATGGACAAAATGCGTCATACAATTTTGCAAATATACGAATTATTTATAGACCGGGGGACATTTCTGCATGAAGAGAGTAATTTTTTTCATTAAAAGCCTTGCAGGGTATCGAGCAAACATGTAAATTTGCTTCCAAACAAAAAAAATGTCCTTTCGTTAATATATAATGCAAACAATCCCTTCTTTAAAGAGAAGGTAAAGGGTGTATTGTGAATTGTAGGTTTATATTTTTAATCTCAATAATTTTATTCATGTCATCGTGTACCATGCGTGATAAAAGCCATACCTATGTGTCGATAAAAACCGATATGGGAGAAATCGTTGTGAAATTATATAACGATACGCCCCAACATAGGGATAACTTTGTGAAGTTGGTGAATAGTGGATATTATGACGGTCTGTTGTTTCACAGAGTAATAAAAGATTTTATGATACAAGGTGGAGACCCCGATTCCCGACAGGCAAAACCTCGACAGGCGTTGGGCTCTGGCGGGCCGGGCTACACGATTCCGGCAGAGTTTGTCTCTGCTCATTTCCATAAAAAAGGAGCTTTGGCCGCAGCCCGGCAAGGCGACCATGTAAATCCCGAAAAAAAATCGTCAGGTTCGCAATTTTATATTGTCACGGGTGCAGTTTTCTCCGAAGGTCAACTTGCATCGATGGAGCAGCAACTGACTCGACGGAAGGAAGAATCGGTATTCCAGTCGCTGGTCGCTGCACATCGGGAAGAGATTATGCAGTATCGCCGTTCGAAAAATCAACCGGCACTGGTTGAACTTCAAGAAAAGCTTTTGGCCGAGTTGAAAGACATTATGCGGAACGAGGGTGGCTTCCATTTCTCCCAAGAGCAGAAAACGGCCTATACGACTGTCGGGGGGGCACCGCATCTCGACGGAGATTATACCGTATTCGGGGAGGTGGTTGAAGGGTTCGATGTCTTAGATCTTATAGAGGCGGTACCAACCCGAGACGGAGATAGACCCGAACATGACATAAAAATGAGCATGAAAGTGTTGGATTGAAAATAAGTGATAGAGGTAAATAAATATCAGTTTCCCAATGGATTGAGGTTATTGCATCATGCCGATTGCAATACACAGATGGTCGCCTTGAATCTATTGTACGATGTGGGGTCGAGAGATGAGTCGCCTGACCGTACGGGATTTGCCCATTTGTTTGAGCACCTCATGTTCGGAGGGTCACTTCATGTGTCGGATTTCGATGCTGAATTGCAGCAGGCAGGAGGCGAGAACAACGCATGGACGAGTAATGATATTACAAATTACTATACCATAGTCCCTCGGCAGAATGTAGAGACCGCCTTTTGGTTGGAATCGGACCGCATGCTGGGATTGGACTTTTCGCAACGTAGCCTCGACATACAGAAAGCAGTTGTCATTGAGGAATTCAAACAGCGGACATTGAATCAGCCTTATGGCGATATTTCGGCTTTGATACGCGAAATGGCTTATCTTCGTCACCCATATCGCTGGCCGGTAATAGGTCGTGACATAACCCATATCGAAGGGGCTACCCTCGATGAGGTAAAATCGTTTTATTATAGCCACTATGCACCGAACAATGCGATATTGGCTGTCGCCGGAAATATTTCGTATGAAGAGACTTTGAGACTGGCCGAAAAATGGTTTGCCCCTATTGAGAAGAGGACGATACCGTCTCGACATATTTTGCCCGAACCTCAACAGCAGGCCCCTCGCCAAAAGGAGGTGGAGCGAGATGTCCCGATGGACGCAATCGTGAAAGCCTTCCACATGGAAGGTAGGGGCGGAGAACATTACCAAACGTGTGATCTGATTTCAGATATACTATCGAATGGCCGTTCATCACGTCTTTTCCGACACTTGGTCATGGAAAAGCCCCTTTTTACGGCCATAGATGCCAGTATCACCGGAGATATAGAAACCGGCCTCTTCTTGATAAACGGACGATTGAATCGGGGCGTATCGATGCAACAAGCCGATGAAGCCATAGAAGAGGAACTCGAAAAGTTGTGCAGTGAACCCGTTCCAGAACCGGAGATCCGCAAGATGGTTCATAAATTTGAGACAAACTATCTTTTCTCAAATTTGAGTTATGTCGACAAGGCAGCCAATTTGGCTTATTTCGAGTTGCTCGACCAAGCCGAAGCCATCGACCATGAAATAGAAAAATATTATCGCATTACGCCGGAAGCGTTACAAACGACGGCCCAAGCGATATTTAGAGCGAATAATATGTCGACGTTGTATTACAAAGCCCAAAACAGCTGTTGAGGTACGCGTTAAAAAAAGGATTTGATGAAAAAGTAAGATAAAACTTACAAGTAAGGAGGAATAAGAATTATGCGATTTAAGTTAGTGCTATCTGTACAGGCCGAACTGGCGGGGAATGTACTGCCGGTAAGTTATCAGTATGAATTGTCGTCGTGTGTGCATCGAATTTTGACCGAAGATAGTGGAGCGTATGAGCAGTGGCTGGGCATCAATGGCTTTTTGCCGGAGATGAATACCCGATATAAATTGATGTCGGTGTCGAACCTATATATACCGAAAATCAAAGTCGAGGAAGACCGATTGTATGTTTTGGCCAAAAAAGTACAATTATGGATTTCGACCCTTCCCGAGAGGGGCAGTGAAGAATTCATTCGAAATGCCTTCGAAGGTCGGGAGGTTTTAGTCGGTGACCGAAAGTCCCAAGTGGCATTCAAGATAGAAGAGATACACAAAAGCGAGCCGGTGGAATATACCGAGACGATGACCTACCTGTCGTTGTCGCCCATTGTGGTCTCTTGTATGAGATCCAATCGCAGTTTTGAATATATAGGGCCCGAATCGCCCGATTATGAAGAAATGTTGTTGCGTACGATTCTCGAAAAATACAACTATTTCTATGGGAAAGAATTTCCCTATGAGACCAATTTCAAGTTTGAACTGATTGCGCCCCCCAAACGAAAGGGAATATTCATCAAACGCTTTACACGGGAAGAATCGAAAGTGATAGGTTATATGTGTAAATTCAGACTCACATTACACCCCATTTTGCAACAACTTATACATAACACGGGATTGGGCGACAAGATAAGCCTGGGATTTGGTTGCATTGAATTGTATGAATAAAAGTGAAACGCTGAAAAAACATAAAATACCACTCTTCGCGAAAAAATGCGGAGATTTGTTATGAAGAAACGAAAATTTTTCTTTGTTTTGTGAGATAAAATTATGCCTTAATTAAATTTTTGTATAATGATGGAGCCTCAAAATATTCTTTCTCCCGAAGGTAAAGCCGAGGAGAAAAATACGATTAATGTCGCCGGGAATGGCGAACCTGTTGCTAAAACGGACGAACTTCCTGTTCCCGAAGCTGTGGAATCGGTTGCCGAAACATCGGTCGCCGATACACAGGTACAAAACCCCTGTACGCGTGAGCAAATTGTTGAGCGCATCAAGGAGTTGTTGGCGATACCTGTCGAAGAAGTGAAAGACGAAATCGATGCTTTGAAGCAACAGTATTACAAATTGCGGAAAAACGAAATCGAAGAGGCTCATCGGGCGTATGATGAAATGCCGGAAGAAAACAAGGGCGAATTCCAAATCCCTCTCGATTCTCTCGAAGAGACTTTAAAAACGCTTCTCAACAGCTACAAGGAAAAGAAAGCCGCCTATATCGAGCAGCAAGAAAAAGAACGCCAGGACAATTTGGCTCGCAAACAAGCTATTCTCGATGAGATAAAGAGCTATATCGAGGATCCCGATAACATCGGCAAATATTACAATGACTTCAAGGAACGCCAGCAAGAATTTAAGGAAATCGTAAATGTGCCGGCATCAGCGGTCAGCGACCTTTGGAAAACGTTCCAGACATACAGTGAGAATTTTTATGACTTGCTGAAAATACACAAGGAGTTGCGTGATTATGATTTCAAAAAGAATTTGGAACAGAAGACCGCCCTTTGTGAACAGGCCGAGGCGCTTGCTGCCAATGATGATGTACTGGACGCTTTCAAGACCTTGCAAAACTTGCATGAGGAGTGGCGAGGCATAGGTCCGGTATCGAAAGAGATGCGCGAAGAGATATGGAATCGTTTCAAAGAGGCTTCGACCGTCATCAACAAACGTCACCAGCAATATTTCGAAACGATAAAAGCAAATGAGTTGGCCAACGAACAGGCCAAAACCGCATTGTGTGAAGAGATAGAGGCTATCGACCTCGATTCGTTGCAATCCTTCTCGGCATGGGACGAAAAGACCAAGAGCGTGTTGGATATGCAAGAACGTTGGAAAGCGGTGGGCTTTGCCTCTCGCAAGGTAAACACGCAGTTGTTTGAGCGTTTCAGAAAATCGTGTGACCTCTTTTTCTCGCGCAAGGCCGAATACTACAAGACCGTAAAAGACGCCATGTCGCTCAATCTCGAAAAGAAACGCTCTCTCTGTGAGCAGGCCGAGGCTTTAAAAGAGAGTACCGATTGGCGAGCTACATCGGAAAAATTGACCCAACTCCAAAAAGAGTGGCGCACCATAGGTGCTGTTCCTCGCAAATATTCCGATGCCATTTGGAAACGCTTCACCGAGGCATGCGATTACTTTTTCGACCGCAAGAAACAAGAATTTGCTTCGAAGAAAAACGAAGAACAAGATAATTTGCAAGCCAAGCAGGCAATCATAGAGAAGCTCAACGCCATCGATGAGACTCTCGATAAGAATGCCGGATTGACACAAGTCAGAGCCTTGATGTCGGAGTGGGCCGCCATCGGTCATGTCCCGTTCAAGGAAAAGGACAAGTTGCGCAAGCAATACCAAACGGCACTTGATGTCCACTTCAAGCGTTGGAATATGAAGGAGGCTCGTAACCGCTTAGATGCATTCAGCAATACGGTCGAGGAGTTGGCCTCTTCCGAGCAGGCCCAAAACAAACTCTATCGGGAGCGTGAGCGCCTGATGCGGGCCTATGAGAGCATGAAAAACAGTTTGCAGACCTACCAAAATAACATGGGATTTCTCAATGTCTCTTCCAAATCGGGAAATAAGATGGTCGAGGAGTTGAAACGTAAAATCGACAAATTGAAAGATGACATGCAGTTGCTCGTCCAAAAAATCGAATTGATTGACGAAAAATTGCGATAATAAATACAATAAACTTTCAATTTTTCCGTTATCTTATCATAAACGCGGTTGTTATGGTAAGGAAAGGTTATGGACATTTGATCAGTAAAATAATAACCTTAGGCGACTTTGTGTGTCTCAATGTCGCCTTTTTATTTTTACTGATGCTCTTTCCCGAGATGTTGCCCGATGGCGATTCGCGGAAGCTCGTGTGTCTGTTGCTGAATCTTTCATATTTGCCCATCGCCTTCTTTTTCAGGTATGTGCATAACATGCGCATCGTGTATGTCGACCGTTTGTTGCTGATTGCGTCGGAGTCGGTGTTTTTCGAATTCCTGCTCTTTTTGGCGTGCATGGCGTGCGTCAAGGTCGATGTCGACTCGATGGGATTGCTGTTGTTGTTCCTCTTTTTCTTTTGTTTCTTAAACCTGTGGTGGTTATTGTCGAATCGTCTCCTGCGATACATTCGACGTCATGGATACAATTTCAAGCGGGTCATTATTGTCGGCGCCGGTTCGTCGGGAATGTCACTCTATAAAGAGTTGCAATCCGATGCCGGATATGGGTTCCGGTTTATGGGCTTTTTTGATGATGATACCGCCCCGAAGTGTGAGAAGGAGCAGCTGCGGGGAACAATCGATGACGTGGCGGCATTTTGCATCGAAAAACATATCGACGAAATTTATTGCGCATTACCCAATACTCAAAATGCCGAAATCGTCGATTTGCTTTATTTCTCAGAGCAGAACGGCATACGTTTCTTTATTTTACCCGAAATATCCCAATACATACCTCGGCGCCTGCATTATCAAATCATGGGGAATACCCCGTTGCTGTCGATATGCCGTGAGCCGTTGCAACGATGGACGGGACGTTTCGTGAAAAGGGCGTTCGACTTCTTGTTTTCGCTTTTTATGATCCTGTTGGCGCCGATATGGTATCTGCCCATTGCTCTTTTGGTGCGGTTCTCTTCTCCCGGTCCGGTACTTTTCAAACAGAAACGAACCGGATATATGGGGCGCGAATTTAGTTGCTTGAAATTTAGAACCATGCGGCTGAATGCAGAGGCCGATAAGTTGCAGGCGACGGCCAATGACCCGCGTATTACACGCATTGGCCATTTCCTGAGGAAAACCAGCCTCGATGAGCTGCCTCAGGTGTTTAATATCTTTAAGGGCGAGATGTCTTTTGTGGGGCCTCGACCGCACATGTTGAAACATACCCAGGAATATTCGGCCATTATCGACAAGTACATGGTTCGTCATTTTGCAAAGCCGGGGCTTACCGGTTGGGCCCAAATCAATGGGTATAGAGGCGAAACCCGCGAGTTGTGGCAAATGGAAAAACGGGTCGAATATGATATTTGGTATATCGAAAATTGGAACATCTTATTGGATTTGAAGATAATATTTCTCACCTTTGTCTTATTATTCAAGGGCGACGATAATGCCGTATAGACCACGATAACGATATGAAGATAGCGATAGTAGGGACCGGCTATGTAGGATTGGTCTCGGGAACATGTTTTGCCGAAATGGGCGTAGACGTAACCTGCGTAGATGTAGATAAAGCAAAAATCGAAGTGTTGCAACAGGGCCAGGTACCCATATATGAACCGGGGCTTGATGAAATGGTGCTTCGGAACAGTCGGGAAGGCCGACTGCATTTCACGACCGATTTGAAGGAATGTCTCGATGATGTGGAGATTGTGTTTTCGGCCGTAGGCACGCCGCCCGATGAAGACGGAAGCGCCGACCTGCAATATGTCTTGGCCGTAGCCCGGACATTTGGCCAGAACATCAAAAAATACACCATACTGGTAACCAAGAGCACGGTTCCGGTCGGAACGGCCAAGAAAGTAAAGGCGGTCATAGAAGAAGAGTTGGTCCAGCGGGGCGAGAAAATCCCGTTCGATGTGGCCTCGAATCCGGAGTTTCTGAAAGAAGGGGCGGCCATCAAGGATTTCATGTCGCCCGACCGTGTCGTAGTGGGTGTCGAGAGCGAACAGGCACAAGAGAAGATGAGCCGGCTTTACCGTCCGTTCCTGTTGAATAATTTCCGCGTCATCTTTACCGACATACCCTCGGCCGAGATGATCAAGTATGCGGCCAATTCGATGTTGGCCACGCGCATCTCGTTTATGAACGACATTGCCAACCTCTGCGAACTGGTGGGAGCCGATGTCAACATGGTGCGCAAAGGCATAGGCAGCGACAGCCGCATCGGATCGAAATTTCTCTATCCGGGTTGCGGATACGGGGGCAGTTGTTTTCCCAAGGACGTAAAAGCGCTGATAAAGACGGCCGAGAAAGCCGGTTACCCCATGCGTGTATTACAAGCCGTAGAAGAGGTGAATGAAGCACAAAAGACAATATTGTATAAGAAATTGAGTGCTTATTATGACGGAGCCTTGCAAGGGAAGAAAATCGCCTTGTGGGGATTGTCGTTCAAGCCCGAGACCGATGACATGCGTGAGGCGACATCGTTGGTGACCATAAAACTGTTGCAGGCAGCCGGGTGTGAGGTGAAAGTCTATGACCCGGTAGCGATGGACGAGTGTCGTCGACGGATAGGCAGGAGTGTGGAATATGCGACCGACATGTACGATGCCGTACTCGAAGCCGATGCACTTTTGATGCTGACGGAGTGGAAGCAGTTCAGGTTGCCGAGCTGGGGCGTAATCAAGAAGACGATGCGGACGCCGTTGATTATCGACGGGCGCAACATCTACGACGCCGAAGAGTTGCGTAAAATGGGATTCACCTATCTTTGTATCGGACGATAATCGTCGTTTAGGAGAATTTCTCTAATAATGATTCCAAGCTTAGAATAATAAGTATATAAATAACAAGCAGTGAGGGCCCACGGCAAATGCCGTAGGCCCTCAC
>UQOX01000033.1 GCA_900542765.1 uncultured Porphyromonadaceae bacterium | reverse complement strand
CCCCGCCACTCGTCGATTGAGAGAATTGGACAACATAGAAATTTATTGTGCCGACAGCAGGGCTTGCATGATCGGTTGCTGTAATGACTGGGCTCCATTTGAGCCGTTCGGGCTTGTGAGCCCGAGGGCTTGCTGCTTTTGTCTCTCTTCTTTTTCTTTCTCGATGCTTTGCAGCAGACGGTCGGAGAAGGGGAAGGCTCCGTTTTCGAGCAAGGTTTCGAGGGAGATTTGTCCCATGCGGAAGAGTTGCAGCAAGAACTCGTTCGAGGCCGAACGGAATACCGGCGAGGCTGTCGACTCGGTGATGTTGATGTCGACCTCGGCGTGCTGCACTTCGTCGGGCGTGTAAGGTACCTGGCTCTCGTCGACCTTGTCGCCGGCAATGTCGAGGTAACGTTGGCGGTCGTAGTATTGCTGCACGGTTTTCAGCAGTTTGGTGTCGCGATTTTCCCGGAAACTTTTGAACGACTCGAAGATGTCGATGAGGTTGATGCCGGCATTCTGCACCTGTTGCATGTAGAGGTTGGCCGGCGTCCCGGGCGAGGGTGTCTGTCCCTGCATGGCGCCGTGCACGCCCGATATGTCGTCGAGCAGTTTCATTTGCAGGTTGAGCAGTTCGTATGCGCCCACGTTGGTGGCGTTCACGGCAACTTGCTGCGGCAGGGCTTCGCCCGGCTTGGGTTTGAAGAGAATCACCCCGTTGTAGCGGGTCCACTCTTCGGCGATGTCTTCGATGGTCATGCCGTCGGGAATTTGGTTCTCGGGGAAGAGAAGTACCCCTTTGGCGCTCGACCCCATGATGAAGTCGACCAGGGTGATGAGGCGGTTGATGTAGCGTTGCTGGTCGATGACATCTTCGACAAATGAGTGTATCTCCCCGTCGATGAGCGGGTAGAGTTTGAAGGCATAAGGGTGTTCGCCGTGCCAGTAGGGCGTTTCTCCCTCGGCCAGTACCTCCCCGAAGGGGGTGAAGAAGCGGTAGTACCAGAATTGGTCGACAAACCATTCGGTATCGATGAGGGGTACATCTTCCCGTGCGATGCCTCTGCTGCGGGCCTCGTTGATGCGCCGGCGGTTTTCCTCGGCGATTTCGTCGGCACGGGCGACCTCTTCCTTGTAATAGCTTCCCGAGAGCCGGTCGTGGCACCTGAGCCGTTCCCGGCTTTCGAGACGCCACACCTCGATGATGCGGCACAGGTGCGTGTCGGCGGGCATGAAAAAGTCGATGTTGTCGAGTCGTTCGCTCGACAGGTTCTCGTAGTTTTCCCTGATGTGGCTCTCGGTGGCGTTGCCGTACATTTCGCGCAACTCTTCTCCGCGTTTGCGTGAGCCGTGGGCAAAGTGCGTGAGCACTTGGGCGACAGGCACGTCGTGCAGTTCGCCGATGAGGGTGCAATCCCAGTGTCGCGGGTCTTCGATGTTGTTGAAGAAGATGCGGTTGGGATTTACCTCGTCGATCCACACATCGGTTTTGTCGTGCCGTTTCCCGTACCCTATTTTATGGAAGCAGCTTCCCGAGATGAGGAACTCTTCGAGCGAGCGTCCGTCGATTTCCCACAGGTGATTGTGTTGGTGCACATATTGCAGGGCCGCGCTCAGGACCTCGCTCAGCGGCTGGTCTTTCCGGTTGCGGGCGATGCACACCGGTTGGGTCTGTACCGAACGGAACTGGCCCACGACATTTTTCACCAGTTTGCGTATCAGGTTGTTTTTCAGCGGGACTTTCCCTTGCTCTTTCAAGTATTGCTCTTCGCTCAGGGTGCGTCCGTCGGGCAGGTCGATGTTGTCGCCCCATTGGTTGCCGAAGGTGTAATTGCGGCTGCGGGTGCGGGTATGGCGGTAACGGTCGAGGTTGTCCCAGGCGCGTTTGGCTTGCCACAAGACTTCGAGGTCGGTCTCGTCGGGCTCTTTTTTCCCTTGTGTCTCGACCGAGGCGATGTTCTTCCCGGGCTGCTGTTGCGGCATCAGGTTCCGGTTGTTGAAAATGCGATAATTGGTTTCTTTCATAAAAATATAAAATTGGTTTGACGTGGAGCGGCCGGGCCGCAATGATTTTTCACGGGACAAATAAAGCGATGAATTTTCCCTGCGGCATGTGAAGTTTATAAAAAGCGTCCCTCTGCGACCGATTTGATAAATTCCCCACGGAGTCCCTTGATTCGTGGCATACATTTGTTGCCGTCATAACCAACTTTTAAATTACGAAAATATGCAAGACCAAAAACGATTACAGATAACCGGTATGTCGGCTCTTTTGCCGCCGGCAATTTCAACCGACGGGGAGTGCAGTCATGTTGTCAACCTCCGTTGCCGCGATGGCGTGTGGTCTCCGGTCGGCACGCCGGCCCGTTGCTACACGCCGGCCGATGCGTCGCATCGCCTTGTCTTCGTCCATGTGAACGAGGCTTACAAACACTATTTTACCTACGACGGTACGACTCTCTTTTATGAAGCAGAGGAGACCGATGGCGCGATTGTGCCCTTGGAAAGCCCATCGGGTTTTGAAATCTCCGGATTGGAGCGCATCGAGGCGGTGGGAAATGCCATGGTCGTCTTCACCGATAAGGAGATGCAATACCTTTTCTATGTCGACGGTGCCTATCGCTTTCTCGGAGAGCGTCCCGATTTCCCCGAGATTTCCTTTTCCATGTCGGGAAAGACGGTCAGGGAAGAAACGTGGAATGATTATGCTCTAATCTCTACGTCACCCGACAACGGGAATTTTGTGCTCTCCGACAACGACAAGGTGCGTTTTTCTTCTTTGGTATACGGCACATACAGCCGGGCCAAGAGTGCGTTGCTCGATGATGGATACCTTTCTTTTCCGTTTCTGGTGCGTTATGCCCTGCGGCTCTATGACGACAGCTACATCTATCCTTCGCCGCCTGTGCTGATGTGCGGTTCCGAAGCCCTGCCGTTTGTTAACAATCTGGCTTCGATGTGTAAGGTCAAAGACCATGAGGTGACACAGCTGTTGCACAATCCTTTCTCCTTGTCGGGCGAGAAGGTCTACTACACGGTAAACAAGGCCAATCTCGAAGCGTGGAGCGATGTGATAAAGGGGGTTGATATCTTTTTCTCCCGGGAGTTGCCCGTAGTGAAAGATGCTACCATCGAGTCATATTACCTCGTTCAGGAGCCTGACGGAAATGGAGACCCGGTGCCGGTCATGCGGTTTGCGATGCCTTTGCTTCCGGACGATGAACAACGGGAGCAGATTGTGAACGAGTCGCTCTTTTATAAAGTGGCCTCTTTCGACATAGAGGAGTTGAAAGCTGATCCCGAAAAGTCTACTCCATTGACTTACACCTGCTCACTCTCGAATCTTGTGCAGCAGCGCAATCTCACTCTCGATAACTTCTCACTGCATACCCTTCGGGCCAAGGAGTCGTGTGTTTACAATGGACGCCTCCACTTGGGGAATGTGACGACCCGCTTTTTCGATGGGTATCCGCTTTCACTTTTCTCGACGGAACAAGAGAATTATCGAGGAAGTACACCTACATCTTATTCCATGCAGGGCTTTATGCGGATAACACTGAAAGGAACGACAGGGCAGAGCCAGATGTTTGTCCCTTTCGAGCCTGGTACATATCGACTCACACCTTATCTTTCCTATCCCGACAGTCGGGCTGTGAGAATTGAGATTTTGGACTTTAATCAATCGGGATCTCCCCGTTATTATGGCCGATTTCCACTGAAAGCCGCACCCAACGAAAACATGGCATATTATCTCAATCCCGAATTTTCTCCCATACAACTGACCTTGGACTTTTCTTCAATGGACGGGTCATTTCAACCTGAGGTAAAAAATCCCGAAGAGCACATTCCCGGCAAGTTGCGGGTATCGGCCGTGTATAATCCGTTTACCTTCCCCCAGACCCTCACCTATACGCTCTCCTCGGGGGCGATTCTCGGCATGGCGGCGGCAACGGCAGCCCTCTCGCAAGGACAGTATGGCGAGTTCCCCCTTTATGTCTTTACCAGCGATGGCATATGGGCTTTGCGGCAGGGCAGCGGCGAGGTGTTGTATGCCAGCCAGTCGCCGGTGAATCGCGAAGTGGCCCTTTCGCCCCGACACATCATCTCGGTCGATGATGCCGTGCTCTATCTCTCCGACCAGGGATTGATGGCCTTGCTCGGTTCCGATTCGGAACTCTTGTCGCGACCCTTCGACGGGACTCCCGATACCCTGCCGGGGCCGGCTCTTTCGGTGCTCGATGCAATGGAGCCGGTGATGACGTCGGCCGTCGACAATACGCCTTTCCGCACGTTTGTGGAGAATGCCGAGATAGGATATAATTACATCGAGAAGGAGTTGCTTTTCCTGTCGCCGGGCTATTCCTATATGTGGGTGTTCGATTTGTTGTCGGCGCAATGGACGCGGCGCAGTGCCTCGTATGTCTCGTTTTATTCGCTTTATCCGACATTGTTGGCCGTCGATGATGAGTCGCGGGTGTATGACCTGTGCGATGAGCAGGCGGCCGATAGGGTGGAGGTGGCGCTTGTGACACGGGCCATCAAGCTGTTGCCCGATGTGGAGAAACGGATACCCCGGTGGGCCTTGCGTTGCAGCGACGATAACGCCTCGCTCGCCTTTTCGCTTTGGGCCTCGAACCGGGCCGATGCGGGGTATGGTGCCATTTTCGGGGCACGAGCCGAAGGGGCTATCCCCGGCCGCGTTTCCTTGCGTACCATAGCTCCGCCATATAAATATCATCGGCTTTCGCTCTCGGGCGTGGTCTCTTCTCGGTTCCATCTCGATGCTGTCGATGTGGTGTACGAGCCGGTGAATTCATCGAAGCTCATATAAAAGTCACCCTCGCCGCACACTCCTGTGCGGCGAGGGTGACTCGATGAGAAATTGTCGCAGGTCAGAACATTTGTGCCACCCGCTTTACGGCGGCGACAAAAGCCTCGCACTCTTCGATGGTGTTGTAGAGGGCAAAAGAGGCGCGCAGCGTGCCTACGATGCCAAAGCGTTCCATGAGCGGTTGGGCGCAGTGGTGACCCGAACGCAGGGCAAATCCCAGCTTGTCGAGCAGCATGCCCATGTCGTAGGGGTGAATGTCGCGGACGAGAAACGAGATGACGCCGCATTTCTGAGGGGCGGTCCCGTAAATGCGTATGCCGTCGATTTCTTCCAGCAGCCGGCGGGTGGTATATTGCAGCAACTCCTGTTCGTGGGCGGCGATGTTTTCTATGCCGATGCGGTCGATGTAGTCGAGGGCACTGGCAAAGGCCATTGTACCGATGTAGTCGGGCGTCCCTGCCTCGAACTTGAACGGCAGCTCGTTGAAGGTCGTCTTCTCGAAGGTCACATGCCCTATCATCTCGCCGCCACCTTGATAAGGGGGTATGGCATTGAGCCATTTCTCTTTGCCGTAGAGGACGCCGATGCCCGTGGGGCCATACATTTTATGAGCCGAGAGCACATAGAAGTCGACGTCGAGCGCCTGCACGTCGACCCGGTGGTGCAGGGCGCCTTGTGCGCCGTCGATGAGCACCGGTACCTGGTGGCGGTGCGCCATGTCGATAATCTCCTTGATGGGATTGACCGTTCCCAGGACATTCGACACATGGGTGATGGAGACCAGTCGGGTCTTTTCGTTGAAAGCCGAGGCAAGCGCCTCCATGTCGAGCACGCCCCGGTCGTCGATGGGTATGACGCGCAAGGCAATCTTCCGCTCGCTTTGCAGCAGTTGCCACGGCACGATGTTGGCGTGGTGTTCCATCTCCGAGATGATGACTTCGTCGCCGTCGTGGAGGAATGCCTCTCCGAAGGAGTGCGCCACGAGATTGATCGACTCGGTCGTGCCGCGGGTGAAGATAATCTCTTTTTCGCTGGCGGCGTTGAGGAATTGTTGTACGCGTCGGCGCGCATGTTCGTGACCGTCGGTGGCTTCTTGGCTCAGGCGGTGCACGCCGCGGTGCACGTTGGCATTGATGCGGGTGTAGCCGTCGGTGATGGTCTCGATGACGCAGCGCGGTTTCTGGGAGGTGGCGGCATTGTCGAGGTAGACCAGCGGCTTGCCGTAGACTTCCCGCGAAAGAATGGGAAAGTCTTCTCTTATTTTGTCGATGTCGAGCATGATGTGTCTCCTTCCTTTATTGGCAGATGCGGCAGCCGGCACACTTGTCGAGGGTGCCTCTGAACCGGCGTTCGACCATCTTGTGCAACCTCTCCCGCAGGCTTTCGATGCGCACTTTCTCGATGACATCGTGTGTGAAGGCCACCATGAGCAACATGCGGGCTTCGGCTTCGGGTATTCCTCGCGAACGCATGTAGAAAAGGGCGTTCGTGTCGAGTTGGCCGGTCGTTGCGCCGTGGCTGCACTTCACGTCGTCGGCATAGATTTCGAGTTGCGGTTGGGTATAGATGTGGGCCTCCTTGGTGGTGCAGAGGTTGCGGTTGGTCTGTATGGCCGAGGTCTCTTGGGCGCCCTGCCGCACGAGAATGCGGCCGTTGAAGACCCCCGTGGCCGAGTCTTCGAGTACATATTTGAAGAGCTCGTCGCTGGTGCAGTGGGCGGCTTTGTGGTCGATGAAGGTGAAGTTGTCGACGGCCTGCCGCTTGTCGGCCACCGCCATGCCGTAGAGATGCGTCTCGGCGCCTTCGCCTTCGAGTGTGATGGTGAAGTTGTTGCGCGTGTAGCCGTTGTGCAGGGTGATGCCGTTGACCAGCACGTTCGATGAGCGTTCTTGGCGTATGAACGTCGATGCGACGCGATGGGTGTTGAGGGTCGACTCTTCGAGGTCGTAGTAGTCGAACGTAGCGTCGGGGCCTACAAAAATCTCATTGACCGCCGAGGTCAGGAAATGCCCTTTGTCGAGCGTGTGGTCACATGCGAGCAGACGGGCCTGTGCCCCCTCTTCGAGCACGACGAGCATGCGCAGGTTGGCCATGAAGTCGTGCGAGCCGTGGGTGAGGTGTACGATTTGCAGCGGCTCTTCGATTTTTACATGACGGGGCACATAGAGAAAGAATCCGTCTTGCACGAGGGCCGTGTTGAGTGCCACGGTGCCGTCTTTCCCGGTGTCGGCCAGGCGGCCGTAGTAGCGGTCGACCAAGTCGGGGTAGCGGGTGGCTGCTTCGCAGAGGCTGCAAGCCAATACGCCCTCGGGCAGGGGCTTGGTGTTGTTGCCCGAGAATATGTCGCCGACGAAGAAGTAGGGCTGGCTTTCGAGGTCGGGAACGGCACATCGGAAACTCTCTTTTATTGTGGCTTGCGGGGCGATGCGTGCCAAGTTGAGCCCGTAGTCGGGCGCATAGAAGGCTTCGATGTCGGTGTGCAGGAACTCCTCTTGCCGCTTGTGGGGCAAACCCAGCCGTTCGAAGTCGCGCATGGCGGCATCGCGTCGGCTGTTCAACACGGCAGCCGAGTGTCGGTCGATGAGCTCCCGGTGCTGGCGGTAGAGGTCGATATATTGTTGTGCGGCATTCATAGGTGAAAGTTTTTAAGCGTCAACCTCTTTTTTTATCCAGTCGTAACCCTTCTCTTCGAGTTCGAGCGCCAACTCGGGGCCGCCCGATTTGACGATGCGGCCCTTGTAGAGTACATGCACGAAGTCGGGGGCGATGTAGTCGAGCAGCCGCTGGTAATGGGTGATGACGATGGTGGCGTTTTGGTCCGATTTCAGTTGGTTGACCCCTTGCGATACGATGCGCAGGGCGTCGATGTCGAGGCCGCTGTCGGTCTCGTCGAGAATCGACAGCCGGGGTTGCAGCATGGCCATCTGGAATATCTCGTTCCGTTTTTTCTCCCCGCCCGAGAATCCTTCATTGACCGAGCGGCTGGCCAGTTTGTTGTCGAGCTCGACAATGGCGCGTTTTTCGCGCATCATTTTCAGGAAATCGGTAGCCGACAGAGGTTCTTCACCCCAGTATTTGCGTTTGGCATTGATGGCGGCACGCATGAAATTGACCATGCTGACTCCCGGTATCTCCACCGGGTATTGGAAACTGAGGAAGAGCCCTTCGTGGGCGCGGTCTTCGGGTGAGAGCGACAGCAGGTCTTTCCCGCAAAATTCGACACTTCCCTCGGTGACTTCAAACGCCGGATTCCCGGTGAGTACCGACGACAGCGTGCTTTTTCCCGAACCGTTGGGCCCCATGATGGCGTGCACCTCTCCTTGTTTTACCGTCAGGTCGATGCCTTTCAATATCTCTTTGCCGTTGATGCTGGCGTGCAGATTTTTTATGGTGAGCATATGTCAGTATTTTTTTATTCTTTCCTTGTGCCCGGGCGAGACGCCGGCCTTTTATCCGACCGAACCTTCGAGCGTGATTTGCAATAGTTTCTGGGCCTCTACGGCAAACTCCATGGGCAGTTTGTTCATCACTTCCTTGGCATATCCGTTCACGATGAGGCCCACGGCTTCTTCGGTGGGAATGCCCCGCTGGTTGCAGTAGAAGATTTGTTCTTCGTTGATTTTCGACGTCGTTGCTTCGTGTTCCACGATGGCGGTGTCGTTCTTGATGTCCATGTAGGGGAACGTGTGGGCTCCGCATTGGTCGCTCAGCAGCAGGCTGTCGCATTGGGTGTAGTTGCGGGCATTGTCGGCGCCGGGAGCCACGCGCACCAGTCCGCGGTAGCTGTTTTGGCTCTTGCCGGCCGAGATACCCTTTGACACGATGGTGCTGCGGGTGTTTTTCCCGATGTGTATCATCTTGGTGCCGGTGTCGGCTTGTTGGAAATTATTGGTCACGGCAACCGAATAAAATTCGCCGATGGAGTTGTCTCCGGCCAAAATGCAGCTGGGATATTTCCAAGTGATGGCCGAGCCGGTCTCTACCTGGGTCCAGGATATTTTGGAGTGGTCGCCTTTGCACAGTCCCCGCTTGGTGACGAAATTGTAGATGCCGCCGCGCCCCTCTTTGTCGCCGGGGTACCAGTTCTGCACGGTCGAGTATTTTACCTCGGCCCGTTCGTGGGCGCGTATCTCGACGATGGCGGCGTGCAGCTGGTTTTCGTCGCGCATGGGGGCGGTGCAACCTTCGAGGTAGCTTACATAACTGTCGTCGTCGGCGATGATGAGGGTGCGTTCGAATTGACCGGTGTTGGCCGCATTGATGCGGAAGTAGGTCGACAGCTCCATGGGGCAACGCACTCCTTTGGGAATGTATACGAACGAGCCGTCGCTGAATACCGCCGAGTTGAGGGCGGCAAAGAAGTTGTCGCGATAGGGAACCACCGTGCCCAAGTATTGGCGCACCAGGTCGGGGTAGTCTTTCACGGCCTCGCTGATGGAGCAGAAAATGACGCCCAGTTCGGCCAGTTTCTCCTTGAAGGTGGTTTTTACCGAGACGCTGTCCATGACCGCGTCGACGGCGATGCCCGAGAGTTTCATTTGCTCTTCGAGCGAAATGCCCAGTTTGTTGAAGGTGTCGAGCAGTTCGGGGTCGACCTCGTCGAGACTCTTGGGCGACTCTTTCTTCTTGGGGGCGGCGTAGTAGCTGATGGCTTGGTAGTCGATTTCGGGAATGTCGAGGTGCGCCCAGTGGGGCATTTCGAGCGTTTTCCAGTAGGCAAAGGCTTTGAGCCGGAAGTCGAGCAACCATTCGGGCTCGTGTTTCTTGGCCGATATGAGCCGCACCACGCCTTCGTTCAGACCCCGGGGAATTACTTCGGTGTCGATGTCGGTGACAAAGCCGTATTTGTAATCCGACGAGGTGACTTCATCGATGATTTTATCCGTGTCTCCATTCCCTTTGGGAACTTGGGACACCGGTTGTCCGTTATGCGGGGAATTGATATTGTCTTTTTTCATTGTCGGGCACATGACGCAGTTGGGGCAATAGGCCCCGGTTTAAGGTAAGAACGACGGAAGGTCGTCTTTGTTTATTTCCGGCAGGGAGATTTGTATGTCGGGCAATTCGACCCGTTCTTTCGACCAGTCGATGACCACGGGAGCCACCTTCATGACCATTTGGCTCAGTCGGGCTTCCTGCGGGATTTGAGGCACGACCTGCTTGTCTCCCTGCGATAATATGGTATAGAGGTTGAGCAGCGCGCTGATGACAAGCAGGTATTTGAAGAAGCAGAAAATGCAGCCGGCGATGCGGTCGAACCACCCCAGGTGCAGCATGAGAAGCGTCTTTTTGAGCAGCCGCGCCAACAGGTTGCACCCGAAGAGCAACACCAGGAATGAGATGAGATAGGCCAACTGGTGGGTGATGCGCGGGCCGGCGAAGTCGAACTGGTTGAGCAGGTTCTCGAACAGGGGCGCGAAGAGGTTGGCAAACAAGATGGCCACAATCAGCCCGCCAAGTGCTCCCAGTTGTTGCACGATGCCTTTGTGGTACCCGTGCACCAAACCGTATGCGAGAATGGCGCCAACGATAATATCTATGAATTCTACGTTCATCGTTGTTCTTTCGGGAAAAGGAGATAAGGCGGCCCGTGCGGTGTCGCAGAAGCCGCCTTATCGGGTTTTGTCAGAGCGTCTTTTTAACCTCTACTTCTTCGTAGGCTTCGATAAGGTCGCCTACCTTTATGTCGTTGTAGTTGGCGATATTGAGACCGCACTCATAGCCTGAGGCAACTTCTTTCACGTCGTCCTTGAAGCGTTTGAGAGAGCCGAGTTCGCCGGTGTATATGACGATGCCGTCGCGTATGAGGCGCACCTTGTTGGTGCGTTTTATCTTGCCTTCTTTCACGATACCGCCGGCAACGGTACCCACCTTTGAGATGTGGAAAGTCTCGCGCACTTCGACCGTGGCGGTTACTTCTTCCTTGATTTCGGGTGAGAGCATGCCTTCCATGGCGGCTTTTACCTCCTCGATGGCGTCGTAGATAATCGAATAGAGACGTATGTCGACGCCCTCTTTCTCGGCCAGTTTGCGGGCGGCCATGGAGGGGCGCACCTGGAAGCCGACGATGATGGCGTTGGAGGCGGCAGCCAGGGTGACGTCCGATTCGGAGATTTGGCCTACGGCTTTGTGCAGGACGTTGACTTGTATCTCCTCGGTCGACAACTTGATGAGCGAGTCGCTGAGGGCTTCGATGGAACCGTCGACGTCGCCTTTCACGATGATGTTCAACTCCTGGAAGTTGCCGATGGCGATGCGGCGGCCGATGTCGTCGAGGGTGAGCAGCTTGTGGGTGCGCAGTCCCTGTTCGCGCTGCAACTGTTCGCGTTTGGTGGCAATCTCGCGGGCTTCTTGTTCGCTTCCCAATACCTTGAACTGGTCACCGGCCGTGGGGGCGCCGTTCAATCCCAAGATGATTACAGGTGCCGAAGGCCCGGCCTCCTTGATGCGGGCGTTACGTTCGTTGAACATCGCTTTGACGCGGCCAAACTGGGTGCCGGCCAATACGACGTCGCCCGTGTGCAGGGTTCCGTTTTCGACCAGTACCGTGGCTACATATCCGCGGCCGCGGTCGAGGGCCGATTCGATAATCGAACCTGTGGCCCGGCGGTTGGGGTTGGCTTTCAAGTCGAGCATTTCGGCTTCGAGCAGCACTTTCTCCATCAGTTCCTTCACGCCGGTTCCTTTCTTGGCCGAGATGTCCTGCGACTGGTATTTTCCGCCCCACTCTTCGACCAAGTAGTTCATGTTGGCCAGCTCCTCCTTGATTTTGTCGGGGTTGGCGTTTGGCTTGTCTATCTTGTTGATGGCAAAGACGATAGGTACGCCCGCGGCCGAGGCGTGGTTGATGGCTTCGACCGTTTGGGGCATGACGTTGTCGTCGGCAGCCACGATGATGATGGCGATGTCGGTGACTTTGGCACCGCGGGCACGCATGGCGGTGAAGGCTTCGTGACCCGGCGTGTCGAGGAAGGTGATGCGACGGCCGTCATCGAGAACGACGTTGTAGGCGCCGATGTGCTGGGTGATGCCTCCTGCTTCTCCCGCGATGACGTTGGCGTTGCGTATGTAGTCGAGGAGCGAGGTTTTTCCGTGGTCGACGTGACCCATGACGGTCACGATGGGCGGACGCTGCGTGAGGTCTTCTTCGCGGTCTGCCTCTTCTTCCATGGCTTCGGCCACTTCGGCGCTCACATATTCGGTTTGGAACCCGAATTCTTCGGCCACGATGTTGATGGTCTCGGCGTCGAGGCGCTGGTTGATCGATACCATGATGCCGAGGCTCATGCAGGTGGCGATGACATTGTTTACCGGCACGTTCATGAGACTGGCCAGGTCATTGGCCGTCACAAACTCGGTGAGTTTCAGGATATGGCTTTCTTCCATCTCCCGTTCGGCCGCCTCTTGGGCTTTGGTCGAGAAGGCTTCCCGTTTCTCTTTCCGCCATTTGGCGCTTTTCTTTTGACCTTTGGCGGTGAGGCGGGCGAGGGTCTCTTTGATTTGTTTTTGCACGTCTTCTTCGTTGACTTCGGCTTTTATGGGCTTTTTCAACTTCGAGGGCTGTTGCTGTTTGCCGTTGTTGTGGCGGTCGCTGCTGTAAGAGTTGTCGATATTGTGTTCGATGTCGATGCGCTCTTTCTTGATGCGTTTGCGTTTTTTGCGTTCCCCGTCGTTTTCGGTATTGTCGTTTGGTGGCGTGGCCGGGCGCTTGTTGTTGTCGACGCGCTGTTTTTCTTTGGCTTCACGCTCCTTGCGTTTCTCTTCTTTGCTTTTTTTCTTCGGACGGGTCTGTTGGTTGATGGCCGATAGGTCGATTTTGCCGACGACGTTGATACCCGGCGTCTTGACCGTGCTCAACTTGAATATATTGTCGCCTTTCTCGGCGGGAGCGGCCTCTTTGGTTTCTTCCGACGCTTCTGCTGCGGCTTCTTGCTGCGTTACTTCATTTTGGTCTTCAACCTCTTCGACCGTGGTCTCTGCCTCGGGCTCATCGTCTTCTTCGTCGTAGCTCTCCTCTTCATCGTTCCAGGTGTCGTCTTCTTCGGCATCGGTTTCTTCCGGTGCGGGTTCCGATGTTTCGGTCGGGGCTTCAACAGGAGACTCTACGGTAACTTCCGGCTCTTCGACCTCAGGTCCCTCTACGGGTTGCGCTTTGGGCTCTTCGGCCTTCTTGTGCAAGCTGTCCAAGTCGATTTTGCCGACGGCTTTGATGTGGGGTTTGAGCGATTCGTCGATAATTGTCTCGATTTCCTGAGGCTCGTTGTTACTCTCTTCCTGTGCGGCTTTTTTCTCTTTTTGCCGTTCCTGGCTGATGCGTTCCGACTCGATTTTCAGGTTTTTGTCGGTGCTGAATTCTTTGACGAGCAATTCATATTGCTCGTCGGTGATTTTGGTGTTCGGGGTCAGTTCGATCTCGAAACCTTTCTTTCGCAGGAACGCGGCTACCGTCTGTATGCCTACGTTTAAGTCTCTTGTTACTTTATTTAACCTTATCGACATAGTTCCATTTTAACGTTGATGAATCTGGTTGGCCACTTTTCTTTTCCTCTTGTGGCTGCGAGAGCATAGAACCCGAGCTTTTCGGCTCGATGGGCGGAAACCGGAGGGTTATGCCTCCTCGTCGGTTTCGTCAAATTCCGCTTTCAGAATTTTGATGACTTCATCGACCGTGTCTTCTTCGAGGTCGGCGCCTTCGATGAGCTCCTCACGGCTCTTGGCCAATACGCTCTTGGCGGTGGCGCAGCCGATGCTTTTCAGGGCTTCGATGACCCATTCGTCGATTTCGTCTTTGAATTCATCGAGGTAGATGTCTTCTTCTTCGCCCTCGTCGATGTCGCGGTACACGTCGATGGTGTAGCCGGTGAGCATGCTGGCGAGTTTGATGTTGAGGCCGCCTTTTCCGATGGCGAGCGATACCTCTTCGGGTTTGAGGAACACCTCGGCCTTTTTCTCCTCTTCGTTGAGGCGTATCGAGGATATTTTGGCGGGGTTCAGGGCTCGTTGTATGAAGAGCGACGTGTTGGTCGTGTAGTTGATGACGTCGATGTTCTCGTTGCGCAACTCTCTCACGATGCCGTGTATGCGCGACCCTTTCACACCTACGCAGGCGCCTACCGGGTCGATGCGTTCGTCATACGATTCGACGGCGATTTTTGCCCGTTCGCCGGGAATGCGGGCTACCTTGTGTATGGTGATGAGGCCGTCGTGTATCTCAGGTACTTCGAGCTCGAAGAGTCGGCGCAGGAAATTTTCCGAGGTGCGCGACACGATGATTTTGGGGTTGTTGTTCTTGTTGTCGACCTGCAAGATGACGGCGCGGGCGGTTTCACCCTTGCGGTAGAAGTCGCCGGGAATCTGCTCGGTCTTGGGAAGAATGAGCTCGTTGCCCTCGTCGTCGATGAGGAGCATCTCCTTTTTCCATATTTGATATACTTCGGCGCTGACGAGCTGGCCGATTTTGTCTTTGTATTGGTTGTAAATGGCGTCTTTTTGGAGTTCCAGAATCTTCGAGGCGAGGGTTTGGCGCAGGTTCAGAATGGCACGGCGGCCGAATTTCTCGAAGAATACCTCGTCGGTCACCTCTTCGCCCACTTCATAGTCGGCGTCGATTTTCTTTGCTTCCGACAGGGAGATTTGCAGGTTGGGGTCTTCGACCTTGTCGTCTTCGACCACTTCGCGGTTGCGCCATATCTCGAAGTCGCCTTTGTCGGGGTTGACGATGATGTCGAAGTTTTCGTCGGTACCGAACATCTTTGCTAACACGTTGCGGAAAGACTCTTCCAACACGCTGATCATGGTGGTACGGTCGATGTTTTTCAGTTCCTTGAATTCGGAGAAGGTGTCGACCATGCTGATTGTTTCCTCTTTCTTGGCCATTTTATTTAAATCTGATTAGGTATTTTGTATATTTAATTTCGTTGTAAGGGAAAGTCAAATCTTCTTCGACTTCGATTTTGCGCTTGGCGCCTTCGGGTTTCACCTTCTTGGTGACGGTGACGACAAAGCCCGTTTCGTCGGCGGCTTTGAGCACGCCGTTGAGTTTTTGCCCGGCGCGGGTGAGCACCTCGACTTCGTTGCCGATGTTTTTTTGGTATTGCCGCACGACTTTGAACGGCGAGGTTATGCCGGCCGAGCCGACTTCAAGTTCATAATCTTCGACATCTCGGTCGAGACGGCTTTCGATGAAGCGGTGCAATGCGGTGCAGCGGTCTATGTCCACGCCTTCGTCGTTGTCGACTTCGACCACGATGCGGTTGTCGGGGGAGACGGTGATGTCGACGATGAACAGGTCGGTTGCCGCAATGCCCTCTTTCACGATTTCTTCTACAATCTGGGTGTCTATCATATCACAAGGTTATCGGCCGGTTCAGAATAAAACGAGGGGACAAACTTGTCCCCTCTCTTACGCGGCTCATTTACGAGGCAAATATAGTCATTTCCTCCGGTGTGCGCAAACCTTCCTCTCTTATTTTGTACGCGAAAGAGGTTTTTGATATGAATATTTATTGTTTTTTAACAATATATCCTTCCTTCATTGCCCGGTCGGGAAGGGAAACTGGCGTAGTTCTTTTCTCAATATCAACTCGTTTCCGTTGCAATAGCGATTGCATATTTCATGGAATCGCGCGTTGTGGCTCATCTCGCTCAGATGGGCGAGCTCGTGCAGAATGACGTAGTCGATGAGTCGGTCGGGCAGGTACATGAGGTGGTAGGAGAGGGTGATGCGGCGGTCGCTGCGGCACACGCCCAGGCGTCGGACGCCTCGCCCGATGATTACGCCGTTGTAACGGTTGCCCGTTTGGCGGGCCCACTGTTCGAGCCGTTGGGGCAGGTAGCTCTCGGCAGCTTTTTTGAGGTGCCGGTGTATTTCCCGCGCGATGGCCTTCTGCATGAGGGGCGTGCGCCAGTCGACGCCCGCAGGTACCATGATGAGCACCCTCCCGGGGAGCTGCCGGCTGCAAACGTTCGTATATGTGCCGTTCGATATTTCGATGGTGAAAGTGCGGGTGGGGATCATGTCGCCCGGACTTAAAAGTGATTGTCTTTTTCGGCGCATGAGCTTGCGCAGGACGTCACGTTTTTCGTCGATGATTTTGAGCACCGCCTCCCGGCGGGTGTGCGGCGGAACGGTAACCGACAGGCTGTCGTTCCGGGCCCTGAAAATGAGGTGCCGCGCTGTGGCGCGTTCGCGCAGGGTGATGAGTCCGAACTCGGGGTCGGTAATGGTAGTGGTGGGAGATTTCATGTCGGCAAAGTTATGCAAATGTCGGGAAAGATGTTGTGCACGATGCCGTCTCTTTTCAGAAATCATTACGGAGGCTATTCCTCCCGGAGAAATCGTTCGCCCTGTTGCCACACTCTCTCATGGGCGCCTCTTTTACCGGAGGTCGCGGTGGTTTCCGGCGACGGCTATTTTTCCCCTGTGTGCGGGTTCGATTGCCGCAAAAACATGGTGCTCGTCGTCCTTGACTTACCTTACCGGCAGAGTATGGAGAGGAGTTTCGCGAGGTAGGAGAGGTGGTTGGCTTCGATGTAACGGTCATCTCCCGGGTCGGCCAGTGAGATGAGATAGCTGGCAAATTGAAGGCGGGTTTCGAGCTCTTCGATGTTTCCGAATACCTCATAGGGGTCGACCGATGTGATTTCCAGGATTTCGGGGTAGAAGTCGTATTTTTTGCAGACGTTCTCGATGAGGTTGTGTTTGTCTTTGTTGCATGAGGGGCGATTTCCCGAAAGTATAATCATGGCTTGCAAAAGAGCGGCCAATTCTCTTTTGTTGGGTCTTTTGTTCATCATACAAATAATTTTGGCTTGTATGACAAAAGTAGTAAAATTTGTATCGTTTTTGCCTTTTTTAGGGAGATAATGTATGATTTGTTTAGTTAATAAAACCAAATTAATGGTTTCCCGGGAATTGGAGGCGAAGGTCGAAAGGCGGGGACGGGGCGGAGACGCGTTTATCCGTTGCTTCTCAAATCGACCCCCCACATGAGTTTCTTGCGCAGTGTGTCGGTAAAGAGGTGTTTGTCGCGTTTGATGATGCGTATGGGGAAAGGGGCCTTGTGCAGGGTGATGCTTTCGCCCGAATATTTCTCTTCGGAGCGGCCGTCGAGGCTCACCAGGAAATGGCGGTTGCGACCTTCGGCCACGAGCGTTATCTCGGCATTGTCGCCAATGACCAGTGGCCGCACGTTGAGGCTGTGCGGTGCCACGGGGGTGATGATGAAGTTGGCCGCGTTGGGGGCGACGATGGGGCCGCCCACGCTCAGGGAGTAACCCGTCGAGCCGGTAGGGGTGGCGACCAGCAGGCCGTCGGCCTGGTAGGTGTTCAGGAACGAGCCGTCGAGATAGGCGTGTATGGTAATCATCGAAGAGGTGTCGAGTTTGAGCACGGCCACCTCGTTCAGGGCATAGGGCCACTCGGCGTGGCTGCCGTCGGAGACGTGCAGCAGGGCTCTCTCTTCGATGTGATAGCGCCCTTCCATGATTTCGTCGATGGCCTGTGCCATCTCACTGCATTGTACGTCGGCCAGGAAACCCATGCGGCCGAGGTTGATGCCGAGAATGGGGATTCCCTTGTCACCGATGCGCTCGCCCGTTTTCAGGAACGTGCCGTCCCCGCCGAGGCTCAGGGCGATGTCGGCTTCGAAATCATTTCCCGAGAGAACCGCGGCTCCCGGTTCTGTTATGCCCATGTCGTGCATGATTCTGAGGAATTCCCGGTCGATGAGCAGTTGGGGGGCGTATTTTCTCAGCGAAGAAAACAGGGCGTTGATTTCTTCTTTTTTGTCTGTGGCGTAGGATTTTCCGAAAATGACGATTCTCATGGGAGCGGTGCGGGTCGTTTGGGAGTGGAAATTTTGTGAAATATGCTGCAAATGTGGAATAGTTTTTTTCAAAATTGAACAAAAGCTATTACTTTTGCGAGTAATATTCGTGTACAAAAGTAAGAAAAAAAATAGTATCCGCCTATCGAAATCCGAAAAACGGAATAACTCCTAACGTTATTATGACACAACTCAGCGTAAATGTAAACAAAGTCGCCACCTTGCGCAATGCCCGTGGCGGGCAAGTCCCCGATGTGTTGAAGGTCGCTCTCGATTGCGAACAGTTCGGCGCGCAAGGCATTACCGTGCACCCGCGTCCCGACGAACGCCATATCCGTTATGCCGACGTCTATGCCTTGCGCCCGGCCCTGCACACCGAATTCAACATCGAAGGCAATCCCATCGGCAAGTTTGTCGACCTCGTCTTGCAGGTAAAACCGGCACAGGTGACCATGGTTCCCGATGCGGTCGATGCCATTACCTCCAATGCGGGGTGGGACACGCGTCGGAATTTCGATTTCCTCAGTGAGACGGTCGACCGTTTCAACCATGCCGGCATACGCACCTCGATATTCGTCGATGCCGACCTCGAAATGATTGAGTGGGCCGCCAAGACGGGAACCGACCGCGTAGAGCTCTACACCGAGCCCTATGCTTCGGGCTATGCCGCCGACCGGGAAAAGGCCGTCGCCCCCTTTGTCGAAGCAGCCAAGTTGGCTCACAAGTTGGGCATGGGAGTAAATGCCGGTCACGACCTCAGCCTCGAAAACCTGCGCTATTTCCACGAGCAGGTTCCCTATGTCGATGAGGTGTCGATAGGCCATGCCCTGATATGCGACGCCCTCTATTATGGCCTCGAAGAGACGATTCGTCGCTATTTGGATTGCTTGAAATAAATCTCATACGATAATTCTTTACACAAAAAAAATTGCCATGACACTTTTGTTATCTCTTTTGGCTCAAACCAACATGGTGGAACCCGTGCAGGCTGCGGCCCTCGAAGCCCAAACCGCCGTGCCGCCGCTCAACTTGTGGTCGCTTTCGCTCAAAGGCGGTTTCATCATGATACCTATCGTTTTGCTTTCCCTGGTGACGATTTATATCTTCGTCGAGCGGTGGCTTGTCTTGCGCGATGCCGCCCGTCAGGACGACACCTTCATGCAACGCATCAAAGACTACATACATGCCGGTGACATCGACTCGGCGCTGAACCTTTGCAAGAAAAACCCCACTCCGGTCGCCCGCCTTATCGAGAAGGGTATCACCCGTCTGGGACGTCCCATGAACGACGTGTTGGTCGCCATCGAAAATGTGGGAAATATCGAAGTGGCCAAGCTCGAACGCCGCTTTACCTGGATAGCCACCACCGCCGCCGGTGCTCCCATGCTCGGTTTCCTCGGCACGGTAACCGGTATGGTCAATGCCTTTTACAGCATGGCGGCTGCCGGCGAGGCTGCCGACATCACCACGTTGTCGAGCGGTATCTACGAAGCCCTCGTCACGACGGTGGCCGGATTGGTCGTGGGTATCATCGCCATGTTTGCCTACAATTACCTGGTTTCCCGGGTCAATACGGTTGTCAACCAGCTCGAAGCCAGTACCATGGAGTTTATGGATTTGCTCAACGAACCCGCCAACAAGAAATAAGAGAGGAGGATTGCCATGGCTCTTAAACGCAAAAACCGCATCGAAGCTACATTCAGCATGGCATCGATGACCGATGTGATTTTCCTCCTGCTCATATTCTTTATGGTCACCTCGACCTTTGTGTTCCCCAACGCCATCAAGGTAAACCTGCCGCAGAGCAAGCAGGAGATGAGCGTGAAACCCTTGGCGCGCGTCACGATTGATGCTTCGCTCAACTATTATGTCTCGGTGGGGAAGTCCAAAGCCGTGAAGGTGGCTTATGAAGAACTGCCGGCCTATTTGATTGAAGCGCGCAATCAGGACCCCGAAATGTATTTCGCCCTTTATGCCGACGAGAGTGTGCCCTACCGCGAAATCATGAAAGTGCTCAATGTCGCCAGCGACAACCAGTTGCGCATGGTATTGGCTACCCAACCCGTGAAAGAGTAAAAGACAAGACGTGGAAGAAAAAAAGAAAAATCGGTTGATTGCCTCCGCGGTGACGATAGCAGTGCATGTGGCCATCTTGCTGTTGCTGCTTTTCTATACCCTGTCGGCTCCGGAGATTCGCGAAGACGACGGCAGCGGCATCGTGTTGCAACTCGGCGTTATCGATGCCGAAGCCGGGACCTTTACGCCGATGGCGGCCGCACCTCCGCCCCAACCTGTTGATGCCGAGCCGGTTGTTACGCAGGACATCGAAGAGACGGTCTCGCTCGAAGAGGAGAAACCCGAGCCCGAGGTGGCACCCGACCTCTCGGAGAAGAAGGCCGAGCCGCAACCCGAGCCCGAGACTTCGCCCATCGATGACCTTTGGGCCGATGCCCTCAGCAAGGGAAAAACGGCCGACAGCATAGCCGCGAACGACCAGAAGAAAGGTTCGCCCCAAGGCAATGCGGCCGCGGGAGCCACGGTCGGTTCGCCCGGTTATGGCGATTACGATTTGGGCGGCCGCGGACTCGTGGGGCGTTTGCCCAAGCCCGAATATTCCGGCACCAACGACGAGGGAACCATTGTCGTGGAAGTGCTTGTCGCTCCCGACGGCCGCGTCGTGCAGGCCAATGTCACCCCCTCGGGCAGCAAGGGGACTGCCGCTTCCAATGCCACTTTGCGCAGCCGCGCCGAAGCCGCTGCCCGCCGCGCCGTCTTTGAACGCAAGGCATCGGGCAATGAAAACCAGTGGGGAAGCATTACCTATTATTTCAAACAGAACTGATTCTTTCCTTGAAGACGGGCGACAGGCGTCAAAGCGCATGTCGCCCGTCCTGAAAAGCAATCCGATGGGACTTGAATGATGCGATGAACAACGGAATCATTTTACTTGTCATATTAGCCGCCTACTTTGCCGTACTGTTGCTTATCGGCCGTTTCTCGGGTGGAAAATCCGATGACAACAACAATTTCTTCTTGGCCGGTAAATCTTCGCCGTGGTGGCTGGTGGCCATCGGCATGATAGGGACCTCCATCTCGGGGGTGACCTTCATTTCGGTGCCCGGAATGCCGCTCACCATCGATATGACCTATATGCAGACGGTCTTGGGCTTTCTCGTCGGATATATCATTATCGCCCGTGTTTTGCTCCCGCTCTACTACCGCCTCGAACTCACATCGATTTACACCTATCTCGAACGCCGTTTCGGAATCCGTTCATACAAGACCGGCGCCGCTTTTTTCTTCATCTCCAAGATTATCGGCGCTGCCGCCCGCCTGTACCTCGTCGTCATGATTTTGCAGCACATCGTGCTGGCCGATTGGCATATTCCCTTTTGGCTTACGGCGTTGGTTGTCGTGCTTCTGATATGGCTCTATTCCCATCGCAGTGGCATGCGCACGATTGTGCGCACCGATGCGTTGCAGACGCTCTTCATGATAGGAGCCCTGTTGCTCATTCTTGTCCAGCTTATGACGCGCATGCACCTCGGTGCGGGCGATGTTGTCGATACCGTGCGCAACAGCGGTCTCGAACGCATCTTTGTATTCGATGACTGGCACACGAAGCAGAATTTCTTCAAGCAGTTTTTCAGCGGGATATTCATTACCATAGTCATGTCGGGGCTCGACCAAGACATCATGCAGAAGAATCTCTCGATACGCACGTTGCGCGAAGCGCAGAAGAACATGTATATCTATGGTACCGCCTTTGTGCCGGTCAACTTGCTTTTCCTGGTATTGGGCATTTTGCTGGTCGCTTTTGCCGGGGAGCAGGGAATCGCTCTTCCCGAAAAGACCGACGAACTGTTGCCGATGATGGCGACCGACCATCTCGGTTTCGGGATGTTGCTCCTGTTCAGCGTGGGTATCGTGGCGGCTGCTTTTTCGAGCGCCGACTCGGCGTTGACGGCACTCACGACTTCGTTTTGTGTCGATATGCTGGGTGTGAATCGTCGCCCGGCCGATGAGGCCGTGACCATTCGCAAACGGGCCCATATCGCTATTTCGCTGCTCTTTTTTGCTATCATGTGCGTTATCGAGGCGCTCAACGATACCAGCGTCATCGACGCCATCTATACGATTGCCGGATATACCTACGGGCCGTTGCTGGGCCTTTTCGTATATGGCCTCTTTATGAAAGGCTCTCCGCGCGACCGTTATATTCCCTGGGTGGCTCTTGCCTCACCCATATTGTGCTATCTTTTGCAACGGTGGCTTGCCGCCGCCTGTGGTTATTACATGGGCTATGAATTGTTGATGTTGAACGGCTTGATAACCTTTGTCGGATTGATGCTTTTGGCTGTCGGCCGACCCGTTGCGCCTTATTTCAAGAATAAACAATGATAAAAGAAGAACCTCATATCACGGTCGGCATTCAGCACGACACGACGTTGAATTTCCGTCTGCACGATACTTTCGCGACACCGGAAGGGCGAACCTTCCCGGCGGGAGAATATCAAGCTCGATTGTCCTCCGACGGGAAAAATCTTTGTCTGGGCGATGACAGTTTCGACACGCTCACGCTGCTTCCGGCCGCTCCCGATGCCTTGTTTGACCTGCCCCAGGTGACCATCGGGGTCGAGTTCCATTGGCAGCGGCAGGAGTGCCAGACGTTCGGCGGGATTTTGCGTCTTGTGGTCGATGGGGGAGAAATCCATGCCATCAACGAAGTGCCCCTCGAAACTTACCTGACCAGTGTCATCTCCTCGGAAATGAATGCGACCTCGTCGCTCGAATTGTTGAAAGCGCATGCCGTCATCTCACGCAGTTGGCTGTTGGCCCAGTTGCCCCGTCTCATCGGTCGCCGTCAGGCGGCTCGCCGGTCGCGCGGGAAAATCGACTCTCCCGGCGAGATAGTCCGCTGGTACGACCGTGGCGACCATACCCTTTTCGATGTCTGTGCCGATGACCATTGCCAGCGTTATCAGGGGCTGACGCGTGTGGCCACTCCGCAGGTGGTCGAGGCGGTGGCCTCGACGCGTGGAGAGGTGTTGTGCTATGCGGGCGAGGTGTGCGATGCCCGTTTCTCGAAATGCTGCGGCGGTGTGACCGAACGTTTTGAAAATTGCTGGGGCAATGAGCCGCATGATTATCTCCGGCCGGTCTATGACGCTCCCGGCGGCCATCGCTCGGCCGACCTCACCATCGAGAGCGAGGCTCGTCGTTTCATCGCCACCCGTCCCGATGTTTTTTGCAATACCCGTGATGCCGCCATTCTCTCGCAGGTGCTCAACAGTTACGACCGCGAAACCCCCGATTTCTTCCGCTGGCAGGTGCGCTATTCCGTGGCGGAACTCTCGTCGCTGGTAGCCCGCCGCTCGGGTATCGACTTCGGGACCATATTCGCGCTCGAACCCGTCGAGCGGGGACCTTCGGCGCGCATCGTGCGCCTGCGTATCATCGGCACACGTCGCGAAATGATTGTCGGGAAGGAACTCTACATACGCCGCATCTTGTCGCCCACGCACTTGTATAGCTCGGCTTTCGTGGTGCGGCGCGAAGGCGATGATTTCGTTTTCGATGGAGCCGGTTGGGGGCATGGCGTGGGCCTTTGCCAAATCGGTGCCGCCGTGATGGCCCATCGCGGATATGATTACCGCACGATACTTCGCCATTATTATCCCGGAGCCTCTCTCGATGTGTATTATCGCTGATTTCTCGCCGGAGAAACGGTGAAGTTTCTAAAAAAATCATTACCTTGCGCAAGATAACAAGAGACCGATTATGATATTGATCGCCGATAGCGGGTCGACCAAGACCGAATGGTCGCTGGTGGGAAGAAACGGGGTGGAACGCACGTTCCGCACTGCGGGTATCAATCCCTATCTCCTCGGCGATGATGAGGTGCGTCGTATCCTTACCCGTGAAGTCCTTGTCGAGTTGCCCATCGAGCGCATCACCGAGGTCTATTTCTATGGAGCCGGTTGCGTGGGGCGTCCTGCCGAGACGCTGTGTGTGCAGCTGCATCGGGTCATCGGCCCCGAAACGGTCGAGGTGAACAGCGATTTGCTGGCGGCGGCCCGCGCCCTTTGCGGCGATGCGCCGGGCATTGTGGCCATTCTCGGAACCGGGTCGAACTCGGGATACTATGATGGCCGTGACATTACCCGGCGAGTCCCGTCCCTGGGTTTCCTCCTCGGCGATGAGGGGAGCGGCAGCGACTTGGGAAAACACCTGCTGGCCGATGCCCTGAAAGGGCTGTTGCCCGAGCCGCTTGCTCGGCAGTTTTTCGATTGTTACCCGCTTACGCAGGAAGAGGTGCTCGATGCCGTTTACCGGCGCCCCATGCCCAACCGGTATATGGCCCGTTTTTCTCCCTTCATTCACGAGCACCTCGACGACCCCTACCTCCATCGGCTGGTCTCCGCGCGGTTTGAAGCCTTTTTCCGCCGCAATATCCTTGCATACCCCTGTCAGGGCTGCCCCGTGCACCTGGTCGGGTCGGTCGCTTACCATTATGCCGACCTGTTGCGGGAGGTTGCCCGTTCGCTGTCGATAGAGGTCGGTACGATACTTTCCTCTCCCGGTAAGGCATTGGCTCAATATCATGCCGGGCGAATCTCGGAACAATAGACATGGAAAAATTTCAGAAACTTACCGAATATCCCTCGCTCTACCATCATCTCGAAGAGAAATCGGTAGAGAAGATACTTACCGAAATCAATGCCGAAGACCATAAGATAGCCGATGCCGTGGCACTGGCCATACCGCAAATCACCCGGCTGGTCGAACAACTCCTGCCCCGTATGCGCGAGGGCGGAAGGCTTTTCTATCTCGGTGCCGGGACCAGCGGCCGCCTGGGTGTGCTAGATGCTTCGGAGATACCGCCCACCTACGGAATGCCTCCCGGCCGGGTCATCGGGCTCATTGCCGGGGGCGACATCGCTTTGAGACGTTCGGTCGAGTCGGCCGAAGACATCGAAAGCAAAGGCTGGGAAGAGTTGCAGTCGCATGGGATAACCCCGCTCGATACGGTCGTGGGCATCGCCGCATCGGGCACGACCCCCTATGTGATAGGGGCATTGCGCCGTTGCCGGGAAGCCGGCATTCTCACGGCGTCGATAACCTGCAACCCCGGAGCCCCGGTATCGCAAGTGGCCGAGATACCCATCGAGGTCATCACCGGCCCCGAATATGTGACGGGAAGCACCCGTATGAAAGCCGGTACGGCGCAGAAACTTGTCCTCAACATGATTTCCACCTCGACGATGATTGGGCTGGGACGTGTCGAAG
>UQOX01000032.1 GCA_900542765.1 uncultured Porphyromonadaceae bacterium | reverse complement strand
CTCGATAAAGGCTTTTGTCATGGACGTATGGTCGATGAGGGGAACCTGTTTCTCGGCAGCCACCCGTTTCATCACGAAGACATAGTCGAGGGTCGAGTCGGCCGGCGACGCGCCCAGGTTGTGGCACCCTTTGGCACTTATCGTACCCTCACGGGTAAAATAACGACGCACGATGGGCGTGACCAGTATGGGAATGCCGCCCAGCTCGCGGGTCTCGTCGACATACCGTTCGAGATTGGCTTTGTAGTGCCCCCACGGGTCGGTACCGCGGCCGTCGTCGCTGTAAGTGCCGCCGCCCTTCTCGTCGTTGTGGGCGAACTGTATCAGCACATAATCGCCTTTCTGAATATTGGCTTTGACCTTGTCCCACAAGCCTTCGTTGATAAACGAGCGGGTACTGCGTCCGCCACGGGCGTAGTTGATGACTTCGACATCATCGGTAAAAAATTCCTGGAACATCTCACCCCAGCCGCGGGTGCGAGTCGTGTTCTCGGCATAGTCGGCCATGGTCGAGTCGCCGATGGTGTGCACGCGAACTTTCTTTTTGGCCTCTGCCGGCAAGAACAGGCAGAGCAGGGCCAATGCAATGAACAGAGTCTTTTTCATGTCAGAGAATATTGAAAGATTGAAAATTATTCCTGTATTTGAAACCACGACATTTTGTGCGATTTATCCGGCACAATGGACAAAGATAGCAAAAGGCGAGTGCAGAGGCAAGGAGAAAAACGAAGTTTTCACTCGTTGACTATGCCGAGCCGCCTCCTGTCTTCTGAAAAGATAGCAAAAGGCGAGTGCAGAGGCAAGGAGAAAAACGAAGTTTTCACTCGTTGACTATGCCGAGCCGCCTCCTGTCTTCTGAAAAGATAGCAAAAGGCGAGTGCAGAGGCAAACAGGAAAACTTTGTTTTCTGTTTGATTTTGCCGAGCCAAATCTTATCTTCTACAAAGATAGGAAAAGACGGCCGCAGCGGCAAGGATAAAACGAAGTTTTCGCCATCGGCCCCGGCCGAGCCGCAATCCGTCCTCGGCTGCGCCATGAAAGGGAAACTCAAAAAACGGAACATGGTTGAGCCTTTCCGCCCAAGCGCGGCCGGTTCACGGCAAAGCAGATAAATGACATCGAGCCACACACACGCTTTCTTTTCGGGAAGTTTCGGCCCGGGTATGGTTTCCTTTCACTACTTTTGCAGAAACACGAAACGAAGATGTTGCAGATAAGGAAAGCCGAAGAAAAAGATGTCGATGTCTTGTTGCGGATATTCGACCGGGCCCGTGCGTATATGAGGGACACGGGAAATCCCACGCAGTGGCGCGAAGGGTATCCGTCGGAGAGCTCTTTGCGGAAGGATATGGCAGAGGGCAACTGCTATTGCGTCGTCGACCCGGCGGGGCGGGTGGTCGGCACCTTTGCCTTGGTGTCGGGCGAAGACCCCAACTATCAGAAGATGTATGCGGGTTCCTGGCTCAACGACCGCCCCTACGCCACCATACACCGACTGGCCGCCGACGGCTCTTGCCGGGGTGTCGCCGATGCCTGTTTCTCCTGGGTCATATCCCGATGCGACAATCTCAGAGCCGACACTCATGCCGACAACAAAATCCTGCAACACGTTCTTGGAAAATACGGGTTTGTCTATTGCGGCATCGTGCATGTCACCAACGGGACCGAACGGCTGGCCTACCAGCGAACCGCCGAAGCACCGCTTTCCGACGAATAGTCCGAGGCTTCGGCCATGAGAGGCAGAAAATCTTTGCCCGTGTTTTTGAATTGTAGGCAAATAGCCGTATCTTTGAACACCGTAACGGGCAGAAGCCGGGGCTGCATGGCCACGCCGGCGTCCGGAGTTCTGCGATAGCAAGAAGATGGAAGAAACCTCACTCAAAGAGAAAACCGCAAAAGGTCTGTTTTGGGGCGGATTCAGCAACGGCATGCAGCAGTTGTTGAATCTGCTTTTCGGCATATTCCTGGCTCGTCTGCTCAGCCCGTCCGACTACGGTATGGTGGGAATGCTTACCATCTTTACACTCATTGCCAGTTCGTTGCAAGAGAGCGGTTTCATCTCGGCAATTGCCAACAAGAAGAGTGTCACGGCAAACGATTACAACGCCGTATTCTGGTTCAGCCTGTCGGTATCGGTGACGGTCTACATGCTGCTCTTTTTCCTGGCTCCGTATATCGCCCGCTTTTACAACGAGCCCGAATTGGTGCCGTTGTCGCGATTCCTTTTTCTCGGCTTTATCCTGTCGAGTACGACGACGGCCCATTGTGCCTATATGTTTCGCAACCTCATGGTCAAGAAGAAAACCGTGGCACAACTATCGGCATTGGTGGTCTCGGGTACCGTGGGGGTCACGGCGGCATGGCACGGCATGGCCTATTGGGGCATAGCATTGCAGAGCATTACCTACATCGTGGTGTCGTCGGGTTGTTACTGGTGGCTCACGCCGTGGCGACCCTCGTTCCACATCGACTTCACCCCCATCAGGGAGATGTTCGGTTTCAGCAGCCGCGTATTGGCCACCAACATATTCCTTCACATCAACAACAATCTTTTCTCGGTGCTGTTGGGCCGGCTCTTTTCGGTGCAACAGGTAGGATATTACACCCAGGCGGCCAAGTGGAACATGATGGGTTACAACACCATCAACGGCATGATTACCGGGGTGGCGCAACCCGTCCTTGCGCAAGTCTCCGACGACAAGACCCGTCAGTTGGCCGTCTTTCG
The DNA here is from genome assembly GCA_900542765.1 of uncultured Porphyromonadaceae bacterium. Taxonomy (GTDB): domain Bacteria; phylum Bacteroidota; class Bacteroidia; order Bacteroidales; family UBA11471; genus Caccoplasma; species Caccoplasma merdavium. Next base: position 22,601 of record UQOX01000032.1, on the reverse strand, counting down.
CAAGATGCTGCGGTTTACCTCGTTCCTGTCTTTCCCCCTCATGCTGGGACTGGCCTTCATCGCCCGGGAACTCATCGTCGTGTGCGTGACCGAGAAATGGCTTCCCAGTGTACCCATGATGCAAATGCTTTGCGTGTGGGGCGCATTCGTCCCGGTGCAGGGGCTCTTTTCAAACCTCATCATCAGTAGCGGAAAATCGCGCATCTACATGTGGAATACCATCGTGCTGTGCCTGCTGCAAATGTCCGTGCTGATAGCCACGGCTCCCTTGGGCATCGAAAGCATGATTATCGCGTTTGTCGGGCTCAACGTCGCGTGGCTGGGTGTGTGGTATCTCTTTGCCCGCCGGCAGCTCGCCCTGCGCTTCGCCGACATGCTTCGGGATATTCTCCCCTTTGCCTTTGCCGCGGGGGTCGTGATGGTCGTGGCCCATTATGTGACATGCGGCATCGACAACATCTATTTGCTGCTCGGAGCCAAGGTGGTGACGGCCGCACTGCTCTATCTGGCCGTGATGTGGACAGGCGGGGCGAAGGTTTTGAAGGAGAGCATCGGATTTATAAAGCAGCGTTTTTTGCGGAACCCATCATAATCACGTCTTGCCATGGAGAAGAAAACTGTGTCGATAGTCATGTGCACTTGTAACGGGGAGTCGTTCATACGCGAACAACTCGACTCCATCATGGCACAAACCTATCCCGCGAATGAAATAATCATACAAGATGATGCATCGACCGACCGCACCTATGACATCGTGTGCGAATATGCCCGCCGCTATCCGCACATACACCCCCGGCAAAACGAAACGCGCAAAGGGGTAAACGGAAATTTCTTCGATGCCCTCTCCCAGGCCACGGGCGACTACATCGCCATTGCCGACCAAGACGACATTTGGGAGCCCGGCAAAATCGAACGGCAGGTGCAGACCATCGGCGACAAACTCATGTGCGCCAGTTTCTCCCGGCCTTTTTACGGCGGAGACACCCCCGTGGCATTCGATGACCGGGTACCCAACTGCAACCTCTTGCGCATGATTTTTGTCGGCATTTTTCCCGGTCATTCCACCCTCTTCTCCCGGCGGTTGTTGACCCTCATGCCCGACCCGGCTCCCCTTGCCGTCTATCGCTGTTACGACATGATATTGGCCCTCACCGCAGCCGCCTTCGACAGCATTGTGTTCCTCCCCGAAGTCCTTTCGTGGCATCGCCGCCATACTTCGGCCTACACCTATATCGTGCCCACCAGCAACAGCCGGAAGGCGGGAAACATATTCCGATGGGTACGACGCACCTGGCTGTTGCATAAAGAGGTAAGGGAGGGTATCGACCAACGTCTCATGGCGGCCGGGGTGTTCCTCGCCCGGGTCGAGTCGGACAAGCCGGTTCTCAAACAGGCCCGGCACATGATACGCCTCTATACGAGCCATTCCCGCCTCGATTTCCTCCGGCTGCAATTTTTCTGCATGAAAAACTATCCGTTGCTGATATACAGCTTTTCGGGTCGACGCACCTGTGCCGGTTACCTCCGCGGGTTCTATTTTCCCATTTCTTGCAGCGATTATTTCCGGTTCCTGGCTTCCACGCCGCAACATGCCACAGGGTCGGAAGAGGAAGCGGTCACCCACAAATAAATCCTATCCTATCTATGCCCAAACACTATTCTTCTCAGGAATTGGAAAAGTTGCACGAGGTCTTGTATGAGATACTGGCCGAGGTCGTTCGGGTCTGCACCAAACATGACATACCTTATTTCGTCATAGGCGGGACGGCCATCGGTGCGCTTTACGACAAGGCGATACTACCGTGGGACGACGACATCGACATCGGCATGAAACGCGACGATTATGAACGTTTCTTGCAGATTGCCCCCCGAGAATTAGGCCAGGATTATTTCCTTTCCTGGTTGGGAACCGACCCTCGAACACCTTACCATTTTACCAAGGTGAAGAAAAACAACACGCTTTTTGTCGAAGAGAACTACAAGTCGCTACCCATGCACCAGGGTATCTTTGTGGACATATTCCCCTTTGATCGCATACCCGATAATAAATTGCTCAGGCGCATACAATTCGAAGCGGTCAATTTCCTGAAATGTTGCCTTATCGGCAAAGAAATATGGCAGTGGAAACATTGCGGTACCTGCCAGATAGCGGCTCCGTCAAACCGAGGTGTGATACCTTGTTGCCTCAATAAGATTGTGGATATGCTTTTCACAAAGAAGGCCATTTATAAAATGATGCGGTTTGCCTCCACATGTTTCAATTCCCGCCGCACGGCATATTACAATCATGTCATAACGAAAACCGACCACATCTCATGCCACGACATAGACGACCTCGAGACGATACCTTTCGGCCCGCTGTCGCTTAAAGCCCCGGTTCGCCTCGAAGCCTTCTTGCGATATAATTATCCCACCCTGCATCGTTATACCGATGAAGAAGAGGACAAACGTGTCAATCATTACCCTACCGTATTGTCGTTTGACGCGAGGAAAGATGGTCTCGACGCATGGCCCTGCGGAAATCCGTCGGCTGCCCAACACGAAAAAAGGTAGCACAAGCTACCTTTTCCGTTGTTTCTGTTCTCAGGAGATTTCTCTGCTTCCTTTCGCTTGCTCCACTTTGAATCGACAAGTGGGCGTTTGCCTTCTTTTTTCGATTGGTATAGAGCCCTGACCCCGGATTGGGCCTCGGGCATCTCCTTATTTGCGCAAGGCATCGACAATCCGTTCGCACGCGTGGCCGTCGCCATAGGGATTGTAACTCTCCGACATTTTGCGGTATACCTCGGGGTCGTGCAGCAGTTCCTGCACATTCCCCACGATGGCTGCGACATCGGTTCCCACCAGTCTCACGGTTCCGGCCTCGACAGCCTCGGGACGTTCGGTCGTTTCCCGCATGACGAGCACGGGCTTCCCCAAGGAAGGGGCCTCTTCCTGCACGCCGCCGCTGTCGGTCAACAGCAGCGTCGAATGCTGCATGGCATAGACAAAGGGCAAGTAATCGAGCGGTTTAACAAGATAGATGTTGGGTGTGCCCGACAATAATTCATAAACGGGCTTTTGCACGTTCGGATTGAGGTGTACCGGATAGACAATATCCATCTCGGGGTGTTCTTCGGCGATTTGGCGAATGGCCTTGCATATATTCAAGAACCCCTCACCGAAGTTTTCACGGCGGTGTCCCGTCACCAAGATGTAGGGTCTGTTGCCCATGGCATACCCCTTGTCTCGCAACTCGTCTTCGATAGCGGTTTTGACGTGGGGTTTCTTCTCAATGATGTCCACGGCCATCAGCAGGGCATCGATGACCGTGTTGCCGGTGACATGGATTTTCGTGGCGTCTACATTTTCACGCAAAAGATTCTGGCGAGATTTCTCGGTCGGGGCGAAATAGTAAGTGCACATGCGGTCGGTCACCTGCCGGTTCATCTCCTCGGGCCAAGGCGAGAGCATGTTGTAAGTGCGGAGGCCGGCCTCGACATGTCCCACAGGAATCTGCCGATAGAATGCGGCCAGTGCGGCCGCCATGGAAGTGGTGGTGTCGCCGTGCACCAGCACGATGTCGGGTGCGAAATCGTCGAGTACGCCGCGCAGCCCGACAAGGACACGAGAGGTTATATCGTAAAGGTCCTGGTTGGGCGCCATGATGTTGAGGTCATACTCGGGAACGATGTCGAACACCTCCAACACCTGATCGAGCATCTGGCGATGTTGAGCGGTGACACATATTTTGGTCTCGAAATGTTCGGAATCTTTTTGCAAGGCTTTGACCAGCGGTGCCATCTTGATGGCCTCGGGGCGGGTTCCGAATACGAGCAGAATTTTCTTCATAGTGATCTTTCTATCCTGTTGCAGAGGAAAAAATTATTTTCTAATGCCGCAAAAGTCCAACTCTATCTTCTTGGCATCTTTGGTCAGGCTCAGGAACGGCGTGTGGCGCACGAGCCAAACGATGATGTCGGCTTTGGCATAGGCTTCGTTAAGGTCGGTCAGGTTAAAACTCGGGTGTGATGATATGTTGGGTTCTACAATCAACACGTCGGCTCGTGATTCGGTAATAATTCTCGACGCGATATATTTTGCAGGCGACTCCCTGAGGTCGTCGATGTCGGGCTTGAAGGCCAGACCCATGCAGGCGATGACGGGTTCACGGCCGTTTGTCTCCACGAAGTTGCGACATGTTTCGAGCACCTTGTTGGCACACCAGTCGGCTTTGTAGTCGTTGGTTTCGCGGGCACGTTTGATGAGTTGGGCCTGTTCGGGATAATCCGACACGATAAACCACGGGTCTACCGCGATGCAATGCCCGCCCACGCCGCAACCGGGTTGCAGGATATTCACGCGCGGGTGCTTGTTGGCCAATTCTATGAGTTCCCATACGTTGATGCCGGCCTTGTCGCAAATGATCGAGAGTTCGTTGGCAAAGGCGATTTGCGAGTCGCGCGAAGAGTTCTCGGTGAGTTTGCACATTTCGGCCGTACGGGCATTGGTGCGATGCAGGGTGCCTTGCACAAACGCCGAGTAAAACTCGATGGCTTTCTCGGTCGACTCGGGATCGATGCCGCCGATGACACGGTCGTTGTGAACCAGCTCATAGAGCGTGTTTCCCGGCAATACCCGTTCGGGGCAATAGGCGATATAGATTTTTCCTTTCAGCTCGGGACGCAGACGGTAAATCAAGTCGGCCATGCGTTCCGTGGTGAAAACGGGCGAGGTCGATTCGATGACGAAGAGGTTTCCCGGCAGCAAATAGGGCACGACCGAGCGTGTTGCAGCTTCGACATAGGTAATGTCGGCCCGGTGGTTTTGCTTGAAGGGGGTGGGGACGACGATGAAAAAAGCATCAGCCGGTTCGGGTTTGGTTACGGCGCGTAAATGCCCGTTGAGGACCGATTCCTTCACCACTTTGTCGAGATCGGGCTCCACGATATGCACTTTTCCTTGGTTGACGGTCTCGACCACCGACGGGTTGACATCTACTCCCACTACCTCATAACCGTGATGAGCCGCTATGGCCGCAGTGGGCAAACCGATATATCCTAATCCTAAAAAAATGACTTTCTTCATTTTGACTATTCAATGTCTCTGTTGTGTAGTGTGCAGGGCTGAGAATGCCTTGCCCTTATCAAGAACGAGTACGCACAGATGTGCCTTCCCCATAAAGCGGTGCAAAATTAAAAATAAAATATGACTTTGCCTCTTTTTATGATCAAAAAAAGGTATTTTTGCTGTATAAAAAAACGGTTAAAAAATATGAGAGTGCTGTTAGTCAATACCTCAGAACGAACGGGCGGGGCGGCTGTCGCTGCCGGACGTCTGATGGAAGCCCTTCGCAAGCAGGGTATCGATGTGCAGATGGTCGTGCGCGACAGGGAATCGGCCGCCCCCGGCGTGGTGGCTGTCGGCAACCGCTGCCTCATGCGTTGGCGTTTCTTGTGGGAACGCATCGTCGTGTGGGTGGCCAACCGTCTCAGACGGCATCAATTATTTGCCGTCGATGCCGCCTATGCAGGAACCGACATTACCCACACGGAAGCTTTCGAGCAGGCCGACATCGTCCACCTGCATTGGGTCAATCAGGGTTTTCTGTCGCTCGGAGACATACGTCGCATTCTCGACTCGGGCAAACCGGTCGTGTGGACGCTCCACGACCTTTGGCCCTGCACCGGCATTTGCCACTATCCGGGGGAGTGCTCCCGTTTTCGCTCCCGATGCCACAACTGCCCCCTGTTATGGAACGGGGGAAGCCGGCACGACCTGTCGTGGCGCACCTTCCGGCGCAAGGAACGCACCTATCGCGGTCGCACCTTGCACCTGGTCGCGTGCAGCCGCTGGTTGGGCGAGATGGCCCGCAGCAGCGCCCTCTGCCGAGACATGCCGGTAACGAGCATACCCAACCCCATCGACATTTCGCTCTTCGCTCCTGCCGACAAGATCGAGGCACGCCGGCGATGCGGATTCCCGCTCGACAAGAAACTGCTCCTTTTCGGTTCGGTAAAAGTATCGGACAAACGCAAAGGATTTGACTACCTGGCAGAGTCGCTCCATATCATTCTCGAAAAAAATCCGCATCTGAAAGAGACTCTGGCCGTCGTGGTGATGGGGCGTTGCACCCAGGAACTCGAAGAGAAGTTGCCCGTTCCGGTCTACTCCACCGGGTATGTCGAGGAGGTGGCCCGCATGGCGGAGATTTACAATGCCGCCGACCTTTTCGTTATTCCCTCGCTCGAAGACAATTTACCCAACACCGTCATGGAGTCCATGGCTTGCGGTACCCCCTGCGTAGGGTTCGACACCGGAGGCATACCCGAGATGATAGACCATGGTTGCAACGGATATGTCGCCCACCACAAGTCGGCCGAGGATTTTGCCCGGGGCATCATCGTCCTTCTCCAAGAGGCCGATTACCCCGCTTATGCCCTTGCCGCCCGGGAAAAAGTCGTCACGACCTACGCCCCCGATGTGGTGGCCGCCCGTTACATCGCCTTATACCGGGAAGAAATGGAAAAGTGCAAAAACCGATAAAATCAATGTCGGCATAGATTTCCCCGTTTCACTTATTATACTTACCTTTGCGCGAGAAAAAGAATCGCTTATGTCCGACACCGTTGCACAATTTGAGAACGTCATATCTATTTGCCGGGACCTCTTCGCCCGCAAACTCGAAGATTATGGCGCTTCTTGGCGCATCATGCGCCCTTCGTCTCTGACCGACCAGATATATATCAAAGCCAAACGCATACGAAGCATCGAAGAAAAAGGTTCGTCGATGATAGATGAAGGCATTCGTTCCGAAATCATCGGTATTGTCAATTACGGCATTATCGCCCTCATACAACTAGAAATGGGCTATGCCGATCAGGTCGACATAACCAATGAAAAAGCGCTCGAACTCTATGACAAATACATGACGGTTACCAAAAATCTCATGTATGCCAAAAATCACGACTATGACGAGGCTTGGAGGGGCATGCGGCCTTCTTCTTATACCGACTTGATTCTCATGAAAATATGCCGCACCAAGCAAATCGAGAACCATGAAGGTGTCACGAAGGTATCGGAAGGAATCGATGCCAATTACATGGACATGATCAACTATTCGCTTTTTGGCTTGATAAAAATCGAGTATGGAGAGTAAAAAGGCATACCCCCTGTGGCGGCGCAAAGTCGCGCCATTGCTTGTCGTCCTGGCCCGTTTGGTGGCCGGTGCGACATTTGCTTTCTCGGGGTTTGTCAAGACGGTCGACCCGGCCGGCATGTCGTTGAAGATACGCGAATATCTCTCGGCTTTCGGTATTGACTTCATGATGCCCATCGCCTTTTTCCTGGCCGTATGCCTGGGAGTTTATGAGATGATATTGGGCGTCAGCCTGCTCTTTGGCTCCTATCGGCGGGTCTCATCGGTGATGCTGTTTCTCACGATGCTTGTCATGACACCGCTGACGCTTTACCTGGCATTGGCCGACCCCATCAGCGACTGCGGCTGCTTCGGAGAGGCTCTCTATCTCACCCATTGGCAATCGTTTGCCAAGAACGTCGTGCTCCTGCTCATATCCATCTTCCTCGTGTGGGGTAACCGCAAGGTGAAAAGCATCTATCACAAGGAGATACAATCGCTCACGCTCTACTTTGTGTTCTTCTTTGCCGTAGGACTTTCGCTGCATGCCTATTACAACCAGCCGATATTCGATTTCCGTCCCTACAAAGTAGGAACCGACATCAGCCGGGCCATCTCGTCCGAAGCCTTCGACCAGACACGTTATCTCTATCGCAACGGCGACCGCGAAGAACTCTTTACCGTCGATGAGCTGCCCACCGATACCGCCTGGCATTTTGTGGCACGCATCGAAGAGAAGATGCCGACACAGCAAGATATTACCAACTTCGTCATCTACGATGGCGAAGACGACATCACCGACGCCATACTCTCCGACCCCGGCTACACCTTCCTCATCATGTCGCCGTCGCTGGCCTTTGCCGAGAGCGGTGTCATCGACAAGCTCGACGAGCTCTACGATTACACCCGCGAGTACCACTACAACCTCTATTGCCTCACCGCTTCCACCCCCGAAGAAATTGCCGAGTGGCAAGACAACACGGGTGCCGATTATCCCATATATTCGATGGACGCTTCGACCATACAGACGATTGTACGCGGCAATCCCGGCATCGTGCTCCTCCACGACGGAGTCATCGTGCAGAAAGTGCGCCCCTCCCGCCTCCCCGAAGAGGCCGAGTTGAACGCTCCCATCGACGAGCTCCCCTTCGGGCAACTCACGCCATACAGCCCCATGCGGCCGTTGCTCACGGTGCTGATTATCTTTTTCGTGCCGATGCTGCTTCTGCTGCTCACCTCGAAGACGGTCGAGGCATACGTCGTGCAGGCCCGCGTCAGGCGTTTAGCCCGTCTGCGCAAAATGAGAGAAAACCTGATGGAGAAAACCCATAAAAACATCGAAAAGAACCCAAATAAATAACATATAATCGATTATGAGAAAAAACATTGTCGCAGGGAACTGGAAAATGAACAAAACCCTGCAAGAAGGTTTGACATTGGCAAAAGGTATTGAAGCCGCTTTGGCAGGTAAAAAAGTAAATTGCGATGTGATAATCGGTACCCCCTTTATCCATCTCGCATCGGTAGCACAAGCCATCGATACGGCCAAAATAGGCGTTGCCGCCGAGAACTGCGCCGACAAGGCCTCTGGCGCTTACACCGGTGAAGTATCGGCCGCCATGGTTGCATCGACCGGCGCCAAATATGTCATCTTGGGACACTCCGAGCGTCGTGCCTACTATCACGAGACGCCTGAAATCCTCAAAGAGAAAGTGCTTCTCGCCCTGGCCAACAACCTGACCCCGATATTCTGCATCGGCGAAGTGCTCGAAGAACGTGAAGCCGGCAAACACTTCGATGTCGTAAAAGCCCAAATCGAAGGGTCGCTCTTCAACCTCTCGGCCGAAGAGTTCGGGAAAATCATTCTCGCCTACGAACCCGTATGGGCCATCGGTACCGGAAAAACCGCAACGGCCGCCCAAGCCCAGGAGATGCACGCCTTTATTCGCCAAACCCTCGCCGAGAAATACGGGAAAGAGGTGGCCGAAAACTGCTCAATCCTCTATGGCGGAAGCTGCAAACCGTCCAATGCCAAAGAGCTCTTCGCCAATCCCGATGTCGATGGCGGACTCATCGGCGGTGCTGCTCTCGAAGTAGAATCGTTCATGGGTATCATCGAAGCATTCTAAGTATAACCCCAATGCGAGTGCACCGGGAGGGTTTCGCACCGTCCCGGGCCTCGTTTTATTCCCGATTTACCGTTATGACCCTGAAATCGCTCTTCCTATCCCTCCTCGTCGTGTGCGGGGTTTCTGTCGCAAAAGCGCAGGAATACACCACCGACACGACCATCGTGCAGTCGTTGCAACGCTCGGTACAAGGCACCCGGGTCGTATTGCATCAGGATTCGGCACTCGACGTGCGCCTCTCCCGCAACAGCGGCACGTTGAAGGTCGACAAAGACGGAAACATCGCCACGCAGGGATACCGCATACAACTTTTCTCCGACAACAAGCGCGACTCCCGCGAAGAGGCCGAGTTGCGTTCCGACGTCGTGGCACAGGATATGCCCGAGATTCCCATCTATGTAACTTACCTCTCCCCCTTTTGGCGTCTGCGAGTAGGCGATTATCGCACCTACGAAGAAGCCAATGTGCAGATGCAGAAGTTGAAGAAAAAATTTCCCAAATATTCGGTCGAGATGCGTATCGTCAAAGACGAAATCGTGTTGCCCTTATATAAAGAATAATACATGTCCGACAGTATAAAGAATCTTTCCGACGACCAGCGCGTGGAGCTGTTGGCCGCCCATTACAAAGCCATACTCGAAATTCTGGGCGAAGACCCCACCCGCGAGGGCCTCGTAAAAACGCCCCTGCGTGCAGCCAAAGCCATGCTCGCGCTCACATCGGGCTACAAGAAGTCGCCCGAAGCCATCATCAAATCGGCCATCTTCAAAGAAGAATACGGCTCCCGCGGACAAATGGTCGTTGTCAAAGACATCGAGTTTTACTCGTTTTGCGAACATCACATACTCCCGTTCTTCGGGAAAGTCCACATCGGCTATGTGCCCAACGGTTGCGTGACCGGTCTCAGCAAGCTGGCCCGCCTTGTCGATGCCTTTGCCCGCCGCTTGCAGTTGCAGGAACGGCTCACGGCCGAGATCTGCGAGAGCTTGCAGGCTGCCCTCGACGCACAAGGTGTCATCGTCGTCGTCGAGTCGCGCCACCTCTGCATGCAGATGCGCGGGGTAGAGAAGCAGGGCGCCGTGACCACGACCAGCTCCTACACGGGTGTTTTTGAAGAATTGGCGCGTCGCGAAGAATTTTTTGCCATGATTGGCCGTCGGTAAATGCCTCATTTACAAAACGCATTTATTTTTGTAGAAAAAAAACGACATAACTATTTGCACAAGTCAAACAACCGTCGTATATTTGCAACCGCAAACGCGAAAATAGCTCAGTTGGTAGAGCATAACCTTGCCAAGGTTAGGGTCGCGGGTTCGAGTCCCGTTTTTCGCTCTACAAAATTTCTTTGACATATTGATCATGCGAAAATAGCTCAGTTGGTAGAGCATAACCTTGCCAAGGTTAGGGTCGCGGGTTCGAGTCCCGTTTTTCGCTCCATTCGTTTTACGAAGTTCTCGAGCCCAAATGGCGGAATTGGTAGACGCGCTAGTTTCAGGGACTAGTGTTCATTACGAACGTGCAGGTTCGAGTCCTGTTTTGGGCACCTTCATATAAACGAAACGTTATTTGTCCGGGTGGTGAAATTGGTAGACACGCTACTTTGAGGGGGTAGTGATCATTGGATCGTGTGAGTTCGAATCTCATCTCGGACACCAAGAAAAAGGCATTGTAAATCGTTACAATGCCTTTTTCTGTATTTACGCATTCTTAATACCCGTTCGGTTATGATTATCCTGCATTTCCTTTACCAGTGGCTCATCGTCATGCCCATCATGGTAGTCGTCACGATTATCGCGGCTCTTGTCACCATCATCGGTTGTTTCCTCGGCGACCATCGCGTGTGGGGATATTATCCCGGGCTCATTTGGTCGCGCCTCTTCTGCATCGTATCTTTGGTGCGCGTCGAAGTCAAAGGTCGCGAGAAACTCGACCGCTCCACCTCTTATGTCTTTGTGGCCAACCATCAAGGCGCCTACGACATCTTCCTGGTCTATGGCTATCTCGGGCACAAATTCAAATGGATGATGAAAAACACCTTGCGCCGCATACCTTTTGTCGGGGCGGCCTGCGCTGCCGCGGGATTCATCTTCGTCGACCGTTCGGGCAAGGGATTGCGCGAGACATTGGCCGCCGCCGAGAAAATCCTCACCCGCGGCATGTCGCTCGTTGTTTTCCCCGAAGGTTCCCGCACCCCCGACGGACAGCTGCACCGTTTCAAGAAAGGAGCCTACCAGATTGCCGACGACCTCTCCCTGCCCGTCGTGCCCATGACCATCGACGGCTCTTACCGGGTGTTGCCGAAAAGTTCCAAAATCATACGCCCCGGGAAAATCACCCTCACCATACACGAGCCCGTGTATCCCGGTGCCGATGGGCACTACGATATGGACGCACTCATCGACACAACCTACCGCGCCATCGAGTCGGCCTTACCGCAACAAGGCCCGATTGCTAACAAAAGTTAATCGACAGAAAAAAGCCTTCGCAAAGCATACAGCATATCAAATAAATTTGCACCTTTGCAGTCGAAAATTGCCCGGTGGTGTAATGGTAGCACTTCGGATTCTGGTTCCGCCTGTGAGGGTTCGAGTCCTTCCCGGGCAACGGCGGAAAATCGTCAACTGGCTTGTCAGCCGGCTGGCGATTTTTATTTTTCAGAACCTCGCAAAAAGGGGGGGGGCACAAACCTCCGGGGGAACGATATGCCCGACTTCGGAATAAGCCTTTTTTCGACAGCCTTACCACACCTTTTCTGTCATTCCCGCCCCTCTTTTTTTGCCATTTCACCGTATGCTGTCTTTGGGGGCACATGCCGCCATTCCCGCCGCAGAGCGTGAATCCAGTGGTGTTGAGAGGGTTGTTTTGTGGAATCCCCGTCATGCGGGGAATGACAGAACCCTCACCTTTCAAGCGAAAAGGGAGAAGGAAATAAAAGGGAAACAAGCAAAAACACGCAAATAGGGAAAAGGGGAAACCTCCCTTATCGGGCCGGGAGGGCGGAAAGAGGGCGAGGACTGTGTGAGCGCAGCGAGTTCCGCAGCCCCCGAACGAGGCGTCGGCGTCCGAGCGAAAAAGCCCGATACCGGGCGGCGGTTCTTCTTGGTTCGTTCTTCTCACCGAAGAGAAGAATGAACAAAAAACCCCATGGATTCCCCGTCAAGCGGGGAATGGCAGAACCATGACGAGGGAAAGCGTATGTTGTCATTCCGGGGCTCCGCCCGGAATCCGGAGCCCCCTCCGAACGAAGAAGGAGCCTCCAACGATTGGGGAAAAAGAAAAAACCGCCCTTATCGGGCCGGGAGGGCGGCAGCCGAGGACGGAAAAAGGGCGAGGACTGTGTGAGCGCAGCGAGTTCCGCAGCCACCGCGCGAGGCGTCGGCGACCGAGCGAAAAAGCCCGATACCGGGCGGCGGTTCTTCTTGGTTCGTTCTTCTCACCGAAGAGAAGAATGAACAAAAAACCCCATGGATTCCCCGTCAAGCGGGGAATGGCAGAACCATGACGAGGGAAAGCGTATGTTGTCATTCCGGGGCTCCGCCCGGAATCCGGAGCCCCCTCCGAGCGAGAAGGAGCTCCAATGATAGGGAAAAAAGAAAAACCGCCATTATCGGGCCGGGAGGACGGCAGCCGAGAGCGGAAAAAGGGCGAGGACTGTGTGAGCGCAGCGAGTTCCGCAGCCCCCGAACGAGGCGTCGGCGTCCGAGCGAAAAAGCCCGATACCGGGCGGCGGTTCTTCTTGGTTCGTTCTTCTCACCGAAGAGAAGAATGAACAAAAATATGGATTCCCCATCAAGTGGAGAATAACAGAACCCTCCCCCGTCGAGCGGGGAATGACGTGCGACACCTCACACAGGAGTGACGGTCACTGCACCAGCGGGGTGGTTTGCCAAGTTGCACCCAGCGAGGGGGAGACCAGCACGGCCGGTGTCTGACTCTTACGGTTGACCACCTGTGAACGCCGGCTCACCTGCTCGGTGAGGTAATCGCCCAGTTCGCCGAAGGTCACCTCGCCCTCACTCTCCTGCAACTTTTTGAGCAGGTAATAAGTAAACAGTCCGTGGCCCTGCGAGCCGTAGGGCAATGCCGTCTCGTCGCCCTGCGCCGCCGTGAAAACCACCATGTTGCCCGTGGGCGACGCGCTCCGGGGTTTGATGGCCACGCCTCGCGCCGAGGCCAGCATCGTGCCCTCTCGGGTCGATCCGCTGAAACAGGCATCGAGGAACACCGTGACCCGGCGGGCCCCCAAGCCGCCTAACTCCTTATACAGCCGCGCCAGCGAATAGCAGGCCTCACCGCCCACGCCGTAGGCATCGACCGGCATCAGGTAAGCCTCCTGTTGCTCGTCGGGGGCCCCGTGACCCGCATAGTAAAACAGCACCTCGATGTCGCCTTCGTAGGCGGTGGCTATCTTCTTGATGTCGCTCATGGCGGCCAGCATCGTGCCGTAGGTGGCGTCGCCGTAGTAGCGTATGTTGGTCTCGGGCAAGCCGAGTGTCTGACGGCAATACTGGCCGAAGGTCTTGCCGTCGTTCAGCGCATAGGCGACGGGCGACAACTTCGTGTAGTTCTCGTTGGCGATGATGACGGCGAAGGTGCGGTCGCGGGTGGTGCGGCCCTGCGGTATGTTCACGTCGACGTCGGACTTTCCGGCCGTCACGGTCACCCGGTTTACCGTCTGCCGACCGGCAGCCGGGACTGTCGTCTCGGGCATGGAAATCTCTATGGGGTCGAAGTTATAGGAGACCTCGGCCATGGTATATTGCAGCGAAGCCGCGTTGCTGTACCGGTAGGTTTTCCCACCCGGCACGGTGAATGCCACCTCAGCCACGGCCAACCGGTCATTCTCGACAAAGTATCTCGGAGCTTTGACCATGCTTTCCCAATTTTGCTTGAATGCCGGAGCTTCGGCTATGGGTACAGGAACCAGCAGTTCCTTATCATTGCAGGTGATGAGATAGACCTCGTTATCGGCATCATATCGACCGAGAGTGTAGGTCATATCTTCTCCGTACTTTTTTATAAATTGTTGTTCGGCCTCACGAGTGAGCTCGGCAATCTTTCGGTTGCGCGTCGTCTCGTTGACCCTCGCCTGCCAGTCGCTCGTCTTCTCAAACTCCCCCTTCTTCTGCCAAACATTAACACGAGACTCAACATAAGTTTTGGCAAACCATGAAAATGAGGAACGCTGTTGTGCCACCCACCGTTGCCCATCTTCCTTGGTATCGAACCAATCGCCTCGGGTATTGATACAACCTTTCTTGCCGTTTAACTCAACCCAAGCCAAACCCTCGCGGAAACCATATGCATCGTCGTATTTACAGGGAATCACCTCATTGCCTTGCTTGTCGATATAACCCCACTTAAAGTTTAATTCGACCCTAACTAAATCTTCGCTAAAAAATCCTACATCGTCGTATTTACAGGGAATCACCGTGTTGCCTTGCTGGTCGATAAAGCCCCACTTGTCGTTTAACTCAACCGCCGCCAAGCCCTCGCGGAAAGATCCTGCCCAGTCGTATTTACAGGGAATCACCGTATTACCTTGGGCGTCGACATAGCCCCATTTGCCGGAGGTATCTTGCACCTGCGTCAACTCCTGCCCGGCAGCGGAAGCGGCCAGCAGCAAACAGAGAAAAATAGTAAAAAACTGCTTCATTTTCTTCGATTTATTTTTATTTTTAATTCATTCCCTAAAAAATTATCTCCCCGGCACATTTGCCCCTGCGGCAGCGGCCTTATTTCTCTACCGTCACCAGCTTGGTCTCGACCGCCATGCGGGCATCGCGGGTGCGGCAGCGGGAGAGCCAGCGGTAGAAATCGGCATAGGACAACTGGCGCGGCAACCCCTCGACCGCGTGCCGGTCGGCCGTCTTGGTAAAGGGGTTGGGCGAGAAAATGATGTAGAGGTAGTTGCACTCGTCGTCGTGAGTGGCGGTCATGACATACTCATCGACCACCGAACGCTCGGCCAACGGAGCCTTGTCGATGGAGAAGAAGAGGTACTCCCGGCCACCGGTCACGGGGACTTGCCCGTCGGTATCGCGCATATAGGGCAGCAGGCAATAGACCGTGCCGGTCTCGTCGCGCAGGTAGACGGCCAGATAGCCATCGGCAGGGGCGGTAAAGTAGAGATAGAAGGTGTCGCCGTCGCCGAAACAGTCGCTCTCGAAATCGGGGTCGGGCACCTTGCGCAGAAGTTTGGCGGTGAACTCGGTGCGCGGACCGGTTATCTCACGGGCCATGCCCTCGACCCGGCAAACGACCACCTGTCGGCCGGTGTGGGCGTCGATGGAATAGGAGAATTGGGGCTCACGCGTGTCGGAGAGCCATTCGCCCTTGACGTCGCTCTCGCTGAACGAGCGGAAATCGACCTGCGAATCGCCGTCGGTATTTTTCACGCTCAGGGCGTCGGCCTGCATGATGTTCCACCCGAAGACGGCGGCAAGGGCCTCGATCTTGGCCTGCGTCTCGGCGATGTGCCGCGCCTTCTCCATGGGAACGTGGTCGGGCACCACATAACGGTATTCGCCACTGACCTTGCGCGTCGACTGCGCCACGAGCGGACTACCTGCCAGTGCGCACAACGTGAAAACCAACCCGAGGGAGAATAATCGTATCATGCAAAAAACGGTTTCAAAACAAAGCACTTATATATGTTCACCCGATGCAGCCGCACGACGGCCCGAGCCTTCGGGGGCAGCGAGAGAGGCTCCCGCACACGAAGTCACAAAATTAATCAATAAATCTGTCAAAAGCAAAAACAGGACGATAAAATTCACTCCTTCCACACATCGCAGAGGGAGAGACGAAAAAAGACCACCCCGAAAAAAAATTCTACCGGGAAACAGCAAATACCGCAAGACGCGGCAGGGGGGGGAATGAGGTCAGAGCAATCCCAGCAGGCGGAGTATCGTGGGGGTGAGCAGGGCGGTGAAGATACCGTTGAGGGTGAGGCCGAGGCTGGCATAGGCGCCATACTTGCCGCTCACCTCCATGGCAGCAGAGGTGCCCACGGCATGGGAGGCGGTACCCATGGAGAGCCCCTGCGCAATGGGACTCTTGACATGGCCGAGCGCCAAGACCTTGAAACCGAATATCGCCCCGAAGATGCCCACACACACCACCACGGCAGCCGTGAGCGAGGGTATGCCGCCGACGGCCTGCGTCACCTCCATGGCGATGGGGGTAGTCACCGACTTCGACGCCAACGATACGATGACCTCTTGGGTGGCGCCCAGCAACTTGGCCACCAGCACCACCGAGACGATGCCCACGAGGCAGCCCGCCAGTTCGGAGATGATGATGGGCAGGAGCTGTTTCTTGATGGTTTCGAGTTGCAGGTAGAGGGGCACGCCGAGGGCAACGACAGCGGGTTTGAGCCAGAACTCGATGAGGTATCCGCCCTCCTGATAGGTGTCGTAACTGATGCCGGTGAAGCGCAGAAAGACGATGAGCAGGGCGATGGTTATCAAGATGGGATTGAGCAGGACCAATCCCGTCTTCTTCTGCAACACCTTGGCTCCGAAGAAGAAGGCGAAGGTGAGCGTGAGCAGGAAGAATTTATTTTCGAAGAAGTCCATTGGTTTTGCGGGTTAACTGGTGAGACCAACCGGTAACGACCAGCACCAACATGGTGCTGACTACCGTTGCGATGAAGATGGGCCAAAACTGGGCCGCTATCACGTCGAAATAGAGCATGAGCGCCACACCGGGCGGCACGAAAAAGAAGCCGAGGTTGGCAACCAGGAAATCGGCCAGGCCGCGCACCCAGTGCAGTTTGACCCAACCCAGTTTAAGGAACAGCGTGAGCAACAACATTCCGATGATGCTCGACGGGAGCTTTACTCCGGTGAGATAGACGATGAGCTCGCCCAAAGCCAAGCAACCGAAGAGAATAGCACATTGTCGTACCATAATTTCAGGACCTATTGAAAAATTCGGCGCAAAGGTACAATTTTTAAGAAGTTTGTCGCACGGTCTCATTCAAAAAGACGGAAAAAACTTCTTGGGGAAACGAAAGTTTTTCCCTACCTTTGTAGAGGATAGGAGCCGGCTCGGCTTTGCCTAATCGAAAAACTTGGGTTTTCATTTGCCACAGCTCTCACCTTTCACTATTTTTGTCGAGTTTTTCCCCGTAACGGAGGAGAAGCGACACAACATACCGAGAACAAAAATCACACCGATGTCACATGACAGGAATCACGCTTCACGAATTTAACATTTTCCTACTGATAATGAGCGGCATAGCAGCCGTTGTCTTCGTAGCGCTTTACTTTCTCAAAGCCGGATACGGCATGTTCAGGGACAGCCGTTGGGGCATCTCGCTCAACAACAAGGTGGCCTGGGTGCTGATGGAAGCCCCCGTGTTTATCGTCATGGCCCTGCTGTGGTGGGGGTCGGAACGACGCTTCGAGACGGCACCGCTCATCATCTTCCTGCTCTTCGAGCTGCACTACTTCCAGCGGTCGTTTGTCTTTCCCTTCCTCATGAAAGGGAAAAGCCGCATGCCGGTGAGCATCATGCTCATGGGAGTCGTCTTCAACGTGCTGAACGGTTTCATGCAGGGCGAATGGCTCTTCTACCTCGCCCCGGCCGACCGCTACACGACCGAGTGGCTCACCACGCCGCCATTTATCATCGGCACCCTCACCTTCTTCACGGGCATGGTCATCAACTGGCACTCCGACAACGTGATACGCCACCTGCGCCAACCGGGCGACACCCGTCACTACCTGCCGCAGAAGGGGCTGTATCGCTATGTGACCTCGGCCAACTACTTCGGCGAACTGGTCGAGTGGACAGGTTTCGCCATTCTCACCTGGTCGGCGGCCGGTGCGGTATTCGCCTGGTGGACATTTGCCAACCTCGTGCCCCGCGCCAACGCCATCTACCACCGTTACCAACAGGAATTCGGCACCCAAATGGGCAAGCGCAAACGCATCTTCCCGTTTCTATATTGACACAAACAACTTCGACATATCATGGAATCGAAACTTTTCACCCCGGTAACCATCGGCCCGCTCACTTTGCGGAACCGCACCATACGCTCGGCCGCTTTTGAAAGCATGTGCCCTGGTAACAAACCCTCCCAAAAACTGCACGACTACCACAAATCGGTAGCCGACGGCGGCGTGGGCATGACCACCATCGCCTATGCGGCCGTGTGCCAAAGCGGCCTGTCGTTTGACAGCCAGCTGTGGATGCGCCCCGAAATCGTGCCGGGACTGAAAGAAATCACCGACGACATACACCGCTTCGGCGCCGCCGTCTCGATACAACTGGGACACTGCGGCAACATGTCGCACAAGAAAACATGCGGCGTGATACCCGTCTCGGCATCGAGCGGATTCAACCCCTACTCGCCCACCCTCGTGCGGGGACTGCGCAAAGAGGAATTACCCGAGATGGCGAAGAACTTCGGCCGCGCCGTGCACCTGGCCCGCGAAGCCGGCTTCGACGCCGTGGAGATACACGCCGGCCACGGATACCTCATCAGCCAGTTCCTCTCGCCCTATACCAACCACCGCAAAGACGAATACGGCGGCTCGCTCGAAAACCGCATGCGCTTCATGGACATGTGCATGGAAGAGGTCATGAAGGCCGCCGGGAACGACCTCGCCGTCTTTGTGAAAATGAACATGCGCGACGGCTTCAAGGGCGGCATGGAAATCGACGAGAGCCTGCAAGTGGCCCACCGCCTCGAACAGTCGGGCGCCCATGCCCTGGTCCTGAGCGGCGGTTTCGTGAGCCGCGCCCCCATGTATGTGATGCGCGGCACGATGCCCCTCAAAACGATGACCTACTACATGGACTGCTGGTGGCTGAAATACGGCGTGAAAATGTTTGGCCGCCTGATGGTGCCCACGGTACCTTTCAAAGAAGCCTATTTCCTCGAAGACGCGCTGAAATTCAGGAAAGAACTGAACATACCGTTGGTATATGTGGGCGGTCTCGTATCGCGGGCCAAAATCGACGAGGTACTCGACTGCGGCTTCGAGGCCGTGCAGATGGGGCGCGCCCTGCTCAACGAGCCCGGTTTCGTAAACCGCATGGCGCGTGAAGAAAATGCCTGCAACAACTGCGGGCACAGCAACTACTGCATCGCCCGCATGTACTCCCTCGACATGGCTTGCCACCACAAGGTCGAGGGTCTGCCCAACTGTCTGCAAAAAGAAATCAAGAAACTGGAATTCAAATAAATCACACACGACGTCGGGCAGCGCGCCTCTCGCCCCGCAGGAGGAAATGCCGTCCAAGACGCACAATCATGAAAATGGAAAAAAATATCGCAGTCATTACCGGTGCCGACGGCGGCATGGGCCGGGAAATCACCCGAGCCGTAGCGGCCGCAGGATACCCGGTCGTCATGGTCTGCTACAACCCCGAGAAAGCCGAGCCCGTGCGCCGCTCTATCATCGAACAGAGCGGGAACAAAGCCATCGAAATCATGCAGGTCGACCTCTGTTCTCTGGCCTCGGTAAACCGTCTGGCCGAAGAGCTCCTGCAACGCAACACCCCCATCGACCTGCTCATGAACAATGCCGGCACCCTCGACCCCCGTCACATCGAGACCGTCGACGGTCTGGCGCGCACAACCAGCGTCAACTACGTCGCCCCCTACCTGCTCACCCGCAAGCTGCTCCCGCTCCTGCACCGCGGAAGCCGCATCGTCAACATGGTATCGTGCACCTACGCCATCGGCCACATCGAGTTGCCCGACTTCTTCACCCGCGGCCGGAAAGGCAGCTTCTGGCGCATTCCCATATACAGCAACACCAAACTGGCCCTCACCCTGTTTACCCTCGAACTGGCCGACCGGCTCAAAGAGCAAGGCATCACCGTAAACGCCGCCGACCCGGGTATCGTGTCGACCAACATCATCAAGATGCACAACCCGGTCATCGACACCCTGTGCGACCTCTTTTTCAGGCCGTTCATTCGCCCCCCCCGGCAAGGAGCCGCCACGGCCATCGGCCTGCTGCTTTCGCCCGAAGCCGAAGGCCGCACGGGAACGTTCAACGCCAGTTGCCGGGTAAAACCACTATCGGCCAAATACACCGAACACCCCATGCGTCAAACCTTGTGGGACGAGACCGAGAAAATCGTCAAGAAATACCTGTCCTGAAATCCGCATATTTTATAACCGAACATACGCACTAAAAACAAAACCTTATGAAGTTAAGAAAAAGATTGGCAACCCTCCTTGCCGCAACCCTCGCCCTCTCGCCGGCCATGGCCGATGAAGGCATGTGGCTCCTGCCCTTCCTCAAACAGCAAAACAGCGAACAGCTGAAAAAGGCCGGTCTGCTCATCGATGTCGACGACATCTACAACCCCGACAGCACCTCGATGAAAGACGCCGTAGTCATCTTCGGCGGCGGTTGCACCGGCGAAATCATCTCCTCCGAAGGACTGATTCTCACCAACCACCACTGCGGTTACGACGCCATACAACAACACAGCACGGTCGAGCACGACTACCTCACCGACGGTTTCTGGGCCATGAGCAAGAAAGATGAGCTGCCCACCCCGGGACTGCAAGTGCGGTTTATCGAGAAAATCGTCGAGGTGACCGACTCCATCGACAAGGCCGTCGAAGAGTCGGGCGACGAGATGAATGCCTACAACGCCGCATTTCTCAACAAACAGGCCCGTAAAATGGCCGGCGAGAAATTCCTGGCCGAAAACCCGTTTACCGAGGTGGTCATCAAACCGTTCTACGGCGGCAACCGGTACTTCATGTTCACCATCACCGTCTACAACGACATACGCATGGTAGGCGCTCCCCCCTCGTCGATAGGCAAATTCGGGGCCGACACCGACAACTGGATGTGGCCGCGCCACACGGGCGACTTCTCGCTCTTCCGCGTCTACACCTCACCCGACGGCAAACCGGCCGAGTACAGCGCCGACAACGTGCCGATGAAACCCAAACGTTACTTCAACATCTCGCTCAAAGGGGTAACCGAGAACGACTATACCATGATTATGGGTTTCCCCGGGACGACCAACCGCTACTACACCTCCTGGGAGGTAAAAGACATGCGCGACGTAGTGAATGCCACCCGCATCGCCATGCGGGGAGTGCGTCAGGCCGAGTTGCTCGACGAGATGCTGGCCGACCCTGCCGTGCGCATACAATATGCCAGCAAATACGCCCGTTCGAGCAACTATCATAAAAACGCCATCGGCATGAACCGCGGCATCGACAAGTTGAACGTCATCGGCGAAAAACAAGCGGGCGAAGAGGCTTTGCGCCAATGGGCCCGCGCCAACAACCACCCCGAGTACATCGCCGCCCTCGACAGCATCGCCGCCGTCATGGACGAAATGTCGGCCGTCAATCTCGCCTATTACCAACTGCTCGAAGGCGTGGCCATCGCCATCGAATATACCCAGGTACCTCCCACGGCCGCCTTGATAAAAGCCCTCAAAGAGAAAAACCAACCGCGTGTCGACTCCCTGATGACGATACTGAAAGAGAACTACGCCCAATTTGCCGACAAAGACTACAACGCACAAGTCGACCGCCGGGTGGCCAAAGCCATGCTGAAAGCCTACCGCGATGCCGTGCCCGAGGGTGAACGCATCGCCATCTTCGACCTCATCGACAAGAAATTCAAGGGCGACATCGACCGCTATGTCGACGCCGCTTTCGAGAAATCGGTATTCGCCAGCCAGGCCAACTTCGAGAAATTCTGCAAAAAGCCCTCGGCCAAGACGCTCGAAAACGACCTCATGGTTGCCCTGCGCAACGCCTACATCGAGAAGTCGCTCGAACTGGCGGCCGAGCGCAAACCGCTGAGCGACCGCCTCACCCGCGCCAAGAAGGTGTATATCAAAGGTCTGCTCGACATGGCCGGTGATGCCCCCACCTATCCCGACGCCAACTTCACCATACGTCTCACCTACGGAAACGTGCTGCCCTACTCCCCGGCCGACGGTGTCGACTACCGCTACTACACCACCCAACGCGGCATTCTCGAAAAAGAAGACCCCGACAACTGGGAATTTGTGGTACCGGCCAAGCTCAAAGAACTCATTCTCAAAAAGGACTTCGGCGAGTATGCCATGGCCAACGGCGACCTGCCCTGCTGCTTCCTGAGCAACAACGACATCACCGGCGGCAACTCGGGCAGCCCCGTCATCAACGCCAAGGGTGAACTCATCGGCGCCGCCTTCGACGGCAACTGGGAAGCCATGAGCGGCGACATCGTATTTGAGAAAGACCTGCAACGCTGCATCAACGTCGACATACGATACATTCTCTTCATCATCGACAAATATGCCGGCGCACAGAACCTCATCGACGAAATGACCATCATACGATAAAAACGTTTCCTCTCGTCAATCAC
>UQOX01000031.1 GCA_900542765.1 uncultured Porphyromonadaceae bacterium | reverse complement strand
GTGTCAGATTGAATCGCTCCATCGCTTCGGCAATGGTGTAGTATTTGGGCTCTTCGGGAGCTATGAGACCTTTGGCAATGTCCACATGCTTCTTGGAGTAGTATACCATGATGCCGACTTTCTTCTTGGGAATGGCATTCTTTGAAACAAAAGAATAGATGGCCGTCAGTGTCATGCCGAACTTCTCCTGCATGTCTTGCGTGCTGTACCATTCCTTGATCTCAGGATCGGGAGCTTTCTTTGCAAAGTAGTCATCAATATGCTTTTTGCTCCAATAGGTTTTTCCACGATGAAAGGTTCGTGGAATATTATGTTCCTTAGCGATATGAAATATCCAGGAATCCTTTACGCCATACTTCTCCTTGACTTCGGCGGTGGTGTAGAAATCATTAATGGAAGGTTTGTCTCTTACCGGAATCTTAAATTCTATAGACTTATTGAATAAGTTATCAATATCCTCCTTTTTCAATAGAAATTTATATCCAAGTCGGATGGCTTTAAGTTCACCTCTTTTCAGATAGCCATAAAGAGTAGGTCGGGTTACGCCTATGTATGTAGCAGCTTCTGTGATAGTAAGAATAGGCTTGTCTCTGATTTTTGCAATCGGCTTCTCCTTGATGACTTTTTCGACAATTTGGTTGTTAGCCTTAATAGAAGCCTCACGTTTCTTCTGTTTATACAGAAGGTTTGCACATCTGTGCGAACAACAGGTTGTAGTTGTTTTATGCGCAATGAATTCTTGCTTGCACCACGCACAGATTCGTCTGATTTCAATGTTGCTACTCATGTTATTTCTCCTTATTTCTCCAATATTTTTGTATAACTCCGTAAAATCCCGTAAAATGGCGTAAAAGTTCTCCACGACCTTGCCAACGATAATCCACGGATTTTCGTGGTGAGGTACACAGGAGGTACAAAAAATGGCGTAAAAAGGCTTAGCAACGATTATCAACGATACTTGAGCAACAAAAAAGGCGCCCCGTAAAGAGCGCCATATCAATCGATTATAATCAATTTAACTCATTGATAATCAGATAGTTACTTGCCTATGCAGAAGTTTTTGAAGATGTTGCCGAGGATTTCGTCGGTGGTGATTTCGCCGGTGATTTCGCCGAGGTGGTGCATGGTTTCGCGTATGTCTTGGGCGAGGAGGTCTCCGGGATAGTTGTCGGCAAGACCCTGGCGGGCCCGCCGTATGGCTTCGAGGGCACGGACAAGGGCTTCGTAATGGCGCACGTTGGTGACGATGGTGTCGTTGGCGGAGGTGGTCTGCGTGGATAGTGCTACGAGGGCTTCTTGCAGGGTGTCGATGTCGCGGTTGTTCTTGGCCGAGATGGGGAGTATGCGCTCGGGAGCGATGTGGAGGGTGGTCAAGAGTTCTTGTTTCGCGGCTATCTGTGCAGGTGAGAGCAGGTCGGTCTTGTTGATGAGGGCAAAGAGTTGCTTTCCTTGACACTGCGGGACGATGCGCCGGGCCAAGTCTTGCACATGGGCGTCGCTATGGGTGCCGTCGACGAGCCACAGCACGATGTCGGCCTGCGCGAGTTTGGCGAATGTGCGTTCGATGCCCATGTTCTCGACGGTGTCGCTGGTCTCGCGTATGCCGGCGGTGTCGATGAGCCGATAGGTGATGCCTTGCAGGTCGATGATGTCTTCGACGGTGTCGCGGGTGGTGCCGTGTATGTCGGAGACGAGGGCGCGCTCTTCTCGCAGGAGGGCGTTGAGGAGGGTCGATTTGCCGGCATTGGTCTCGCCGATGATGATGGTGGGTATGCCGTTCTTGATGGCATTGCCGCGGCTGAATGAGTCGGCCAGCCGGGCGATGACGGTTTCGATGTCGCGGGCCAGTTCGACGAGTTGTTGCCGGTCGGCAAACTGCACTTCTTCTTCGCTGAAATCGAGTTCGAGCTCGATGAGGGAAACGAATTGGAGCAGGCGTGCCCGCAGGTCGGCCAGTTCGCGGCTGAACCCGCCGCGCATCTGATTCATGGCTACGCGATGGGCGGCCGCCGAACGGGAGGCGATGAGGTCGGCCACGGCTTCGGCCTGCGAGAGGTCGAGGCGACCGTTGGCAAAGGCGCGCCGGGTAAACTCTCCGGGGGCGGCGCCGCGACAACCGCCGTGTATGAGAGCCTGTATGATGTGCTGGGCGATGTAGGTGGAACCGTGGCAGGATATTTCGACCGTGTCTTCGCCGGTATAGGAGTGCGGTGTGCGGAAAAGGGAGACGACGACCTGGTCGAGCAGGTCTCCTTCTTGACCGTAGATTTCACCAAAAGCGAGCGTATGGGTGGCTCGTTGCGACAGCGGTGTTGCGTGTCCTTTGGGGTGAAACAACTTATCGACGATGGTTATGGCCTTGTCGCCGCTGACGCGAATGACGGCGATGCCCCCTACTCCGGGCGGTGTAGAGACGGCGCATATCGTGTCTTCGGGCATATAGGGGGTGCGAAGGTCAGAAGTTCCAGTATTGGGTGTCATATTGCGATTCAATATATTGTTCTATCTCGTCGGGGAGCTCGGGAAAGAAATCGATTCGGACCCGGTTCTCGACACTGTCGATGGTCACGGCATAACTGTCGAGCGGCCGTCGTTGACGACCGGGTATGTTTTCGAAAATGAAGCCTATGCCCCTTGGCGGGTCGGCATAGGGCGAGAGCACCACCTTGTAATAGGCCGAAGGGACTTTTACCTTGTGGGAACCTATCGTGGTATCGCCGGGCGCGACAAGGGGGCCGCACACGATGACGATGGCGCTATCTTCACGAGCCCAATCACGGATTTTGTCTTCGAGGCGTTTCCAGTCGCCTTGATTGAGGCCCGGTGTCTGCGGGCAGATGTTGGTGAGGTAGAACGAGTGCGACATGGACTCGGCGCTCCATCGCATGTCGGCGGCAGGCGCCATGTGTCCGCGGTCGAAACCGCTGCGGCGGTAATCGGCCAGACCGGCCTGCTCGTCGAGGGGCAGGGACTCGTCGGGGCGGAAGTTGTCGCGGCGGGGAACCTGCGCGGCCAGTTCGCTGCGCAGCAATTCATAAGCCACCCAGTTGGGCAACCGCCACTCGGTATTGTAAGAGAGCGTATAGCCGGCATAGGTACAAAGCCTGTCGGGACGCCCATCGGTAAAGGGAGCCGGAATCTCCAAATCATCGTAATGCACCACACGACGATGCACGACAGCCGGCCGGGTGTGCTTGCGAGGCATTATGGAGGCAATGCGAGCCTCCAACCAGTTTCGCGTCGTCGAAGAGGGGGTACCCAGCATAGTATCGATGGGGGTCGTGAAATAATAGGCCACCCACATTATCAGCAGGAAGAAAAGAACGCCCCACAGCAATGACTTCCATGCCCGCTTGGGCGTATTTTTCCGTTTCTTGCGATTGCCTGACATTTGTTTTTACCGGTTTGGTGACGCAAATTTACATATTTTTCCGTATCTTTGTTTGATGTTTCGACAGAAAGGTCGTTTCCCCTGCCGCCAAGGTGAAAAACGGCCGAATCGAAAGTCTACCCGACTCCCGACATCAACCGAATTTATACCTTCATAAAACCGCTTTACAATGGAAAATCTCGTCAAACGTTTTCTGCACTATGTAAGTTTCGATACACAATCGGACGAATTGACCCATATGACGCCCAGCACTCCGGGACAGATGTTTTTTGCCAAAGAACTGGAAAAGGAGTTGCAGCGCATAGGTCTCTCCGATATATCGCTCGACGATAACGGATACTTAATGGCCACCCTGCCCTCGAACAGCGACAAGGAGTTGCCCACGGTGGGATTCATCGCCCACCTCGACACCAGTCCCGACTGCTCGGGCCGCAAAGTTTCGCCTCGCATCGTCGAGAACTACGACGGCAAAGAAATCGTGCTCTGCGCCGAAGACAATGTGGCACTGCGCCCCGACGAGTTTCCCGAGTTGCTGCACTACATCGGGCAAGACCTCATCGTCACCGATGGCAAGACACTGCTGGGTGCCGACGACAAAGCCGGCGTGGCCGAAATCGTATCGGCCATGGAGTACCTCCTCTCCCACCCCGAAATCAAGCATGGCAAGATACGCATCGGATTCACCCCCGATGAAGAGATAGGTCAAGGAGCCGACCACTTCGACGTGAAACGGTTTGGCGCCGACTGGGCCTACACGATGGACGGAGGTGAAATCGGCGAGCTCGAATATGAGAACTTCAACGCCGCCGTGGCTCGCATCACCTTCAAGGGACGCAACGTGCACCCGGGCTACGCCAAGCACAAGATGATCAACTCACTGCGTGTCGCCATACAATACGCCATCATGCTCCCCCGCTGGGAAACTCCCGAACACACCGAGGGTTATGAAGGCTTCTACCACCTCATTTCGTGCGAAGGCAGCGTCGAGGAGACCACGCTCAGCTACATTATCCGCGACCACGACCGCGACCGCTTCGAGCGCCGCAAGAAGGAGTTTGAGCACCTCGTGCGGAAAATCAACCGGGAGTTCCCCGACTGTGCCAGCCTCGAAATCAAAGACCAATACTACAACATGCGCGAGAAGATAGAGCCGGTCATGCACATTGTCGACCTTGCCGAAGAGGCCATGAAAAACGTGGGCGTAACCCCCGTGGTGGTTCCCGTGCGTGGCGGCACCGACGGCGCCCGTCTCTCGTTCGAAGGGCTCCCCTGCCCCAACATCTTTGCCGGCGGTCTCAACTTCCACGGCCGCTATGAGTTCGTGCCCATCGCATCGATGGTAAAAGCCCGCGACGTGATTGTGGAAATAGCCCGCCTCGTGGCCGAGAAATAACCCCGACATTCAAGGAGGGAGGAGGTCGTCGCCACCGAAGGCCTCCCCCCTCCTTTTTTCAAATGTATCTACCGCCCTGCGCCGCTATTCATGAAAAAAAGTCTCATCGTACTTCTGGGCCCCACGGCCGTGGGGAAAACCGAGTTGAGCCTGCAACTGGCCGAACGGCTGGGTTGCCCCATCATCTCGGCCGACAGCCGGCAGCTCTATCGCGACATGGTCGTGGCAACGGCAGCACCCACCCGGGAACAACTGGCTCGTGTGCCGCACCATTTTATCGGCACGCTTTCCCTCACCGACTATTACAGCGCCGCCCAATACGAGGCCGATGCCCTGGCTCTCATCGAGCGACTGTTTACCCGCCACGACACGCTGCTGCTCACCGGCGGCTCGATGATGTATATCGACGCCGTGTGCAACGGCATCGACGAGATACCCACCATCAGCGAGGAGGTGCGCCGTGCCGTGGTAACCCGCTACGAGGAGGAGGGTCTCGACGTTCTGCTCGAAGAGTTGCAACGGCTCGACCCCGACTTCTACGAGAAGGTCGACCGCCGGAATCCCAAACGGGTGATTCACGCCGTGGAGATATGCCGCATGACGGGGCAACCCTACTCCTCGCTGCGCACCGAGACGAAAAAAGAGCGGCCGTTCGACATCGTAAAGATAGGACTCACCCGCCCGCGTGAGGAGCTCTACGGGCGCATCAACAGCCGGGTCGACGCCATGATGCGCGACGGGCTCGAAGCCGAGGCCCGCAGGCTCTACCCCTACCGCCATCTCAATGCACTCAACACGGTAGGATACAAAGAGATGTTTGCCTACTTCGACGGCACATACGACCTGCCCACGGCTGTCGAGAAGATAAAACGCAACACGCGGGTCTACGCCCGCAAACAGATGACGTGGTTCCGGCGCGACGACACCATCGTGTGGTTCACGCCCGACGACCGGCTGAAACTGTTTGCCTACGTCGAGAAACGGCTGCGCGGATAGGTAGCCTCCCCGACCCTACCCATGAAATACAAAAGCGCCGCACAGAAGACTGTGCGGCGCTTTTGCTGTACGAAGCATTGTAATGGTCAACGCAGGCGGTCGGCCGAGCGCACAAGACGTTCGTCGGCCCGTATGCGGCGATAGGCAATGTAATTGAGCACGAGTGCCACCACCGGCATGGAGAGGGCGGCCTGCAACTGCAAACTTTCGCCGTTGAGCGCAATGTAGAGGTCATAGATGTAAATGCCCACTATCACATAGAAAGCGACAAGCAACAAGGTCGTAAAGTGACATACCCGCATCTGCAAAGGACGGTTGCGGAAAAGGAATATGTTGATCAGAGCCAACAGTGCCGCGAGTGCGGCAACGATGGTAAGGGGCCACATCTCGAAGAGGAGTTTCGATTCGGGAGCGGGGGTATAGGCTCCCAGCGACGAGAGTATTACCGTGTCTTCGGGGGTTACGATGGTCGTGAGGGGCATAAACATGCAGGTTGCCACGAGAGCGGCAACAAGAAAGAGATATACGGATTGCAATCGTTGTATCATAGTTGTACGGTTTTAGGATTATAACGTCGGGAGAGGACTATTGTTCACAGCGTCAGCAAACAATGTTGAGTTTCTGCAACACGTCGCGTATCTTCTCGTAGGTGGTGATGCGAGTGGGGACAAGCGGAAGCCGCAACTGGTTCTGTATGTACCCCATGGCATGGAGGAGGCATTTCACTCCGGCCGGATTGCCGTCGACAAAAAGCAGGCTGAACAGCTCGGTGAAGCGGTGATGTATCGTCAGTGCCGACGCATAGTCGCCATTGAGGGCGAGGCGCACCATGCGGCTGAACTCCCGGGGGAAGGCATTTCCTATTACCGAAATGACGCCCACTGCCCCCAAGGTTATAAGAGGGAAGGTGATGCCGTCGTCGCCCGAGATGACCATGAAATCGGCCGGTTTGTTTTTGATGATATCGTCCATCTGGGTGATGTTGCCCGAGGCTTCCTTGATGGCAACGATATTATCAAAATCACGGGCCAGGCGCAAGGTGGTCTCGGCGGTCATGTTCACGCCGGTGCGGCCGGGCACATTGTAAAGAATGACCGGCAGTTTGGTGGCTTGCGCGATGGCTTTGTAGTGCTGATAGATGCCCTCCTGCGAGGGTTTGTTGTAGTAGGGGACTACCGAGAGTATGGCATCAACGCCATCGAAATTCTGGGTTTTAAGGCTATCGACTATGGCACGGGTATTGTTGCCACCCATACCCAGGACGATGGGCACACGACCCGCAACTTTTTCGATGACAAAAGAGCGCACCTGGGCTTTTTCTTCTTCGGTGAGAGTCGGCGTCTCGGCGGTTGTTCCCAAGACGACGAGATAATCGATGCCGTTTTGTATTTGATATTCGACAAGGCGGGCCAAAGCCGGGAAGTCGATTGTTTCATCTTCATTGAAAGGTGTGATAAGGGCAACGCCCATACCTTTTAAGTTGATTTGTGCCATATAGTGTTGTGCATATTTTCGGCGGTAAAATTACGAATTATTATTTTTTGCCGCAATATTCTTCCAATAAAACAGCATATTTTGCAACAAGTATTCGACCGTAGCCTTTTCGGGGTCGATTTGTAGCATAATGTCGGCCGGAGCCAAGGAATTCTTCTGCACACCGAGACGCATGGGAGCCCTACTTGTGACAGACAAAAAGGCCGTCGGCAAAGAGTCGACCAGCGTCAGGTCGAGCAACACATCGGGTTGCAAAGCGACAAAATCGCGGCATATCTCGGGGCGCGGTGCGGTGCCGCCGTGGCAGAGTTCCGCGGGGGATATTTCGACGATGTCGATGCCGGAGGGCCGAAGTTCGATCTTCGATGGCGACAGGTTCAGACAATAAAGCACGACTTTTTTTCCTTCGCGGCTCATCGCCTGCAAGAGCGGCACAGCCTGTCGCACGCCTGCCTCATCGGCCAGGACGGCAACCGTCTTCGCCTCGCGATAGGGAATGAAACGCCGGTCACGCTGTTTCGGGCTTTTGGCATATCGGCGTCGTATTGCTTTCTGTGTAAAATATTTCCACATGAAAATCCGGTTAATTTTCCGAACCGATGAGTTGCAGGAACTCTGTTTCGGAGATGATTTTTATACCCAACTTCGTTGCCTTTTCGAGTTTGGCGGGGCCCATATTCTCTCCGGCCAGGAGATAGGTTGTCTTGGCCGAGACCGAAGAGGTATTTTTCCCGCCGTGCTGCTCGATGAGATTTTTATATTCATCACGGGAGTGATAGGTAAAGGTGCCGCTGATGACAACCGTCGCTCCTTGCAGACGGTCGGTGCGATGTGCCAGGTGCTCGGCCGACAGCTCCATCTGCAAACCGGCGGCTTTCAGCCGCGCGATGAGATTCGCCGTCGTCGGGTGTGCAAAATAGGCTCTCACACTGCCGGCTATGCGCGCTCCTATCTCATCGACTTGCATGAGTTCTTCTTCGGTGGCAGCGGCCAACTTGTCGATGCTTCCGAATGCGTTGGCCAGTTTTTTGGCCACGGTCTCTCCCACGAACCGTATGCCCAAGGCAAAGAGCACGCGTTCGAAGGGGACCTCGCGCGAAGCCGCCACCGCCTCGATGATGTTGCGCGCCGACTTGTCGCCTTGGCGGTCGAGCGAGGCGATGTCGCTTTCGCGCAGGGTATAGAGGTCGGCGACATCGTGTATCATTCCCAGGCGATAAAAAAGGTCGACCGTTTCACTTCCCAAGCCGTCGATGTTCATGGCTCGGCGACTGATGAAATGCTCGATGCGGCCCTTGATTTGCGGGGGGCAGGATTCGTCGTTGGGGCAATACCAGGCCGCTTCTCCCTCATAGCGCACCAAGGGGGTTCCACACTCGGGACAATGGGTGATAAACTGCACCTTCTCTCCCACCAAGATGCGGGCATCGGTGTCGACTCCGGTTATCTTGGGTATGATTTCGCCCCCCTTCTCGACATAGACAAAGTCGCCGATGTGCAGGTCGAGCGCCTGTATGATGTCGTCGTTGTGGAGCGAAGCCCGCTTCACTATGGTTCCCGACAGTTGCACGGGGTCGAGGTTGGCCACCGGGGTGATGGTTCCGGTGCGCCCCACCTGATAGGAGATGGAGTTGAGCCGGGTTACCGCCCGCTCGGCCTGGAACTTATAGGCAATGGCCCAGCGGGGCGACTTGGCGGTGTAGCCGAGATATTTCTGCTGACGCAACGAAGCGACTTTGAAAACGATGCCGTCGGTCGCCACCGGCAGATTTTTGCGGTTCACGTCCCAATAGTCGATAAAGGCATACATCTCTTCGAGCGAATGACAACGGGTCATGGCCTCGGAGATTTTAAATCCCCAACCGGCGGCCGTGTGCAGATTGTCGAGATGGTCGTCGGAGGGCAGATTTTCGCCCAAGAGATAATATAGATAGGCATCGAGGTGCCGGGAGGCGACTATCGCCGAATTTTGCAGTTTGAGGGTACCCGATGCCGCATTGCGCGGATTGGCAAAGAGCGGTTCCTCTTCACGCTCTCGCTCTGCATTCAGTTGCTCAAAAACCGCCCACGGCATGAGTATCTCGCCGCGAATCTCGAAACGGTCGGGGTAACCCGCTCCACGCAGGACGAGCGGTATGGTGCGTATGGTCTTGACATTCTCGGTCACATCGTCGCCTTGCACGCCGTCGCCCCGGGTAACGGCCTGCACCAGCCGGCCGTGCTCATAGGTGAGCGAGATGGACGTACCGTCGTACTTCAACTCCCCAACGATGGTAAAGGGCTCCTGCAATGCCGCACTCACCCGTTCGTAGAAAGCGGCCACCTCTTCACGCGTGTAAGTGTTGCCCAACGATAGCATCGGATAGCGGTGAGCTACCTGTGTGAAAGCCTGATTGTGGTCATTTCCCACCCGGCAGGTGGGAGAATGTGGGTCGGCATATTGGGGATTGGCCTCTTCGAGTCGCTGCAACTCGGCCATGAGGCGGTCAAATTCCCGGTCGTCGATGGTCGGAGCGTTGAGCACATAGTAGTTGTAGTTATGCTCGTCCAACTCTTTTCTCAACTGCCGTATGCGAAGTTCTGTCTCATTCATGGTCGCCTGTTTAGGTTGACAAAGATACCACAAAAATGTAAGAAACGGAAGCTCGTCACCCGAGAATATCGCACGAGGCTGTAATACAAGTTCCTTGCTCTCCGCCTCTCCGGAGGGAAAGGGCGGGAAAAGGGTGTTCCCGTAAGAAACCGGACTTGGGCGAGAGGTTCACCCGGTCGGTGCGGTCTCCAAAATCGGTGCGCCAGCCGCGAAATTTGAAAGATTTCATGTAGGGAACATGAACCGGATAAAAGGTTTTAAAGGGTAGCGGCTAACAGGTGTATCGGTCAATAACGGCATGATACAAATTTGAAGCCCGAAAAATTTCTCTTTTTCCTTGACAAGTCTTAAAAACAGACATTATTTCTCATACCGGCGACTTCGTTATGTCACTTTTTTGTGGTACCTTTGCCTACCGAAAAAATAGTGCATCGTCATCATGCGTATCGATATTCTCACCGTTTTACCCGAACTGCTCGACAGCCCTCTGAACCAATCGATTCTGAAACGGGCCCAAAACAAGGGGCTGGTCGAAATCGTCGTGCACAACCTGCGCGATTTCTCGACCGACAAACACCGGCGCGTCGACGACTACCCTTTCGGCGGAGCGGCCGGCATGGTGATGCAAATCGAGCCGATAGACCGGGCCATCTCGCAACTGAAAAGCGAACGCACCTACGATGAGGTCATCTACACCTCACCCGACGGAGAGCTCTTTGACCAACCCATGGCCAACTCTCTCTCCCTGGCCGAAAACCTCATCATCTTGTGCGGGCATTACAAGGGCATCGACTACCGCATACGCGAGCACCTCATCACCCGGGAAATATCGGTGGGAGACTATGTACTCACCGGCGGAGAGTTGCCCGCAGCCATCATGTGCGATGCCATCGTGCGACTGATACCGGGTGCTCTCGGCGACGAACAGTCGGCTCTCTCCGATTCGTTCCAGGACAACCTGCTGGCACCGCCCGTATATACCCGTCCGGCCGAATACAAAGGCTGGCGCGTCCCCGACGTGCTGTTGTCGGGTCACCAACGCAAAATCGACGAGTGGAACCACGAGCAGTCGATAGAGCGCACGCGTCGCCTGCGCCCCGATCTTCTTGCCGAGGAATAAGAATTTTTGACGCCACAGATAAAAACATACCATCAAAAAAAAACAAACGACCAACTGTGAAACAGTAATATTACGGTCCTCCCGAGGAAGTATTTCACGCCCTCCCGAGATTGAAAAACATCATGCCGTCGAAAATTTTTCGTTCGCGATTTTGTTATACCTCAAAGAAAACGTTTATATCCCAACCCATAACCACCCATTTAGAAGAAACCCATTCTCATGAACTTGAATCCCGAAAATTTCGTAATGGTCGGTGCCATACTTCTCTTTTGCAGCGTACTGGCCGGAAAAACCGGTTATAAATTCGGCCTTCCCGCCTTGCTTCTGTTCCTCGGTGTAGGAATGTTTTTCGGCTGCGACGGTCCGATACCGTTCCTGCAAATCCAGTTCGACAATCCCAAAGCAACCCAATTCATCGGAGTCATCGCCCTGAGCATCATTCTGTTCTCAGGCGGTATGGACACCAAATACCAAGATATAAAACCCATCATCGGCCCGGGTGTCACGCTCGCAACCCTGGGGGTACTCCTGACGACCTTTATCACGGGCTTGTTTATCTACTTCATTTGCGATTTCATTCCGACAATCAATCTCAATATTTGGGAATCGATGTTATTGGCGGCAGTCATGTCATCGACCGATTCGGCATCGGTATTCTCTATCCTTCGTTCCAAAGGGCTTTCCCTGAAAGAACGGTTGCGCCCCACGCTCGAACTCGAAAGCGGTAGTAACGACCCGATGGCTTTCATGCTCACCATCATATTGATACAAATCATACAACTGGGCGAATTTTCTTTTTGGAACTTCATCTCCACCCTCATCATACAACTGAGTATCGGCGGCTTGTTGGGATACCTCTTCGGCAAATTGGCCGTCATGGCCATCAACCGGCTCAACGTGCAGAACCAGTCGCTCTACCCGATTCTCCTGTTGGCCTTCGTGTTCTTCATCTTCTCGTTTACCGATATGCTGAAAGGGAACGGCTATCTCGCCGTGTATCTGGCCGGACTGGTCATCGGCAACTCCAAAGTCGTGCACAAACGCAGCATGGAAACTTTCTTCGACGGTCTTACCTGGCTCTTCCAGATCGTCATGTTCCTCACGCTCGGCTTACTGGTGACTCCCAGCCAATTACCCCCCATCATAGGCATAGGTCTTGCCATCGGCATCTTCATGATTGTTTTGGCACGTCCCATCACCGTATTCCTCTGCCTGTTGCCGTTCAAGAACTTCTCGACACGAGCCCGGCTCTACGTCTCATGGGTGGGATTGCGTGGTGCCGTGCCCATCATCTTTGCCACCTATCCCATGATTGCCGGCATCGAGAATGCCAACCTCATCTTCAACATCGTGTTCTTCATCACCCTCATCTCCCTGCTGATACAGGGCACTACCGTCGGGACCATGGCCAAATGGTTGGGTCTCATTGCTCCGGGGCGTGACAAGAAAGAGTTTGACGTGCAACTTCCCGACGAAATCAAATCGTCGATGTCGGAAATCGAAATCAACGAACAGACTTTGTCAAAAGGCAACCGCCTGATGGACATGACCCTCCCCGACAACACCTTGGCCGTCATGGTGAAACGCGATACCAATTTCTTCGTGCCCAAAGGCAACACGGTTCTGAAACCGGGCGACAAACTTCTCGTCATCAGCGACAACGAAGAGGAACTGAAAAAAGCCTATGAAGCCTTGGGCATCAAAGACTACTCCATCGAAAAGAATTGAACGGGCACACCCGTCTGACCCATAAAAGCAGCGTCCCTCACCGGGCGCTGCTTTTATTTCATGATACCTCTCAAAAACAACCTGTGGCGCGCTCAGCGCGTGAGCAATATAAAATAGGTGACGTCCGACTCCGCGGCATGGACGACCTCCAATCCCATGCGGCGGAAACGCTGTGCCTGTACCGACACCGGGAACAAATCGCGCCGCATCGACGGGGCCAGCCGGTTGCGGTGCATCTCATTGAGCCACTTGCGCCCTTCGGTATGGGCTATCAGCAAGAAGCCCCCGGGCATGAGGTTGCGGGAGACCAAACGTGCCACCGTCTCGTCGCGCCGCGCCAAATGGGGAAATACCGAATAGAGTAGAATGGCATGATAACGGCGTGACAGCGGCTCACGGGTGACGTCGGCCGGAATAAAATGCAAAAACGGGTCGGTACCGAACTTCTGTTTCGCCACGGCCAGCATGCCGGGCGAAAGGTCCACGGCATCGATGACCCCTTGGGGATTGCGTTCCCGGATATAGGGCAACAGCACGCCCGTCCCGGTACCCACATCGAGCACCGAATCGCCCGGCTGCATGGGCAACCAGGCCAACAAGCTGCGCAACACATCAGGATTTCGCGGGGTGCGGGAATCCCACGAGCGGCTTTGGGCATCGAAAAATTGCCGCACCTCGTCGGTGGCTATCGCGATATTCATAGGCAACAGATTATCACAATGCATGAGGCAAGGCGGCGACCTGCTCTTCCCAAAAACGCCGCCAAGACAACAGACCTTCGCCGGTGTGCGAAGAAATTTCGAAAATGCGCAAGGAGGGATTGACTTGCAAAAGATTCCTTCTCAACGTCCCGATGTCGCAACTCAAATAGGGCAACAGGTCGACTTTGTGAATGACGCACAACCGGGCGCTCTCGAATATATACGGATACTTCAAGGGCTTGTCGTCACCCTCGGTGACGCTTATGACAACCACGCGCCAGGTCTCGCCCAAATCGAACATGGCCGGACAGACCAAATTGCCGACATTCTCGATGAAGAGCAACGAACGTGTCGGCAAATCGAGCGTCAGGAGTGCGTCGTGCACCATGGCGGCATCGAGATGGCACCCTTGTGCGGTATTGATTTGCCGGCAAATGGCTCCGGTTGCCGCAATGCGGCGCGCATCATTGTCGGTATGCTGATCCCCTTCGATGACCGCCACGGGAAATTTCCGCAGGAGCGGCAAGAGGGTCTGTTCGAGAAGCGACGTTTTCCCGGCTCCGGGCGAACTGACGATATTCACGGCACAGATTTCACAACGGGAAAAATATTGCCGATTCTCCTCGGCCTGTCGGTCGTTGAGGGAGAGAATGTCTTTCTCGACCGTCAATCGGTGCTGATGGTCATGGGGGATTCCCTCCCGGTGGAGATGATGATGAAGAGAGTCTGAGGGCGTACAGCCACAATGGTCACACATGATAGAAAGAATTTTATTCGACAAGAATTGATTTGAGGCGCAATTCCCGACCCTGCAAAAGTTCGGTATCGGCCGAATGGCAATGCGGGCAACCACAAAACTGATGGGTGGGGGCGAACTGGCAACCACACACTTTGCAATGCGACACGGGAGGCACCTCGACAATGGTCACCCGCGCTTTCTCAAACGGGGAATAGCGTTGCGCCGCCCGCATCGAAAAAGAGAGCGCCGAAATATCGACCCCCGCCCAATGTCCCACTTCGAGCTCGATTTCCTTTACTTCGTGCGCCTTCTGCTTGATGGCCTCCAATGCGACCAAATCGAGAATACTGAGTGCAATAGAAAGTTCGTGCATAAATCATTTCAAAAAATTTCAATCCACCCCCCGACAGGCCGATGCCACGACCGCCTGTCCCACGGCTATCGCACCGTCGTGAACGGGCATTTTCTCGGGCAAGAAAAAAGGTATGCCTTGCACCGCAAACCTTTTACATAACAACTCCGAAAGGATTTTGTTCTGAAACACGCCACCCGACAACACCACCCCGCAAAAAAGGGAACGGTCGAAAAGACGGAGCGTCTCGGCAAAAACGACGTCGGCCAACGTCGCATGAAAGGCATAGGCCACATCGGCCGCGGGACGGCCGCCGGCCACATCGTCGAGCAGAGCCGAGAAAAGCGGTGACAGGTCGAGAGGCGTTTGGCGATTCAGCGGATAGCGCAGGGTGCGATTGGTCGCGCGGCAGGCCGTCTGTTCGAGAAGAACGGCCGCCTCCGACTCATAACTGTTCTCATCGCATATGCCCAACAGGGAAGCCACGGCATCGAACAATCGCCCCACCGCCGAGGTCGATGGAGAGAGTTCCTGCGAAAAGCACATGCGTTCGACCCCTGAGACCTTGGCCTCCCCCACCCGACGGCAAAAACCGGGCGGATAAAATCGTGCACCCTTGCGAAGCGCATGCAGGAGAGCGACCGCCATGCGCCAGGGTTGACGGGCGGCGGCATCGCCCCCGGGCATGGGGAGGTATGGGAAATGCGAGAGGCGGCGGTATTCGGCACGGTCGGTCCACAGGAACTCTCCGCCCCACACACAACCGTCATCTCCGGCACCCGTTCCGTCGAGACAAACCGCCAGTACGGGTTCGAAGAGCCGATACTCGGCCATGACAGCCGCCGCATGGGCATGGTGGTGCTGCACCCGTATCAAGGGAAGGTTCCGACGGGAGGCGTATGCCTCGGCAAAACGGGTCGAGACATAATCGGGGTGCCTGTCGCACACGACCACACGAGGTTCAAAGCGGAACAAATGCGTATAACGTCCGACCGTATCGTCATAGAGCGCCGCGACAGCCGCATCGCGCAGCGTTCCTATATAAGGCGAAAGTATCACGTCGCGTCCGCGCCCGATGGCAAAATGGTTGGTGCGTTCGGCTCCGGCCGCAAAAACACCTTCGACATTATCCCCCACACACAAGGGTTCGGGAGCATACCCCCTTGCCCGACGAAGCAGCCGGGGAGCTCCGGCGACATATTGCACGACCGAATCATCGACCCGGTTATAAATGGCTCGGTTATAGGAGACAAAGCCATCGACCCCGTCGCCCAACTGCCGCCAAGCCTCCGCATCGTCGGCGCACAAGGGGAAACCTTTGCGATTGCCGCTGGTAAAGACCAACGCCTCCAAACCGGTATCGGCAAAAATATGATAGTGAATGGGTTGGAAAGGCAAGAGCACCCCCAAGGTACAATATCCCTCATTGATGCCCGGCGACAATGCGCCCCGTTGCCGGGCCAGCAATATGGGACGGCGCCACGACGTGAGCAATGCCGTTTCCTGGGGGGAGAGTGCGACAAAGCGCCGCGCGGCAACCACATCACGGAACATCACGGCAAAAGGTTTTCGCGGCCGCTCCTTCAAGGCACGCAGCCGTGCCACGGCTGCCGGTGAAAAGGCATCGGCAATCAGGTTATATCCCCCCACGCCTTTCAGGGCGACCACCCCTCCACGCAAGAGTATCGAAGCCAGGTGGCGACGCACCTCGGCATAGGTATCGACACACAACCCCGACGGGCAACGCATGCAATAGCTGGGGCCGCAACGGTTGCAGGCCACGGGCTCGGCATGAAAGCGGCGGTCGTTTTCATCGCGATATTCGCGGGAACAGTCGGGACACAAGGCAAACGGGGACATCGTTGTCGCCGAACGGTCATAAGGCAACTCCCTGATGATAGAAAAACGAGGCCCGCATGCGGTGCAGTTGATAAAAGGATAATCGATGCGGTGCGGCTGCGTGCGCATGTCGTCGAGACACTTGTCGCACACGGCAATGTCGGGGCTGACGTGCGTGACGCCCTCGCTTGTGTCGCGGCTGGGCGTGATGGCAAACGGGCGTTCCAAACGACGAGTCTCCCGGCACACCCGCACATCGACCGCATCGACACGCGCCACGGGGGGCAATTCGGCCAGGAGCCGTTGCATGAACGAAGATTCTTGTTCGGGAGCGGCTTGCAAGACAATCGACACTCCGGCGGTATCGTTATCGACCGAACCGGCCAACCCCATCTCCCGAGCCAACCGGCAGACATAGGGACGGAACCCGACACCTTGCACCAGGCCCCTGACGTGTATCTGATATTCCATGCCGAAGAGAACAATTCGCGCAGGAAATTGTTCTTGGAATTAAAAACTGTGAATCATGTGTTTGGCCATTCCCGGAAAAGTTATCGCCATTGAGAATGCCGACAAGGAGAAACCGCGCATGGCGACGGTCGATTTCGGCGGCGTCGTGCGTACCATCTGCATCGACTGGGTCGACGTGCAGACGGGAGAATATATCCTGGCTCATGCCGGCATCGCCCTCACGGTGGTCAACCGCGACGATGCCGAAGCTGCTTGGGAAGATTTTGAAAAACTTTTTCCACACAACACCTGTCATCATGATGGAGAAGCCAGCGACCGACGCCATTGATAGAATCGTCGATGCCCTGCACCGCATCACCCGCCACCCGTGGCGCATCATGGAGATATGCGGCGGACAGACCCACG
Organism: uncultured Porphyromonadaceae bacterium; assembly: GCA_900542765.1. Lineage (GTDB taxonomy): Bacteria > Bacteroidota > Bacteroidia > Bacteroidales > UBA11471 > Caccoplasma > Caccoplasma merdavium. Next base: position 8,223 of record UQOX01000031.1, on the reverse strand, counting down.
CCATCGCCCGATATGGCATCGAAAAGCTCTTGCCCCCACAAATCACACTCATACACGGACCGGGGTGTCCCGTGTGCGTGACCCCCGAAACGACCGTGGAAAAAGCGATGCAGATTGCCGGCCGGAGTGACGTCGTCTTCACCACCTTCGGCGACATGTTGCGCGTACCCGGCATATCGGGCGACCTGCTCTCACTGAAAAGCCGGGGTGCCGACATACGCATGCTATACAGTCCGCTCGACGCCCTCCCGATAGCAAAGGCTTTGCCGGGGAAAGAGGTAGTGTTTCTCGCCGTCGGGTTTGAAACGACGGTTCCCGTATATGCGTCGGCTATCCTCTCGGCGCAACGACAAAAGATAACGAACTTCTCCCTCCTCACGTCGCTCTACACCGTCCCCCCGGCCATCGAGGCGATTATGGCCGACGACGAATGCCGCATCGACGGTCTCTTGGCGGCGGGGCATGTCTGCACCGTCGAAGGATATGGCCGATATGAAGAACTGGCCCGCCGGCTGGGTGTAAGCATCAGCGTGACCGGCTTCACGCCCGTCGAACTGCTATTGGGCATTTACCACGACATACGCCTGCTCGAAAATGGGGAACACGACGTCTATAATGCCTACCCGGCCGCCGTAAGCCGCCACGGGAACCGGAAGGCCAAAGAGGCCGTGGAGGAGGTATTCCAACCTTGCGACCAGACGTGGCGGGGCATAGGCCGCCTGCCGGCAAGCGGCCTGCAAATAAAAAAGAGATACGAACATTTTGACGCTTTAAAGCGTTTTCCTGTCGGAGAGGTCTTTCCCGACAGGAAAAGCGAGTGTCGGGCCGGCGATGTGTTGAAAGGGAAAACCACGCCGGCACACTGCCCGGCATTCGGCCGGCGCTGCACGCCCGAGCACCCGTTGGGAGCACTCATGGTATCGAGCGAAGGGGCTTGTGCCGCCTATTACCGATACCGCCGTTAAAGAAGATGTTATGAAAGAACTATCTTGTCCCCTGTCGTCGCAACGCTACCGCCACATCGTGGCGGCTCACGGAAGTGGCGGCAAACTGACCCAGGAGTTGCTCGACAGAATCATTTTTCCGGCCTTCGACAACCTGTTCCTGCAACAACGGCACGACGGAGCCATTCTTCCCGTCGGCAGCCGCAGGGTGGCTTTTACCAGCGATTCGTTTGTCGTGACCCCGCTCTTTTTCCCGGGCGGCAACATCGGACGTCTGGCCGTCAACGGCACCGTCAACGACCTGTTGTGTTGCGGGGCCAAGCCCCAATATCTCTCGGCCTGTTTCATCTTGGAAGAGGGATTCCGCCTCGATGATTTCGAAAAAATCGTCGGTGAAATGGCGGCTGCCGCCCACGAAGCCGGCGTGCATATCGTTACCGGCGACACCAAGGTGGTGGAACACGGCAAAGGCGATGGCGTGTATATCAACACCGCCGGCATCGGTACCTTCTATGGCGAACAGGAGTGGCTGCCCTGCCATGTGCGCAAAGGCGACGCCATCATCGTCACCGGCCCGCTCGGCGAACACGGCGTGTGCATACTCTCGACCCGGAACAACCTGGGGCTCGAAAGTCGCATCAAGAGCGACACGGCGGCCCTGACACCGGTCGTCGAATGCCTGGTCTCGAACATCGACGACATACATGTCGTGCGAGACGCCACACGCGGCGGCTTGGGTGAAGTGCTGTGCGAGATTGCCGAGGCCGCGCGCTGCCGCATCGAAATCGAGGAAAAAGAAATCCCGGTGAGCGAAGCGGTCTCGTCCGCCTGTGAATTGCTGGGTCTCGACCCGCTCTTTGTTGCCAACGAAGGCGTACTGGTCATCATATTGCCCGGCGAAGAAGCCGAGAGCGCCCTCCGTCTTATCCGCGGCACGCGGCTCGGCCGGGAAGCCCGCATCATCGGTCGGGTCACCGAGGGACGGGCCGGCGAAGTGGTGATGCGTACCTGGCTCGGCACCCCCCGCAACATCTACCGGGCAAGCGGCGAACAACTGCCCCGCATTTGCTGAATATCTTCTTTTTTTTACTGAATCGATATGGAAAGAAAAAGTTTGTATGATGAATTGAGACACAAGGGCTACACACGTCGGGAATTCCTCAAATTCTGCGGCATCATGAGCGCGCTACTGGGGTTGCAAACCAGTGGTATGGCACAAGTGGTAGATGCCCTGCAACGCAAACCCCGTAAACCGGTATTGTGGTATCACTTCCAGGAATGCACCTGTTGCAGCGAATCGTTCTTGCGGGCTTCTCACCCCCTCGTGAGCCAAATTCTCATGGAGATGATTTCGCTCGAATATAGCGACACCCTCATGGCCGCGGCAGGCGAACAGGCCGAGGCTCTGCGCGAAAAAGCCATGCGCGAGAACTACGGCAATTATGTGATGGTGGTCGAAGGAGCCATACCGCTCGGCAGCCCCGGCTATTGCACCATTGCCGGGCGCGATGCCCGCACGATATTCGAAGAAGGGGCGGCCGGTGCCGAGGCCATCATCGCCTGGGGCAACTGCGCCTCGTCGGGCTGCATACAACACGCCCACCCCAACCCGACACACGCCGAACCCGTTGGGAAAATCTTCTCGGGCAAACCCATCATCAACGTGCAGGGTTGCCCTCCCATTGCCGACGTCATGGCCGGGGTCATCACCTACATGCTGACCTTTGACCGCCTGCCCGAACTCGACAACGCCGGACGCCCGAAAGTCTTTTACGGCCGACGCATACACGACACCTGCTACCGCCGGCCGGCTTACGACGCGGGACTGTTTGTGCAGTCGTTCGACGACGAAAACGCCCGCAAAGGATATTGCCTCTATTACATGGGTTGCAAAGGCCCCAACACCTTCAACTCCTGTGCCGTAATCAAGTGGAACGACAGCGTGAGCTATCCCATACAGTCGGGACACGGCTGCATAGGCTGCTCCGAAGCCAATTTCTGGGACTACGGCCCGCTTTACAGCCACATTCCCCATGTGCACGGCATCGGCATCGAAGCCACGGCCGACAAAATCGGAGCCGGCCTCAGCGCCGTGGCCATCGGGGGCATTCTGGCTCACGCCGTGGCGACCAACATTCAAAAACGCAACCTGATAAAAAACCGCACCGACGACCTCTCGCTCAATCGGGAAGTACATCGGGAAAACGAGTCGGAACTCGACCGGGAGGAGAAAGAAATAGATGCGTCACTGGCCACGCTGGAAGACGACAAGAATGATAACCCTCAATCGTTATAAACCATGAGCAAACGAATCGTCGTAGACCCCGTCACCCGCATCGAGGGTCATCTGCGCATTGAAGCCGATATAGAGAATGGAATTGTCGAAGACGCGTTCAGCAGCGGTACCATGGTGCGCGGCATCGAAATCATCGTGCGCGACCGCGACCCGCGCGAAGCCTGGGCCTATGTGGGACGTGTATGCGGTGTGTGCACCTCGATACACTCGCTGTGTTCGGTGAGAGCCGTGGAGAACGCATTGGGCATCGTCGTCCCGCCCAACGCCGAGATGGTGCGCAACCTCATGCAGGGAGCCCTCTTCATGCACGACCATGTCGTGCACTTCTACCAGTTGCAAGCACTCGACTGGGTCGATGTGATGTCGGCCTTGAAGGCCGACCCGGGCAAAGCCTCGGAGATAGCCCAGTCGCTCTCGGCATGGTCCAAAAGTTCCAGGGGCTATTTCAGAGAGGTGCAACAAAAAATCGGGAAGTTCGTAAACGGCGGGCAACTGGGCATTTTCAGCAACGGTTACTGGGGTCACCCGGCCTACAAACTGCCGCCCGAAGTGAACCTCATCGCCGTGGCGCACTACCTCGAAGCACTCGACGTGCAAAAGGAGATTGTGAAAATACAGACCATCTTCGGCGGGAAAAATCCACACCCCAACTTCCTCGTGGGCGGCATGGCCTGCGCCGTAAACATCAACGACCCGAATGCCTTGAACCTCGAACGCCTGAGCCTGGTGGCCGAGATTATCGAGAAGAGCCGGGACTTCATACATGAAGTATATCTGCCCGACGTTATCGCCATTGCCTCCTACTATCCCGAGTGGACACGCATCGGAGGCGGATTGCGCAACTACATCTCTTATGGCGACTACCCGATGGGAAACTACGGTGAAACCAGCACCTACAAAAGCCCGCGCGGCATTGTCGTCGACCGCGACCTGTCGCACGTCGAAGAGTTCGACCCGACAGCCGACGACGGTCTGCAAGAGTTTGTCAACAACTCGTGGTACCGTTACAAAGAGGGCAAAGAGGCCGGCCTGCACCCTTCGGTGGGAGAAACCGTCCTCGACTACACGGGTCCCACCCCACCCTATGCCCACCTCGACACCCGGGAACCATACAGCTGGATAAAAACACCCCGTTACAAGGGGCTCGCCATGGAAACAGGGCCGCTGGCCCGCGCCGTCATTGCCTATGCGGCGGGACAGGAAGACTACAAAGAACTCATCGACCGCAGCCTATCGCAACTGCACGTTCCCTTCGAGGCCATGTACTCGACCGTGGGACGCACCTTGGCCCGCGCCATCGAATCGGAACTGGTGGCTCACTGGATGGAAGAATTTTACATACGCCTGCTCACGCAAATCAAGAACGGCGACCAGCGCATGTTCAACAACATCTACTGGGAACCCGACTCCTGGCCGCAACAGGCAAACGGATTCGGACTGACCGAAGCTCCCCGGGGCTCCCTGGCTCACTACGTCGACATAGAAAACAAAAAGATAAAAAACTACCAGATGGTGGTGCCCACGACCTGGAACGCATCGCCTCGCGACGTGCGGGGACAGCGTTCGGCCTTCGAAGCCTCCCTGCTGGGAACTCCCGTCCACGACAGCGAGGCTCCGCTCGAAATCATACGCACGATACACTCGTTCGACCCCTGCATGGCCTGCTCGGTGCATCTCTATGACGAAGAGGGCAAACACATACACCAATTCGACACCATGTAATGTGCAACTAAAAAACGACCTGCAATGATTCGCAAAAAAGCCCATCTCACCGAAGTCTATGTGTGGCAACTCCCGGTGCGCATCTTCCACTGGGTAAACGCCCTGTGCATCGTGATACTGTGCATCACGGGCTACATCATCGGCGACCCGCCGGCCATCATGCACGCTACGCCCCCCATCGACAACTACTGGTTCGGCTGGGTGAGGCTGACGCATTTCATAGCCGCGGGAGTCTTCATCTTCAACTTCATCGTGCGCATATACTGGCTCTTTGCCGGGAACCGCTTCGCCCGATGGCCCAACTACATACCCCTCACCCGGAGACAATGGCGCAGCATCTTCGACACGATAAAGGTCGACATACTCCTCCTCTCTCCCAAACCGCTCTACGACATCGGGCACAACAGCCTGGCCGCCCTCACCTACTTGGGCCTGTTTGTCGCCATGGCGGTGCAAATCGTCACCGGCGTGGCCATGTTTGCCGCCTCGTCCGATGCCTTTTATGCGCCGTACTTTGAAAAGCTGCTCATCGCCACGGGAGGGTTCTTCCTGTGGCGCAACATACACCACATCTTCTTATGGGTGTTTGTGCTTTTCATGCTTGTGCATGTCTACCTGGTTTTCTATCACGACTACATCGAACGCAACGGCATCGCCTCCTCAATTATCGGCGGGTGGAAGTTTGCCGACAACCAACTGGTCGATGAGCTGGCAGCCGAAGAACGGAAAGAACGCGTCATCGCGACCAAGAAACTGAGAGCGCGTCAACTGATGCGGCAACAACGTAAAGCCGAAAGGGTTGAATCATGAAAGAGATACTTGTCATGGGCGTGGGCAACCTCGTGTTGTGCGACGAGGGCGTCGGCATACATGCCGTCGATTCCTTGCAAAAAGAAAACCTCCCCCCGTGGGTCGACCTGCTCGACGGGGGTACCGGGGGCATCGCCCTCATCGGCCTCTTGCAAGAGTACAAGCGCGTGATTCTCATCGACGCCACGCTCGACGGGAACGCACCGGGGACGATAAGGCACATAAAACCCCATTATTCACAGGACTATCCGCCGCTACTGAGTGCCCATGAAATAGGACTGAAAGAGATGATAGAGGCGATGATGGTGCAGGAACAGATACCCGACATCGACCTCATTGCCGTCTCTGTCGTAAACGTAAAAAAAATCGGGCTGCACCTGTCGCCCGATGTGGCGCGGGCCATTCCGCTCATCGGAGAGAAGGTACGAGAATTGATAAATACTCACACAAAACACTGATACTATGGATAAAGACACTTCTATCTTCACCGACAACCGCCCCCGGAAAATTGTCCATGGGGTGTATTTTTCACACTACGACTACTCCAAAGTGCGGAGCGATTTCGTCACCGGGAAAGAATCAACGCCGACCTCCTTCAAAATAGAGTGCGAGAAGGCGGTGTTCGTGACCCCTCAGCATGAAGAGAAAAACGAATGACAAATTCCCATCGGCTCTTAAAACGGCATGGACGAGAAAAAATCTTGAAATCGTTCCAAAAGAAAAGTCTCCACTACCTGTAAGCAGCGGAGACTTTTATCCGTAAATCGAAAAAGCGGACTACTCGTCTACCTCTTCAAAATCATCTTTTCCTACCCCACAAAGCGGACATACCCAATCATCGGGAATATCTTCGAATGCGGTTCCGGGAGCAATACCCCCTTCGGGATCTCCGACGGCCGGGTCGTATATCCAATCACACACGCTGCATTTGTACTTTTTCATAAACAGTTGATTTTTAAAGTTAATAACACGACGACGGAATCGTCTTTATTTTATCTTCCATCAAGAAGTAAAACAAATATATCATCTTTTTGTTGAATTGCATAATATCGGGAAAATTATTTTACATATTTTTGCATCATAACTCCTTAAACAAAATACTATGAGACATTCGATTTTTCTGGTTGCATTGGTACTTCTTTCCGCAACCAGCATCTCGGCCCAGGAAAAGGCGCCTTCACTGTGGACAAAAGCCGGCTTTGTGGGTCTTAAATTCACTCAGTCGAGCTTTACCAACTGGGCCGCCGGAGGCGAGAACGCCTTGGCTCTCGATGCCCAGTTTACTTACCAGGCCGACTACAAAAATGAAAAACATTTGTGGCAGAACCGGGTAGAACTCAACTACGGTTTCAACCAAACCGGCGATGCACCGCTGAAAAAGACCACCGATAAAATATACCTCAACTCCAACTACGGTTTCCAAATCGAGAAATCACTTTACCTGAGTGCATTCCTCACCTACCAATCGCAATTTTCCAACGGCTACCAGTATGGCAGCGACAACGAGCGCACGTTTGTCTCTCGCTTCATGGCGCCGGGATATGTCTCGGCCGGTCTCGGTATCACCTGGACACCGGCTCCTATCGTGTCGGCGGTATTCACCCCGGTCACTTGGAAAGGGACTTTCGTCCTCGATGACGCCCTCGCCCAACAAGGGGCCTTCGGTGTGGAAGAAGGGAAAAACGTACTCAACGAGATGGGCGCCAACCTCAAAGTCGAACTCAACTACGATGTCATGAAAAACGTCAATCTCTACTCCCGCCTCAACCTCTTCTCCGACTACATGCGCGGGAAAGAGGCCCGCAACATCGACGTATCGTGGGACGTGCAAATCAACATGACCATCAACAAATGGCTTTCGGCTTCGGTATCGACCAATCTCGTCTACGACAACGACATCAAATTTGCCTATGACAAGAAAGATGCCGACGGCAACATCATCGGCCAAGGGAAATGCGCCAAAGTGCAATTCAAAGAAGTCCTCGCCATCGGTCTGCAATACAATTTCTAAATATCCACAAAGGAAGAGGAGGCAACATATCGTCCTCCTCTTCTTGAATCAATAGCATTCGCTTCAAGGAATGAACCCTGGTTATCTGACCTTCCACTCGTGACCCGGGCTTTCTGCTCCTTGCCTCTGCGCCCGCCTTTCACTATCTTTTCAGAAGACAGGACGCGGCTCGGCATAGTCAATGTTGAAAACTTCGTTTTCTCCTTGCCTCTGCGCCCGCCTTTCACTATCTTTTCAGAAGACAGGACGCGGCTCGGCATAGTCAATGTTGAAAACTTCGTTTTCTCCTTGCCTCTGCGCTCGCCTTTCACTATCTTTTCAGAAGACAGGACGCGGCTCGGCATAGTCAATGTTGAAAACTTCGTTTTCTCCTTGCCTCTGCGCTCGCCTTTCACTATCTTTTCAGAAGACAGGACGCGGCTCGGCATAGTCAATGTTGA
>UQOX01000030.1 GCA_900542765.1 uncultured Porphyromonadaceae bacterium | reverse complement strand
AGGACGACCGCATCATCCGTTTGAGCGACGTCGGGCGCGCCGAACTCGGACCGCAGGACACGCGCAGCTACATGAAGATGAACGGCGTGCCGATGGTCGGCGTCGTGGTCATTCCCCAACCGGGTGCCAACCACATCGAAATCGCCGATGCCGTGTATGAACGCATGGAATCGATGCAAAAGGACCTGCCCGAAGATGTGAAATACAGTTACGGCTTCGACAACACGAAATTTATCCGCGCCTCCATCAATGAGGTCGAAAGCACCGTCTATGAAGCCTTCGTTCTCGTCATCATCATCATCTTCCTCTTCCTCCGCGACTGGCGGGTCACGTTGGTGCCCTGCGTGGTCATTCCGGTATCCCTCATCGGCGCCTTCTTTGTCATGTACCTGGCCGGATTCTCCATCAACGTGCTTTCGATGCTCGCGGTGGTGCTGGCGGTGGGCCTTGTGGTCGACGATGCCATCGTGATGACCGAGAACATCTATATCCGCATAGAACGGGGCATGTCGCCCAAAGAGGCGGGCATCGAAGGCTCAAAGGAGATTTTCTTCGCCGTCATATCGACGACCATCACCCTGGTGGCCGTATTCTTCCCCATCGTGTTCATGGAAGGAACGACGGGGCGGCTCTTCCGCGAGTTCAGCATCGTGGTGTCGGGAGCCGTCCTCATATCGGCATTCGCGGCGCTCACCTTCACCCCCATGCTGGCCACCAAGTTGCTCAAACGGCAAGAAAAGAAAAACTGGTTCTACCGCAAGACCGAGCCCTTCTTCGTGGGCATGAACCACTACTACTCCCGCTCGCTCGACATCTTCTTGCGGCACCGCTACCTGGCCTTGCCCATCATCATTGTCATGCTGGGTATCATCGGCTACCTGTGGATAAACATTCCGTCGGAAATGGCGCCGCTCGAAGACCGTTCGCGCATCACCATCAACACCCGCGGTCCCGAAGGCGTGACTTATGAATTCATGCGCGACTACACCGAAGAGATAAATCTCCTGGCCGACTCTATTGTGCCCGACGCCACGGCTATCACGGCGCGTGTGTCGAGCGGAAGCGGAAACGTCGAAATCATGTTGAAAGACATCAAAGACCGCGACTACACGCAAATGCAGGTGGCCGAGGAACTCTCCAAGGCCGTGCAGACAAAAACCAAGGCCCGCGCGTTTGTGCAACAGCAATCGACCTTCGGCGGACGCCGGGGCAGCATGCCGGTGCAATATGTCATACAGGCGGCCAACCTCGAAAAACTGCAAGAGGTACTGCCGGTCTTCATGACCAAGGTTTATGAAAACCCGGTATTCCAAATGGCCGACGTCGACTTGAAGTTCAGCAAGCCCGAGGCCCGCATCGAAATAGACCGTGAAAAAGCCAACGTACTGGGCGTTACCACCCGCGACATCGCCCAAACGCTGCAATACGGATTGAGCGGCCAGCGCATGGGATATTTCTACATGAACGGGAAGCAATATGAGATTCTCGGCGAAATCAACCGCCAGCAACGCAACAAGCCGGTCGACCTGAAATCGCTCTACATTCGCAACAGCAACGGCGACATGATACAACTCGACAACCTCATCACGCTCGTGGAGGGCACGGCTCCTCCCCAACTCTACCGTTACAACCGCTTCGTGTCGGCTACGGTGTCGGCCGGATTGGCCGAGGGGAAAACCATCGGCCAAGGTCTCGACGAGATGGACAAGATTGCCGCCGAAACACTCGACGACACCTTCCGCACAGCCTTGACGGGAGACTCGAAGGAGTACCGCGAAAGTTCGTCGAGCCTGATGTTTGCCTTTATTTTGGCGTTGGTTCTGATATACCTGATACTGGCCGCCCAATTCGAGAGCTTCAAAGACCCGTTCATCATCATGCTCACCGTGCCGCTGGCCATCTGCGGAGCCCTCGTGTTCATGTTTTTCAGTGACCAGACGATGAACATTTTCAGCCAGATCGGTATCATCATGCTCATCGGGCTGGTTGCCAAGAACGGTATCTTGATTGTGGAATTTGCCAACCAGCGGCAAGAAAGCGGCATCGACAAACATTCGGCCATCAGAGAAGCCTCGATACAACGACTGCGTCCCATTCTCATGACCAGCGCCGCTACGATCCTCGGCCTGCTCCCGCTCGCATATGCCAGCGGTGAAGGAGCCAACGGCCGCGTTGCCATGGGTATCGCCGTAGTAGGCGGCATGCTCATCTCGACCTTCATGACCATGTATATCGTACCTGCCATCTACACCTATATATCCACCCCACGCAAACATACCCCCGAAGAATGAGAACCTTATCCTTCATAACCTTATGGCTGGGTCTTTCCCTGGCCGTGCAGGGACAAGAGCCCTACTCGCTGAAATCGTGCATCGAGACCGGCCTCGAACAGAACTATTCGCTGCGCATCGTGCGCAACGAGGAGCAAATGGCCCGAAACAACGCCACTCGCGGCAATGCCGGCATGCTGCCGACGGTCGACCTGACGGCCGGATACAACGGAAATGTCGACAACACGAAGAGTATCGCCCGCGCCGAGGGTGCAACGGAACATAACACCGGGTTGTATGCCGGCAACGTGAATGTGGGTGTCGACTTGAACTGGACCATCTTCGACGGCTTCTCCATCATCACCGAGTACCAAATACTCAAAGAGCTCGAAAAACAGGGCGAGACCCTCACACGCATCGCCATAGAGGATTACATCGCACAACTCTCGTCGGAATATTACAACTATATCCAACAGGAGATTCGTCTCAAAAACTTCCTCTATGCCGTGTCGCTCTCGAAAGAGCGTCTGCGCATCGTCGAAGAGAGGTACCAAATCGGCAACTTCTCACGGCTCGACCTGCTGCAAGCGCGTGTCGACTTCAATGCCGACAGTGCCCAATACATGAAACAACAGGAGACCTTGCACAGTTCCCGCATTCGACTCAACGAATTGATGGCCATCGCCGACATGAGCAATCCTATCGCCGTTGTCGACACGGTCATCGATGTCAATACGATGCTCGTCTTTGAAGAGCTATGGACCTCGACCCTGCAAACCAACGCCTCCCTGCTCAAAGCCGAGCAAGACAAGACCATTGCCAACCTCGACTTGAAGAAAGTCTTCTCGCGCAACTATCCCTATGTGCGCCTCAACGCCGGATATGGATATACCCTCAACACCTACGACCGCACCAATACGACACGAAGGCGCAACAACCTGGGCGCCAACTTCGGCATCACGCTCGGCTTCAATATTTATGACGGGAACCGTCGCCGCGAGATACGGAACGCCCGCATCGCCGCCCAAAATGCCGAACTGCAACAAAAAGACATCGTGCAGTCGTTGCGCGCCGACATCAGCAACCTGTGGCAAGCCTACAAAAACAACATCGAGGTGCTGAATCTCGAACGCGAAAACCTCACGGCCGCCAAAGAAAATTATCTCATTGCCCGTGAACGATATATCTTGGGCAACTTGTCGGGTATAGAACTGCGCGAAGCGCAAAAGAGCCTGCTCGACGCCGAAGAGCGCATTCTTACGGCCGAATACGACACCAAACTGTGCGAAATATCGTTGCTGCAAATCAGCGGTAAAATTACCGACTACCTGCTATAAACGCAGCAAAAAAGCGAGAAGGGATCTCAACCTATTCGACTTTTCAAGCACCCACAAATCCCGCCAAAGTGGTTTACAAAAGCACAACGACGGAGAGGTGTTACACAATAGCCGTAAAATGGGTATGAATATCTGTAATCTGTTTTATAAAGGATTGTAGATGAGGGTCTATCTTTGTACCTATAATCTTTAAATCCATTCCTCATGAAAAAGATATTATCCATACTCACAGCAACAGCAGCCATAGCGACCAACCTCGACATGCAGGCTCGCTCGCTGGTCGTGTACTTTTCTCACAGCGGGAACACCCGCATCGTGGCCGAAAAAATCCAAGAACTCACCCAGGCCGATATTTTCGAGATTGTTCCCGAGAATGAGTACCCGGCCGACTATCAAGCGGTCGTAGACCAGGCCCGCAACGAAATCAAAGCCGGAGCAAGACCGGCCCTACAAGAATCGGACCTGGACCTGACACCCTATGACACCCTCTTTGTCGGCTCACCGTGCTGGTGGAGCACGATAGCCCCTCCCGTGGCCACATTCCTCACGACTCACGACTTCGCAGGGAAAACCATCGTACCCTTCATGACACACGAAGGGAGCCGCATGGGACATAGCGAAAGCGACATCAAGGATTTATGCCCCAAAGCCACATTACTGCCCGGCTTGCCGATACGGGGGAGTGAAGCCGGCAAAGCCGATACTACCATCAAGAAATGGTTACAGACCCATGACCTCCTTAAAAAATAAAATCCTATTATGTTACGAAAAATCCGAATCCTTGCAGCCCTCATCTGTTTCCTGCTCATCACGCTTCTGTTTCTCGACTTCACGGGCAGCCTGCATGCGTGGTTTGGGTGGCTGGCAAAAATACAGTTCCTGCCGGCCCTGCTGGCGATGAACGTCGTCATCGTCCTGGGGCTCGTCGTCCTGACACTGCTCTTCGGGAGGGTCTATTGCTCGCTTATCTGCCCGTTGGGCGTGTTCCAAGACATCGTGTCGGGGCTGCACAGCCGTCGGGGAAAGGGGAAATACCGCTTCTCGCACTCTCCCGCCCTGTCGTGGTTGAGATATGGCGTGTTGGCGATTTTCATTGTTGCCCTTCTTGCCGGCATCTCATCATTCGTGGCGCTGCTTGCCCCATACAGTTCCTACGGACGCATCGCCCAGAATCTTTTCGCCCCCATCTACGGCTGGTGCAACAATGCCTTGGCATACTTTGCCGAACGTGTCGACAGCTACGCCTTCTACACCACCGACGTGTGGCTGAGGAATCTGCCGACGTTCCTCATAGCACTCGCCACCTTCATCATCATCGCCATACTGGCCTGGCGCAACGGCCGCACCTATTGCAACACCATCTGCCCCGTCGGCACGGTGCTGGGCGTGCTGTCGCGCTTTGCCTGGCTGCGTCCGCGCATCGACACTTCGAAATGTAACCGGTGCGGACTGTGTGCCCGCAGTTGCAAAGCCGCCTGCATCGACGCCAAAGAACACCGCATCGATTACAGCCGTTGCGTCGACTGCATGGACTGCATCGAGGCATGCAGCAAAGGCGCCATCTACTATGGGCGGGCCAAGAAAGAGGACACGACATCACCCGCAGCGGGCGGCGATGCGCCGACTTCGCGCCGACAGTTCCTCATAACGGCCGGTGTGCTGATGGCCGGTGCCGTGGAAGCCCAGGAAAAGAAAATCGACGGCGGCCTTGCTCCCATCATCGACAAGAAGATACCCTCACGGGCAACCCCTCTGGTACCGCCGGGAGCCGGAAGTCTCCAAAACCTGCGGCAGCATTGCACCGCCTGCCAGCTCTGCGTGTCGGTGTGCCCCACACAGGTACTGCGTCCGTCGAGCGACCTGTCGACCTTCATGCAACCCGAGATGTCGTATGAACGCGGATATTGCCGTCCCGAATGCACGAAATGCTCGGAAGTGTGCCCCACCGGAGCCATACATCTGATAACCCGCGAAGAGAAATCGTCCACAAAAATCGGACATGCCGTCGTGGTGCGAGAAAACTGCATTCCGCTCACCGATGGAGTCTCCTGCGGCAACTGTGCCCGCCACTGCCCCACCGGAGCCATACAGATGGTAAAAGAGACCGTCGAGGGGAAAGAGGTGGAACTGCCGGTCGTCAACACCGAGAAATGCATCGGTTGCGGAGCCTGCGAAAACCTGTGCCCGAGCCGGCCATTCAGCGCCATCTATGTCGAGGGAGTAGAACAACACCGTATCATCTAATGCCGCACCATCATGGACAAGAAACATAACAACAAAAAGGGAAACATCAATCGCCGCGACTTCCTCAAAATCATGGGAGCCGGTACAATCACCGCCACGGCGGCCCTCTACGGCTGTGGCAACGGAAACACCCCCGGGAAAGATTCTCTGCCCGAGGGCGGCATGACCTACCGACAGGACGGCCACGGCAACGACATCTCGCTGCTGGGGTACGGCTGCATGCGATGGCCCAGCCGCAAGAATGCCGAAGGGCACAACGAGCTCGACCAGGAGACCATCAACCAACTGGTCGACTATGCCATTGCCCACGGCGTGAACTACTTCGACACATCTCCCAGCTACTGCCGGGGAGAGTCGGAAAAGGCCACCGGCATCGCCCTGAGCCGCTACCCGCGCGACAAATATTTCATCGCCACCAAGTTGTCGAACTTCTCGCCCTCGACATGGAGCCGGGAAGCCTCGATGCAAATGTATCACAACTCCTTCAAGGAGCTGCAAGTCGACTACATCGACTATATGTTGTTGCACGGCGTGGGCATGGGCAATGACGGCATGAAAGAATTTGAATCGCGCTATATCGACAACGGCATGCTCGAATTCCTGCTCGAAGAGCGCAAGGCCGGCCGTATCCGCAATCTCGGATTTTCCTATCACGGCGACATCAAGGTCTTTGACTACCTGCTCTCGCGACACGATTACTACCAATGGGATTTCGTGCAAATCCAGCTCAACTACCTCGACTGGCACCACGCCAAAGAAATCAACCGTCGCAACACCAACGCCGAATATCTATACCAGGAACTCGAAAAGCGTCATATCCCCGCCATCATCATGGAGCCGTTGCTGGGTGGCCGCCTCTCAAAGGTGCACGACCACATCGTGGCCCGTTTCAAGAAACGGGAACCCAACCGCAGCGTTGCTTCCTGGGCCTTCCGCTTCGCGGGGTCGTTCCCGGGCGTATTGACCGTATTGAGCGGCATGACCTACATGGACCACCTGCAAGACAACCTGAGCTCGTTCTCTCCCTTGCAACCGCTCTCGGAAGAAGAGTTCAAGTTCCTCTACGACACGGCCGACCTCATGATGCAATATCCCTCGATTCCCTGCAACGATTGCAAATATTGCATGCCTTGCCCCTACGGCATCGACATACCCGGCATCTTGCTGCACTACAACAAATGCGTGAACGAAGGATATATTCCCGAAAGCTCCCAAGCCGAGAATTACCGCGAAGCGCGGCGTGCGTTCCTCGTGGGTTACGACCGCAGTGTACCCCGCCTGCGCCAAGCCTCACACTGCATTGGCTGCCGGCAATGCGAGCCCGAATGTCCCCAAAATATCGCCATTGCGCAAGAAATGCAACGCATCGACCGCTTTGTCGAGAACTTAAAACAGGGAAATGTGTTTTAATAATCGTATGGAACAACTCATCGAGCAACTGCATGAGGGAGGTTATTCCTGCGTCATCAGACAGGGTAACACGACCCGTACCTTCACACAACGGGGGGTGAACGACCTCTATATGCTCGTAAACGAAGCACCCGAATTCCTGCATGGCGCCGAAATGGCCGACAAAGTGGTGGGGAAAGGTGCGGCAGCCCTCATGGCCATCGGCGGAATAAAGGAACTCTATGCCGACGTCATCAGCGAGAGTGCTTATGAGATGCTCACGCGTGCCGGCATAAAAGTCGCTTATGGGCAGAAAGTCGCCTACATCATCAACCGCACCCACACCGACCGCTGTCCGCTCGAAAAGTTGTGCGCCAACGCAGACACTCCGCAAGAATGCCTGCCACTCATCGACACTTTTGTAAAAAACATGAATCTGCATACCCATGCGTAACCCGATTCTCGTGTGCCTGCTCATGCTGGTGAATCTCCCCACGGCCTCGTCGATGGTCGACTCGCTTTCTCTCTCAAAGGGTGTCGACATCGACGAAGTAGTCATTACCGGCACCCGCAGCGAGACCGACAGCCGAAGGCTCCCGTCGACCGTGACGGTCATCGGCCGCGACATGATTGAGGATAGCCATGAATCGTCCCTACTCCCAGTTCTCAACGCGCATGTGCCGGGACTGTTCGTCACAAGCCGGGGTATCCTGGGTTATGGCGTATCGACCGGGGCAGCCGGAGGCATGAGCCTGCGCGGCATCGGCAACAGTCCGACATCGGGACTGCTGGTACTCATCGACGGGCACCCGCAATACATGGGACTCATGGGGCACCCGATTGCCGATGCCTATCAATCGGTAATCGCCGAGAAAGTGGAGGTCGTGAGAGGCCCGGCTTCGATGCTCTATGGCTCAAACGCCATGGGCGGTGTCATCAACATCGTAACCCGGCAAGCGGACGAAGGTTCGCACACCCGGCTCAGAGCGGGATACGGCTCATTCAACACCTTGACGAGCGAGGTGACCAACCAGACGAAAGCAAGAAATTTCGGCAGCACGGTCTCGGCTTTCTACAACCGCACCGACGGTCACCGCCGCGACATGGGTTTCGAACAGATGGGAGGCAGCGTCAAACTTTCATACACGCTGTCGTCGGCTTGGGAAACAGGCGCCGACCTGAACCTGACACATTTCAACGCCTCCAATCCCGGGCCGGTATCGGCTCCGCGCATCGATAACGATTCGCACATCACCCGGGGAGTGACCTCGCTTTATGTCCAAAACCGTTACGAGAAAACCTCGGGTAGCGTGACGGCTTTTTACAACTGGGGCCGCCACCGTATCAACGACGGTTATGTGCAGGGCGGCATGCCGCTGGATTACCGGTTCAACTCCAAAGACCACATGGCCGGCCTATCGGCATACCAGAACGTCCGTCTCTTCGAGGGGAACCTTACCACTTTGGGCGTTGATTACCAACACTTCGGCGGCAAAGCGTGGAATCGCTTTCCGGCCACCGACTCCCGTCAAATGCTGGTTGACAAAAACATCGACGACATCGCCGGGTATGTCGACATGCGACAGGACATCACACAACGGCTCACGCTCGACGCCGGAGTGCGATTCGACCACAATTCCCATGTGGGGAACGAGTGGGTTCCCCAAGGCGGCATTTCGCTGCATCTTCCACGCCACATCGAGATGAAAGCGGTGGTAGGCAAAGGATTCCGCAATCCCACGATAAGAGAAATGTATATGTTCCCGCCGCAAAATCCCGATTTGCAACCCGAGCGGGTAATCAACTACGAAATCGCCTTCTCGCAACACATTCCGCAGGAACGGCTTTCCTATGGCGTCAACCTCTTCTACCTCACCGGCAGCAACCTGATACAAACCGTGCGCGTACCCAACGGTACCCTCAACGTCAATACCGGGAATATCGAGAACGTGGGAATCGAATGCGAGGCCCAGTGGCAAATCGCCCCGTCATGGAGAGCCTCGGCACAATACAGCTGGCTGCACATGGAACGACCGCTGCTGGCTTCGCCCGAGCATAAAGCCTGCGCAATGGTCGGTTACAGCGACGACCGCTGGTCGGTATCGAGCGATGTGCAATATGTGCACGGCCTCTACACCGCTCTCGACACACCGGAGCGTGAAAATTTCCTGTTGTGGAATCTGTGTGCCCGTTATCGGATATTCCGTTTTTTAACTATATTTGCCAAAGGGGAAAACCTGCTGGCACAAAAATATGAGATAAACGAAGGCTACCCCATGCCTCGGGCCACCTGCATGGGCGGGTTCGATATTCAATTTTAAAATCATATAACTATGCAAACATCAACTGTCAGACTCTATTCTCTCCCCTACGGCCAAGCCAAGACCTACGGCATCGCCCTGCTCTTCGTGGCCGGGAACATCATTCTGCCGCAACTCTTCCATCTGCTCCCGCAAGGAGGGCTCATTTGGTTGCCCATCTACTTCTTCACCCTGATAGCCGCCTATAAATACGGCTGGAAGGCCGGTCTGCTCACCGCCGTGCTTTCGCCGGTCATCAACAGCCTGCTCTTCGGCATGCCGGCCGCTGCGGCTCTGCCCGCCATACTGTTGAAATCGGCATGCCTCGCCATCGTCGCCGGTCTTACGGCCGCTCGCTTCCACAAAGCCTCCCTCCTGCTCCTTGCGGCGGTCGTGGTGGCTTACCAGGCCATCGGCTTCATCGGCGAATGGGCAATTACCGGCAGCGCCTACCTGGCCGCACAGGATTTGCGTATGGGCATTCCCGGCATGCTCCTGCAAATTTTCGGCGGATACACTTGTATTAACTATATAATTCGAAAATAATGAACACATTATTGCTAATCGGAGGTATCGGTATGCAAGAGATTCTCGTTATCGCCCTCATCGTGCTGCTGCTCTTCGGCGGCAAAAAGATTCCCGAGCTGATGAAAGGCATCGGCAAAGGCGTCCGCAGTTTCAAGGACGGAGTAAACGGCATCGAGAAAGACCCCGATAATGACGAAAACGCTCCTCAAAAACCGAAAGAGGACGACCAACCGAAATGAGCCACCCGACAACAGACACGCCACAAAGTTTCTGGGAACATCTCGATGACCTGAGGGCTTGCCTCATAAAGGTGGTTGTCGTTGTCATCGCACTGGGCATCACGGCATTTGTCTTCAAAGAGCAGTTGTTTGCCGTGATTCTCGGCCCGCAGGAGAATGACTTCATTACCTATCGGCTCCTCGACAAACTGGCCGGTTTGTGGGGCGAGACGACAAAGCCTTTCACGGTAGAGCTCATCAACACCGGTCTGGCCCGGCAGTTCACGGCACACATGACGGCCGCCATGTATGCCGCGGTGCTCTGCACATCGCCCTACATACTCTACCAACTCTTCCGGTTCGTCTCCCCCGCGCTCTATGTCAACGAACGGAAGTATGTCGTGCGTGCCGTCACATACAGCTACCTGCTCTTCATGGCCGGAGTACTGCTCAGCTACTTCCTCATCTTCCCGCTCACGTTCAGGTTCCTCGGCACATACCAGGTAAGCCCCGATGTAGAAAACCTCATCAGCCTCCAATCTTACATGGAGACGATGATGACCATCACGCTGATGATGGGAGTCGTGTTTGAAATACCCATTCTCTGCTGGCTCTTCGCCCGGCTGGGTATCCTCACGACCGAGTTCATGCAGAAATACCGGCGCCATGCCATCGTGGTGATACTGGTTGTTGCCGCCATCATCACCCCGACGAGCGATGTCTTCACGCTCTCCATCGTCGCGCTACCCATCTACCTGCTCTATGAATGGAGCATCTTTATCGTCAAACACACAATCAAAACAGAAACCAAACAATGAAAAACATACTGATTCTCTCATCAAGCCCTCGACGGGGCGGAAACTCCGACACCCTGTGTGACCGCTTCATGGCCGGAAGCCTCGACAAAGGGCACCATGTCGAGAAAATTTTTCTCGCCGACAAACACATCAACTACTGCACCGGGTGCAGCGTATGCAGCCTCTACGGGAAACCCTGCCCGCAAAAAGACGACGTTGCAGAGCTCGTCGAGAAGATGATTCAGGCCGATGTCATCGTGCTGGCGACGCCGGTCTACTTCTACACGATGAGCGGGCAGATGAAGACATTCATCGACCGTTGCTGCGCCCGCTACACCGAAATCAGCAACAAGGAATTTTATTTCATCGCCACGGCGGCCGAGGGAGAAAAGCAACTCTTGGAACGCACGTTCGACAGCCTGCGCGGCTTCACCGACTGCCTCGAAGGAGCCGTCGAGAAAGGGTGCCTCTACGGTTGCGGCGTTTGGAAAATGGGCGACATCGACGGGACACCCCTCCTCGACGAAGCCTACCGCATGGGTGCCAACGTGTAAGATGACCACAAGTGTTTTCGGAAAGGAGATTTTCCTTGCCTCTCAATGCTGGCCAACTTGGAGGCACAAAGATTTTTCGTCATTTGTTTGCAAAAATTTTCATTAAGCAACGATTTTGTTTACCTTTGTAAAAATTTCACGCATAGGTTACCCTGAGGATTGTTCATTCCTCGAAAAATCACAACACAACAATGAAACACATCGCAATTTTATCGGCCGGTCTGCTTTTTACAAGCATATCCCTCATGTGCACGTCATGCGAAAAGAGCGAAGATGAAATAATCATCACGACCGAACAGCTCGCCGCTCCGCAAAACGTCCGTCTCGACGTGCAACAACGCACGCTCACATGGGACAACGTACCCAACGCCACCTCCTATTCGGTGAAAAAGGGATTGTTCGACCTTTTCCCCGAAATTACCACGACAGCCAGCTATTACCTCGGCGACAACTACATCGACTCGTGGCAAACTTTCTACATCTACGCCAACGGAAGCACACAGGGCATGTCCATCTATCTCGACTCCGACATGAGTGAATACACCTTTGTCTGCCCCGTCAACAAGAGTCTGCTCTCCGCCCCCGACGCCTCATCGATACGCTACACCGTCGAAGAGCGGTTGTCGGCCACCAAGGCAAGAATCTCCCTCAGTTGGAATGCCGTGGAAAATGCCGACAAGTACAGCTACTCATTTTTCCACAGCACTTCGACAGGGAACGGCACCGTATCGGGCACCACAACAGGCAGGACACAAGAAACCTACACCTCGGCATTGAGCGTAAACATCGACTCGCTCTACTATTTCTCGGTAACGGCCCTACCTGCCGAGAATGCCCCCTATATCAACTCTTCCACAACCACGGTGCGGGTAATCGTCGGCAACGAATAAGGAAACACCCGCTTATCTCCTATCACACCACGGGGGATTGTCTTGCAGGACAATCCCCCGTGGTGTTTATTTCCCCCTCCCTTATTCATCAAACCCATATCCTGTTCTGAGCGTGGAATCTTTCCCCGACACGCAAGTCAATAAATTTCGTTTTCGCGACCAATAGCCTTTTCCAAAAAGCGTCATATAGGACATTCTTGCCTCCAAATAGGCGTATAGACTCACACCGGCCGAGGCTACCTTTGCCGTATCATTTTATAGAACCATCACACAATGAAAGCATCACCCACACTACTGTTACTCATCGGCTTGCTGCCTTTTACGGGCTGCCAAGTTCCCCAACAGGACACACAACTGAAAAGAAGCGCAGAATTGACCACGCCAACTCCGCTTCTGCCCTACTCGCTCAAATCCTTCACAGGCATCGTAGAAGAAGCCCAAGAGATAAACCTGGGGTTCAAAACGGCGGGACAAATCGAACGCATCGTCGTCAAAGAAGGTGACCGCGTGGAAAAAGGCCAACTGTTGGCCTGTCTCGACGACTCCGACTACACCCTGGGCATCAAAGCCTTGGAGATACAGCATGAGCAATTAAGCCATGAAGTGGCCCGGCTCAAACAACTTTATGAAAACAACAGCCTGGCCGGGAACGATTACGAGAAAGCCAAAGCCGGTCTCGAACAAGTCGGCGTGCAATTACAAATCAACCGCAACAAATGCAATTATACCCGACTCCATGCCCCGGTCGGCGGATATGTGCAGAACATCAACTTTGAAGAGGCCGAAATGGTCGATGCCGGAACCCCTTTCATCACGCTGCTCGACACCCACCGGCTCGATGTGACATTGGACATTCCGGCATCGCTCTATGCACAACGCAAACTCATCGAGCGCATTTCATGCCGGCAACTCCATGCCTCGGGAGAAGAGTTGCCCTTGAAATTGGTCGGCATCACGCCCAAAGCCGACGGCAACCAACTCTATAAAATGAGACTGACTTTCGAAACCCTTCCCGCCGAAGAAATCACACCGGGATTGAACGTCGAAGTCATTGTCCGGCTCAGCAATCCCGACACGGCAGGAGCCTACACATTGCCTCTGCACGCCTTGTTTTACAACAACGGCGAAACCTGCGTGTGGGTCGTCAATGACGACTCTACCGTGTCGCGCCGCAGCCTTGTCGTCGACGGCACCGACGAGACAGGCCGGGCCATCGTCGTCGAGGGTCTCGACGGGGACGAACGCATCGTGAATGCCGGCGTCAATACGTTGCAAGAACACGACAAAGTGCGTATTCTCGAACACAATTCTCAAACCAACGTAGGAGGGGTACTGTAATGAAAATAACCGAATTTTTTATCAAACGGCCCACCCTCTTCTGGTCGCTCATGGCGGGTATTTTGTTGGCGGGCGTCATGGCATTCATGGCAATGCCCAAACTCGAAGACCCTGCCGTAGCCACCAAACAGGCCATGGTCGTGATACCTTGGCCCGGAGCAAATGCGCATGAGGTAGAGTTGAACGCGGCTCAGGTCATGGAAGACGAATTGCGCGCCCTGCCCAATGTGCATAAGATAAAGAGCGAATGCCAAAACGGCGCAGCCATAATTACCGTTGAATTCAAGATGACCGTACTGCTCGATGAACTCGAACAACACTTCGACCTGCTGCGGCGCAAGGTGAACGATGCCAAGGCAATGCTCCCGGCCGGTTGCTACGACCCGGTCGTCATCGACGACATGATGGACGTGTATGGCATCTTCTACGCCCTGACTGCCGACGGATATGAATATCCCGAGATGTACAAATACGCCAAATTCATCAGACGAGAACTCTTGGGCGTAAGCGGGGTAAAACGGGTCATCATCGCCGGGAACCGCGAAGAAAGCATCAACTTGACTTTTTCCAAAGAAACTCTCGCCCGCAACGGCCTTATCCCCACACAAGTCATGATGGCTTTGCAAAATGCCGGCAAACCCATCGATGCCGGCAGCTATCAACAGGAAGGCGACCGCATTCCGCTACGCATCGACGGTGCCCTCTCGAACGAAGACGACATACGCGACCTCCTCATCACGACGGCCGATGGGAAACAGTTGCGTCTGGGCGACCTGGCAACGGTCGAACGCACCTATGCCGAGCCCCAACGCAACGGATTCTTTGTCGACGGGAGACCGGCTATCGCCATCTGCATCGCCCTCGAAAACGATGCCATCGTCCCCGACGTAGGCAAAGCCGTCGATGCCCGACTGGCCGAAGTGATGCAACAGGTACCTGTGGGCATGGAGACCGAAAAGATATTTTTCCAGCCCGACCTGGTAGATGCCGCCATCGGCTCATTCATGCTCAATCTGTTGGAGTCGGTGCTCATTGTCATCTTGGTACTTGTCTTCACCATGGGATTCCGCAGCGGCCTCATCATCGGCGTGGGGCTCGTCCTCACCATCGCCGTCTCCTTCCCCATACTACTGGCATGCGGCACCACGCTGCAACGCATTTCGCTGGGAGCCTTCATCGTAGCCATGGGTATGCTCGTCGACAACGCCATCGTCATCATGGACGGCATTCTCATCGACAAGAAACGCGGCTTCGGCCCTAAGACCTACCTCTATCGCATCGGGCAGAACACCGCCCTACCGCTATTGGGCGCCACGATTATCGCCGCCGCCACGTTTATTTGCATCTACCTCTCACCCGACTCGGCCGGCGAATATGCCAAAGACCTGTTCCTCGTACTTTGCGTGAGTCTCTTGGCCAGTTGGGTATTGGCCCTCATACAAGTACCCATGTGTGCCAAATCGTGGCTTTCTCCTCGGGAGAAAACCACGAGTAAAGAGGGTTGCATGAACTCTCCCGTCCACCGTTTTGTGCGTCATACCATCGCCACCCTCATCGAGTACAAAAAAACAACCATCGCAACAGCGGTGTGCGTATTGCTGCTTTCGGCCTACGGCATGACAAAGGTGAAGAACCTGTTTTTCCCCGATTTCGACTACGACCAGTTTGTCATCGAGTACTTCTTGCCGGCGCAAAGCAGCCCCGATGACGTAAAAGAAGACCTTCTCGAAATAAGCCGCAAACTCAAAACCAAAGAAGGTATCGTGCGGGTATCGGCCAGCATGGGAAGCGCCCCGGCGCACTACTGTCTCGTAAGGCCCATGACCTCGGGCGGAGACTGTTACGGCGAACTGATTGTCGATTGCGAAGACTACGATGTCGTCGTCGAATCGATACCTGTCATTCTCGATGAACTGCGCAACCAATATCCCGATGCCTATATCCGGGCACGCAAATACAACTTCTCGATTTCGACCTCCCACACGGTAGAGGTGGAATTTGCCGGTCCCGACCCGGCCGTGCTGCGCGACCTGAGCCGCCAAGCCGAGGAAATCATGCGGCACAGCCCCTATATCGACCCCTACTCGGTCGAGAACAACTGGAAAGCCAAAGGCAAGACGTTGGTGGCCGAGTATGTGCGACAAGACGCCTTGCGCGCGGGCATCAGCCGGAGCGACATCGGAAATGCCCTGTTGGCCGCCACCGACGGTCTGCCGGTGGGTGTCATCTACGAACAAGACCGCATACTGCCCGTTCGCCTGCTTGTACGCAATGACGACGGGAGCCGCATTTCGTCCTTGGGCGACATTCCCGTATGGAGCATGATGAATGTGCGCATTGACGAAAATGAAGTGATGAATGCACTCACCGGGGGAACAGGGTTCAACGAATTGCACGACAACATGGTGCGCAGCACCCCGCTCAGCAACGTCGCTCCCGACATGCGTCTCGATTGGGAAGAGAGTTGTGTGATGCGCCTCAACGGCAAACGGGTCATCGAAGCGCAGTGCGACCCCAACTATGCCCTCTTCGACGCGACCCCGGCCAAAGCCGTGGCAAGCATCAAGGACGAGATAGAGGCTATTCCTCTCCCCGACGGATATGAAATGCGTTGGGTGGGAGAAGGTGAATTGCAACACGATGCGATATTGAATTTGTTGAAATACGTTCCTATCACCATATTCCTTATCTTGGGCATCTTATTGCTGCTCTTCAACAGTTGGAAAAAAGTAGGGCTCATTCTTCTATGCCTGCCGTTTGTCCTGTGTGGAATCGTTCCCTCGCTCTACTTCCTGCAACAGCCCTTCACGTTCATGGCCATCATCGGCATGATGGGTCTCATGGGTATGATGGTAAAAAATGCCATCGTGCTCGTCGATGAAATCAACCGGCTCATCACCGAAGAACACCGGCACCCCTATCATGCCGTAGTAGAAGCCACCGTGTCCCGCGTTCGCCCCGTACTCATGGCCTCACTCACGACCATCGTGGGCATGATACCCCTCGTCGGTGACCCCATGTACGGCTCGATGGCCATCACCATCATGGGCGGACTCACCGTGGGGACAATCATTACCCTCATACTCCTACCGCTGTTCTATACGGCATTGTTCCACATCAAAAAACCTTGTGCATGAAAACCTCTATTTCCATAATCCGCTTCCAAAACCGGTTGGCCAAAAGATGGCTGCTGGCCATCGCGGCCACGGCTCTGCCTCTTGCGATAAACAGCCAGACGCCGACACCGCTCTCACTCACTCTGTCCGAATGCCGGGAAATGGCTCTGACGCATAACGAAGAGCTGCAAAAGGCCGATAACAACCTGCGCAAGGCCGAGCTCGACAAAGCCATCGCCCTCACCTCTTACCTACCGACCATAGACGGGAGCGCCGTGGGAGCCTACATCGTCGAAGACATCGACATCATGGGTATGAAAATGCAGATGAAAGGCACTTACATGGCCGGACTCTCCCTCACTCAACCCCTCTATGCCGGCGGCAAAATCATCGCCGGCAACAAACTGGCCCGCATCGGAGCCGAATGTGCCGACGAAACCCGGCGCAAGACCCGCATGCAAGTCATTGCCGATGCCGACAATGCCTACTGGACCTTCCTGGCCACCACACGCAAGATTGCCATGCTCGAAAGCTATTGCCGACAAATCGACACGCTCTACCGCACAACCGAAGTGAGCGTGCAAGCACAGATGGCCACGCCCAACGATTTGTTACGCATCAAGGCCAAACGCAGCGAAATCAACTACCAACTGCAAAAAGCCCGCAACGGTGTCAACCTTTGTCGATTGGCCCTATGTCATATTATCGGAGCCGACCTTGAAACCCCGATTACGGCCATCGACACGGTTATCGCCATCACACCGCCCCTTGGCCTCGATGCCGACATTTCGCAACGTCCCGAACTGATACTGCTGCAAAAACAGGTCGAAGCCCAACAGCAACAGATAAAAATGACCCGTGCCGATATGCTTCCCACGGCGGGACTCAGCATTGGATACACCTATTACGGGAATATCAAATTGCAAGGAATAACCACCGACCCCACGGGAAACCCCATTCCTTACACGCAGAAATTCGAAGACGGATTTACCGTTGGCATGGTATCGGTATCGATTCCCATTTTACACTGGGGAGCCAACTTCAAAAAAATAAAACAATCGAGGCTCCAACTGCGCAACGCCGAACTCGACTTGTCGCAAAACCGGCGGCTGCTCTCCATCGAAGCGCAACAGGCCCGACAAAACCTCTCCGAAGGTTATGCCATGATAGAGACCGCCAACCTGGGGTGCCAACAAGCCCGCGAGAACCTGCGTGTCATGCAAGACCGGTATCGCCAGCACATGTCGAGCCTCACCGACTTGCTCGACGCCCAATCGCAATGGCAACAAGCCGAGAGCAACCTCATCGAAGCCCAAACGCAATACAAAATCTACGAAACCGAATTCCGTCGCACCACCGGGCGATTGGAATAAATACCAGCCAAAGAGGCGGCATCGGCCGCCTCTTTGGCTTTAATCCCCCCTACCCGTTTCCCGCCCAACCACACGCGTTTCTCCGCGATTTCACATTACGGGGAAGATAAAAAACAGGCCGACATCGATAGTCTAAATCGCGCTCTCACAAGGAGAAACAACGGCAGACGGCCACGAATCGCCCTCCTTATCCATTCCTGATGGGATTTTTCATTGAATTTCTCAATCAATATTCATAACTTGCAGCCTCAAAAAAACGCATTCGCGCCGACATCGAAAACCGCGACACACGCTCCGCTCCGAAGCCGGCATTTATAAAAAACATTCAACGGAAAAACATGAAAACCAAACTTTTGAGTACACTGCTACTTGCGAGCCTCTACTTGGCCAGTTGCCAAAGTTCCGACAAACAGACCCATATCTCATCGGTATTCGTTCCCGCACAACCATCATACGCCGACAGCATTTCGTGGCACATCGCCTTGAACGACACCGGCACAGGAGCCGACGTGTTCTACATCGTCTCGACATGGGAATATGACTGGTACACCGACGAAGGCATCGTATCGCACCACGCCGACCCGTCGAAACCCGAACACCGCGCCGACATGGACATCGAGATAAGCCAAGTCGCCCAATACATGGCCGACGGCAACAACTTCTACGCCCCGTTCTACCGGCACATCACGCTCGACTCGTGGGCCACGCTCAACGAAGACACGATAAACCGCCGTTACCGCGACGTGGCATTTGTCGACGTGCAGAACGCCTTCGACTATTACCTGACACACTACAACAACGGCCGGCCGTTTATTCTCGCGGGATTCAGCCAAGGAGGCAAGTCGGTGGTCGAACTGCTGAAAACCCTGTCCGAAGAGACCCGCACCCGGCTGGTCGCCGCCTATGTGCTCGGCTATAAAGTCACTCCCGACGACGTAGCACAGGCCCCATGGATTATCGCCGCCCAAGACTCGACCGACACGGGTGTCACCATCTGCTACAACTCCGTCTCCGACGTGAAATATGTAAAACCGGTGATAAGCGTGCCCAATGTCATGTGCATCAACCCGGTCAACTGGCGCACCGATGCCACGCCGGCACAGCTCCACGACAGCATCACGGTAACCCTATCGCCCGAATACAAGGTGCTCGTGCTCGACGGATACGACGGCAGCAGCCTGCCCAACATTCTCGACATACTCAACGTAGGCGACTACCACGGCATAGAACCCTGGCTATACAGCGAATGCCTCCACCGCAACTTCAAACAGCGCATCGACGCCTACCGCGAAAATAGAGGAAATTAGTGCGAAGATTTTCCTTGAAAATTCCACCCGGAAAGTTATTTATCATACCAAGCCCCGTTCTGCCTTTTGGATATAGCAGAACGGGGCTTTTATAAGAATCGCCGGGATTGTTTCTCTCTCGGAAATACCTCTCCGACTTTATCTCAAAAACAGGAAAGGCAACTGTCATCACAATCGGCGACGAAAAATTGCCATCTCAAAAGATTATTGCTCTATCGCCACCTTGATGACACCGTCGAGCTTGTTCTCGAAGAGGCGGTATGCCTCGGCGATGTCGGCCAGTTTGTAGCGGTGGGTAATGAGCGGTAAGGTATCGATCCGCCCCGCCTCGATGAGACGCAGTATCTCGGCACAGTCGCAACCATCGACGCCACCGGTCTTGAAGGTAAGGTTTTTCCCGTACATCTCGGGCAGAGGCAGCACCTGCGGCTTGTCATACAAGGCGACAATCGTAACCACCGCATTGGGTCGTGCGCATTCCCACGCCAGGCGGAAGGTATCATCGCCACCGGCGACTTCGAGTACCACATCGGCACCACCGCGCTCGCAACTGTCGTGTATCATGGACAGGCACTCCACGGGCGAGACCACCTCTACTCCGGGGTAATGCCGGCCGACAAACGCCGCCCGCCCGGGCGACTTCTCGCACACGATAATGCGCTTCGGCTTATGCAGCAATACGCAGGCCAACGCGCAGAGTCCCGTGGGACCGGCTCCGATAATCAGCACCGTGTCGTCGGGCTTGATTTCGGAAATACGCGCCGCCCAATATCCCGTGGCGAGAATATCGCCCACGAACAGAGCCTGCTCATCGCTCACCCCATCGGGAATACGGTTGAGTCCGCTGTCGGCATAAGGCACACGCACATACTCGGCCTGACCACCGTCGATGCGGCAGCCGAGTGCCCAACCGCCGTTGGGGTCGGTGCAGTTATTTACATAGCCTCTCCGGCAGAAAAAACATTCGCCGCAGAAGGTCTCCACATTCACGGTGACACGGTCGCCCGGCTTGACGGTACGCACCTCGGCACCCACCTGCTCGACGACTCCGACCATCTCATGGCCGACGATAATACCTGGCACGGCACGCGGCACACTGCCGTGCTTGATGTGCAAATCGCTCGTGCAAATACTGCTCAATGTTACTCGCACCACGGCATCGCGTGCATCGACGACCTCGGGCATCGGCCGCTCCTGCAACTCAAACCGCCCCGGTGCTACATATACATATCCCAACATAAATCTTCGTTTTTTCTCTTTCCACAAATTTACAAAAATCCCGAAAAACATACAGTCATTCCATCGACAAAACAAGAAAGAATCCGCCAAAGGCAATATCGGGGAAATGATGTTTGTATGTGGAGCGTTCAAGTTTAAATAAGTTTAAAGAGGAGAGCCGTTCTTTCCAGCGGGTTCTGTTTTTGTGTATTTTCGCCGCGATTAAAAAAATTCACACAAAAATGGTTGCGAAGAGAAGTAACGCAGAGTGGTTGCGCCGCTATGCGAGTTTTGTTGTCATACTTTTTGTGATCGCGTTTGGTACCTCCTTGTCGATACGGGCCAACCTCGGGTCATCGCCCATCTCGGCTCCGCCTTATATTCTGTCGCTGGTGCCGGGTATCAATCTCACCATGGGCCAACTGACCATCTGCATGCATGTGCTTTTCATCACCATACAGGTGCTGCTCCTGCGCAAGAATTTCGAGAAACGGCAATACACACAGATTCTGGTTTCCTTCCTCTTCGGCTTCTATACCGACCTGACGATGTGGCTCACGGGTTTTCTGCAAATACCTTTCGACATCGACCCGCTGATAGGGTATCCGCTGCGATTTGTCGAGTTGCTCATCGGCGGGGCCATACTGGCTTTCGGCATCGCCTGCGAAGTGCGTTGCGACTCGCTGATGCTCGCGGGTGAAGGGTTGCCTCTGGCAATTTCCAAATTTCTGAACCGCGACTTCGGCAAAGTGAAGATATGCTCCGACAGCACGCTGGTGTGCATCGGAACCCTCTTCATGTTTATCTTCTTTGGAGAGTGGAGTTGGGAAATGATTGGCGTAGGGACGCTGGTCTCCATGTTCTATGTAGGCATGATGGTAAGGGTATTCTCGCCCCACATTCTGTGGCTCGACAACATATTCATACCCAAAGCCGAACGCCATGTCTCCACGGGTGAGCCGGTCGGCGATGAATGGAGCGGACACCGGGTAATCACCATCGCCCGCATGTACGGGAGCGGTGGAAACGCCATCGGCGAAGAGGTGGCTCGCCGGCTGGGGTGTCCTTGCTACAACCGGCAGATTATCGACCAGACCGCACAACAGATGGGCTACTCCACAGAGTTTGTGGAGAAAAACGAGCAGACGCTCTCTACCGGCCGATTGTGGGAATTGATATGCACCGACAGCGGTATCCCGGCCTCGCTGAACCCGTCCAAAGAAGATGCCATTTACGTCAGCCAAAGCCGCACCATCAGAGGGCTGGCACATAACGGTCCCTGTGTAATCATCGGCAGGCTGGGCAACTGGATTCTGCGCGACAATCCGCATGTGCTCTGCGTGTTTATCCGGTCGAGCCGGGAGTATGCCGTGGGACAAATCGTCGAGAAACTGCACCTCACGGAAGAGGAGGCCGCCAAGAAAATAGAACGGGTAAACACGGGCCGAGCCAACCATTATTGGCACTACACCGGCCGGCAATGGACCGACATCGGCGAATATGACCTCGTCATCAACACCGAACGCACCGGCATCAACGGCGCCGTAGAAATGATACTTCGCGCTGCCAAGGCCATAAAATGACCTCGCACCTCTCTCCCAGCCCTCCCGCCGAAAGAGCCGGCATGAGCAATGATGCCATACCCACCCGCTGCCGCAAGGGGCAGCCGTATCAGCAACCGCTGCCGTCGAGGTTGCAGGCGGCGCCATCGGCGACAGGGCGCGAACGCAAACCGGCCTCTTCGGGCGTAAGGGTCACCGTACCGTCTTCCAGCACAAAACATGGTATGCCCACTGCCCCCACACGCTTTGCCTCGGCAAATGCGGGATTATGGTCGCGCAACCGCAAAAAGGCTTTGAGATTTTTTACCTGCCGACCGATGTCGACAATTTCATACGCGCTGTTTCCCTTTACCTGCTCCTCGACATAAGTACAATCGGGACAGGTCTCCATACCATAGATCTTTATCATCGTCGTTTTCAATTTATATTGTCCTTCATAGGCCGATTCTTCCCTGAAAAATAGCCGGGTGACTCGGTCAAAAACCTACTTCCCGGCGGCATTTGAACGTTTAAAAATAATCATTTTCCCTTATACGGCAATTGATTCGCGCCGTTTTTCATATCCAAACACTGTTTGAAAAGCTCCCCGGCCTGAAATCGGGGCGTCGTAAAAACAGCTGGCACAGCAGGGCAGAATGTTCCCCGTTCCGGTCGGCGAATAATCACGAACCCCTGTCATCAAGGCGGTGGTATGAGGAGGGGTGTAAATATCGGGAATCAAAAGCCCTCAGAGAAGGGAGTTGCCTGCCGGCCATCGAAGAGCTCTCCCAAGGCGGGTCGGATACACGTTCGGCGCCCCGTACCGACATGCAAACAAAAGAGATTTTCGGGCAACAGTCGAAATTTAACAGCCGAAACATCAAATAATTAAATTTATTTGCTATATTTGCTTATCCGGCTTGTTTTACGACCCGTCAAATGGGTATTTGGAACCGCAGGAGAAGACGGTCGGCCGGCATGAAATAGTTCGAGAAAGAGACCTTTTATCAAGACAAGAAATAACCCCCAAAAACCGATTCTGTACCATGAAAAAATTTATTGTCCTGTTACTGATCATGTCCGCAGGATTTGTAAATCTTCCGGCTCAAACAACCTATCTTGTCAATACACACACGCCCGTCGATTCACGCTGTTACACGGCCTATAAATATACCGGGAAATCATCGAAACAGATGGCCCTGAGCGGTGGTCTTAAATGGTACGGCGGTTTTACCATCGGACATACCATGGGGCCGTACACGCCGGGATATGCCACCTTCAAGCTGGGCGGCAAGTACGAAAAACTAATGTTCGTACTGGGACATGAAAATTTCACCACCGGCGCGGGCGGCACGGGCATCTCCACCGATGCAAGGATTTTCACGGTCTATGCCGACGGCCGCAAAGTGGTCGATGAAGTCATATACCCTTATGGCATTCCGAAACGCATTACCCTCGACATCAAAGGGGTTGATGAACTAAAATTTGTCCTCGTCAAAGGAGCCGGATATATCGGTGTAGCCGAAGCCACTCTTTGGAGCGCCGGTCAAACACCCGTGGAAACAGGGAACCTCATCACGGAAAAGCCCCAAACCATCGAACTGGTAAAAGACCTCCGCCCCTATTTCCAAAACAACCGATTGACATGCGTGTCTCCCACCGACAAAAGTAAATCGATAAAAATAAACGGGAAGGAATACCCCTACGGCCTGTCGGCCTATATGCAACGGGCAATCAGCGGCAACAATAATGGCTGGGCCTATTTCAACCTGCGGAAACAGTATTCAAAACTCAGTTTCATCGTCGGGCCGCTCGACAACACAGAGAGCCAATCGGGGTCGGGCTGGTTTACCGTAAAAGCCGATGGGAAAATCATCTACGAGTTGGAAATGAAGTATGACGACATTGCCCAAAAAGTAACCCTCGATGTCAGTGGGTGCGAAATGCTTGCATTTTACTCCGAGCAGGAATCGGGCTCCACAAATGGAGGCATTGCCCAAATCATGGTATATCCCGAAGGCAATGAGCCGCAAGGGGCTTCGGGCGAAGAAGAGACCATCGACCCCCGCTTGAAAGAGTTGCCCGATGTATGCAAACTCATCTCGAACATTCCCCCATATGCGGCCGGAGCACAGACCGAAAAGCAAATATACGACGGCACGTCCGATTACATTACTTTCTCGATGGGAGGTGTCAAATTCAACGAAGGCATTATCTTATACGAAAAAGCGAACGTGCTTAGCGACAATACCTCGGCCTATGCGGTCTTCGACCTGGGAAAAGAATTCGACTATGTGAGCTTCATCGCCGGATACTTGGGAAAGAGCGGAGCCATGAACAATGACGTATTGCGGGTATATGCCGATGACGAGCTTGTTCTCGAAACCCCGTTAATGGCAACCTATCCCAATCAGAAATATGTCGTTCCCATAAAACGGTGCCGTAAGTTGAGGTTCGAAAACCAAGGCTCCTCCACGCTCGACGTTGCCGCCTATGGCATAGCCGATCTCATCGTGTACCGCGGCGAGCCTGTCGAAAACGACCTCTTTGTCCACCCCAAACCCGAATGTCCTCCCACCATCGACCTCATCGACCTCAGCCACCCCTATATCCATTACGTCAGTCCCATGAAAGACTCCAAAGATGAAATTTTCTACGACGGGACCACCCAAAAGAAATATTTCGACTTGAACGGGAAACGCATCTATAAAGGATTCATGCTCCAAACCAGCGTGCACTTCTCGCTCGACCATGGCGTACTCTCGGGCGACGGAGCCATTGCCGGAGCCATAGGAGGTGCCGCCGTGGGCTCGGCGTTCGTGGCCGGAGGTGCCGCCGTGGGCGGAGCCATGGTGGGCAGTACGCTCGTAGGCGTCGCGGCGTTTTTGATGCTCGCGGCCGGCGGGGAAGCAATGGAAAACTCTTGCGCCGCATTCAACACATACGGTGAATACAACAGCGTAACATTCACCGTGGCATGTTACCAGCCCTATATCCGCGCCGACGACTACAAAGAGACGTTGCTCATCGGCGCCGACCAGCAAGTCATGGCCCAACTCACCGTGTATGAAACCATGGAACCCCAGACCGTGACAGTCCCCATCAACGGCTGTCAACAGCTGATGTTCTGGCTGGCGAATACCGACAACTGGTCGGGGAAATATATCTTCTACGACATAAAATTGACCAAAGAAGTCCTGCCCTTGGACATTCCCAAGGCGGCAAGGCTCTCGCAAGCCGTCATCACCCAACCGACATGGAGCGAAAAAGCCTTAGAGGAGAAATGGGAACGGCCGCAATCATCGAGCGACAAAAACGTCAACAAGTTCCTTGTCGGCCTCTCCAACGCATACAATCAAGTCAAAGACCTCATTTCGAAAAACGAGCCCAAATACGAAATACACACATATTACCTGGAAACCAATGCCGGACAAGTGTGCAAAGCCATCGTCCTGCAATCGAAGAAAGGAGACAACCGCACGTCTATCACCCGGCAACTCACTGACTGCACCAAGCAGCTCGAAACCTTAAAGACGCTCCGAAAGACATTGTCAGAGTTGTCCTCCGACCAACTAAACGCAAACCTCAACCTGCCCAGTCTCGGACTTAATGCCATATCGTACGGGAAATTAATCAAACGGGGCGGGAAAGTACTCAAAGAATGCAAAACCATTACAGACTTGATGTATCAAGAGAAACTGGCCGAAACACAATTTCTGCAAACCGCCGTCGACACCGCCGTCGACATCGACGGGAAACAAAGTTCCGAAGATGTGGTGTTCTGCCCTCTCCTACCCGGCGAAACACCTCCTACCGACGAACTGCAACTGGTAGAACATTTCGTCGTCCAATAATCACCTTTGATACCAATTCCGAATCGGGAAAATGACGCATCTTAATTACCGGAAAGAACTGGAAAAAGCCCGCAACGTTGTAAAAGAGTTGCCCCGCGACGGTCGACAGGCCACACTCGAAGCCTATTGGGAGGTCTGTTGCGGCGACGTGTTATTGGCCGAAGAAAACCTCCGAAAGCAAGTCAACGTGTGGGAAAATACCTCATTGGTAAAAGAATTCCTCGACATAGCCTCCTATTTAGAAGGTTATGAC
This sequence comes from uncultured Porphyromonadaceae bacterium, assembly GCA_900542765.1. Lineage (GTDB taxonomy): Bacteria > Bacteroidota > Bacteroidia > Bacteroidales > UBA11471 > Caccoplasma > Caccoplasma merdavium. The sequence continues at coordinate 888 of UQOX01000030.1, read as the reverse complement.
CACATGCTCGACCCCCTTTATGCCGCCGTTTCAAGGATAAAAGATGTCCTTCCCGACCACCCAAGGCTACAACTCGAAACGCTCAAATTCATGCAGCACATTCTGCATCGCATTGAATCCCAATGCGATGCAGAACTGTGCCAAAGCGAAGACATGCAAAAAGAAATCTCCATCTATCGGCACAACATCACTTGTGCCGACAATAACGCATTTGCAGACATCGAACAAATCGGAGATTTGAAACAAGACCCCATCGAGTGGAGCGCCGACTACGAAAACATCATCGACGAAGCCAACCGAAAAATATATTCGCTATTGGAGGGCCACCCCCGAGTCATGGGATTCTGCTTCACCTACTGGCACGCCAAAAAACAAATATTACGCGAAGAATACGGCATCGAATGGAAAAGTCCGGAGATGATGAACCCGAACGTCATATTTGATTGAAACAAATCATATCGTCCCCACCCAATAATCGGCAGGAAGAGAAAAACCCGCACCAGGTCCTCACTTCACCGCCACAGGATTCAAGCCGTGGAAGTTTATGGATTTCTTACTTTGAAATCCACCACATTAAAGAATGATTAGCCCCAGACTGGGTTAAACCTTTAAACACACGACAAGAATCTGTAATGCCACACCGTTCAAAAAGTTCATTCCTGACAGAAAATGTGACGTCTTTTTCTTTCTCTTCGCGCAAATACCGACATACCGACTCTGCTTTGGGTGCGTAAAGGAATTATTTAATTAATAGATTCTATATAACATCAATTATTTTTCGGAATTGGTTCATTTGCCTATGCAGTATGTGTACATCATTGATTATCAATAGTATAGCGCTCTAAAAGGTACAACCAGCAGGTTGGCAAGTATCTGAGAATGTGTAAG
>UQOX01000029.1 GCA_900542765.1 uncultured Porphyromonadaceae bacterium | reverse complement strand
GCGGTAAATTCTTTGGCTTGTGAAAAACGGAGATAGCCGGGAGTTGCCAGACGCAACATGATTTCCCCGAAGGTAACAACTTTTTTGCTCATAGCAGTTTGTCTTTTATGTCAGAAAAATCTGAAAAATATACAAATGTGAATTAGTGTACAAAGATATTTGTTTTTCTTGGAAATAATAAATATCGCGTCAAAAAACTTGTAATTCTTATGATTTCTTTCCAGCAGCGCTACTCATTTTGCGGATTGTGGTCGATATATTTCTTTACGGTCTTGAAAAGATTGGAGGCGAAAACGAAATTATTTAAATTTTCGTTGGTCGAAGTGAAGATGTCGACTTTGTTCCCGACCCATTCCTTTTTTCCTTGGCTGAGGAAGATGATGTTCTCGCCGATGCCCAGCACCGAGCTCATGTCGTGGGTGTTGATGATGGTGGTGATGTTGTATTCGCGCGTGATGTCGCGAATCAGTTCGTCGATGAGAATCGACGTTTGGGGGTCGAGTCCCGAGTTGGGCTCGTCGCAGAACAGGTATTTGGGATTGAGGGCGATGGCGCGGGCGATGGCGACCCGTTTTTGCATACCGCCGCTTATCTCTGACGGATATAGCTTGTCGGCACCCGACAGGTTGACGCGCTCGATGCAGAACCGTGCCCGTTTTTCCCGTTCGGCGGCCGATTGGCGGGTGAACATTTTGAGCGGGAACATGACATTTTCGAGCACCGTGAGGGAGTCGAACAGGGCCGACCCTTGGAACAGCATGCCTATCTCGCTGCGCAATGTCTTTATTTCAGACGCATTCATGCGCAGGAAATCTTTTCCGTCATAGAGCACTTCGCCCGAGTCGGGGTGCAGCAGACCTACAATCGATTTCATCAAGACGGTCTTGCCCGAGCCGCTTTTCCCGATGATGAGATTGGTCTTCCCTTCGTAGAATTGGGCAGAAACGTCATCTAAAATAGTGCGGCCGTCGAATTTCTTGACGATATGTTTTACCTCAATCATTGTAACAGCAGTTTAGTAAGTATCACATCGAGCAGAAGTATCATGACGCTGCTCACCACCACCGAGTCGGTACTGGCCTTTCCCACTTCGAGCGCCCCGCCCTTTACCCGGTAGCCGAAGTAGGAGGCCACGCTGCTGATGATAAAGGCGAAGAAGAGCGACTTGATGATGGTGTACCAGATATAATATTCGACGAAGTAGGATTGCAGTCCGTAGATGTAGCGCGAGGCCGGAATGATGTCGGTAAACAGCGCGACGACATAGCCGCCGAAAAGGCCGGCAAACATGCTGAACACCACCAGTACGGGAATAAACACCACCATGGCGGCGATTTTGGGGAGAATCAAATAGTTGGCCGAGTTGACCCCCATGATGTCGAGGGCGTCGATTTGTTCGGTAACCCGCATGGTGCCGATTTCAGAGGCGATGTTCGAGCCTATCTTTCCGGCCAGCAGCAGGCACATGATCGACGACGAAAATTCGAGCAACAGGGTGTCTCGGGTCACGAGTCCCACGGTGTAGGCCGGCAGCAGGGGGGAGGAGACGTTGAGTTGCGTCTGTATGGTGATGACCGCGCCGATGAAGAGCGAGATGGTGACAACAATGGCAATCGACCCGATGATGAGCATGTATGCCTCGTCCTTGAAACGCCTGAAAAACTCGCTCCACCGGTCGGGCTTGGAGAAAATTTTTCCCAACAGTAAAATATAGTCGCCGAATCGGTGCAGCGATTGGAAAAGCATCTTCATAAAAATGTGCGTTTTTAGAGGTTCCCTCAGAACGTTGTCGGAAACCGTTGCAAACTTACCAAAAGTTGCCCGAATATACGAATAAAATCGAAAGAATTACTTCTCCGCTCTTCAATAATGGGCTCGTTACTATATCGTTGTGGGGGGAATTAAAGACGCGGATCCGCTTTTTGTCAGCGCTCCGATCTTCTGACCGGGCGGCCATGGGGGTGAATGCTTTTGACCTCCTGAATTGCGTATGGAACCGATTGTTTTAGATGGGATTCCCGCATGCCGACCCTTACCCTGCAACGGGAACGATTTTTATGATATTCGCGAATCACGGGGTGATTACTGTGCCGATGGTGATGGCCGTATGGCGTGGAATGAGTGGGGCTCTTGTTTCCCTGCGGGAATTTTTCATGCCCGGTTTTTTGATGGGCCTGCCATCTGTAAAAATGGTAGTTTTTACCGTGTTTTGGATAGTCGTTTGTCGGAGAAACAAATCTACTTTTGCACCATACCGAGTGACGAGAAATCTCCCGGCCCTCATTCTCAACCGACGAATATGAAAAAAATCTTATTTCTTGCTTGGGCTCTGCTTGCAATGGTGGAAGCAGGAGCCGCGAATCGACAACTTTCTGAAAAATCTACGACTATGAGCAAATTGGCGAATGACACGCGCGTGTTTGCAATCGACCCAGCTATCGATGTGCAGGGGGTGCGTTTTAAAAATCGTTTTGGCATCGAGTTGGCCGGACATCTCTATCTGCCAAAGAATTTTGATTCTTCTAAAAAATATGCCGCTATTGCGGTGAGTGGTCCCTTCGGGGCGGTCAAGGAACAGGCTTCGGGCTTGTATGCCCAGGAGATGGCGCGCCGGGGCTTCGTGACGATGGCGTTCGACCCCTCGTTTACGGGCGAGAGCGGTGGCGAGCCGCGCTATGTGGCCTCGCCCGACATCAATACCGAGGATTTCTCGGCGGCGGTCGATTTTCTCTTGCTGCTCGATTTTGTCGATGCCGGGCGCATCGGTATCATCGGCATTTGCGGTTGGGGCGGGTTGGCGTTGAACGCCGCGGCCATCGATACCCGCATCAAGGCGACGGTTACCTCGACGATGTATGACATGAGCCGGGTAAATGCCAAGGGCTATTTCGATGCCATGGACGCCGATGCCCGTTATGAACTGAAACGGCAACTCAATGCACAACGCCTTGACGATGCCCGTAACGGTGCGTATGCTTTGGCCGGCGGCGTGGCCGATGCCTTGCCCGATGACGCCCCATGGTTTGTCAAGGATTATCACGCCTATTACAAGACGCCGCGGGGGTATCACCCTCGCTCGCTCAACTCCAACGGCGGCTGGAACAAGACCTCGGCGCTCTCGTTTATCAACACACCTCAGCTGGCATACAGCGACGAGATACGCGGTGCCGTGCTCATGATTCACGGCGAGAAGGCGCATTCGCGCTATTTCAGCGAAGACGCGTTCAAGCAATTGAAGGGCGACAACAAGCAGCTCCTGATTGTCCCGGGTGCCACCCATGTCGACCTTTATGACAATTTCGAGAAAATACCCTTCGACAAGATAGAGACTTTTCTTGATACGTTCCTTAGATAATGCCGGTCCCGACCGGCAGGTGTGCGACTCGGTTTAGCCATGAGAAAAGTGTGTCGCATGCATTTCTCGGCGTTGCCTTCGATAAGACGAAGGCAACGCTTTTTTTTGAGCGGCGCGGTGAAAATGAAGCGGGAAAATTTCCCAGGTGTCGCATTCCCTTTTTGTCGGCTTTTCCGGGGTCTCTGTTCTTGTAAAGCCGGGGACCTGTCATGTAAAAAAAGTGTGAATCGTGCGGCAATTCAGCGAAAATCGTTACCTTTGCCACCAATGAAAATTTTCGCCTCCATAAAGCCGTTTTTTCATCGTCCGAAGGTAAATCTGCCTTCGCCCGAGGAGATGGAACATCTTGCCGCCGAAGGCAAGATGGTGCTTCGTACCGAAGACCTTGTCAAGAAATACGGGCAACGCACGGTGGCCAATCACGTCTCCATCAACGTGCGTCAAGGCGAAATCGTGGGCCTTTTGGGCCCGAACGGCGCGGGAAAGACGACGACTTTCTACATGACCACGGGGCTGATAACGCCCAATGAAGGCCGCATTTTCCTCAATGACCTCGACATTACCACGTTTCCCGTTTACCGGCGGGCGCAATATGGCATCGGTTATTTGGCGCAAGAGGCGTCGGTGTTCCGCAAACTCTCGGTCGAAGACAATCTCATCGCCGTCTTGCAGATGACCGGCAAGAGCAAGGAATATCAGAAAGAGAAACTCGAAAGCCTCATTGCCGAGTTCCGTCTCGAAAAGGTGCGCAAGAATCTCGGCGACCGCCTCTCGGGTGGTGAACGTCGACGCACCGAGATAGCCCGTTGCCTGGCCATCGACCCCAAGTTCATCATGCTCGATGAGCCCTTTGCCGGGGTCGACCCCATTGCTGTCGAAGATATTCAGTATATCGTGTATAAGCTGAAAGAGAAAAACATCGGCATTCTCATTACCGACCATAATGCGCCTGAGACACTGAGTATTACCGATCGTGCCTATCTGCTTTTCGAGGGGAAGATTCTTTTCCAGGGTACGTCGGAAGAGCTGGCCTCCAACCCCGTGGTGCGGGAAAAATACCTGGGGCGCAATTTCATCTTCCACCGCAAAAAGTTCGACCACCTCGAAGGCAAGTAACCTCCCGGCCGCTTGTTCAAGCGCCGATTCCACAATGTGTGCGTGTCGGAAGCCTTACGGCAAGAGCTGTTGGCTTTCGATATTTTTTTGCCGGATAAGCCGATAACGCAGTATGCCGATGGTGACAACCGTCAGTATCATGCCGGCGATAACCCACCCTATGTCTCCTTTTTCCGTGCCGAGCGTATCGATGAGCGTTCCCTCTTCGGCCCCTTTCTGCATATACGCTCCTATGACCGACAGGCTGTTGTTGAGTGCGTGCGCGATGACCGGCAGCCAAATGTTTCCCGACCATACCAGCAAATATCCGAAGAACGCCCCCAACAGCATGCGGGGCACAAATCCGTAGAACTGGAAGTGTACCGCGCTGAAAAGTATGGCTGTCGTCCACACGGCGATATGCGGGTCGTGGAACTTGTTGAGGAAAAGACGTTGCAAGATGCCCCTGAAAACAAACTCCTCGCCGATGCCGGTGAGAATGCCCACAATCAATATCATCACCAGGAGCTCGGCCAGGTTCGACATTTGCATCATCTCTGCGGTCAATGATTGCGCGTTGGCTTCCTGTGCCTTCAACCACGCTTCAAGGCCCGAGAGCGACGAGGGGAAAGTTATTGATTCGTTCCACTCGATGATGAGGTTCATGGCCGGAATGGCAAAAAACAGGCAGAGTGTGATGCCGGCGATGGCTCCGGCACGAGGCGCATGGTCGGCTTGCAGGTATTTTATCGGATTCCCTCCGAATAGATAGGCCGCGCAAAGAGCTGGACAGATAAAGAGCAGCAGGTCTTGTATCGTGAGGGCGATGCGGGTGAGGGTGATGCCCGAGACCGTCAGGGAGAGAGCAATCGTGACAAGTGATGTGAGGCAGAAGAATAATAATTCAATACCGATGAAAATCAGGAATTTGGTTCCGAAGGAGGCTCGCGCCAAGTGGTTGTAGAGAATGCGCATGACAGAATTTTAAAATGAGGTTGAGTGTGAAATGACAAGGCTGGCGATGAGCAGGAGGGTAAACAGCAGTTGGTTTCGGGCCGTGGCGCCCAGTATGGGGTTGAGAGCACGTCCCGACCGACGCCCTATTTTCAGGTAGCAACCGATGTGCACCAGCAAGTAGGGCAGTGGCAAGATTCCGCCTATGGGGCCGGCGGCAATCCATAAGGGGGTGGTGAGAGCCACGGCCGCGATGCCGTTGAGAAGATAGACGGTGCGGGCGACGGGTCGACCGAAGAGGACGACGGTCGTGTGTTTGCCGGCGGCACGGTCGTCGTCGACATCGCGGTAGTTGTTCACGATGAGTATGTCGACCGAGAGCAGCCCCATGGCCGCACTGCACAGGAACACGTCGAGATTGAACGTCAGCGCCTGGACATAGTAGGAGAGGTTTACCGCCACCAGTCCGAAGAAGACCCATACCGTGAGGTCGCCCAGCCCGAGATAGGAGAGCGGGTAGGGGCCGGCCGAGTAGGCCAGTGCCGCTATTGCAATGATGGCCCCGGCTGCCACGAGCCACCACCCGCCGACGGGTATGAGCAGGCAACCCAGCAGGCAGGCGATGCCCAGCGTCACGACGGTGGCGGCCAGCATGGCGCGCGGCGAGATGTCGCCCGCCGCTACGGCGCGGCGGGGCCCCACGCGGTCGGCTTTGTCGCTGCCCTTGCGGTAGTCGAAATAGTCGTTGCCGAAGTTCGAGGCAATCTGTGCCAGCAGGGCAAAAAAGAAACATGTCGCGGCCATGCCCCAATGCGCTTTCCCATGCGCCCAAGCCATGGCCGTGGCTATCAGCACGGGGCTCACCGATGTGGCCCATGTGCGCGGGCGGGCGGCTTCGACCCATATTTTGAGGCGGTTTGCCGGAGTGTCGTTCATGTCGATAAATGAAGATTTTTCCAAAAGTACGGATTTATGATGAAACCCGCGAGGAGGAGATGAAAATTTTTCCTACATTTGACACAAAATTGATACATCAAATCTCAATCTTATGTTTTCAGGAATAGTAGAAGAGGCTGCCCCGGTGGTTGCATTGCGTCGCGAACAGGGAAACCTGCACCTGACTTTGTCGTGCAGTTTTACCCAAGAGTTGAAAATAGACCAAAGCGTGGCACATAACGGTGTGTGCCTGACCGTGGTAAGCATCGATGGCGATACCTACACGGTGACCGCCATACAGGAGACCCTCGACCGGAGTAATCTGGGTCGGCTGCAAGTCGGCGACAAGGTGAACCTCGAACGCAGTATGCTCATGAACGGTCGTCTCGACGGACACATCGTGCAGGGACATGTCGATTGCACCGCCCGTTGCACCCGTGTCGAAGAGGCCGACGGCAGTTGGTATTATACCTTTATATATAACTCCACGCCCGAAATGGTGCGCGAGGGTTACACGACGGTCGAGAAAGGTTCCATTACGGTCAACGGCGTGAGCCTCACCGTGTGCAATTCGCAACCCGGCAGTTTCCAGGTGGCCATCATACCCTATACCCATGAGCATACCAATTTCCACCAGATTGTCGAGGGCAGTGTGGTGAACCTCGAATTTGACATCATCGGCAAGTACATCAGTCGCATCATGACCTACGGAAAATAGAACCTGCAACAGCTGCATTATGGAACGATTCCTTGAATTGGCGGCTCGTCGCCAAAGCGACCGGCGGTTCGATGCCGGTCGGCCGGTAGAGCGGGAAAAGATAACCCGCATTGTCGAGGCGGCACGTTTGGCTCCGTCGGCCTGCAACTCCCAGCCGTGGCATTTTGTCGTGGTCGACGACCCTGATACCAAGAACCGGGTGGCCGATGCTGCCGCCAACCGGGTGTTGGGCATGAATCATTTTACCAAGCAGGCGCCCGTGCATCTGCTCCTTGTCGAGGAGTCGGGCAATCTCACTTCCACGCTTGGCGGTTGGGTCAAAAGCAAACACTTTCCCCACATCGACATCGGCATAGCGGCGGCCCATGTGGCACTTGCCGCGGCCGATGAAGAGTTGGGGTCGTGCATCATCGGCTGGTTCGACGAGGCCGCCGTGCGCAAGGTGCTGGGAATCCCTTCGGGCAAACGCGTGTTGCTCGACATCGTAATCGGTTACTCTCTCGACCCGCTGCGCGAAAAGTCGCGTCGCCCCTTGTCTCAGGTCGTCTCGCACAATCGTTACGGTGACCCTTATGACGAATAATCGGGCAAACCCTTTGTGGAGCAGGTTTTTTACTTTATTTTTGCAAAGAAATTCATACACTATGAGCGACCAACGTTATAACTTGCGAGGCGTGTCGGCCTCGAAAGAAGATGTGCACAACGCCATCAAGAACATCGACAAAGGCATTTTCCCCAAAGCCTTCTGCAAGATTATTCCCGATATTTTGGGCGGAGCCCCCCTTTATTGCAATATCATGCACGCCGACGGTGCCGGGACGAAATCGTCGCTGGCCTACATGTATTGGCGCGAGACGGGCGACCTCTCGGTGTGGAAAGGCATTGCCCAAGATGCTTTGATCATGAACATCGACGACTTGTTGTGCGTGGGTGCCACCGATAACATTCTGGTATCTTCGACCATCGGCCGCAACAAGTTGCTGGTGCCGGGCGAAGTGATTTCGGCCATCATCAACGGTACCGACGAGTTGCTGGCCGAGTTGCGCGACATGGGCGTCGGCGTCTATGCCACCGGCGGGGAGACTGCCGATGTGGGCGACCTGGTGCGTACCATCATCGTCGACAGTACCGTGACCTGTCGCATGAAACGCAGCGATGTTGTCGACAATGCCCACATACGGCCCGGCGATGTGATTGTGGGCATGGCCTCCTATGGGCAAGCCACTTATGAGAAATCTTATAATGGCGGTATGGGCAGCAACGGGCTGACTTCGGCGCGCCATGATGTCTTTGCCAAATATTTGGCCGAGAAATATCCCGAGAGTTACGATGCCGCCGTGCCCGACGAATTGGTCTATTCGGGCAAGCTGAAATTGACCGATGCCATTGCCGAGCTGGGTATCGATGCCGGCAAACTGGTTCTCTCTCCCACACGCACTTATGCGCCGGTCATCAAGAAGGTGCTCGATGAGTTGCGCCCCCAAGTGCACGGCATGGTACACTGTTCGGGCGGTGCGCAGACCAAGGTGATGCACTTTGTCGAAAATATGCTGGTGGTCAAGAACAACCTCTTCCCGGTACCTCCTCTCTTCCGCATCATTCGCGAACAGTCGGGCACCGATTGGCAAGAGATGTATAAGGTCTTCAACATGGGGCATCGCATGGAGGTGTATATCGCGCCCGAGTATGCCCAGACGGTTATCGACATTACCCGTTCGTTTGGCATCGATGCGCAGATTGTGGGGTATGTTGCTCCTGCCGAGAAGAACAAACTCGTCATCGAGTCGGAGTTTGGCCGTTTCGAATATTGATTTTGACAAGATATTGTGGCCTCTTTTTAGAACGTCCATTCCTATATAAAAGAGCCCCGTCGGGATTCCCGACGGGGCTCTTTCCGTTTTTTTTAGTCGTTTGCCGTTAGGGCTTTGTCGTGACGCATTTGGAGTATTCCACCGTTCCGTCGGAATAGACCCGTTTCACGATTGTCACGCCGTTGTCGATTTCGGGCAAACGGGTACCGTTTATCGAGTAATATTCGGTCTGCATTACCGTGCGAGTCGTTGATGTCTCGTCGAGCCGGCTTGGGTCGGTCGTGTTGAGGTCGACATCGCCCAACTGGTACACTTCGGCCGCAGCCAGCAGGAAGCAGCCGATGCCGAAATCTTCAAAGTCGGGAACGTGGGTGCGGGTTACCGGCTGTCCGTCTTCGGGCTTGGAGCCGCTGCCTTGCACATACCCCAGGAACCCGTCTTCCCCGACGGCCTGGTGGCAGAGGGCGTTCCAGCCCTTGACGACATGAGGAAGATAGGTCGTGCTGTCGAGAATGCCGCTGCGTATGCCGTAGACCATGCCGGCCACGAAAAGTGCGGTGCCCGAGGTTTCAGGGCCTTCGGCTTCGGCCGACCCGTAGTTGGTCGGTGCGGCCAGGCTCACCGGCCAAAAACCGTCTTCGCGCTGGCAGGCGGCCAGGGCTTCCGACATGGCAACGAAGTCGGTGATGTATTGCTCTTTGTGGCACAAGGTGTCGGGTCCATACTGCATGACCCGCATCAGTGCCGTGTAGACCCACCCGTTGCCCCGCGACCAGTAGCAAGGCTTGTCGGTCTCGACCTTGTCGGTGTAGGGCGGGTCGAATTGATAGTCGCGGTACCACAGCCCGTCGCTTTCGTTGAACAGGGGAGAGCCTTTCCCTTTGCCCGTGCTCGATTGCCCGGCATCGCCGTGCTTGTCGCGGGTGAACATATACATCTTATACATGTATTCGAAGTAGCGGTCGTCGTTCTCGATGCGCCCCAACTGGGCATAGATGGGCATGGCCATGTGTATGGCGTCGATCCAATACCAGTCGTCGATGCTTTGCCGCTCATACATCAATTTGTTGATGTGCGCGGTGATGTGCGTCTTGCGTATGGTCTGTGTGGTGTCGAGCAGGTACATGTCGAGGTAGGCCATGCCGCAGCAATGGAAGTCGGCATTGGAGGGCGCACTTGTGTCGTTCGAAATCCATTTGTGGAAGTCGCCCCATTCCTGCGTGTAGTCATACCAGCGCGCGATGGGAGTTTGTCGGTACATGGACATCAGCCCCTCGTAATAGACTCCGCGCGTCCAGATGCGGCTGTTGCGTTTCTTTCCGCCCACATAGGAATTGGTCGTGGGGTCGGGGTAGGTGCGCATGAAATAGTCGTTTACCAGCGAGGCGTAGTAAAATGTAGAGTCGCGCGAGATGACTTTTAGCGGGTCGGTTCCGGTCGTTTCTGCGGCCGACCACCCTGTTGCTCCGCACAAGAAAAACAGTGTGATGAGGATAGAACGGTGTTTAAACATGGTTAAAATCTTTTTCTGCAAATATATTGCATTATTATAGAAAATGCCGCTTTTAATACTTTAAATTCCCCCCAAAAAAAGATTTTATAAGCGCAAAACTCGTAAAAGAATCAAAAAAAGTGGCTATGCCCCAAAAATAATGACAGTGAGTGTGTGTATTATCGTTTTTTTTCATACTTTTGTAGGTAAAAACGTTGAAATAATGTTGGATTCTCGCATAGAACACATAAATGCGACACTGGCGGAGCTGACCGAGCTGATGCAACTTGTAGCAAAAAGTTACCCCGATGTGCCGGCCATTTTATGTAAAATTTCTCTCGAAAAGGGAGAACAGCTGTGTGAAGAGCTTCGGACATTAAACACTGTTAAAGAGAATGTTCCGTCTTTGGAACACACTGCCGGTGACGAAGAGTCGTCATCGTTTTCCGAAGAATGTGGCGCCGAAAAAAAATCTTCTCCTGTCTCTCCTCTGTCGGAGAATGAAAGCGGGGAGGTTTCGCCCTCGGCCGAGCAGGAAAATGCAGAAAAGGTAGATTTGTCTTGCAGAGAACCGGAAAGTCGCGATGAAGTCCCGGCCGTCCAACCCTCGCAAGAGGAGGAGGGAGAGGAAACGCCGCTCCCTGATGGAGCCTTGGGAAAAGATACCGCCGAGGTGCTTTTTGCATGGGATACCACCGAAGAAGAGTTTTGCCTGTTCGATCGGGTTCCCGATGCGCAAGCCGCCAAAGAGGAAGATGCCGTTGAGCAGAATCCGGTTTCGGAAATGAATATTGATACCCCCCAAACCGCGGAAGAATATCCGAAGGAGGACGGGCCGGAAGTGCCGGTTTCGACCGTAGCCACTCCGGGTGAAGAGGCCCCCGATGAAGAAGCCGGCGATGCACCTGTCGGAGATGACACCGATGCTCACGGGCAAGTTCCCCTTGACGAGTCGGAGTCGACACCGGAGGCCAATGCAGAAGTGGAGTCGCCTTCTTCGATAGAAGAAGCGCACCCGGCCTACCGCGAGTTGCAAAAAATGATGAGTATCAACGACCGTTTTTTGTTCAGGAGGGAATTGTTCGATAGTGATGGCGAGTTGATGAGTCAAACCATCGACGCGCTGAATGACATAACGTCATACGAAGAGTCGTTGGCGTACCTGCACAGCCACTTCATGTGGGATTTTGAGTCGGAGACATTTGAATTGTTGCGTTCATTGTTGCAACAGCGTTTTGAACCGTAGCCCGATGTCGAAGCTCTATATAGTTCCCACCCCGATTGGCAATCTCGAAGACATGACGATGAGAGCCATCAAGGTTTTGCAGGAAGTCGATTGCATACTGGCCGAAGATACCCGCACCAGTGGGATATTGTTGAAACATTTCGATATAAAGACCCGCATGCAGTCGCACCACAAGTTCAATGAGCACAAGACCGTGGAGGCTGTTGTCGAGCGATTGTTGGCAGGAGAAACCATTGCGTTGATTTCCGATGCCGGAACGCCGGCCATATCCGACCCGGGATTCCTTTTGGTGCGAGAAAGCCGCAAAGCCGGAATCCCCGTCGAGTGCCTACCCGGGCCTACCGCCTTTGTCCCGGCATTGGTCGATTCGGGGTTGCCGTGCGACCGGTTTGCCTTCGAAGGATTCTTGCCGCAGAAAAAAGGACGGGCCACCCGCTTGGCCGAGTTGGCCGAAGAGTCACGGACGATGATATTTTACGAGTCGCCGTTCCGTCTGGTCAAGACCCTTGTGCAGATGGCCGAAGTGTTCGGCATCGGGCGGAATGTCTCGGTGAGTCGGGAAATCTCGAAAATTCACGAGGAGACTTTCAGCGGGACTTTCGAAGAGGTCATCGCTCATTATACCCAACAGGAACCTCGCGGCGAATGTGTCATCGTAGTAGCCGGAGATACCGAGGATAAAAAGGAGAAAACCAAGATAAAAGAAAAAGAAGATTAGACAATAACTCAAAAACAACTCTTAAAACAAGAAAATTATGAAAAAAGTAGTGTTAAGTATGGCTGCCCTCTCGATGCTTTTCATCGTAGCATGCCAGGGTCCCAAAAAAGAAATCGCACGTTTGCAATTTCAAAACGATTCCATCGCTCAAATCAATGCACGCTTGACTTCTGACATCGAAGAATTGCTGCAAATGATCGATGAAATCGAAACAAACTTCACTCAAATCAACAAAACCGAAGCTGCTTTGAACCAAGCTCAGGGCGAACGTCTGAAAGCCTCCATCGCTCAGATCATCGACCAGCTCAAAGACAACCAAGAAAAAATTGCCAACCTCGAAAAACAGGTAAAAAACCGCAATTACAGAATCTCTGGCTTGAATAAGACCATCGAGCGTCTCAAAGCCGAGAACGAAGAGAAAGCTGCCATGATCACCGCTCTCCAAGCCGAATTGGCTCAACGCGATGCTCAAATCAAAGAACTTGATGCTTCTATCGCTTCTTTGAACAGCAAACTCGATGCCCTCTCGAACGAGAACAAAGATCAACAAGATCAACTCAACGCTCAGGATCAAGCTCTCAACACCGTATTCTACACCATCGGTACCAAGAAAGAACTCAAAGCCAAAGGTATCCTCGAAGGTGGTATCCTCAAAGTGAAAACCCTCCAAGGTGTAGTAAACGATGCCGACTTTACCAAAGCCGACCTCCGCAACGTACCTTCAATTCCTCTGAATGTGAAGAAAGCTACGCTCATGACTTCGCACCCCGAAGGTTCTTACACTTTCGTAAAAGAAGGCAAAGTTATCACCGAGCTCTCTATCACCAACCCCGAGGAATTTTGGAGCGTATCGAAATATCTCGTAATCCGCATCTAATATAGCGGTAAAACGTGACCGTGCCTCCATTCCGTCATGTATTCATCGACCTCGATGATACGTTATGGGATTTTAAGAGCAATTCCTACCGGGCCTTGAAGGTCGTCTACGACGCCTATTCGTTGGCCGGTTATTACCCGCGGTTCGATGATTTCTATCGGGCTTACAGCGAAAAAAACGCCGAACTATGGAACCTCTATCACCACGGTCGCATTACGCGAGATGAATTGATTGCCGAACGTTTTCGCTACCCCTTGCAGCGGGTGGGCGTCTACGACCCCGGCATCACTCCACAACTCAATCAGACCTATCTCTCGGCTTTGTCCGAGCAGATAGGTCTGTATTTTTATGCCCGGGAACTTCTTGCTTATCTCTCGGCACATCATTATACGCTCACCTTGTTGAGCAACGGATTCAGGGAGGTCCAATATAAGAAGCTCGATAATACCGGCTTGCGCCCTTTTTTCGACCACATCGTCCTCTCCGATGAAGTGGGTTTCATGAAGCCGCACCCCGGCATATTTACTTGTGCACTCGGCCATTTCTCCGCCGCACCGGCCGAAGCCATCATGATAGGAGACAATTTCGAAGCCGACATTCGAGGTGCAGCCCGTGTCGGGATTGCGCAAATCTATTTTAATCCCGACAATAAGCCGCTGCCACCACTTGCCGATGCTGCCCGGCCCGCGAACCGGGCGCAGGCCGGCCTCTGTCCCGAACAATTCGCTGTCGGCTGTCCCACTTACCAGGTCACCTCCCTCCGGGAGATAACGTCCATTCTCTGACAGCTTCCGGGAAAACAGATGCGATAAAAAACGGCACCGCCCCTGCAACTCCTTGCAGGGGCGGTGCCGTTGTCGCCTATAAGATTATAATTTCCCGATGATGGAGCGGCGGTTGAGTTGTTCCAGGAGTTGTTCTTTGTAGGAGTCGGAGATGGGGATATAGGTTTTCCCGAAAACGATGCGGTTGCGCTCGATGATTTTGATTTTGTCCATCTGCACGATGAACGAGCGATGTACGCGCACAAAGCGCTCTGAGGGTAATTGCTCTTCGAGCGATTTAAGGCTCATGAGGGACAGAACGGGGTGTACCTCGTCTTCGACATATATCTTTACATAGTCTTTGAGTCCTTCGATGTAGAGTATCTTGTCGAGGTCGATTTGAATCAGGCGGTATTCGCTTTTTACAAATATCGATTGAGGCGTTGTGGCTTGTAGTGAGGAGGGTTGTTGACTTTTCATCTCAAACCACCGCCGGGCTTTCTCGCAGGCTTGCAGGAAGTCGGCATAGGAGAACGGTTTGAGCAGATAGTCGAGTGCATTTACGCGGTAACTGTCGACGGCATATTGCTCAAAGGCCGTGGTGAAGATAATGCGGCAGCGGTCGCCTATGATGCGTGAAAATTCCAGCCCGTTTACTTCGGGCATCTGTATGTCGAGAAAAAGCAAATCGAGGGGTTCTCCCCGGGTGATTTCTTCCATGGCCCTGATGGCACTGGTATAGGAGCCCGACAATTCGAGGAAGGGCGTCTTTTCTACATAGTTTTTCAGCAGGCTCACGGCCAGCGGTTCATCATCGATGATGGCGCATTTCAATTTCATGACAGTGTGTGTTGAGTCTGTAACGTCAGTTCCGAGGCATAAGAATATTCGTCCTCCTTTATGGTAAACGTATAACGTCCCGGGTATAGTATATCGAGCCTTTTCCGTAAATTGTCGAGACCGATGCCCGACCCGCTTTTGTCATTGGTGCCTTTGGGGAATCGGCTGTTTTCGATGCGGCACACAACGCGGTTGTCGGCATCGACCGAGATGGCGATGTGCACAAACGACGGTTGCGTATTGCTGATGCCGTGTTTGAAGGCATTCTCTATCAGCGCGATGAACAGAAGGGGGGCCACTTCGATGCGGGAATACTTCTCGGTGGGAAGGCTCACCGTCAATTCGGTATTGGCCGCCAGCCGCAGTCTCATGAGCTCTACATAGTTGTGGATAAAATCTATCTCTTTCGACAACGGTACATATCGTGTCGTGTTGTCGTAGAGCACATAGCGCATCAGTTTGCTCAGTTCGATAACCGCTTGTTGGGCCTTTTCGGGAGAAAGGTCGATGAGGGAGTAGATGTTGTTCAGGGTATTGAAAAGAAAGTGCGGATTGATTTGGCTTTTCAGAGTTTTCAGTTCAGCCTCCACCTTTTCACGCTCCACGGTTTCCAATTCCCTTTCGATCGAAATCCATCGGCTGGTCAATTTTACGGCGATGCTCATGCCCACGGCCAAGATGAGCGGAACCATGTCGCGCAGGAAAAATCCGAAAATGCCTTGTATGAGATTTACGTCAGGTGGCGGTGGCGGTGTATGACGAGGCGATGCGTCGATGTAGTAATGCCTTATTGCCGTGAGTATAAGTGAGATGCCGATGACAAGAATGACATTGAACCCATAGAAGTAGATGTTCGACTCCTTTTTGAAGAGGTATTTGTCGATGAGCAGCGTGTAATTGATGTAGAAGACGGCGAGGAGTGACAGCGGAACGAGTGAAAACCACAGGTAGTGCCTGAAATAGTCGGGCGAACTGTGGTCAGAAAACAGCAGAGGGAGGCCAAAGATGAGGCCCCACCCTGCTATGTGTATGAAGAGTGTAACTCTTTTGTGATTCTTGTCCCTGGGTTTCATGCGACAGAAAGGTTTTTATTCATATCGTATGGCTTCGATGGGGTCGAGGTCGGCCGCCTTCTTGGCGGGATACCACCCGAAGAATACGCCCGTCACGGTGCACACGGCAAAAGAGAGCACGACACTCCACGGTTGAATGAAGATGGGCCAGTGGACCACGCTTTTTACAATCCAGCTGGCTCCGCAACCCAATATCACGCCGATGATACCGCCTGTGATACTGATGAGGACGGCCTCGATGAGGAATTGAGAGAGAATGTCGATGCCGCGGGCTCCCACGCTCATGCGCAGACCGATTTCGCGGGTACGCTCGGTGACGCTCACATACATGATGTTCATGATACCGATACCACCCACGATGAGCGATATGCCGGCAATGCACGCCAGCAGGGTGGTCATGAGGTCGGTGGTCGAGTTGAGCATGGTGCTGAGTTCTTGTTGCGTGCGTATGGTGAAATCGTCGTTGTCGGTTTCTTTGAGTTTATGTTCCCGGCGCAGGATTGTGCTTATCTCCTCGGTGGCATAGTCGGTCATGTCTTCGGAGAGAGCCGAAGCAAAGATACCTTGGAGGTAGGTTACGGCAAGCAGGCGTTTCATCACGGTGGAGTAAGGGGCCAGCACGATGTCGTCCTGGTCTTGTCCCATCGAGTTGTAACCTTTCGATTTGAGAACGCCGATGACACGGAGAGGCACTTTGTTGAATCGGATCACTTTCCCTATCGGGTCGCTCCCGTCGGGGAACAGGTTGTCGACGATGGTTTTCCCGATGACACACACTTTGGCCGAGGTTTGTATGTCGGTCTCGGTAAACATGCTTCCGTCTTCGATTTTGAGTTGGCGTATGTCGAGGTAATCCAGTCCTACTCCGCTGACCGATGAGGGATAGTTGTTGTTGCCGCAGATGAGTTGTCCCGATGACGAGACGTTGGGACTGATGCCCGAGAGGTATTTGGTCTCGTTGCGCAAGGTCTCGTAGTTTTCGAGTTTGAGGGTTTGCATCTCCGAGGGGTCGCGACGCACACCGCCTCTCATGTCGCCACCGGGGTGAATCATGATCATGTTCGACCCCATTTCCGAGATTTGCGCCTGGATACTTCTTTTCGACCCTTGTCCGATGGCCAGCATGGTGATGACCGAAGCCACACCGATGATGATGCCCAACATGGTGAGGAAGGCCCGCAACTTGTTGTTTGCAAGGGCCCGCAAGGCTATTTTGAAGAGATTGGTTACATTCATAGGGCAGATTATTCTTCGTCGTTTTTAGGCAAGGCGGCCAAGGCTTCCTCGGCCGAGAGTATCTTGGGGTTGGGGGTATCTTCGATGACGTGTCCGTCGCGCAACCGAATGGTGCGGCTGCTGTATTGCGACAACTCGGGGTTGTGTGTTACGAAGATGATGGTGCGGCCTTCGCGGTGCAGTTTTTGGAAGAGCACGAGTATCTCAAACGAGGTGCGGGTGTCGAGGTTTCCGGTCGCTTCGTCGGCCAGTATCACGGCCGGGTTGTTGACCAGGGCACGGGCTATGGCCACGCGTTGCATCTGTCCGCCCGACATTTGGTTCGACTTGTGTTCGAGGCGGTCGCCCAGTCCCACGGCCTGCAAGGCTTCGATGGCCCGGCGACGTCGTTCTGCGGCACTTACGGCAGCGTTATACATCAACGGTAACTCCACATTTTCCACGGCGGTGGTTTTGGGCAGCAGGTTGTAGTTTTGGAACACAAACCCGATTTTGCGGTTGCGCAGTATCGCACGGGAAGGTTTGCTCATGGTGCGCACGGCAATGCCGTCGAGCAGATATTCTCCGCTGGTCGGGGTGTCGAGGCAGCCCAAGGTGTTGAGCAAGGTCGACTTACCCGAGCCCGATGTTCCCATGATGGTGACAAACTCTCCTTCGGTGATGGTGAATGAGACACCCCGCAGGGCGTGTACGGTTTCGCCACCCACTTTGAAGTCGCGTTTGATGTTTTGTAATTCGATGACTTTTTTGCTCATGACCGGCGGACTTGATTATTTGCTGTTTTTCTTTTTGTCACTGGGCGGACCGGGCATGAAGGGACTGCGTTCAACGTCGCTGCCGGCGGCTTCGGCTTGTGGGGTGCTGCCCATGACCGCCTCTTCGACGATGACCAAGCCTTCATCTACACCGCCGAGAATTTCGGTCATGATGCCGTTGCTGATGCCGAGTTGTACCGGGTGGGCGGTGAAGGTGTTTCCTTCGCGTGTCCATACTTTGTCGGTACCTTCACAATCGACGACGATGTCGGTCTTTTCGATAAGCGGATATTCCGGGGTGAAGCGCAGGGCGCGGGCGGGAACACTCAGCACGTCTTGTTTGTCGAGAATGTAGATGGTGACGTTGGCTGTGAGGCGCGGTTTGAGTTTCAGGTCGGGATTGGGAGCCGAGATGACGACTTCGTAGGTGATGACGCTCTCGTCGGTCGTGCTGGTCGAACTGTTGGTGCTGCCCAGTCGTATTTGGGTCACGCGGCCTTCGAACACATCGTTGGGGTAGGCATCGACGGTGAAACTTACCCGTTGGCCTTCGGCCACACCGCCTATGTCGGCTTCATCGACGTCGGCCACGACTTGCATCTGTGTGAGGTCGGCGGCAATGTTGAAGAGGGTAGGCGTTTCAAATCCCGAAGCCACGGTCTGTCCCTCCTCTACATCACGGCTGATGACGATGCCGTCGATGGGCGAGGTGATGATGGCGTAGGAGAGGTTGCGTTGTGCTTTGGCCAATGCGGCTTTGCTGCTTTCGAGGGCACTTTTGGCTTTGAGGTAGTTGTACTCCGAATCGTCGTATTCTTGCTCACTGATGAGGTTTTGCTCAAAGAGACCTTTGTTGCGTTCGAAGTTTTTCATCTGGTATTGGTATTCGGCCAGGTTGCCGTCGTAGGTGGCTTGTGCCGAAGCCAGTTCGCTTTCGAGGGTTACCTTGTCCATTTCGGCGATGAGTTGTCCTTCTTTCACAACCGAGTTGTAGTCGACATAGATTTTGTCGATGATACCCGATACCTGGGTTCCGACTTCGACTTCGGTCACCGGTTCGATGGTACCGGTGGCGGTTACCGAGTTGGAAATGTCGCTGCGTCCCACGGCTACGGTGGCATAGGAGAGCTTGTTGGTGCTCCCCGAGTTGCCGAAGAGGTATTTGCTTCCCACGGCGACAATGATAATCACGATGATGGAGATGATGATTTTCCGTTTCATATTGAAGAGAGATTATATATTCCGATTAGAGGGTGATGGGTTTGTTTTGATAGATGTTGAGCAGCAGGCGGTTGAGTATGGCCATGTACTTGGCTTGCAGTACTTGCTGTTCGGCCGAGAGCAGGTTGTTTTTCTCGGTGAGCAGTTCGAGCGTGTTGGCCATGCCGCGGTTGAATTTTTCCTGAATGAGGTCGTAGCTGGCTTGTGAGGCTTTCACCTGTTCCTGGGCCGAGACATATTGCTCTTGGGCGGCTTTCACGTCGAGGCAGAGGTTCTCGATGTCGCTCAGGAGTGTTTTTTTTGTGCTTTCGAGTTCGAGTTCGGCCGTGGTGGCGGCGATACGGGCTTTGGAAACGGCCGAGCGGGTATCGCGGTTGCTGTAAATGGGGATAGAAAGCGAAAGCCCTATCGACTCGCTGAGTTTGTTTTTCATCTGGCTGCCTGTCTTTCCGTCGCTGGTCGAGAGGTGTCCCGTGCTGACGCCGGCCGAGAGGGAGAGGCTGGGGTAATATCCGCTTTGCGCGCTTTTGATGTCGAGTTTGGCGGCCGCGATGTTCAGCTCGCTATATTTGATGCTGGGCAGGCACAGCAGGGCTGTCTGGTATATCTCGTTGAGCGAGGCAATCGGGGTGAGCACATCGGTGGCATCGAGCTCGGGCGTTTCTATTTCGATGGTCTCGTCGATGCCGAGTTCGAGCAGTTGTTTGAGGGTGAGAATGTTTTGTGCCAATGTGTTTTGCGAAACGACCAGTTGGTATTTGTCGTTGCTGTATTGCGATACCAGTTGGGCGTAATCGCTTTCCGAAAGCGAACCGGCGTTTTTCAATTTTTCACCTCTCTCGCATTGAGCTTTCGATACCTCGACGGTGTTTTCGTTGATGCGCACCGATTCCTGGGCGTAGAGGATTTGCAGGTATCCGGTTACGATGGCCGACTCGATGTTGTCGAAGGTTTCTTCGAGGGAAGCGTTTTGCATCTCTTCGGCAATTTTGCTCGATTTCACTTGGTTGAGCAGTTTGCCGCCGTTGAAGAGGGTAAGCGAGCTGCGCAGGTTGTAGCTGCCTGAGAGTTGATTTTTGTCGCTACCGCTGTTTCCGGTGATGATGTAATTGTCGAGGTTGTTGCCGGTAGTTTCCTGAAACGGCGTGTTGGTGTACTGATAGCTCACTCCGGCCGAGAGGTTGGGAAAGAATTTGGCTTTGGCGTTTTTGGTGTCGATTTGGCTGCTTTCGAGAGAAAGTCGGCTTTGTTTCAACTCGATGTTTTGCTCATAGGCATATTGCAAGCAGTCTTCGAGACTCCACGTTTGAGTTTTTTCCTGAGCCGAAACGGTTCTTGCTGTGAGGAGTATTCCGGTGGCAAGGGCGAATAGACGTTGATGTTTCATAGCGTTTGTAAATGATGCGACAAAGGTAGTGAATCTCTTTCTCCCCGGCCAACTATATTATAGAGAAGCGATTTTTTTATCGACGAATCACTTTTTTTTCTCGGCCAAGGTAAAAAATGACAAAAACCGCCCTGTGGGGACGGTTTTTGTCGAGATTGATGGGTGTTTTATACAAAAATGAGTATGAGTAATTGCGCTGTCAATACCCTGAGGAACATGGTCAACGGGTAGACGGTGGAGTAGGCCACGGCCGGGGCATCGTTGCCCGAAACCTTGTTGGCATAAGCCAATGCAGGGGGGTCGGTCATACTGCCCGAGAGCAGACCCATGATGGTGAAATAGTTGAGTTTGTAACGCCAACGGCTGATGATGCCAATGATAATCATGGGCAGGAAGGTGATGAGGAAACCCCACAAAACCCATAACAGACCGTCTCCGGTGAAAACTGTTTTGGCAAAATCGCCACCGGCTTCGATGCCGACGCTCGCCAGGAAGAGGCAGATGCCGATTTCTCGCAGCATAAGGCTGGCACTTGTCGAGGTGTAGGTGACCAGTTTCATCTTGTGGCCGAAGCGTCCAATGAGAATGGCCACAACCAGAGGGCCTCCTGCCAAGCCCAGCTTCATCGACGAAGACATGCCGGGTATCGACAAGGGTATGCTTCCCAATAATATACCGAGGAATATTCCCACAAAAATGGTAATCATGTTAGGCTCGTTGAGTCGTTTCATCGAGTTACCCAGTCGCGAGGCCAGGCGGGCGATGTCTTCTTTCCGGCCCACGACGGTGAGGCGGTCACCCATTTGCAATTCGAGGTTGGGCGTGACGAGCAGGTCCACACCGGCACGGTTCAGGCGGGTGGCATTCAGTCGATAACCCATGCGCAGGCGCAAAGAACCGATTGTGCGACCGTTGTATTCGGGTTTGGTGACGACCACTCGTCGGGAAACGATGGGTGAAGGTATGGCTTCCCAGTCCATCTCCACGATGGGGCCGATAAAAGCCTTCATGGCATCTTCGTCTTCTTCCGAGAGGACGATGAGCAGCAGGTCGTCTTTCCCGATGACGGTGTTGTCGTCGGGTATGATGACCTCACCATCTTTCTGTACGCGGGAGACGACAAAGTTGCGGTCGATGAGTAGGGCCAGTTTTTCGAGCGTGCGGCCCACGATGAGCGGGTTTTCTACCTTGTAGGTAAGAATGTGGGGAACCAGTGTGCTGGCCTCTTTCTCGGCTTCGAGCCGTTTGGTCTCGTTCTCGTTGTTGATGCGGAACAGGTAACGGATAAGAATCATCGAGAGGATAATGCCGATTACGCCGAGCGGGTATGCGGCGGCATATCCCGAAGCAATTTCGGGTACTTCGGCGAGTTTCCCGTCGAAATGCAACTGAGAGAGGGTTTGTTGTGCGGCACCGAGTCCCGGCGTGTTGGTTACCGCACCTGACAGGATACCTACCAGTTGGGGCATTGATATCCGGTCGTTGGCGATGGCATATATGACGCAAACGACCGCGATGTTCAGGACGACAACACCCAAGGCCAACATGTTGAGTTGCATGCCGCCCCGTTTGAACGAGGAGAAGAAACCGGGACCTACTTGCAAGCCGATGGAATAGACAAAAAGTATCAGTCCGAATTCTTTGGTAAAGTGAAGTATGTTCTGTTCGGCGGTGAACCCGAAATGGCTCACAAACAGCCCCACGAACAATACGAAGGTTACGCCCAACGATACCCCGAAGATTTTCAGTTTCCCCAAATACACGCCCAGTGCGATGACGAAGGCATAGAGGATAACCGTGTGGGCTACCGAGTTGGTCGCAAACAACAGATTTTGAATCCAGTCCATTGTAATAATTTGTTGTATATAAGAGTTTTGTGCAATAAAAACAAGATTGCCCCGCTTTTGTTTCGCTGCCGAGTAAAAACGGGTATGATGATGCTTTCGGATTTTGCCCCGCAAAGGTACGAGTTTTCTCTTTATTTCGAAAGGGAGGTCTTCGGGTTTTTATACAAGAAATTACTTGTTTTTTGTTTTTTTTCTCCAATTCTGCCGGGAATGTGTTATTTTTGTCTTTGTGTATCGAAAAATAGGATTATGGACCAAGTTATGCGATGGGCGATTATCAGCATCGGTTCGAATGTGCCCGACAAAGAGTGGCGTGTAGCAAGTGTGTGCAAGGAGTTGGAATCTTATTTTTGTGCATGGGAAGCCTCGACCCTCTACACGACCCCCGCGGTAGGTCGTTGCACGGGGTTGCCCGACTATTGTAACGCAGTGGCCCGAATCGCGACGACCGACGATTACGATAGGCTCAAAGCCTTTTTCAAGCAGAAAGAGGCGGAGCAGGGGCGCCGGCATGACTCGACATTGCCTGCACTTGTCCCCCTCGACATCGATATTGTCGTGTGGGAAGGAACGGTGTTGCGCCCTCGCGATATGGAACAGGAATATATGCGCATCGGGCTTCGGCAGCTTGGTTTGCTTTGAGACCTGGGACGCTTTTGTTTGGAACCAGTAGGTAAAGAGAGGGCATCGAAAATTTTCGATGCCCTCTCTTTACTTTTTTATGATATGAGAGCGGTTCAATATTTCAAGGCAAAGTGAGCCGGGCTGACGCCTGTGTCGGCTTTCCATTTGAGGGTGCCATCGGGATTGAAGCAGAAGATGGTGCCACTGTTGGTGTAGTCACCGGCATCGGTGAGATATACCTCTTTTGTATGGGGGTTCACGGCCATGCCATAAAGACTTGCAATGGGAGTGCCGTCGGTAACGAAAGTGGCCGGAGATACTTCGCGGGTATTCAAGTCGATGGTATGGTAGGTGTAGGTATAGGCGTTGGTGGTGTTGCTCCATTCCGACGAGTAGGCGTAGGCCGTGTCACCCACGATGCAGAAGTCGCTGGCTCCGATGTTGAGCGTGTCGACAACATGGTTGCTTTGGGTGTCGATGACATAAAGGTTGGCCGGTATGTCGAAATAGTTGCCTTGGGAGCTTACATAGAGGTGTCCCTTGTTGTCGGCTTTTACCCTGAACGGATTTATGCCCACGGTGATTTCGCTGGTTACGGTAAAGTGGTCAAGGTCGATAACCGAAACCGTGTTGTCATATCCTGTGTGCAAGCCTCCTGAGTTGGCCACATAAAGGGTGCCGTTGACGACAGCCAGTTCTTCGGGTTGGTAGCCGACGAGTACCGAGTCGACGACGGTAGCCGTTTGGGTATCGAGTTTATACACGGCACCGAGCACTTCTCCGTTGCCCCGGCTGGCACCCACATACGACGAGACATAGGCATAGTTGCCGTCGAAGCAGATGAAACGTCCGTTGGGAATGTCCACTTCGGCAATGTGCTTGGCGCTGTCGGCCGTCATGATTTCGACTTTGTGCGAACCGTTCATGACCGCGTAGAGACGGCCGTTGTAGATTTTCAGGTCATTGCCCGTGTCACCGAGTTCTTTGATGACGTTCGGGTTGCGTTCGGCATAGATGTTGCTGCTGTAAATACCCGTTTTTACGTCGAAGTAGTCGAGTATGGAGTTGTTGGCTCCCCATTGGCCTTCGTTGAGCAGGTAGAAACCGATCAGTTCCTGGTCTGAGCCTTCGGTCACATTGCTGTTGTTCGAGCCGATGATGTCGTTGTCGTCGCGACAGCTGCTCATGATGGCGAGCAGGCAGAGTGTCGATAAGAGAAAGATTTTTTTCATAATTGTATGGTTAGTGTGATTTTGAAATTAGTTCCGGGCATGGGGTAATTGGCGATGACGTCGTAGGACTGGTTGAAGAGGTTGTTGACTTCGCAGGCGGCTTTGCAGGCAACCTTTTTCAACGTGAAGGTGCGGCTCAGGGCCAAGTCGCTCGTGTACCAGGGTTGTAGGCGGTTGGCCGCCGTGTTTTCGGAGTTGCTGTATCGTTCGCCGGTGTAGATAAAGCTGTAATGGAGCGACCATTGTTTCCAGTTGCCTTCCCAAAGGACCGAGCCGCTGTGCAGCGGCGTGTAGGGAATCTGGTCGCCATAGTATTTGCGGGCGGGGTCGGTGAAGTCCTGGGCTTTTTGATAGGTGTAATTCCCGCGCAGGTTCATTCCCACCTTCCCTATTTGCACCGTGGTTTGTAGCGACACATCACACCCTCGTATCTCTACGCGCCCCAGGTTGATCATCGACCAGCGGAATTGCCGGCCGGTGGGGTATGCGATGATTTTGTCGGTGACGATGTTGTAGTAACCGTCGCCTTGTACTTCAATCGCGCGGAAAAAGCCTTCCTGCCACTCCTTGTGATAGGTAAATCCTCCGTCGTACTGAACCGTGTGTTCTGGGTCGAGCAGCTTGTTGCCCACATCGGTATAGTAGAGGTCGTTGAAGGTGGGCATGCGGAATGCTTTTTTGCAGAATGCTCGCAGCTCCATGTCACGGGTGGGTTTGTAGGTCATGAAGAGTGCCGGAGAATATTCGTTCTTGTGCGGAGGGGTACTCACTCGCTTGTCATCGAGTGCGTCTTGTATGAAGGTGCCCAGCAGGCTGCTTTGCACATGCAGTCCCTTCCACTGGAACGAGGTGGCGATGGCGGCCATCTCGGTGAATCGGGTGGGGTAGGCAAAATCTTGCAGGTCGGCATCGAGATAGTTCCATTGCAGGTCGGTCGAGATGGCGAGGTCCCACCACGAAAAGAGCCGGAAGAGATGGGCGGCCGAGAGATAACCCTCTTGTTGCCGGTAATGGTTGTGGACGTATATCTCGCGGGGGTCGTCGCGCAGGTATTCGGTGTAGTCGTAGGCATACTTGGCATTTACCAGCAGGCGGTAACGGCCGAAATCGTTTTCCCAGCTGCCTTGCGTGAAGAAGTTGCGGTCCCATTGGCGTTCGCCGTGTCGCCACACGTTGTTGAGGATAGGACCGGGTATGCCGCGTTCGGAGTTGTAGAAATAGGCTTTGGCGTTCCATTTCCCGGTCGGGGTCATGCCGAAAAATCCGCCTTCTATCCGCAAGGCTTCGATGTCGCCGTTTTCGCGCACCGCGGTGGTGTCATAGGCTGTCTCGCCGTTGGGCAGGGTGCGGCGGTAACGGAATTTGTAGCGTCCCGTTGCGTAGGTATATTCGGCGTTGAAGAGACTGCTCACCCGGTCGCTGATTTTTTGTTCCCACAGTATCGAGGGATTGGCCAGCCCGAATGAGCCGCATTTCATCGTCGCGCGCAGGTGGTATTTTTCTCCGTCCGAGAAGCGGGGCCGCCGGCTGCGCAGGTACACGGCGCCTGAGTTGCCGAAGTCTTTGGCCGACTGGAATATCTCACTTTTCTGTCCGTTATACAAGGCAATCTCTTCCATGTTGTCGAGCGAGAATTTCCCGAGGTCGATTTGTCCGTTTTGGGCATTTCCCAGTTGTATGCCGTCGTAGAACACCCCTACATGGTTGGCACCGAGGCTGCGCATGTTTACCGTTTTCAAGCCGCCCACGCCGCCGTAGTCTTTGAGTTGCACGCCCGAGAAGTAGCGTATGGCGTCGGCCACCGAAAGGCTGTTGAGCTTTTCGAGTTCATCGCCCGAGAGTTTCTGTGAGGCGATGACTTCGGTTCTCCGGCTGGCGCTGACGGTGAGTTCTTGTAATTGTTGCAGCGAGTCGAGCCGGTTTTGTGCCGGTACGAGGGTGTGGCCTGTCCCGCACAGGAACAGGAGATACACGATGCTACGGTCGAATCTCACTCTTTTTCTCATGTCAAGAATTGTCGTCGTGCGCATCCCGGCTCGAAAAACAGGAGTCCGTAAAGAAGATTGCCTCTGCTAAAAGTCGCAAGATTTCAGGCGTTGTGGCTCAATCAGGCTCTTTCCTCGAAAGCTGTTGAATGCGGTGGGTATGGCAGGTCTTCTGACTTGTTCCTGCATCAAGCAGCCTTCCCGGTCGGTGCCAGTGGCTTGTGTGATGGCTTGTGCATGGTGATGGAACTCACAGCAGCGGGACTGTCCGGGATTTTCACCCGATTCCCTTTTAATCTCCATGCCCCGGCGGGGCATTTCGAACCAATACGGCCGCAAAGGTAATAATATTTTGGAAAGAAAATGGTATTGTGTCGAATTTATCGATATTCTCTTTCTCGCTTTCAGGCCGGTCCCGTGTCGGCCGAGTGTTCTTCGTCGCTCTCGACGATTTGACGCAAGTCGAGTGGTTCCTCGGCGACAAATGCGTTTTTGCGATAGGGGCAGTCGCTCATGAGGCAGTGGTGGCAGTGGCGTTCGTTGCAAGAGTCGGCGTGTACCGAGAAGGTGATTTTCTCGCCCGATTCGCGTTGCATGATTTCGGCGAGCGATTCGCAGGAACGGTGCCCTTGCGCCACGGTGTAGTACCACGGTAGGGTAAGGTCGCACTCGATGTAGGAGTAAGAGCCGTATTCGAGAATTTTCAGGTTGTGAATGTCGATCCAGTCGTCTTGCCGGTGGGTGTTGAGAATGTCGGCCGTGCGGGAGAGTTTTTCGACGTCGGCCTTGTCGGTGAGCGTGGCGATGGTTTTGCGCAGAATGGTGATGCCCGTGTAGATGATGACCCCGCCGAAGAGGAGGGCCATGAGGCTGTCGATGAGCACGATGCCGGTGACCTTGACGAGTATGAGGCCGGCCACGAGACCGATGGTCGAGTAGGTGTCCGATTGCAGGTGCTTGCCGCCGGCGATGAGGGCTTCGGAGCGGTGTTTGCGGCCGGCTCTGATGCTGAGTGCTCCCAGCAGATAATTGGCCAAGCCGGCGGCCGCGGTGATGTAGATACCGATGTCGAGACGGCTGAGTTCGCTCGGGAAGAAGAGCCGGTCTATCCCTTCATAGATGATGATACCGCCTGCCATGATGATGAGAATGCCCTCGGTCGAGGCCGAAATCATTTCGATTTTCCCGTGCCCGAAGGGGTGGCTGTCGTCGCGCGGACGGGCGGCCAACTTGATGCAATAGAGACTTAATCCTCCGGCGGCGACATTTACGATGCTCTCCATGGCATCTGTGAAGATGGCAGCCGAGCCGGTGAGGTAGTAGGCGATGAATTTTCCTACCAACAGTATGATGGAGCAGGCCCAAATGAAACTCTGTATTTTTTGTTTGGCCTTGGATTCGGTCATCATGGTTCCTGGTATTATGGTATAAAAAACCTATCGGCCGATGTCCGACCGATAGGAAGTATTCTTTGCAGAAGCGGGGGTGACGATTACAGGTTGGCTTCGATTTTGGCTTTGAGGTCGGCCTTCGATGATGCCCCTACTTGCTTGTCGACCAATTTGCCGCCTTTGAAGAAGAGAATCGTGGGGATATTGCGGATTCCCATTTCGCTGCTCAGCGCATTGTCATCGTCGACGTTGTATTTGCCGATGATGGCTTTTCCTTCATATTCGGTGGCGAGTTCGTCGACGTAGGGAGCGATGCTGCGGCACGGTCCGCACCATTCGGCCCAAAAGTCCACAACCACGAGTTTGTCCTGAGCCAGAAGCTCTTTGTAATTAGCGTCAGTAATTTTCTGTGCCATAGTAGTTTAAAATTTTATGTTGTTGAATTTGTTCTTTCATTCGGTCCAAAGATAGTGAAAGGCGAGGGCTGTGACAAGTGAAAACGGAAGTTTTCAACGTGGCAGAGCCGAGCCGCCTCCTGTCTT
>UQOX01000028.1 GCA_900542765.1 uncultured Porphyromonadaceae bacterium | reverse complement strand
GTGACGAATGCGCACCCCCACGGCCAAGCCGTCGGGGTCGCCGGCCGCGCTTGTCGCCGACGGAGCGACCGATGGTGCGGCCGAAGTCTCGATGCGCACCCACTTCGACGCAGCAGACGGTGACGATGGCGTCATCGTCACGGTGGGGTTTGTGGGTCGGGACTCGGCAGCGGCGTATGACGGTGTGACGCGCGAAGAGGCATATCCGTATTCACGGGTCGACGAACTGTGGGCTGCGCCATCGGGCAGAATGAGATAGGCCGGGTCGATGTCGAGGATAAACCGGCTGGGAGGCGATGCCGTAGGCTTGCCGTTGCGGTAACGCGAGGCGGCATAGGAGAGCAGGCAGGTCTCTTCGGCCCGCGTGATGGCCACATAGAGCAGGCGGCGTTCCTCTTCGAGCTCACGGGCAGTGCCCATTGCCATGGCGGCCGGGAAGAGCTCCTCTTCGAGGCCGACGACAAAGACATGTCGGAACTCCAAGCCCTTGGAGGCATGCACGGTCATCAGCGTCACCCGATTGTCGTCGCCCGAATCGTCACTATCCTGGTCGGTTGCCAGCGACACTTCGGCCAGGAAGTCGGTAAGAGAGGCCGACTCACGTCCCTCTTCACGCCGGGAGGAGCAAAAATCCTGTATGCCGTTGAGGAGCTCTTGCACATTTTCCTGACGGCTCATGTTCTCGGGCGAATGGTCGGCATAGATATCGGCCATGATTCCCGAACGACGCACCACGGCATCGGCCAGGTCATAGGCTGTGGAGGTCTCGTTGAGCGCCACGAAAGAGCGTATCAGCTCGGCAAAAGCCATCAACTTGTTCTGTGTCGAGGCATTCACGGCAAGAGCATACTCTACGGGGCGGCTCACGACGTCCCACAACGACACCGCGTGCGTCTCGGCACAAGCCATGATTTTTGCCACCGTGGTATTGCCTATGCCTCGGGCCGGATAGTTGATGACCCGTTTGAGGGCCTCTTCGTCGGCCGGATTCACCGTCAGGCGGAAATAGGCCACGACATCTTTTATCTCCTTGCGCTGGTAGAACGACTGGCCACCGTAGATGCGGTAAGGGATATTCCGCTTGCGCAACGCCTCCTCGAAGATGCGCGACTGGGAATTGGTGCGATAAAGTATGGCAAAGTCGGAGTAATCCGATGCCGTAGCCACCCGCATCGTGGCAATGCGGTTGGCGATGAGGTAGCCCTCCTCGAAGTCGGAATAGGCGCTGAGAACGGGTATCTTGGTCCCGACGGCGTTGTGCGAAAAAATATGTTTGGGTATCTGCTCCTTGTTCTTGGCGATGAGGCTGTTGGCAGCGGCGACAATCGTCTGGGTGGAGCGATAGTTCTGTTCGAGCTTGAAGATTCTGAAATCGGGATACTCCTTTTGCAGATTGAGAATGTTGCTGATGTTGGCCCCGCGAAAAGAGTAGATGCTCTGCGCATCGTCACCCACGACACAGAGGTGGTGATGACTCTTCACCAACTGGTTGACAATAAGGTGCTGGGCAAAGTTGGTATCTTGGTACTCGTCGACCAGGACATATCCGAACTGGTTCTGATAAAATTCCAGCACGTCGGGATTGTCGCGGAAAAGGATATTGGTATAGAGCAACAGGTCGTCGAAGTCCATGGCGCCGGCCCGGGCACAACGGTTCCAATAGGTCTTGTAGATGTCGCGAATGAGCGGGCGTTTCGATCGCACGTCGGCCTCATACAAGGCGGCGTTGGCGGCATAAGCCGAGGGGGTCACCAGCGCATTCTTGGCATTGGAGATAATGGCCTGCACGGTCGATGGCTTGTATATTTTATCATCGAGCATCATCTCCTTGATGATGGTCTTGATGAGGCTGCGGGAGTCGGCCTGGTCATATATCGTGAAATCGCGATTGAAGCCGATGCGCTCGGCATGGGTGCGCAGAATGCGGGAAAATATCGAGTGAAAGGTGCCCATCCACAACCGGGCGGCGGTAGCTCCGCCTACGACGGAGGCAATGCGCTCCTTCATCTCACGAGCCGCCTTGTTGGTAAACGTGAGGGCCAATATCTGATAAGGGCTGTAATTGCCCGAAGCCAACAAATAGGCTATTTTGTAGGTCAGCACACGGGTCTTGCCCGACCCTGCACCGGCAATGACCAACGAGGGGCCGTCGTTGTAAAGGACCGCTTCGCGCTGCTGGTCGTTGAGTTCCTGCAAAAAATTTTCTTCCACGCCTCTGTCTTTCGTTTGTTTCCCGACAAAGGTAAGGAGAATGGGCGAAAAAAACTATTCCGGCCGAGAACTTTCTTCTTCTCTGAGAGTTTTATCTATTGAAAAGTTTTTTCCGAAAAAAAATAAATCTTCTGCGAACTTTTTCATGCCGAGTGATGTTTTACTCATGAAGCAAGACAAACAGAGATATAAGGTATAGTGGCGCGTGAGCGTAGCTTCTCTAGCACTTAATAAGCATAATGTGATGAATTCAGAGTCGGGAGTCTGCGCGAGCAGATTCCCGATTCGCCTTTTATTCCCCCACGCCGGCCGAACCGGAAACAAATGCCGTCGCAGAAAAGAGCGGTGGCAAAAGATATTTCCCGATTTCAATTTCTCTACAAAATTTATTCGTTACATTTGTATGAACCGGAGTGTCGGCTTGTTGCGTCCCGCACGCCAATCACCTTTGACAACTACACGATTATGAAGATATTGATTATCGAAGACGAACCTTCCCTGCGCGAAATCATGACACGCGCCCTGCGGGAAGAAGGGTATGTGGTAGAATGCGCACCGACCTATTTCGAGGCCGATGCAAAAATTGCCGGATATAGCTACGACTGCATCTTGCTCGACATCATGCTGCCCGACGGTAACGGATTGAAACTGCTCGAACAACTGAAAGCCTTGCGCAAGCGCGACAACGTGATTATCATTTCGGCCCGCGACTCCCTCGACGACAAAATTCTCGGGCTCGAACTCGGTGCCGACGATTACCTGCCGAAACCATTCCACACGGCCGAGCTCAAAGCCCGCATCAAGAGCGTCGTGCGCCGCAGCCGCAACGATGGGCGTCTCGAAATAACCTTGGGCAACGTCGTGCTCGACCCCGAGAGTTGCCGCGTGAGAATCGACGGGAAAGAAGTGGAACTCTTGAAAAAAGAGTTCGACATATTGCGTTTCTTCATGCAACGGCCCAACCATGTGGTAGACAAGTCGATTCTCGCCGAAGCCGTGTGGGGCGACCACGCCGACCAGGCCGACAACTTCCACTTCGTCTACGCCCAGATGAAAAACCTCCGCCGCAAACTCTCGGAAGCAGGTGCCGACATCGAAATAAAATCGGTCTACGGATTCGGCTACAAACTCACGCCCCCCGAAACAGCATAAACTCCCCTTCCCCGCCATGAAACTAATCTACCGCGTCGCACTGCGACTTTCGATTTTCCTGCTTCCCCTGATGGCCTTATGGGCCGTACTGTTTTATATCACGATGGTCGACGAAATCAACGACGAAGCCGACGACACTCTCGAAGACTACTCCGAGATGATTATCATACGCATGCTGGCCGGTCGAGAACTGCCGCCACTCAACAGCGGGTCGAACAACAGCTACTCGATTGTGCCCGTCGATGAATTTTATGTCGACACCCACCCCCGCATCAACTATTACGACGCCGAAGTGTATATTCCCGAAAAGGAAGAGACCGAACCGGCACGCATTCTCACGACCATTTTCCAAGATGCCGGCGGGAACTATTACGAACTGAAAGTGGCCACGCCCACTTTTGAGAAAGAAGATTTGCTCCGTGCCATTTTTTTCTGGGTCGTAATTCTCTATCTGTTGCTGCTCACCACCACGCTTATACTTACGATGTGGGTCTTCCATCGCAGTATGCGACCCTTGTATGAACTCTTGCAATGGCTCGACCACTACCGGCCGGGACAGAAAAACAGCCGGGTTCCCAACAATACCCGAATCAAGGAATTTTCGAAACTCAATACCGCAGCGCAGGAGGCCGTAGACCGGGTCGAGAATGTCGTCGAGCAACAGAAACAATTCATCGGCAACGCCTCGCATGAGTTGCAGACCCCGCTCGCCGTTCTCGGTTCTCGCATCGAATGGCTGCTCGACAAAACCGAGCCCAACGAGATGCAAGCCGAAGAATTGCTCAAAATGCAACGTTCGCTCAACCACATCGTGCGCCTGAACAAAACGCTGCTACTGCTCACCAAAATCGAAAACGGACAATTCCCCGAAAGCCGCCCCATCGCTTTGGGCTCTTTCATCGAAGAACAAGCCGAACTATATAATGAGATATATGCCGACCGCGGACTTTCCTGCGAAACGGACATTCAGGAAGATTTCACGGTGGAAATGAATGAATCACTTGCATCGACACTCACCAACAACCTGTTGAAGAACGCCTTCGTGCACTCCGAGCCCGGCAGCAAAATCGCCATCATCGTACGGCCGCGCGAACTCTCGGTCAGCAACGACGGGGTCCAACCGCTCGACGCCGACCGCATCTTCGACCGTTTCTTCCAAGGGGAAAAGAAAGAAGGGTCGACCGGCCTCGGTCTCGCGCTTGTAAAGGCGGTTTGCAAATATTACCATCTGGGACTCGAATACCGATTCGACAACGGCCGCCACTGTTTTTCGGTAACTTGGCCATAAACCGAAAAAAAATTTCGATTTTTTCTCGAAAAAGTCGATTATTTCAAATTCATTTCAAAATCGGGTCAGACATTTGTATCAGAAAACAACAAGAACACATGTCCAACCTCTTAAAACCAACCATTATGAAAAAGTTAATGATTCTTGCCGCCATCTTGTTCTCTTTGGGTACAATCACCGCCAAAGCCGACAACGACCGCATGATTACCGTCAACCAACTGCCGCAAAATGCACAGACCTTCATCAAGCAACACTTCCCCAATGAAAAAGTGGCCTACGCCAAATACGAACGGGAATTCCTCGAAAGCACCTATGAAGTGGTCTTCACCAGCAGCGCAAAAATCGAATTCTACAAAAACGGCGACTGGAAAGAAATCGATTGCAAGTACAGCACCGTTCCCGCCGCCATCGTTCCTGCCCAGATTGCCTCCTATGTAAAACAAAACTGGCCCGAAGCCTCGATTGTGAAAATAGACCGCGACAAACGCGACTATGAAGTGAAACTGACCAACCGTCTCGAACTGACGTTCGACCTCAACTTCAACCTTATCGAAATCGACGACTAACCACCGCCTAATCCCCCAAGCCATGAAACCCCACCTTTACATCACCTTTGCCCTCTGCACCTTGCCGATACTTTGCAGTTGCGACAAGGAAGAGAACGGCCAGCTCACCACCGACGAAGCAAGAAACACGCTGAAAAGCATGTATCCATCGGCCAAAAGCATCTCCTGGGAGATAAAAAACGGCTACATTGTCGCCGACTTCAATGCCCCCTCATCGGGGAGAGAGGTTGAACACTCAGCCTGGTTCGACCGCAGCGGACGATGGTACATGACCGAGACCGACATACCCTTCTCGGCCTTGCCCGAAGCCGTAAAAACGGCCTATCAACAAAGTGCTTATGCCGAATGGGTGGTCGATGACGTCGACATGATAGAACGGGAAAACTACGAGACCCTCTATGTCATCGAAGCCGAAAGCCGCTCTGCGGGAAACGACACCGATGTCGACCTCTACTACTCGGCCGACGGTATCCTCATCAAGGCACTGACCGATACCGACAATGACAACGACTACGGCGACCTCATCACGTCATCGCTCAACGAGAGCCTCAGGGCCTTTATCGAAAACCGCTACCCGGGAGCCCGCATTCTCGAAATCGATGTCGAAAGCCGACGGACCGAGGTCGAAATCATCGACGGGAATGTGTGTCGCGAAGTGATATTCGACACCTCGAACGTGTGGATACGCACCGAGACCGAAACGACGTTGCGAAATATCCCCGCAACCGTGCAACAAGCCCTCGACAATTCAATATACGCCGGCTATCTCATCGATGACGTTTACCACATCGAAACCGAAAGTGGGGAGCATTACCTCTTCGAACTCGAAAACAACGGTCGTGAAATAAATGTCGGAATCGACGTGCAAGGAAACATTCTTTGAGTATCGCATCTCATTCCACGCAAAGAGACCCGCCATGACTGGCGGGGGTCTCTTTTTTCCCGCACACCGTCAGAGTGGAGAAAAGAGCGACAACCTGCTTTTTTGGAACACGGATTGGGGGTTTCAAAACAAAAAGCATTATCTTTGAAAGATTTAATTTTACTCCGACATGAAAAAATGGATTGCACTGGGCGTTGTCGCCGTATTGGCATTGACGCTGATTCTCAGTTGTCCCTCGACCGAAGACCACCGCGAGGCGATGAAAGAGATACTCAAAGAGTCGCTCAACCAAAGCGACAACCTGCTCATCTCGATGCTGGGCGGCTATGTGCTCGATGCCGTGGCCGACGAGGTGGTATCGGGCAAAAATTTCTTCTTCGCTTCGGCCGGATACATCGAGTACGAAGGGGAGAAACAGTTGGCCAGCATCGGCTTGCTGGGGCATGTGTTTGTACTCTTCGACCAGGAAGACATCGATAAACTGCTCGAAGAGTTGTAACCTCATGGAAGGAGGGAAAATCATCGACGTGTATCGCGGCGACTCGTGGGAATGCCAACTGCTCGAATCGATACTGCTCAATGCCGGTATCGACTGCTTCCCACGCAACAACGCACACACCCCTTACGGCCCCATAACCTCGATGGAGGCCGCCGTCATCGTGATGACAAAACAAGAAGACGAAACCCGTGCCAATGCCTTGTTGCGAGAACACGGATATATCAAATAATCCCTTGCCCTATACCGGCAACGCCGTTTCCCTGTCGGGGAAACGGCGTTGCTATTTTTACAGAATCCGCCCGGTGCGGCTTACTCCATGAGTTTGCGATAACGGGGACGATGGGGTTCAACGTCACCGAGACGCTTGCGCTTGTTCTCTTCGTATTCGGTATAGGAACCTTCAAAGAAGAAAACTTCGGAGTTGCCCTCAAAGGCCAGAATGTGGGTGCAGATGCGGTCGAGGAACCAACGGTCGTGCGATACGACGACGGCACAGCCGGCGAAGTTTTCGAGACCCTCTTCCAGGGCACGCAGGGTATTGACGTCGATGTCGTTGGTCGGCTCGTCGAGCAACAGCACATTCCCTTCTTCTTTGAGCGCCAGGGCCAGATGCAGGCGGTTGCGCTCTCCGCCCGAAAGGACGCCGCATTTCTTTTCCTGGTCGGCTCCGGTGAAGTTGAACCGCGAGAGATAAGCGCGGGCATTCATCTCACGACCGCCCATGCGGAAGGTTTCCTGACCGCCCGAAACGACCTGATAAACCGACTTCTCGGGATCGATGGCCTTGTGGGTCTGGTCGACATAGGCAATCTTCACGGTCTCGCCCACCTCGAAAGCCCCTTTGTCGGCCTTCTCCTGTCCCATGATGAGGCGGAAGAGGGTGGTTTTCCCGGCACCGTTGGGGCCTATCACGCCGACAATGCCGTTGGGGGGCAACATGAAATTGAGGTTGTCGAAGAGAAGTTTGTCGCCATAGGCTTTGGCCACGCCTTTGGCCTCGATGACTTTGTTGCCCAATCGCGGGCCGTTGGGAATATAGATTTCGAGTTTTTCCTCACGCGCCTTCTGGTCTTCGTTCAAGAGTTTGTCGTAGGAATTGAGACGAGCCTTTCCTTTGGCCTGGCGGGCCTTGGGGGCCATGCGCACCCACTCCAATTCGCGTTCGAGTGTTTTGCGACGCTTGCTGGCCTGCTTCTCTTCCATCTCCATGCGTTTGGTTTTCTGTTCGAGCCACGAGGTGTAGTTGCCCTTCCAGGGAATGCCCTCTCCGCGGTCGAGTTCGAGAATCCAGCCGGCCACATGGTCGAGGAAGTAACGGTCGTGCGTGATGGCGATGACCGTCCCGGCGTATTGTTGCAGATGCTGTTCGAGCCAGTCGATCGACTCGGCATCGAGGTGGTTGGTGGGCTCGTCGAGCAGCAAGATGTCGGGTTGCTGCAAGAGCAGGCGGCAAAGGGCCACGCGGCGGCGTTCGCCACCGGAGAGGAATTTGATTTGCTGCTCTTCGGGCGGACAGCGCAAGGCGTCCATGGCCCGTTCGAGCTTGTTGTCGATGTTCCAGGCATCGCAGGCGTCGATTTTGTCTTGAAGCTCGGCCTGACGCGCCATGAGTGCGTCCATCTTATCGGGGTCGTCGAGCACTTCGGGGTCGCCGAACTTCATGTTCACCGCTTCATACTCGGCCAAGAGGTCGAGCACAGGCTGTACGCCTTCTTGCACCACCTCCTTGACGGTTTTCTCGGGGTCGAGTTTCGGGTCTTGTTCGAGATAGCCCACACTGTAACCGGGAGAGAAAACGACTTCGCCCTGATAGGAGTTGTCGAGACCGGCGATGATTTTGAGCAAAGTCGACTTTCCGGCTCCGTTGAGACCGATGATACCTATTTTTGCTCCGTAAAAGAACGAGAGGTAGATGTCTTTCAATACCTGTTTCTGAGGGGGATAGATTTTGCTTACCCCCACCATCGAGAAGATAATTTTCTTGTCGTCTGCCATAAATGTGGTTCTTGTTTCGTATCGGAGTTTTCAGCGTTTGGGGCTGACAGCTTTGGTGCGATAGTCGCAATAGGCTTTTCCCCGAATGATGTTATTGAGTTTCGATTTGATGAGTTGCTTGCGAATCGGCGAGAGATGGTCGATGAAGAGTTTGCCGTCGAGATGGTCATACTCGTGCTGGATAACGCGGGCCACATAGCCTTCAAAGACTTCGGTATGCTCGACAAAGTTCTCGTCGCAATAGCGTATGGAGAGTTTTTCCTGACGCACGACCGGCTCATGGATTCCGGGCAGGCTCAGGCAACCTTCTTCGCGGGAGATGGTCTCGCCTTCGGTGGCTATGATGTGGGCATTGATCATTGCCTTGCGGTAGTTCTTGTATTCGGGCCATGTATCGGACAGGGGGTCGAGGTTGATGACCAGCACCCGTATGTCGAGGCCGATTTGCGGAGCGGCCAGTCCTACACCTTCGGCACTGTCCATCGTCTCGAACATGTCGTCGACAAGTTTTTTCAGGCCGGGATAATCGGGCGTGATGTCGGTGGCAACCTTACGCAACACCGGCTGCCCGTAGAGGTAAATGGGTAATATCATAATTTGTCTTTAAAAGATTTACTTTCCATATAATCTTGCAAGATTATGGTCGCACTGATTTCATCGACCAAAGCCTTGTCGCGACGAGCCTTCTGCTTCAATCCGCCGTCGATCATGGCCCGATGCGCCAATGCCGAAGTGAAGCGCTCGTCGAAAAACTCGATGGGCATCTCGGGCAGGGCCTTGTGCAACTTGGCCACGAAAGGCTTGATGTAAGTCATGCTTTCCGACGGCGTGTTGTCGAGCCGCCGGGGCAACCCCACGACAATACGCTCGACCGGCTCCCGCTGCACATAATCGAGAATAAACGATAATGCCTCGTGGGTTGCTACCGTACATAATCCGTTAGCAATCAACTGCAAGGTATCGGTGACAGCTATGCCCGTGCGCTTGCGTCCGAAATCTATCGACATGATGCGAGCCATAATGAGGGACAAAGATAAGAATTTTTGCGACAACCTCGTGTTTTGCGGGACAGGAATATGATTTGCAGCCCAAAACCCGATTTGTGAGTAAAAGTCAAGAAACAAAAAAGACAGTAACAGTATCAAAAATTTCAGTCACCGAACTACCAGCATCTTATATCTTTGCAGCGTAAAACATTTTGCCATGAAAAAATACTACATCTTCCTGTATTTGTGCATGCTATCGTTGTCGATTCCTGCTTGGGGAACGGCACAAGTGGCACAGACCGAGAAACTCGGACGTGGTGTCGTAGCTGTGAACATGTCGACAAGCGAAGGCCAGAAAAAGTCAGGCATTTTCCTCAGTTGGCGTTTTCTCGACACCGATGACAAAACCACCGCATTCAACGTCTACCGTGACGGAACGCTCCTTACCCCCACTCCTCTTACCACGGTAACCAACTTCACCGATACCGAAGGCACCACCTCGTCGAAATACGTCGTCGAGACACTGGTCAACGGACAGGTTACCGAAAACAATACGGTCGAAGAGATTTGGCCCACCATCTATAAGGAGATACCCCTCGACCGCCCTGCTGCCGGAGTAACGCCACCTTATACCTGTACCCGCAACAAAGAAACCGTAAGTTTCCCCAAGGGTGAAAACTACACCTACTCTCCCAACGATTGCAGCGCCGGTGATGTCGACGGCGACGGCGAATATGAAATCATCGTGAAGTGGGACCCCTCGAACTCACAAGACAACTCCATAGCCGGTTACACAGGTAATGTAATCCTCGATTGCTATAAACTCGACGGGACCAAACTGTGGCGCATCGATTTGGGTCAAAATATCCGCGCCGGAGCCCACTATACCCAATTCATGGTCTATGACCTCGACGGTGACGGCAAGGCCGAGGTAGCCTGCAAGACAGCCCCCGGCACCATCGACGGAACAGGCAAACATGTGCTCATGGGCAACGACGACCCCGGCAAAGACTATCGCAACTCGTCGGGATATATCCTTTCAGGCCCGGAATACCTCACCGTGTTCAACGGTGAAACGGGAGCCGAAATGGCTACCGTCTCTTACAACCCTCCCCGCGGAAGCGTAAGCTCGTGGGGCGACAGTTACGGCAACCGGGTAGACCGTTTCCTGGCCTGCATCGCTTACCTCGACGGCATTCACCCGAGCCTCGTCATGTGCCGCGGATATTACACCCGCGCCGTACTCGTAGCTTATGACTTCGACGGCACCAACCTCACCCAACGCTGGATACACGACTCGGCGACCAACGGAAAAGGTGCCTACGGACAGGGTAACCACAACCTCTCTGTGGGCGATGTCGATGACGACGGGTACGACGAAATCGTCTACGGTGCTTGTGCCATCGACCACGACGGAACATTGATGTACCGCACCGGCATGGGTCACGGTGACGCCATACACCTCTCCGACCTCGACCCCGACCTCGACGGGCTCGAGCTGTTTACCCCTCACGAAGACAAATCGGCACAATACGGCTTTGACATTCACGAAGCCGGAACGGGTAAAATCATCTACGGCGAATATACCGGCAGCGACGTGGGCCGTGGCATCGCCGCCGACATCGACCCGACCAGCCGCGGTTTTGAATTTTGGTCGACGGCCAACGGCAACATCTACGATTGCCACGGTAACGTACTTTATACCAAAAACCGTCCCTCGGTCAACTTCCGCATTTACTGGGACGGCGACTTGCAAGACGAACTTCTCGACGGCGACCGCATCGACAAATGGGACGCCGCCACCGGAAAAGCCAACCGCATCTTCACGCTTTATAACTACGCCAGCGCATCGTCGTGCAACAGCACCAAAAAGACCCCTTGCCTGCAAGCCGACCTCTTCGGCGACTGGCGCGAAGAGGTAATTCTGTGGAATAGCTCGACCAGCTCGTCACTGGTCGTATTCACCACGACATACGCCTCGGACTACCGCATGGTGACCCCGATGCAGGATCACGTTTACCGCATGGGTGTTGCCTGGCAGAACGTGGCCTACAACCAACCGCCCCATCTGGGCTATTACATCGGCGACGGTACCGACCCGACGGGAGCCCGATTCTCGAAAGTGGGCGATGGTAACTTGGTACAAAATGTAGAAGTGGAAGAACCGATTACCGAAATTCAATACTATTGGTTCAATGCCGAAACCGTAATCATCGAAGGGAATCTTCCCAAAGGAGTGGAAGCCTCTATCGACAAAGAAAACTCGACGATAACCATCAGCGGAACGCCCGAAAAAATTGGCACCTTTGAGTTCACCATGAGCACCCAAGGCGGAACCACCGACATATCGCTGCCGGGAACCATCACCGTCCGTGCCCAAGAAGTTGTCACCGAAGTAGCTCAATTCCACTTCGACGAGACCACCGGCACGACAGCCAAGAACGAAATCTCGGGTGAAGCCTCGGCCAAGAACCTCACTCCCGCATGGGTAAGCGGCATATCGGGCAATGCCATCTCGTTCGAAGGCCAGAGCGGCTATATGGTGCAACCGCACTACGACGCCCTGTCGATGAGCAAAGGCTCATTCTCCATCGCCTTGTGGTTCAAGTCGCCGGGAGCCAGCGGCATC
This sequence comes from uncultured Porphyromonadaceae bacterium, assembly GCA_900542765.1. Classification (GTDB taxonomy): domain Bacteria; phylum Bacteroidota; class Bacteroidia; order Bacteroidales; family UBA11471; genus Caccoplasma; species Caccoplasma merdavium. The sequence goes on along the minus strand of UQOX01000028.1, from coordinate 16,684 downwards.
GACTGGTACCTCTTCCACAAAGGAAGCCACACGGCCGGTGCAACTGCCACAGCTACGGGTAAATGGATCGGTATCCAATACAAGAACAACAACCTCACCTTCGGTATCGACGATAACACCACCAAGACCAACCTCGACGTACCGGCTTCGGACTACTTCGACAACAACTGGCACTTCCTTACCTGCGTGCGCGACTCGGCCAACAAAGTCATCACCATGTATATCGATGGTGCACTTGTCGGAACCAAAGATGATGCCACGGGCGACATCTTCGAAACCGAAGATATGGTCATCGGTAACTGCAACGTCAACTTCAACACGCCGTTCCAAGGTGCCATCGACGAGCTGGTCATCTACACCGGAGCTCTGAGCGCGCCCAAAGTGAAGAGACTCTATGAAGAACAACGTCCGAGCGGCGCTATCGACGAAACGACCGTCATGAGTGTTACCGAACGTGTCAATGTCTTCCCGACCGTCTTCAACGACGAAGTGACCATCTCACTCAACGGCGTATCGAACGAAGTGGTAGAATTTACCCTCTACAACGCCGGCGGTTCGGTTGTCTACAACCGCAGCCTCCTCATCGAAGGTGCAACACCGCTCAACATCAGTGGTCTCAACGAGTTGCCGCAAGGCTACTACACACTGACCATCACCACCTCGGAGGGAACCTTCTCGCGCAAACTCATCAAAGAATAATTCCTCGCTTCCTGAAACTCAAAGCTCTGCCCCCGCAAGGGCAGAGCTTTTTTTTCTGCAAAATGATTGTCAGGAGAGAAAAAATCATTATCTTTGTCTACTACTATCGCGAAAGTTATACAGAAAAGAAATCCCCACCCTACTTTGGGAAAACACAAGACTCTTTCGACTTCGTTTTTTGCTTCGGCAAGAAATCGCATCAAAAGAGTATGATTGGTGCGTACATCTCTTTACTCCAAACATAAAACTCTGTATTCATGAAAAAAACACGATTGAGGATAAAAATCCTTCTCTCTTTCCTTTTGATGGCGGCATGGCAACCCATCGGCGCGCAAATGCCTCAACAGGAAGTTCTTAATCGCGGTGTCGTGGCCGTGAAGACCAGTAGCGGAGTGTTTGTCAGCTGGCGTTACCTCGGGACCGACAGTCCCTCGGCCGCTTTCAACATCTATCGCGATGGCGAAAAGCTCAACAGCGAACCCATCACTACATCGACCAATTATGTCGACGCCGGCGGTACGCTCTCATCGACCTATGTCGTAAAGCGGGTCGATTATGGCAGTGAGACCGACGCATCGGAAGAAACCGGCGTATGGGACACTTTCTATAAAAAAATAAAACTGCAACGTCCGCCCTCGGGTGTCACACCACCTTATACCGTGACCAATGGCGATAATGAAGAGAATTATCCCAACGGACAATTCTATTCTTACTTACCCAATAGTTGCAGTGTGGGTGATGTCGATGGCGACAATGAATATGAAATCATCATCGAATGGGCTCCAACTAACATGCGGGATAACTCTCTTTATGGTTACACCGGCGAAGTATATCTCGATTGCTACAAAATGGACGGTACGCAACTGTGGCGCATCAACCTGGGTCGGAATATCCGTGCAGGGAACCATTATGTCCAGTTCATGGTTTATGACCTCGACGGCGACGGGAAAGCTGAAATGGCTTGTAAAACCGCTCCCGGCACCATCGACGGGCAAGGTAAAGCCGTACTTATGGGCAACGATACCGAAGACCTCGACTTCCGCAACTCGCGAGGTATGGTCATCACCGGCACAGAATACCTCACCGTTTTCAACGGCGAAACCGGAGCCGAAATACACACGGTCGCCTATGATCCTCCCCGCGGGAGCGTGAGTGCATGGGGCGACAGCTATGGCAACCGCTCGGAACGCTACTTAGCCTGCATCGCCTATCTCGACGGTCTGCACCCCAGCCTCGTCATGTGCCGAGGTTACTACACACGCACAACCTTGGCGGCCTATAACTTCGACGGAGAGCACCTGACCCAACTGTGGTTGCACGACTCCAAATCTCCCGGGCAAGGTGCCTACGGACAAGGCAACCACAACCTATCGGTGGGCGACGTCGATGAAGACGGTTGCGACGAAATCGTCTACGGAGCCTGCGTCATCGACCAAGACGGGTCACTGCTCTACCGTACCGGTTGGGGACATGGCGATGCCATGCACCTTTCAGACATCGACCCCGACATTCCCGGATTGGAAGTATTCTGCGTACATGAAGAAACCACAGCTGAATATGGCTTTGAACTGCATCGGGCCGGCACAGGAGAATATTTGACAGGAGAATTTACCGGCAGCGATGTAGGTCGTGGCGTTGCCGCCGACATCGACCCCAACTATCGCGGACAAGAATTTTGGACTACCGAAGGCGGCGTGCGCGACTGTAAAGGTAATTCCATAGGAGGCAGTCGTCCCTCGATGAACTTCCGCGTTTATTGGGACGGAGACTTGCAGGACGAACTCTTCGACCGCAGTGTCATCACCAAATGGAATCCGTCGAAAAAGAAGGCCGAAACCCTTATCAATTTGTATAATTACGGGAATGCCACCGACTGTGCCGTGGTAAAATATACGCCCAACATACAGGCCGACCTGCTGGGCGACTGGCGTGAAGAGGTGGTTTTGTGGGACAAATCGGACTCTTCCTCTCTCGTCCTTTTTACCACAACCACGCCCACCGAGTACCGCATACCCACCCTTATGCACGACCATGTGTACCGCATGGGCATCGCCTGGCAAAATGTGGCTTATAACCAACCGCCCCACCTGAGCTATTACATCGGCGACGGTGAAATAGAGTATGCCCGACTCTCGAAAATAAGCCGTGGCGAACGCGAACAGACAGTAGGTATCTATATGCCCATCGACACCCTCACATTCCGGTGGGACCGTTGCGACGGCGTGGAACTCAGCGGCAAACTTCCGGCCGGCATCTCTTCGAAATATGATGAAGAGAACCATACCATATCGTTCTTCGGCACCCCGACCGCGGCCGGGAAATATACCCTCGAACTGAGCACTTATGGCAACCCGGTAAACAATCCGTCCGAAATCATCATCTTCAACATAATCGGCGAAGACAAGATAACGACCGTAGCCCAATATCACTTCGATGAAACAGCGGGGACGTCGGCTGCCAACACCGTTTACGGTCAGGCCACAGCCGAGGGATTCACACCCGGGTGGGGCAACGGCTACATCGGCAACGCCATTGACTGGTCGGCCATCACGGCCGAATCGAGCCGACTCGTCCAGCCGACATATACCCAATTAAATGCCTTGGCCGACCAATCTTTCACCATCGCCCTGTGGGTGAAAGGCGAAAAAGCCAATCAATGCCTGTTGGACATCGAAGGAGACAATGGCTCATATATCCGCATCGAAGGGGATAATTTGTTACGGTTCACCATATGCGACGGTACCAATGAGACCCAGCTGTCGGCTCGCATCATGCCCAACTTGTTCAATAACGAATGGAACCAGCTTATCTGCGTCAGAGACCGCGAAGACGGGAAACTCTATTTGTACCTCAACGGTGAACGTCGGGCTCAAATCGATGACAAATGCGGAAATCTCGAAATATCGTCTATTACCATCGGCAACCGGGAAGAAAATGGGACATATCTCCCCTACCGCGGCATGATGGACGAATTGCGCATCTCGACCGGAGCCATGAACGAGCGCCAAGTGGGTGAATACTATCAAGACCCCACTGCCGGAATCAACAACATCGAAGTCGGCAACAGCGGCATAAAGGTATATCCCACCCACTTCACCCATGAAGTGCAAATCGACTTCAACGGCGACCTGAGTGGTGCAACCACCGTCACGCTGTGCAACAATGCCGGCAGTGTCGTGTTTGAACGGGAATATCACCTCAACGGGCTGCCGAGACTCATCATCGGAGGTTTCGACGGACTGCCGCAGGGGGCTTATATCTTGCGCGTCGCCAACGGCAACTTGGTCGAAAGCTACAAATTGTTCAAACAATAGACACCGCTTCATTCTTCTATTCCCCACACAAGAATCCCCCGACACACAATCGGGGGTTTCTTATTTTTACCGCCTAAGCCCGACCATCGACTCGACGGAGAATGAGATACCCTCGGCCGGAGGTTCCTCTCGGAGTGTGCCCGTATAGTTGCGACAAGCGCCAACCGACACACGGCCTATCCAGCTGTGCGGCACGAGAAGTCGGCCGTGCATATCGGCGTTCACCATAAAGGGGAGGGACAAAAAAATCCCGGCCTCGATGGCCGGGATTTTTACTTCTTGCCGAGAGACCTTATTTCAAGGTAAACGACCCTTTGGTGCGTATATCGGTCGATGAGGAACCGATATAAAGGGTGAATTTGCCGGGCTCGGCCACCCATTCATGACGGGCATCGTCGAAATATTTGAGGTCGTCGGCCGTAATCGTAAACGTGACGGTTTTCTCCTCGCCGGGATTCAAGGCTATTTTGTCGAAGGCTTTCAACTCCTTTTGCGGACGGGGCAACGACGACTTGTTATCACCGACATAGAGTTGCACCACCTCTTTACCGGGCAAACTGCCGGTATTCTTCACCGGGACGGTAACCGTTATCGAGCCGTCGGCCGTCATGTCTGTCGACGAGAGAGCGGCTTTGCCGTATGTAAAAGTGGTATAACTCAATCCATGGCCGAAGGGGAAGAGTGCCGGAATTTTTTTCGTGTCGTGCCAGCGGTACCCGACAAGAATATCCTCCTTGTAAACCACATGCAGGCTATCGCCGGGGTAACAAAGAGCATCGAAAGAGTGCGCCCCGTTGTCGGTCAACTTCACCGGGAACGAAATCGGGAGTTTTCCGCTGGGATTCACCGTGCCGCTCAACACGTCGGCAAGGGCATGGCCGGCCTCGGAACCGAGATACCACGCTTGCACGATGGCGGGAATCTCATCGACCCACTTCATCTCCACGGCATTTCCGCTGATGAGCACCAGCACGAGGTTGGGATTGACCTTGGCCAGTTCGGGAATGAGACGGTCCTGACCGAACGGCAAACTATATTGTACCCGGTCTCCGGCCTCACAATCCTGTTCGTGGTTTTTGTTGAGCCCCCCGACAAAAATCACCAAATCGGCATCGGCTGCCAACTCGACAGCCTTGCGGTAGAGCGAGTCGGTATCGACACGCGGCTTGTCGACCTTGCCATAGCGGGGACGGCCGGCGGCATATCCCTGCGTGTAGACAATCTTGTCGCCATAGCGTTCGGCAAGACCTTGCAGGGGCGAAATTTCGTGTTTCACTTTCAACTCCGACGAGCCGCCGCCCTCGGTGAGCCGGCGTGTGGCGTTGTCACCAACCACCAAAATCTTTTCATACCGCGAAGGGTCAATGGGAAGAAGTGCCGGCTGCTGCCGCTTCACCGGGTCGTTTTTCAGAAGCACGATTCCTTCGGTACCGATTTGACGCGCCGCGTCGAAATGGGCTTCGGAAGCAAAGGAGCCCCACGGACGATTGCGGTTCATGGCCGTGCGGAATATCAGACGCAAGATGCGGGCGGCCTTGTCATCGACCGTCGAAACCGGATAGGCACCCGATTGCAAGCCTGCCAAATAGTTGCGTGCCAAATAATAATTGTCGTAGGCAAAATTGCGACCCGAGGTGAGACCGTCGGTATAGGTTCCCATCTCGATGTCGAGGCCGTTGAAAACCGCCTCGCGGGTATCGTGGGCTCCGCCCCAGTCGGTCACGACACAACCGTCGAAGGCCCATTCGCCTTTGAGTATGCGATTGAGCAGCAAGTCGTTGTGACAGGCATGCTCACCACGCACTTTGTTGTATGAGCCCATGATGCTCCATGCACCACCTTCCTGCACGGCGGCCTTGAAGGCCGGCAGATATATTTCATACAAAGCCCTGTCGCTCACTTCCACATCGATGTGACCGCGCCATGTCTCCTGGTTATTGAGGGCAAAGTGCTTCACACAAGCCGCCACGCCGTTTTTCTGCAACTCCTGCACATAAGGCACAATCATCACCGATGCCAAACAGGGGTCTTCGCCCAAATATTCGAAGTTGCGGCCGTTGAGCGGAGTGCGGTAGATGTTGCAGCCGGGTCCCAGGAGAATGTCTTTCTCGCGATAACGGGCCTCTTCGCCGATGTTCTTGCCATAAAGAGCCGACATCTCGGGGTTCCAAGTGGCAGCCAGGCAGGTCAAGGCCGGGAAGGCCGTGCAGGAGTCATTGGTAAAGCCGGCATTTCCCCAACTGTCCCACTGTATCTCTTCGCGCACCCCGTGGGGGCCGTCGCTCATCCATATCTCGGGAATGCCGAGTCGGGGCACACCGTGCGAACTGAATTTACTTTGTGCCGTGCACAACTTGACTTTCTCTTCGAGGGTCATGCGCGACAAGGCGTCTTGCACACGCACTTCGATGGGTTGGCTTTCGTCGAGATAGAGCGGCTGCCGGTTCTGAGCCACCGCCACCGCCGAGAACAACGAAAGGGTGAAAAGGAACAGTTTTTTCATGATAAAAAGGGGTTATTTCAATTTCAACTCGATTTTTTGTCCGGAATAGTCGACCGTGTAATCGGGCGTGCGATTGGGGTCATAAGCCGCCGGCGCATCGGGCTTAACGACCACCACATGCAACGTGCGGCGCAGAGGCATTCCCGCATAGGCACCCTGTTGCGCTCCGACGGTCAGCACACCCGAAGCCTCATCATAGGAGAAGGGTATTTGCAAGTAGGCTCCCTTCTCGTAGTTATAATTGGTATTCTCGTCTTCGTAAAGCGTGAAGCGGGCATCACGGCCGGTATAGAGGTAAAGCGTGAGCGTATCGGCCGGATACTGGTCGCTATACTGCATTTCCCGACCGAAGGGCACAATCGAACCTTCGCGCACAAAGAGCGGCATTTGGGCATAGGGTGCCGAGACGGCATAACGCTGACCGCCGACGATATGTGCACCCGAATAAAAGTCGTACCACCCGGTACCGGCGGGAAATGTCACTTCGCGCGAACGGGCTCCGTGGGTGTAGACGGGGCAAACCATGAAGGCCGGCCCGAACATATACTGGTCGCCGACGTTCCACACCGCCGTATCAGAGGGGAAGTCCATCACCAAGGGGCGCATAATGGTGTAGTCGTCGTGCCAGGTCATGCCGGCCAACGTGTAGATGTAGGGCATGAGGGCATAACGCAGGCGGGTATAATAGGCAATCGTGCGGTAAGCCTCATGGCCTTCGGGGGCGATGTTGTAGATTTCGCGATAGGGATACTGCCCGTGCGAACGGAAGATGGGGACAAATGCGCCGAACTGGAACCAGCGGGCATTCAACTCGCGCCACTCTTTGAGGTCGGCATTTTCCCGGCCGGTCTTGTTGAAATACTTGAATCCCGCCTCATAGCGTTTTTCGACACAGAAACCGCCAATATCCATCGACCAATAGGGAATGCCGCTGATGGAGAAATTGAGACCGGCCGAAATCTGAGCCTTCATGTCTTCCCAACGGGTGGCAATGTCTCCGCTCCAAGTGGCGGTCGAGTAGCGTTGCAAGCCGGCAAACCCCGAACGGGTCAACAAGAAGACGCGACGGTCGGGCTCGACCGCACGCTGGCCGTTGTAAATGGCATCGGCATTCATCAGGGCGTAGGCGTTGAAATACTGGGTCGAAGGGCCCAGGGAGGTGGGGCCGCAAAGCGCCTTGCGATAGTCCATATCGGTGCAGTCGCGCACGTTGGGTTCACTGGCGTCCATCCACCAGGCATCGATGCCCAACGGATAGAGGTGCTCCTGCATCTGTCGCCAAAACAGTTTGCGGGCACCGGGCGAGTAGGCATCGTAGAAAGAGCCGATGTAACCGGGGCCTATCCAGTCGCGGATACTGTCTTTGATGGCCTGTTGGTATATCCAGCCGTGACGGTCGAACTCCTTGTAATGCTCGGTGGTCATATAGAATTTGGGCCACACCGAAATCATCATGCGGGCATGCTGTGCATGTATCGAATCGACCATGGCGCGCGGCTCGGGAAAGCGGGCGGCATCAAATTCGTGGCTGCCCCAGGCATCTTCGGGCCAATAGCTCCAATCGAGGACGATATTGTCGATGGGTATCTCCCGGCGGCGGAACTCGTCGAGCGCGGCCAATATTTCCTTCTGCGTCTTATACCGTTCGCGGCTCTGCCAGAAACCCATCGCCCACCGCGGCATGACCTGTGCCTTGCCGGTAAGGCGGCGGTATGCGGCAATCACCTCATCGGCATTGTTGCCGGCCATGTAATAATAATCGAGGGCCTCGCTCATTTCGCTATACCACGAGAGCCGGTTCTGCTCGGTCGGGTCGACAGGGCTCAACGCCCGCAAGCCGAGGTAGGAAACGCCTCCATCGGGAGCCCACTCGATGCATATGGGCACACGCTCGCCGGCCGTGAGGCGGGTCGTGAACTTATAGCTGTTGGGATTCCATGCCGTGCGCCAACGTTCGGGCACGAGCAATTCACCATCGATATAGATTTTTACATATCCGGCATAATAGAGCAAAAAGCGATAATCGCCCGTCTCGCGGGCGGCTATCTCCCCCGTATAGAGGACACGAGCGCCGTTGAGCGGGAAATCCTGCGGCAAATCGAGAATGGTTTTCTGGTCTTCATAATATATGCGACTCTCGCGGCGAGTCAACGGCTGCACCTTTTTGTTCTTGGCATCGGGACAATAGAGTGCCGTCAGCGCGCCGTATTTTCCATCGGCATCGTAGAGGTCGAAAAGGTCTCCCAGCTGGGCATATTCGCGACTGTCGCCCCACTTGCAGAGCGAATAGGTGTCGAACAGGAGCCCGTAGTTCTTGTTGGAGAGAATGAACGGTACCGACACTTTGGTGTTGTACTGGAAGAGAGACTCGTTCTTGCCCTTGTAGTTGAACTCATCGGACTGGTGCTGTCCCAATCCATAAAACGCCTCATCGGCCGGAGACTCGAACTGCTGGCGATAGCTGTATGCCGATACGCCGTCGACCGTGATGGGCGAGAATGTCTTGCCGCCACCGCAACGCTCACGCAGGCGAACAGCGCCCGCGGTATCGGCAAAAGAGACCTCACCGGTTGTCAGGTCGACCGAAGCCCGTACCTCGCGGGTCGACAAAGTAAGGGTGCCTTCGTGCTCGGAGAGTGAGAAAGGGGTTTTGGTAAAAGCCTCGGGCAAAACGACCAGACTTTTGTCCTTGGGTAATTTGCGACCGGGAACCGCGGTCACCCGAATGATGCTCTCATCGACAACTTGCAGGCGCAGGAGACGAGCCGTCGTGTCGTTGCGGGCAGGAAGGGTCACTACGACACCGTTGGATATTTTTTTATACGAGGTTGCTCCCGACGTGAGGGCAAACATACAAAGCAACGTAAATAAGAGCGTGTGTTTCATGCGGTATTTTTTTCGTAGACAATTAATGATTGCAAATGTAACAAAAAAATATCACTTGCAAACGGCGGCGCGCTCCGATATTAGGTCAGATGCAGGTGGGGGATTTGTCAAAATTATCGGTAAAAAAGATGAATTAGTCAAATATTCTTTCTATTTTTGCTCGATATAACATCGATTCAATATTATGAAAAAAACAATCTTTTTAGGATTCATCGCTGTTGCCATGATGATAGGTGCCAGCTCGTGCAAGTCGAAAGAAAGCGCATACAAGGCTGCATATATGAAAGCACAAGAGAAAGAGGCCGTCGAAGAAGTCCCGGTCGAGAATGAAGTCGTTACGACACAAGCCCCGGTAAAAGAGCGGGTGAGCAACGAACGCATATCGGTCGTCGATGACGACGCCAATATGCTGAAACTGTATAACGTCGTCGTGGGCAGTTTTTCGGTACGGACCAATGCCTCGTCGCTGAAAGAGCGCCTCAAAGAAGACGGTTATGGTGCTTTCCTGGCACGCAACAATCAAATGATGTACCGCGTGATTGCCGGCAGCTTCGATACCCGGAAAGAGGCCGAAGAGCTGCGCGATGCCATCAAGCTGAAATATTCGCCCGAGTTCAACGACGCCTGGCTGCTCATCAACCAATAGTAAAAAGTCAATCACTCTTTCTTCACGCATTTTGACCTTATCGCGTCAAAATGCGTTTTTTAACTTCAATCGCCCATGTGGAAAAAATGGGTGGGGTTCGACCCCGCAACAATGAAAATTCGCACCGAGATAATGGCCGGCATTACCTCGTTTCTTGCCATGTCGTATATCTTGGCTGTCAATCCGGCAATACTCTCGGAGACAGGAATGGACAAGGGGGCCTTGTTCACCACCACGGCCTGCGCGGCCATCATAGGCACGATGTGCATGGCCCTGTGGGCCAAAATGCCGTTTGCCCTGGCACCGGGCATGGGGCTGAACGCGTTCTTTACCTACACCGTATGCCTGCAAATGGGTAACTCCTGGCAATTTGCCCTCACGGCGGTATTTATCGAAGGCATCATCTTCATCATACTCACCCTCACCAAGTTGAGGCAAGCCATCGTCAATGCCATACCCCCTACCCTGCGACAAGCCATCGGGGTGGGCATCGGGTTGTTCATCGCATTTATAGGGCTCATCAATTGCCGCATCGTCGTTCCCCACGAAACCACCATCGTCACCATCGGGCATCTGACCGGCGGCGATGCCTTAGTGGGACTGATAGGTCTCACCATCACCTCCATACTGGCCATAAAAAAAGTGCAGGGCGGGTTGCTCATCGGCATTCTCCTCACAACGCTCATCGGCATTCCGATGGGAATCACCCACTACAACGGCATCATCAACCTGCCGCCATCGATAGAGCCCATCTTCATGCAGTTTGAATTTTCGGAGATATTCACCCTGAAAATGGTCATTGTGGTCTTCACCTTCCTGTTCATCGACATGTTCGACACCCTCGGTACCATCATCGGGGTCTTCAACAGAGCCGGCATGACGGTCAACGGACGCATTCCCCGGTTGAAAGAGGCATTCATGTCCGATGCCATAGGCACCACCTGCGGCGCCATGCTGGGCACCAGCACGGTAACGGTATTTGTCGAAAGCGCCAGCGGCATCTCCCAGGGCGGACGCTCGGGACTGACGGCATTCACGACGGCAATCTGCTTTGCCTTGGCCCTGCTGTTCTCCCCTTTCTTCCTGTCCATACCGGCTCCGGCCACCGGTGCCGTGCTTATCCTGGTGGGGTTGTCCATGGCGTCGTCGATGACCAGCATCGACTTCTCAGACCTGAGCGAAGCGATTCCCGCCTTCATCTGCATTCTCATCATTCCGTTTGCATACAGCATCTCCGAAGGAATCATTCTGAGCATGATAAGTTATGTGGTCATAAACCTGCTCAGCGGGAAACGGCACAAAATTTCGGTACCGATGTATATCCTGACCGCCATACTGCTATTGAAATTTGCACTTTAATATCTTAATTTTTGGAACGAATGGAACTACTTATCGCACACCGGCCCGAAACCTGCCGCTTTGAGACCTTGGTCGACGGATTCACCGCCTATGTCGAATACCGCCGCGAGGACAATGTCCTCGACGTCATACACACCATCGTCCCGCCGGCACTCGAAGGGCGGGGCATCGCCTCGCGACTCGTGGGGGCAGCCTACGACTACGCCCGTGAAGAAGGGCTCACATTCAAAGCCACCTGCTCATACGCCGTCGCGTGGCTGCAACGCAAAAGAAATTCAGGACAATAAAAACCGACATGAAAACAAAAATTCTGTATATCATCGCCGCCACATGGGTATCGGCGACCCTTTATGCGAAAGAGCCCGTGAAGGTGGCCTGCCTCGGCAACAGCATCACCTATGGCTACGGGCTCGAAAACCGCGAGAGGGAGTGCTATCCTTCGGTATTGGGCGAAATGCTGGGCGAAGGTTATGAAGTGAGAAATTTCGGCATCAACTCCCGCACGTTGCTGTATAAAGGCGATTTGCCGTATGTGAAGGAAAAGATATTCAGGAAAGCCCTCGACTTCCGCCCCGACATCGTCATCATCAAACTGGGGACCAACGACATCAAGCCGCACAACTGGGAACATGGCGCCGACTTCGCACACGACTTGGCGGCACTCGTCGACTCGTTCCGCCACGAAGGCAGCCCGCGCATCTACCTTTGCTACCCGGCCACCGTCTACGGCACCCGTTGGGGCATCAACGACAGCACCCTTGTGCACGGAGTGATTCCCGCCATCAAAAAAACCGCCCGCAAGAAACGGGTCAAGACCATCGACCTGCACACCCCTACCCAAAACATGACGGGACATTTTCCCGACGGAATACACCCCGATGCCGCCGGGGCCCGCATATTGGCCCGGAAGGTATTTGAAGCTATCACATCACGTCATCAAAAATAAACCGACCTTATGAAAAAAACACGCTCCTTCCTTACTTTTCTGTTGGCATGTTGCCTGCTTGTACCCACAGCCGAAGCCAAGAAAAGAGTCAAGATTCCCACTGAGAAAGAGATGGCCGCCTACCTGCTGGTCTATTTCAAGGACGACACGCACAGCCTCCACATGGCATTGAGCGCCGACGGCTACTCGTTTACCGATGTCAACAACGGGCAGCCCGTCGTTGCGGGCGATACCATCGCCGAGCAACACGGCATACGCGACCCGCACATCATGCGCGGACCCGACGGAGCCTTCTACCTGGCCATGACCGACCTCCACATCTATGCACAAGAGGCCGGATACCGCACCACCCAATGGGAACGCGACGGCAAGACCTACGGCTGGGGCAACAACCGTTCGATGGTATTGATGCGTTCGACCGACCTCATACATTGGACACACTCCTGTTTCAGGCTCGACACCGCATTTCCCGGCTATGAAGACATAGGTTGCGCCTGGGCTCCCCAAACTATCTACGACCCCGAAGAGGGCAAGCTGATGATATACTTCACCATGCGTCACCGCAACGAGCGCTGTGAACTCTACTACGCCTACACCGACGATGCTTTCACCCGCCTGATTACCGAGCCGAAACGGCTCTTCAACTACCCCAAGGAATTTTCCTACATCGACGGTGACATCACAAAAGTCGGAGACAAATACCATCTCTATTATGTGGCCCAGGAAGGGTGCGCAGGAATCCGTCACGCGGTCTCCGACTCGATACACAGCGGGTATGTCTACGAAGAGGGTTGGTACGACTCCGAGCCGAGAGGTTGTGAAGCGCCCAATGTCTGGAAACGCATCGGAGAAGACCGCTGGGTGCTGATGTATGACATATACAGCCTCAAACCCCACAACTTCGGATTCAGGGAAACAAGCGACTTCAAGACCTTCACCGACCTGGGACATTTCAACAAGGGGGTAATGAAAGCGACCAACTTCTCGATACCCAAACACGGAGCGGTCATTCACCTCACCGCCAAAGAGGCTCGACGGCTGGCCCGTCACTGGGGGTGCGACATGAAATTCTGATGAGGCGTTATCACGCGTAAAGAAACAGCGGGGGCTGCATGTCTCATGGCATGCAGCCCCCGTCGCGTATTGCTAATTGTGTTGCCGATATTCGTTGGGCGTGAGACCCACGCTCTTCTTGAACATGCGGCTGAAATGCTGCGGATACTGAAATCCCAGGCTGTATGCAATCTCGCTCACACTCCGCGAGGGGTCGCAAAGACGCTCCTTGGCCGTCGCTATGAGCAGTTGCTGTATGTACTCTTGCGCCGACCGGCCCGTCTCCTTCTTGACCAAATCGCCGAAATAATTGGCCGAGAGGAAGAGTTTGTCGGCAAAATATTTCACCGAGGGCAATCCCGACTCGGCCGGTTCTCCCGAGCGGAAATAATCGCGCAACAAACGTTCGAACTTGACAATGACATCTTTGTTTTCATTGCTGCGGGTAATAAACTGCCGGTCATAAAAACGCATGCAGTAGTTGAGCAACAACTCGATATTGGAGACAATGAGCATGCGGCTGTGTTTGTCGATGGCATGTTGCAACTCGGCCGCGATGTTGTGCAAGCACTCCATGACGACGCCGCGTTCCTGCTCGGAGATGTGCAGGGCTTCATTCACCTCATAAGAAAAAAAGGTGTAATCGTCGATGTGCCGTCCCAACGAAGTGCCCCTGATGAGGTCGGGGTGAAACACCAAAGCCCACCCTTTGGGTTGCACCTTCGTATCATGGTTCTCAATGCCATAGACCTGACCCGGAGCCAAGAACACGAGCGTGCCCTCTTGATAATCGTAATAATGGCGGCCATAGCGCATGTCGCCGCACTTGATATCTTTGAGAAAAACGGCATAGAATCCATAAGAAAGGCGCGACGAAAACATCGGCTCGCATTTCGACCAGTCGACGACACTCACCAAGGGGTTGAGCGTTTCGACCCCCATGAGGTCGTTGTATTCAAAAACATGGTTGATTTTCTCGATTTCGCTCATAAGTATCAGAATTTTACAGAACAAAGATAACCTATTTTCCCGGCATCGGAAACGGGTGGACGCCAAATCGGTAAAAAAGGTAACGGAAACCGTAATCTGTCTACATCGAGGCGGGAACGACACCGACATCTCAGCCGACCATCGGCAGGAGAAAAAGTGGCGGAACAAGGTGCAACGTGCAACATAATTTCAGATTCTGCAACGTCTCTCATTATTATTTTATAAAACGAAGGATATTCTTTGGAATGATAACTTAGAATTTTCTATCTTTGAACAATCGTGGCGACGAATTGAAAAACGAATCCAGGTTTTAAAGAATGTAAAAAAAGCAGATTCATATTAAACCTTATCGGAGTATAGCATCTAAATTCATAAAATTTTTTTTGACAAGAACCATGAATAAAAGATTACGGACAGGCCTCATCACACTCATCATAGCCGGCCTCGCAGGATTTGGAGTTTACAAGTTTTATCCGTTAGGCAGCCAGGAAAAGGAGAGCGACACCCCCATATCGAAACCCTCCCGAAAAAGCCTCAACGTCACGGCATACGTCGTCAAGCCCGAGACTCTGAGTGAGGAGAGGAATGTCACCGGCGACCTGCTGCCCGACGAAGAGGTAAACCTCTCTTTCGAAACATCAGGCAAAATCACCGCCATCAATTTCAAAGAAGGCTCGTTCGTAAACAAAGGAGACTTGCTGGCCAAGGTGAATGACGCACCGCTGCAAGCCCAGCTGCGCAAACTCGAAGTGCAACTGCAACTGGCCGAAGACCGGGTGTACCGGCAAAACGCCCTTCTCGAAAGAGAGGCTGTGAGTAAAGAAGCCTATGAACAGGTGCAAACCGACCTGGCCACCCTGCAAGCCGAAATCGACATCGTAAAGGCCAACATCGCACTGACCGAGCTGAAAGCACCGTTCGACGGCATCATCGGTCTGCGTCAAGTGAGCGAAGGAGCTTATGCCACCCCGTCCACCCCCATCGCCACCCTCACCAAAATCAGCCCGCTGAAAATCGAATTCTCGATACCCGAGAAATATGCCGGACTCATCAAGAACGGCACCGGTTTTGAATTTACCGTCGACGGATTCATGCAACCCTTCAAGGCGCATGTATATGCCTCCGACTCACGCCTCGACTCCGAGACCCACACCTTTACCATGCGTGCCACCTACCCCAACAGCAACGGTCTGCTCTACCCGGGGCGATTCGTCCACATCAAGCTGAAAACCCAAGAGATAAAACAGGCCATTGCCATACCTTCCGATGCCATCGTTCCCGAAATGGGTATCGACAAAGTGTTCCTTTACAAATCGGGAAAAGCCCAACCGGTTGAAATCGAAAAAGGATTGCGCACCGAAGCCAAAGTGCAAGTTCTCCGGGGCCTCAACATAGGCGATACCATCATCACCTCGGGCACGCTGCAACTGCGTACGGGCCTTAACGTCACCTTGCAAAACATCGAATAAGAAGGACATCTGCCATGAACATATCGGAACTTAGCATCAAACGGCCAGTATTATCCACCGTATTGACCCTGATTATCATACTGTTCGGTATCATCGGGTACCAAAGTTTGGGTGTCAGGGAATATCCTTCGGTCGATAACCCCATCATATCGGTCACCTGTTCCTACTCGGGTGCCAACGCCGACGTAATCGAAAACCAAATCACCGAGCCCCTCGAACAAAACATCAACGGTATTCCCGGCATTCGTTCCCTGTCGAGTGTGAGCCGCCAAGGCCAGAGCCGCATCACCGTCGAATTTGAACTGTCGGTCGACCTCGAAACGGCCGCCAACGACGTGCGCGACAAGGTATCGCGCGCCCAACGTTATCTGCCCGACGACTGCGACCCGCCCACCGTGTCAAAGGCCGATGCCGACGCCACCCCTATCCTCATGGTGGCCATTCAGAGCGACAAGCGCTCCCTGCTCGAACTGAGTGAGATCGCCGACCTCACGGTAAAGGAGCAACTGCAAACCATCTCCGACGTGAGCAGCGTATCGATATGGGGTGAGAAACGCTACTCGATGCGCCTGTGGCTCGACCCGGCCAAGATGGCGGGATATGGAGTCACCCCCATGGACGTGAAAAACGCCATCGACAAAGAAAACATCGAGCTCCCCTCGGGCAGTATCGAGGGCAACACGACCGAATTGACCATACGCACACTGGGACTGATGCACACGGCTGAGGAATTCAACAGCCTCATCATCAAACGGAGCGACAACCGCATTATCCGTTTCCGCGACATCGGAACGGCCGACATCGAAGCCCAGGACTTGA
>UQOX01000027.1 GCA_900542765.1 uncultured Porphyromonadaceae bacterium | reverse complement strand
TGTCGCCGGGGGTAAGGGTGAAGCTTCCCATACCTTGGTGACGGGTTTCCAGTGTCGCGACGGGGCGCTCGTCGGAGTCGTAGACGGTGCCGCTCACCGTCACGCTGCGCCCTTCGTCGTCGACGGCCTTGAAGGCCACCCGGCCGGGGAATCCCTCGACCAGCTCTCCGCCTTCGGGGTAGAAGCTCAGGTTCAACGATTTGTAGTCGGGCGCGGCGGCGCGTTCATCGGGCACACGCTGGGAACGCGGGAAGCGGGTGATTTTCATGGCATACTGCCCCGCCTCTTCGGGACGGTCGAAAACCGGGAACACCCGCGTATAGTAGCTGCCTTCCCAGTTGAGCATCACACGCGTATAGGCCCGCACTTCGTAGAAGCCAGCTACCAGCAGCGGCGAGGTGAGGGCGAACTCGCCGTGGCATCGGCCTCCTTCTATCTTCAACTTCTTTGTCTCGACAATGCGCCCCTCGGGGGTGAGCAGCTCGACATAGAGCACCTTACTCATCTCGGTGGGGCGCAACTGCGGCGCGGTGACCACATAGGCGGCAAACCACATGGTCTCGCCCAAGTAGTAGCCCGTATTGTCGAAGTGCAGGTAGACCTTCTCCTGCGGATTGTACTTCCCGAACCGGTTGTACGCCTTCACCCACTCGGCCATCGCCAATATGCTGCTGTCGACCTGGGAATAAATACATAATGGCGTAAACAGGGAAATATAAATTGCAATAAAAGCACGTTTTAGCATAAACTCCTATTATTTATCCAAATATACAACTTTCTCACAAAAAAACAACACTTTTAAATTATATACCGGATAATAAAAAAGTCTGTCATTAGAGATAAGATTCTACGACAGACTTTCATTTTGAATTTTCAGAAAACCAATAACAAAGATTTTATTTTATTTCGACTTTGACAGCTTTCCCATCGACCACGGCCACATATATTCCAGAATCGATATTCAGTGGCACAATTGAGTCGGCTGTCAATATTCTGTTGAAAAGAAGTGTACCATTCAATGCGTAAAAAGATAAAGTGACAGGAAGCGTGACCCCCGTGATGTGCAAAGCCTGCCCCTGGCTATCATAATAGAACTTTATTGTCTCATCAGAAGCCGGAATCTCTGCCAAGCTAACCGACATCGGGACTGTGTATGTAGCTGTAACCTGAGATCCATCTTTGGCCATAGCTTGGACAACGATATTTCCTTGATATGATTTTCCGGGAATCAAAGACAAATTACCAAAAGATGATATGGTCGCATAATCTTCCCCTTCTATAATAGACCAACTGACCTCTCCAAAAGTCGCCGTAACAGGGGCAACTTCGGCGTATAGATGCAAAAGTGTCGACTCTTCATCGAGTATGACATCACTCTCGATGGCTCGAATCGTAATGGAAGAGGCCATCGTTACTTCATTGGAATTGAGGCTGCTTACCACATTGGATTTTACCTGCGGAGTCTCCCTCGACAGACTGCGCAGCACAGGTTCTATTATCGACAATCGATCATAACTTAAAGCATAGAAACATCCCTCTTCGGGTATGTCCATATCGGTATAACTGGTCTCATTTCCATTAAGTTGAGCAAGAAGCGTCAAATTATCGGGAGAACGGCCTCGCAATACATAATAACTCTCGACAGTACCTCCTTCATAAGGATTCCACATCAGATTAAGGGTATTACCCAACCCTTTATTGATCATAAGATGAAGGCTGCTATGTACTTCGCTCATACGGCTTTCGGCGCCATAACTGGTACATAGAGATATACAGTAACGATATTTGCGCACCGATGGCAAAGATTGCATATCGACATAGCATCGATCTTCAAGGGGACACTCGTTCAGCAACTCATAAACATTGGTGGTAGATGTTTCTCGATATATCTTCACGGTACGCACCCAACCACTGTTCGAGATAAAATCGGGTATTACCCAACTGATGGCATTCTTTCCCGTCTCACCATCGATTGAAACCATTTCTATTTCGGGTTTGTAATTGGCTCCGACAACAACGGTCTGACATTTTCGGGTTTCACGGCCGAAAATGTCATCTTCATAAACGACCGATAACGTATAAATGCCATCATTATCGGGGAATGTAACAACGGCCTCGGTAGTTCCACACTCGTGTTCTATTTGCACATCGGAACTGGATATGAGGGAAATGTCCTGCATGACATCTGAGAATATTTCGGGCAATTCCACCGTCAAGGGAACACCGGCAAAAACCGTATCGGGCAACGCAAACGATAATTCGGGCAGCTGACGTATGAGAATCGTTTGTGAATAATTCTCACCTCCTGCTCTGCAAGTAACGGTTTTCACGCCGGGTGTATTCCATACTACCGTATAGGTATTCTTGTCGGAGTAGGTAGCCTCTCCCCCGTCCCAATCCCAAGACAACTCTTCTTGTTTGGTTCCAATATAGCAGATCCGGGTCGGTTGCCCCAATCCGCCCTCGGTAGGCATATCGAGACTCATGAGAGAAGGAACCAAAAAGGTATAGATTTCGGAAAAAGGCGACGCCATGTTCCAAAGATCGATAGCCTGCACACACAACTCATATTCGGTATCCGTTTCAAAAGCATCGAGAGGAAGCATCATGACCGTCGACTGTTTATACGAAGAAGAAAACCTGTAATTTTGACTGAAAACATAGTGATTTATATACTCATGTTCAAGAGGCATAGCGTCATCACTCGTCTCGTTTAATGGAGATAAAATATAAGCATTATCCCCTACGGCTCCCTTCTTTTTGAGACTTACATTGTAACGCATTTGATGCTTGGGAGTCTCCTTGTCATAAGCGGGATTCCACGTCAACCGCACACCCGAGGAGGTTGGTAGAGCTACTACACCCGTAGGAGCTTCGGGACGTTCATTTTCTATGGCCGTATGATTAATACCCTTCCAAGTATCAGGGGTACCATCTCCATTGATGTCGGCCCACATTGTCATCATTTGAGGAATAATAGAATGATCGTTAGTTACCCGATCATAAACTTCCTCCCAAAATGTTTCATTATCCAAGTAATAATAAAGGTTTTTCGTATTATCATCTATCAACTCGATGATACCGTTGTTATCGATATCAATTCCTGTCGATGGCGCATAAAAAGGCAATTCAGTAAAAGAGGTATACGTCATCTCAGCATTTCCCCAGAAAATATACGTGTTCTGCGTAAACCAGCATCGGCACAAAAGATCGAAATATCCATCATTATTTACATCAACAACATTTATTTTAGAATTTGGATACCATTTGAGTTGGGGAAGTGGTATTTTTTTCCATTCATAATTACCCATATTCAGATAAATAGCATCATCATTGCTCTCATAATATAACAAATCGATATATCCATCGCGATTAAAATCGGCAAAAGAGAGATTCCCTCCCTCATTTGAAATCGATGTCGGTTGCCATCTAAACCTGTTGTTACCCATATTACGATAAACACTGTCTTCGACTATGACATCGAGTAAACCATCATTATCAAGATCGACAAAATTGGGATTTCTACCATTTCCCGTATAAAACTCGGTATCACTCTGTTCAAAAACAAGAGTTACCGGCTCGGCATTGAAATAACAATCTCCATCGTTGATGAGATTGGACAGAATTCCAGATGATTCCACATAAAGAATATCGGGTTTCCCGTCACGGTTGTCATCGGCTATCACCGATGAATATACACGCAAATCGGTATTAAACAAAGCTGGGAACTTGGTAAATTTACCGCTGCTGTCTTTCTTATATAATCCGTCTTCACGAATCACCTCAGGGGTACCATCGCTGTCAAAATCAAAGAAAACGAGATCATATCTATAACTCTCATCAACAAAGTCTTCCATACCCGTACCCGTCTCAACAACCGGAGACGCATAGACAGTTATGTTTTGACTCTCCGAAACGACAGCATCGGTCGTGGAAACCGTAAGGCTCACCATTTTTTCACCAAATGTAGAGAAACATATCGTGCAGCCGCCACACTCGTCGTGTTTTATCTTTGCATCGTCTGACGAATGATATTGATACACCCAATCTGGTCTATAAGCCGATAATAAGCGAACATGAAGTGTATCACCCGTTGTCATCTCGTTTTTGTCAATCAGGAACGATGCCCCAAAAGATTCATTGTGATAAACGGTTTCTTCGCTCCACTCGCCGCCCAAGCCATTGGCATCGACGGCTTGCACGGCAATGTAATAATCTCCAGAAGGCCAAGACGTAGGAGACAAAAGTTTGAACATATTATGCCCCATGTTTCCTTCTCCCGGACGTAAACGGACGCCATCGGGCGAAGCATAGGCATAGAGCATATCCCCACTTCCCGGCTGACTGCCAATGCGCAATGCATAAGTAAGATCGCTGACCGACGTTTCTTTATCACTACCGGATTTCCATTCGACTCGAAGCAATCCACTTTCCCCGTCGAAGACGCATGTCGGCTTTTCCATACGAAGGGGGCGTGTATTCACATTTTTTGAAATTGGAACAACAGCAGAAAATTCCAAGTAAGGAGAACTTTCAAACGGCCGACGGTAAAAGAGTTCAAGCACTCCATTGTTGTCATAATCCAATATTGTATATGCTTCGTTGGAAGATAGTTTTTCTACGAGGGTTTCTGCCACAAACTGATAAGAATCGTTCATGGAGAGCGTTACTAGGCGGCATTCAGTACCATCGGTAGTTGAAATCCTTTCTGTGGCGATGACGGCATATCGGCCGGTATTGTCGATATCAATACAATCATAAAATTCATATTGGTTGAGAGAATGCCATTCACGACGTTTGAATGATGCCGACCCATCGTTGATAAATGGGACCAAATAGGAATTGGCAGATTCTTCCCCCCAATGATTTATCGCCAGCAGAATGTCTGTATCGCCATCTCCATCTAAATCCCGACAAAAGAATTTAGAGATATAACTGTTTTTGAAAAGTTGTTTCGACTCAAAACTCCCGTTAGAACTGATATTCAAAGAAACAATCCCTGTCTTTTGGTCAAAAACGATATAATCCGGTATGTAATCGCCATTGAAATCGCGTACTTCGACCGTACCATTAAACTCGGCCGGATAATAACGTCGACCATCGCCCATCGAAAAAAATGCGCCACCTTTTTGGGTATCGAGAAAATCAGGATATCCGTCCATATTCATATCGACCGACAATGTAATATTTTCATACACATCAGACGAGGATCCTTTTGATACGCCACATAATCCACCAAAATTGACAAAAGGCCGCACAAATTTGTTTCCATATCCACTATTCAATCCATAGTGTTGCGCACCTATTTCGTCTTCATCGGTAACTAACTGAATATCGGTTTCAAAAAACGAACCATCTACCTGTTGCACAAGGATATGATGTTTCCCATCACGCCCATAAAAATAATAATCGGTGCGTCCATCAAGATTTATGTCGGCTTCGACGATATTGAAAGGATTCTTATGTGCATCGTTTTGTGCAGCAAAAGCAACTTCATAATTATTGTCCGCATCAAGTTGCAGATAATGGATAGGAGACGGTGTTATATCTTCATACCTAAATATGTCTATTTTCCCATCGCAATTGCTGTCAAATATTTGGTAGATCCATCGTTTCTCTCTTCCATCTTGCAGTGTACTTTTTCTGTCGCCATAAACACTCATGACATAATCACCGTAGTGAAGTTCGCCTCGCTCCATATCACTTCTTTCGATTTGCGTATAATAGGATTGACCGTCTATGGTTCCTTCAATTGCTACAAAGCTATAGTACGTCGAAAAGGTAATGTTGTAATTCTTTCCGTTGCTGTTCCACTGCTTCTCCACAATCCGCTCCTCGGCCGGCACCTCCATTTCATAGGTTTTCCCGTCAATAGACCATACTATCAGAGATATTCTGCCTATAACATAATAACCATTTATATCACTGCGAATCAGATACTTGTCATAAATTTTTCCGCAAAAATTTTCTTTAAGATGTATACGGTCATCTTCTTTTGTAACTGTAACCAAATATGATACTTCCCCATTTTCCCATTGCAATGTTGTTATTGGCTCATCAGCAGGAATCTCCACCGTATAAACACTTTGAGCCATTTGGTTTACCTCAGAATCACCCGTCTCTATCAGACTATGGCCTCTCCATTTTATAACTATCGTCGTATCTTTACAACAATACGCCTCTTCTTACAAAAGAAATGCTATCCACCCTCCTTCATTGGGACGCACGATCTCTTTGTCGTACCAAGGATACTCCGATCGAAGAACCTCAAAGATTCCGTCTTTATCAAAATCATACCAAAGTTTATGGTCATTATTCCACGCTTGCACCACAGTGGTATCTTGCGCTTTACTTTGCATCAAACCTGCAACAAAGAAACAAGAAAGCAGTACAACCACCAATTTTACCAATTTTTTCATATCAAATCTATTAAAGTAAGACTTATTCAACCTCTCTTATTTCTTTCACTCAGCAAGAGGCATCTTTTCCCTTTTTATCTTTCAATCAAGGATTTAACAAATGCAAAAAAATTTTCAATCATTACAAATAAGAACAGGTTTTTGCAATATATAATATTGATATAAAACACACAAGATATATTTGTTAATAATTAATAATAGAAAAGAATTGGTATTACCTTGATGAAGTTTTTTCACCCAAGGACTACCCCCATAAAAAACTGGTGTTCCAAAGCATAAAACTTCGGGACACCATATATCAAAACCTCAAAATGTCTCTATTATTTAGGAGAGATAGTATCAGGAAACTTCGGCAAAAAGCTCGAAAGGTTGTGCCGAGGTTACCGTCACCTCATAAAAACGGCCGATGTGCAAAGGCTTCGTCTTCTCGATGAGAATTTCGGGGTCGACTTCGGGCGAATCATACTCACTGCGCCCCACATAGTAGTCGGCCTCCTCGCGGTCGACAATGACCCGCAGGCGCTGCCCTACCTTGGACCGGTTCACTTCGAGGGAGATTTCTTCCTGCTCGGCCATCAAGGTGTCGAGCCGTTGCTGTTTCACGGCATCGGGCACATCGTCGGTGTAATGGCCGGCCGAATAGGTTCCCTCCTCCTCGGAATAGGCAAAGGCTCCCATGCGCTCGAAACGGGCTTCGCGCACGAACTGCAACAGTTCACGGAAGTCGGCCTCGGTCTCGCCGGGGAATCCCACCATGAGGGTCGTGCGCAGGTGAATGCCGGGTACCTCCCTGCGGATACGGGCCAACAGCTCTTCGGTCTCGCGGCGGGTCACATGCCGGTGCATGCGTGCCAGCACACTGTCGCTGATGTGTTGCAAGGCGATGTCGAGGTACTTGCACACGTTGTCGTGACGGGCCATGACGGGGAGCAGGTCGAGCGGAAAACGGTCGGGGTAGGCATAGTGCAGCCGTATCCACTCCACACCGGGAATGGCGGCCATGCGGTCGACGAGCTCGGCGATGCGGAACTCCCCGTAGAGGTCTTTTCCGTAATAGGTCAGGTCCTGTGCGATGATTTGGAACTCTTTTACGCCCCGGGAGACGAGTATCTCCATCTCGGCCACGATGTCTTCGATGGGTCGGGAAACGTACCGGCCGGTTATGATGGGTATGGCACAGTAGGCGCACATGCGGTCGCACCCCTCGGCAATCTTCACATAAGCATAGTGGGGAGGGGTGGTCAACTCGCGTTGAAGGCGCAGATCTCCGTGGTAGGCTTCGCCCAAATCGGCCAACAGGTCGGTATAATCAAATTTCCCATAGAACTTGTCGACCTCGGGTATCTCGCCCATCAACTCGGTCATGTAGCGCTGCGAAAGGCAACCCATGACATAGAGCTTGCGAATCTTGTGACGAGCCTTGGCCTGCACGCACGAGAGAATCATGTTGATTGACTCCTCCTTGGCGTCGCCGATGAAGCCGCAGGTGTTGACGACGACTATTTCACCTTTGACCTCGGGTGCGTCGTGATGCACGTCGTAACCGGCCTCGCGGAATTGCCGCATGAGAAACTCCGAGTCGACGAGATTCTTGGAACAACCGAGGGTAATGAAATCGATGCGATTCTTTATCATGCCGGGGGTATTAATTATCTCCGAAAAGCGAATCGACAAATTCGCGACGACGGAACGGCTGCAAATCCTCGATGCCTTCACCGAGGCCGATATATTTCACCGGGGTCTTGAACTGGTCGGAGATGCCGATGACGACGCCGCCCTTGGCGGTACCGTCGAGCTTGGTAATGGCCAGTGCCGTGACCTCGGTGGCCGCGGTGAACTGCCGAGCCTGCTCGAAAGCATTCTGTCCCGTAGAGCCGTCGAGCACGAGGAGGACCTCCTGCGGGGTGCCGGGCACCACCTTGTCCATCACCTTCTTTATTTTGGAAAGCTCGTTCATAAGCCCCACCTTGTTGTGCAGACGGCCGGCGGTATCGATAATCACGACATCGGCATTGTTGGCCTTGGCCGAACTCAGCGTATCGAAAGCGACCGACGCCGGGTCGGCACCCATCTTCTGCTTCACGACGGGAACTCCCACGCGCTCGCCCCAAATCGAAATCTGCTCGACGGCGGCGGCTCGGAAGGTATCGGCCGCACCGAGGTAGACGTTGAGGCCGTTTTTCTTGAATTGGTAAGCCAGCTTTCCTATCGTGGTGGTCTTCCCCACTCCGTTCACACCCACCACCATGATGACATAAGGGCGGGTAGCCCCGGCGGGCACGACGAAATCGTTCTCGTCGCCCGTGTTGTTCTCGGTAAGCAGCGCAACGATTTCCTCGCGTAAGATATTTTTCAACTCCGATGTCGAGAGATATTTATCGCGGGCCACACGCTGTTCGATGCGTTCGATGATGCGCAGAGTCGTCTCCACCCCCACATCGGAGGTGATGAGAATCTCTTCGAGGTTATCGAGTATATCGTCATCGACGGTCGATTTCCCGGCTACGGCACGGGCCAGTTTCGAGAACATTCCCTCTTTGGTCTTGGCCAGACCTTTGTCGAGGGTCTCTTTTTTCTCTTTTTGGAAAAAATCAAAAAATCCCATATTGGTTTGGTTTTAATGCACACCGCCCGGTCGATGGAGAGTAAAGACTTGACGGCCGCTTTTTCTTTTTTCGGTTTCTCAATCAAAAATGCCTTCTATCGCCTCCTCTTCGAGATTGACATCGGGCTCGGGCAGATTTTCTTTCGGCACACTCGGGTCGATCAAGCCTTCGCAAGGTATGAATATCGTCGAGTCGACCGCAAAAGTATCGACCGGTGTATAGATGAGAGTCGAATCGGCATAAACTTTCTTTATATACAGGGCATATATGGGCAACGCCGTGTTGGCACCCTGCCCGTCGGCCATCTTGTCGAAATGGATAGAGCGCTCTTCACCGCCCACCCACACGCCGGTGGCCAGCGAGGGTGTGAAGCCCATGAACCAACCGTCGGAGTTGTTGTTGGTGGTTCCCGTCTTGCCGCCCATCTGTGCCTTGATGCCATAGCGGTAACGCAAGCGGATTCCGGTTCCGTGGTCGATGACATCGCACATCATGGGGAGCATTTTGAGGTAGGTCGACTCGCTGAACACCTCCGACACCTGGGGGGCAAAGTCGGTGATGACATTGCCGTAGTTGTCTTCGATGCGGGAGACGTAGATGGGGTCGATGCGCAACCCGTGGTTGGAGAAGGCGGTGTAGGCCGTCACCATCTCCTCGACCGACACGTCGGCCGAGCCGAGGCAGAGAGCCATCACCGGGTCGATGTATCCCTTGATGCCGAACGAGTGCATGAGGCGCACAAGAGACTGGGGCGAAAGGCGGCTCATGAGATAGGCCGAAATCCAGTTGACCGACTTGGAAAGGCCCCAGCGCAGGGTGACATATTCACCCGAGCGTTCGTTGGTCGAGTTGCGGGGCGACCACACTTCGCCCGTGGCCCGGTCGAAAATATTGGGCTGCACGTTGGGCGCCAAGTCGCAGGGCGAATAGCCCTCCTCCATGGCCAACGTATAGAGATAGGGTTTGATGGTCGAGCCGACCTGCCGACGGCTGTCGGAGACCATGTCGAACTTGAAGTTGCGATAATCGATGCCCCCCACATAAGCCTTGACATGCCCGCTGCGGGTATCGACCGACATCATGCCGGTGCGCAACAGGGTCTTGCAATAACGTATGGAGTCCATCGGCGTCATCGTCGTGTCGAGGGGCCCGTTCCACGAGAAGAGGCGCATGGGCACGGGTGTCGAGAAAGAGGCTTCGATTTCGGCATCGGTGGCGTCGTTGGCTTTCAACACCCGATACCGCTCGCTTTGCTCCTTGGCCCGCGTCATGATGGCAGACACCTCATCGGGGGTAAGGTCCTCGGTAAACGGCCCGTATGGCTTATCTTTTGTCTCTGCTTCGAAACGCGGTTGGAGATAGCCGCCCAGATGCTCGGCGACGGCCTCTTCGGCATAAGCCTGCATGCGGGTGTCGATGGTGGTGTAGATTTTAAGTCCGTCGGTATAGAGATTATAAGGCGTTCCGTCGGCCTTGTGGTTTTTGTTGCACCAGCCATAAAGCGGATTGGTGGCCCAGGCTATCGAGTCATCGACAAACTGCTGCCGTTGCCACCCCCTGTAATTGCTCCGTTTGGGCTCACGCGCCGTCATCATTTGGCGGATATGTTCTCTGAAATAGGGCGCCACGCCGGCTTCATGGTTGACCCGGGTGAAATGGGTCGTTATGGGAAGCGCCTGCAAAGAGTCACGCTCGGCGAGTGTAAGGTAGTCGGCCTTATACATTTGGTCGAGGACAACGTTGCGGCGTTCGAGCGAACGGTCGGGATAAAGTATGGGGTTGTAGATGCGGGGGTTCTTGCACATGCCCACCAGCACGGCAGCCTCCTCGACAGTAAGTTCCTTGGGGCTCTTGCCGAAGTAGATGGTCGCCGCCGACTGCAACCCCACGGCCTCGAAGAGGAAGTCGAACTTGTTGAGGTACATGTTCACAATCTCTTCCTTGGTGTAGAAATACTCCAACTGCACGGCAATGACCCACTCGATGGGTTTCTGGAAAAGACGCTCCTTGACATTCCCCGCCGTGGGCGAATAGAGCAACTTGGCCAACTGCTGGGTAATGGTACTACCGCCGCCGGCGCTCTTCTGCCGCAACAGTCCGCGCTTGACAACAGCCCGCAACAAAGCCTTGAAGTCGATTCCCGAGTGTTCATAGAAACGCACGTCTTCGGTGGCCAACAGCGCGTCGATGACCGGCTGTGAGATTTGGTCATAGTCGATGGAGATGCGGTTGCCCTGTTCGAGGTAATACCGGCCGATGGGTACCATATCGGCCGAATAGATTTCCGACGCCAATTTGTCTTTGGGGTTCTGCAACTCCTCGATGGGGGGCATATAGCCGATGCGGCCTTTGGAGATGGCTGAGAAAAGGCAATAAACACCGATGGACACGGCCACAAAGAGCGTCCACAATACGATGACAATGACCCGGGTTATATCTTTTTTCCCACTCTTTTTTTGGGGAGAAGAATCGGCTTTCTTTTTCGGAGGAAACAGTGTTGACATCTGTAATGTATTTTATTCGGCGACAAGGCAGATACAGACGACCTACGCGTCGGCACATATTCGTGTCAAAGATAATACAAAAAATCTTTCCCTGCCGAAAAATGGCGGGGAAAGATTTTATTTCGCATTCGCAAAAAGGAATCTCTATTCCTCCCCGGCGAGGGAGAATTTGGCGGCAGCGGCCCGGCGGTCGAACTTCAACAGGTAGGTGTCGGGGGCGGGCAGACGCGAAACGACGGGGAAGAGCTCGGGATTCTTCTGTATGGCGGGATAGAGATAAAGCGGCGTGGAGCTGAACCCGAGTTGTTCGAGTATGACATAATCGACCTTCTTCCTGCACAAATCCTTCACCACGTCGTCGGGATTCTGCGAGAAAAGATAGCGCTCGGGAAAATGCGACGGGGCAAAGTAAGAATACAGTTCGGGTTTGCGGCAGGCCACCACGGTACCGGCAGGGAGCTGCCGCTCCATGGCCTTGGCCAACTCGAAATAGTTGCGATAGGCCGGCGGGAAAGGTCGACGAGCCGCATCGGACTGTGCCGAGAGGGGCTTCATCATGGGAATAGCCAAGAAGAGCAACACATAGGCCCAACGTCCCAAGAGCACCTTGTCGAGCGACATCTTGAAGAAATAGCGGCCGACCAGCACAACAAGGTTATACACCCCGTAATAGAAGAAGAGGTAAAGGAAGGGAGCCACAGGCACCACATAACGGCTGCCGTTGCCGCCGTGCCAGAGGGCAAAGAGGCCGATATTGGCCAAGAGGAACCCGAGGAACGGGAAACGGAGATTTTTTCCGCCCAACACCCAGCAGCCATAAACAATCACCGCCAGGACAAGCAGCCCGGCCACCCAGCCGCCGAAACCCGACGGGTGGGCATAGTCGATGGTGAGGAAGGGGAAGAGTATCTCGCGGAAACCTTTGAGCACCGTTTCGTCGAAATTGGTTACCATCTTCGACATCATCTCCCCGACACTCGAAACCGTACCCATCTCGGGACGCCACGGATTGACGGTCATTATCGTCCCGAAATAGCGCGACTCGATGCCGTATGCCGCATTGCGCAACGACCACGGCAGAAGCAACAGCACGATACCGCCCACCGAAGCCACCGAGGCTCTCCACTCCTTGCGGAACAGGAAAAACAAGACGACGGCAAAGAGTATCGAGGCCCCCACCGTGCGCACATAATAGGCAGCCACCGCCGTCACGATGGCCACATAGAACCACGGCGAACGATAAAACGCCACCGGTTTGCCCGCCGAATAGAGATACAACGCCACAAAGGCCGCCACGGTGCAGATGAGATAGAGCATCTCCGACATGGCCATCGAAGCAAAATGCAGCAAGTGGGGAGACAGGCAGGCCAGCAACATGGCGGTGAGAGCCACAGCCGGTTGTCCCGACAAACGCCGCGAAAGCCCGAAAAGCATCATCAGCGAAAGGCACAGCAAGATACCGTTGAGTATCTTGAAAAATATCAAATTATCGATGCCCAACATCATGAAGAATGAGAGGAAAACGGGATAACCCGGCGGGAAATGGCTGGCCGGGGTAAAGCCCGAAGGCGACGCATTGGAATAGCCGTGCCCCTCGGAAAGGGTGCGCGCCAGCTGTATGTAGGAGGCATTATCGCCGTTCAGGTCGAGTTTTGAGTCGAAACAGAACTGGTAAGAGGCCACAAAAACAAGGGCGAGGACCAGGTAGGGAAGATACTTTTTTATCATGGCATGCTATTTTTTCTTTTTTGGGAAAAGTCTCGATGTAGTCAAGTGCCACTTGCACAAGCGGTAAACTATCGATACCCGCAGCACACCCAGCCCGTAGACACTGCTGCGAATCATGTTGATGGAAGAAGCCTCATCGAAATATTTGGTGGGGCAGGTCACCTCTCCTATCTCAAATCCCGCCCAAAAAATCTGCGCCAGCATCTCGTTGTCGAAAACGAAATCGTCGGAGTCGGTATTGTAATTGATGGCCCGCAGCACCTCGGCCGAGAAGGCCCGATAGCCGGTGTGGTATTCCGAGAGTTTCTGGTTGAGCAGGATATTCTGCGTAAAGGTCAAGATGCGGTTGGCCACATATTTCACCCACGGCATGCCGCCCTTGCGGGCCCCTTTGCCCAGTATGCGGGAAGCCAACACGACGGGATAGACATCGTTGGCAATGACATATGCCATCGAGGCTATGAGCTTGGGGGTGTATTGGTAATCGGGGTGCAGCATGATGACGATGTCGGCACCCAGCTCCAACGCCCGGTTGTAACAGGTCTTTTGGTTGCCGCCGTAGCCCTTGTTGCGCTCGTGCACGAGAATCTCCTTTATGCCAAGGCGGGCAGCCTCCTCCACGGTATTGTCTTTGCTGCAATCGTCGGTGAGAATGACCTCATCGACAATGTCAAACGGTATTTCGTCATAGGTCTGCTTCAAGGTCTTCTCGGCATTGTAGGCCGGCATCACCACGACGACTTTCTTGTTTCCTATCATATACAATGCATCATTTTACGAAGCAAAGGTATATAAACAAATTTTTACTACCAACTCTATATAAGAAAAAGGCGTCAAAAGTTCCAGGCCGCACGCGTGGCAAAGGCATAACCATCGAAGCAGTGAAACTTGAAAAGCGGCAAGCCCGATTGGTCGCGCCGCCGGCTTGCACAGATAAAAAAGGGGTCAAAATTTTTCGGAACCAAACGTTGGCGGAACCATTTTTTTTGTACTTTTGTGTGATATATGGACGGGAAGTTGAGACATAGGGCCGAAACACATCGTAAGGAGCGGCAGCTCGTTGCAGAAGAGGCTTTTTTCTTTTTCCCGAACGCCGACCGACCGGAACACTGACAAGGTGACCGCATCGGTCTTTTTTGTGTCTTATCCTTACAAATAATAAACGTTATGAGAAGAAACGAGAGTTTAGTATCCATTACCGATTATTCCAAAGAAGAAATTTTGGAAGTGCTCGAAACAGCCAAACTCTTTGAGAAGAACCCCAACCGCCATGTTCTCGACGGCAAGGTCATCGCCACCCTGTTTTTTGAGCCGTCGACACGCACGAGACTGAGTTTTGAAACAGCCGTGAACCGATTGGGCGGCCGCGTCATCGGATTTTCCGATGCCTCGACGACCAGTTCGACCAAAGGGGAGACGCTGAAAGACACCATCATCATGGTGAGCAACTATGTCGACCTCATCATCATGCGCCACTATCTCGACGGTGCCGCCCGCTACGCCTCGGAGGTATCGCCCAAGCCCATCATCAACGCCGGAGACGGGTCGAACCAACACCCGTCGCAGACGATGCTCGACCTCTACTCCATCTACAAGACACAAGGCACTCTCGAAAATCTCAACATCACCATGGTGGGCGACCTCAAATACGGCCGCACGGTACACTCGCTGCTCATGGCCATGTCGCACTTCCACCCCACTTTCCACTTTGTCGCTCCCGAAGAGTTGAAAATGCCCGAAGAGTACAAGCTCTACTGCGACAAGCTGGGCATCGCCTATGCCGAGCACCACGACTTTACCGAGGAAATCATCAACCAGGCCGACATCTTGTATATGACCCGTGTGCAACGCGAACGATTTACCGACCTGATGGAGTATGAAAAGGTGAAAAACGTCTATACCCTGCGCAACGCCATGCTCGAAAACAGCAAACCGAACCTGCGCATTCTGCACCCGCTGCCCCGTGTCAACGAGATTGCCTACGACGTCGACGACAACCCCAAGGCTTACTACTTCGAGCAGGCCAAGAACGGCCTTTATGCCCGACAAGCCATCATCTGCAAAGTACTGGGCATCAAAATCAACGACTAACTCCACCCCTCAAAAACATTCACTATGGAACTCTCTGATAAAGAACTGAAAGTGGCCGCCCTCGAAAACGGCACCGTCATAGACCATATACCCTCGGACCAACTTTTCAACGTCGTGACCCTCCTCGGCCTCGACAAGCTCGACAAGAGCATCACCATCGGCAACAACCTTTGCAGCCATAAAATAGGGAAAAAAGGCATCATAAAAATCGCCGATACCTACTTCAAGCAAGACGAGATAAACAAAATCGCCATTTTGGCCCCCAACGCCAAAATCAACATCATAAAAAATTATACCGTCATCGACAAGCAAACCGTGTCACTGCCCGACACCCTCATCGACACCATACGCTGCGCCAACCCCAAGTGCATCACCAACAACGAACCGATGCCCACGGTCTTCGACGTCATCGACAAAGAACACATCGTCGTGAAGTGCCGCTATTGCGAACAAGCGATTGCGAAAAACGAAATCAAGCTCAAATAAGCACGCGGAATGACCAAAGAGAGAATCACCCCATCGGGTGAAAAAGTGGAATGGAAACCCGGCACGATGATATACCCGCTGCCGGCCGCCCTCATCAGTTGCGGGGCAACGCCCGACGAATACAATGTGCTCACCGCCAGTTGGGTGGGAACGATATGCAGCAATCCGCCCATGTGTTATGTGTCGGTGCGCCCCGAACGCCACTCCCACCCCATCATCGAGCGCAACATGGCCTTTGTCATCAATCTCACCACCGAAGAGCTGGCCCGCGCCACCGACTGGTGCGGCGTGCGCTCGGGCAAAGAGTTCGACAAATTTGCCGAATGCGGCCTCACCCCCGTCGCCTCGAAAAAAGTCGCCGCGCCCTACCTGAAAGAGTCGCCGCTGAGCATCGAATGCAACGTGCGGGAGGTCCTGCACCTCGGCAGCCACGACATGTTCATCGCCGACGTAGAGGGAATACTCGCCGACGCCGCTTTCATCGACACCGAGACCGGAGCCTTCGACATGGAAAAAGCCGGCCTGCTGGTCTATTCCCACGGCCACTACTACAAGACGGGCGACCCTATCGGGAAATTCGGGTGGTCGGTCGAGAAAAAAAGAAAATGATTTTCGACCCCACCTGCACCATAACCCACAAAAAAAGATTATCTTTGCCGCTTCTTACAATAAACACCGCAACGTATAAACTTTAATCCAAAAACAATGAAGAGAGACAACGCCATCTTCGACATCATCGAGAGCGAACACCAACGCCAGATGAAAGGAATCGAACTTATCGCCTCTGAAAATTTCGTTAGCGACCAAGTGATGCAAGCCATGGGCTCGTGCCTCACCAACAAATATGCCGAAGGCTATCCCGGCAAACGCTACTACGGAGGTTGTGAAGTGGTGGACCAAGCCGAGCAACTGGCCATCGACCGGTTGAAAGAGATTTTCGGCGCCGAATGGGCCAACGTACAACCCCACTCGGGTGCACAAGCCAACATGGCCGTATTCATGGCCGTACTGAATCCCGGAGACAAATTCCTCGGTCTCAACCTCTCACACGGCGGTCACCTCTCGCACGGTTCTCCCGTGAACTTCTCGGGATTGATGTTCCAGCCCTTGGAATATGGCGTAAAAGAAG
This sequence comes from uncultured Porphyromonadaceae bacterium, assembly GCA_900542765.1. Classification (GTDB taxonomy): domain Bacteria; phylum Bacteroidota; class Bacteroidia; order Bacteroidales; family UBA11471; genus Caccoplasma; species Caccoplasma merdavium. The sequence goes on along the minus strand of UQOX01000027.1, from coordinate 15,322 downwards.
ATACCGGCTATGTCGACTATGACATGATGGAAGAGGTCGCCCTGCGCGAACGCCCGAAACTGATTGTCGGCGGTGCATCGGCCTACTCCCGCGAATGGGACTATGCCCGCATGCGTCGCATCGCCGACGAGATTGGCGCACTTCTCATGATAGACATGGCTCACCCGGCCGGTCTCATTGCCGCCGGATTGCTCGACAACCCGTTGAAATATGCCCACATCGTCACCTCGACCACCCACAAGACACTCCGCGGCCCGCGCGGCGGTATCATCTTGATGGGCAAAGACTTTGACAACCCTTGGGGCAAAACCACGCCCAAAGGAGAAATCAAGAAAATGTCGGCCCTGCTCGACTCGGCCGTTTTCCCCGGCGTACAAGGCGGCCCGCTCGAACATGTCATCGCAGCCAAAGCCGTAGCCTTCGGCGAAGCCCTGCAACCCGAATACAAGGAATACCAAAAACAGGTGAAGAAAAATGCAGCCACCATGGCTCAGGCCTTCATCGACAAAGGCTACAAAATCATCTCCAACGGTACCGACAACCACTGCATGCTCATCGACCTGCGCACCAAATTCCCCGACCTCACCGGTAAAGTGGCCGAGAAAGCCCTTGTTGCCGCCGACATCACGGCCAACAAGAACATGGTACCCTTCGACAGCCGTTCGCCGTTCCAGACATCGGGTATCCGCTTGGGAACGCCGGCCATCACCACCCGCGGCGCCAAGGAAGACCTCATGCTCGAAATCGTCGAAATGATCGACACCGTGCTCAAAGCACCCGAAAACGAGGCCGTCATCACGAGCGTCCGTGAGAAAGTAAACGCCACGATGAAAAATTATCCCATCTTCGCTTACTAAACGAAAATCACCTCTATCAGATAGGGCAGGTACCGAACCTGCCCTATTTTTTTACCCATTTGCCCCAAAAGTCCACCCAAGATAGGGGGAGATATCGTATATTTGAAGAAATTTAAAAACCGAACTTCATACAAATACACCTTTCGACCATGAAAACAAAGTCACTCATCTGTGGCATGACAGCGCTCCTGTCTCTCGGCCTTGCCCCGATACAGGCCCAGCAATACGACCCGCCTTGCGTCGTCGAGCAGTGGAGCAACGCATCGACCTACGACAAAGTCATCGACATCAACTTCTCCGACGCCGACATGCCCGACACCTGGCCGGGCGGCACCGGTATGGCCTGCCCCTCATACAGCGAAGGAGGCTACTACAACGGTATTCTCGAAGTGCCCCTCTACGAGGGTGGTGAGAAAAGCGCGCACACCTATCCGCTGCTTTTCCACAACTGCACCTTCGCCAACCGGAATTCCAACAACGGCTACGCGGCCGCCACGGCCGCCTTTGCCCGGCAGTACTACGAGGGACAGAACGCCACGCAGAAAAACGACTGGACACAACCGGGTCACACCGTCTACCTCGAAGACGAAATCACCTATGCCAACGGGAAACCCAATCACGGCATCGCCGGCTACGCCCACCTGTGCCGCGACGGCGCGACGACCGATGGCAACGGCAACAAGGTGAGCATGCACGGGTGGATTGAAATCGACCACATACCCTACGTCGAACGCGTGCAATGGTCGTGGTCGTCATCGTCGTGGGGGCGTGGCATGAAGTGCGACTACAAGATAGGCGACGGCGAGTGGCAACCCCTCGTGTGGATGGGCAGCAACCGGCAGAAAAACGGCTACACCGTGTATAGCGACCAAGGCTATTTCATGGAGAACATCATCGACGCCTCGGACGTCTCACTGCGCTGGCGCATCTGGGACGGCGACCCGGGAACCACCACGTTCCAGACCGACGCCTCGGGCAATCCCCTCTTCAACGTCGCCATCGACCCCTACGGACAGCAACAGCCCGTGAAGATACACAAGATACAAATCTTCGGCAGTCCCATCTCGGCCGAGCAAGCCTCGTATGCCCGCGAAAACCCGGTTTCGGACGTGGGCGAAATCACCTTCGGCGGTGACGAGACCGACCCCGACGATCCCGAGGGCTCGCAAGATGAAGATGTGCCCTGCACATTCAGCACCGTGGCCCAGGACGGCAGCGGCGACTACACCACCATACAGGCCGCCATCGACGCCGTAGCCGATGGCACACGCGGCATCATCTTCATACGCGACGGCATCTATGACGAAAACATCTATGCCGGCACATCGGACGACAAGGACAAATACATCAGCCTCATCGGCGAAAGCCGCGACGGCACGATACTCACCTCGTCGACCGACCGCGGCAGCGGCAACCCCCAAAACAACTACACCGATTGCGCCGCGCTGAACGTCTACGTCAAGAAATTCTACGCCGAGAATCTCACCATACGCAACACGGCGGGCAACGTGGGGCAGGCCGAGGCCCTCTACACGGCCGGTGACGCCCATATCTTCAACAACTGCAAAATCAGCGGATTCCAGGATACCTACAAATCGAACTCGGGCAGCCGCGGCTATTTCTACAACTGCCTCATCGAAGGCGCCACCGACTTCATCTACGACAGCGGGCTCGAATGGTTCGAGAACTGCACCATCAACTGCCTGCCCGGCGGCAGCTACATCACCGCGGCAGCCGACGCCTCGCTGAAAATGACACAAGTGCTTTACCCGCAACTCTCCAACGCCACCTTCTATGCCGGACTCTTCTTCAACCGCTGCCACATCACCTCCGCCGACGGGGTGGCCAATGGCAGCTACTACCTGGGACGTCCGTGGAAAGAAATGTGCGGAACCGCCTTCCTCAACTGCACACTGGGCAACCACATCAAAGGGGCAGGCTGGTCCACCTGGAACGGTGCCGAAAACTCGGCCTCGTACTATGAGTACAACAACACCGACACCGAAGGGAACCCCGTCGACGTGTCGCAACGCGTCGCATGGAGCCACCAAGCCTCCCAAGCCGAATATGAAGCCTACTTCAACACCACGTTCCTGTATGATGCGCAAAACCCCAATGAGCTGTTCGACCCCGCGAGTCTGCTGGCCGGCATCAAAGCCCCCGGCCGTGCAACCATTAGCGGGAAAGAACTCTCCTGGGAAGCGGTGGACAATGCTGCCGGATACATGGTTATGCGAAACGACAAGGTGGTAGCCTTTACCCCCGAAACCGTTTACGAAGCCGACGACAACACGGCCGCATGGAGCGTAAAAGCCATTTCGCAACGCGGCATCACCAGTGAGGCGACCTCGTGCAAATCGCCCTTGCTGGCCTTCCCCACCGCCGAAGGATTCGGCAAGTTCGCCACAGGAGGCCGCGGCGGCAAAGTGGTAACCGTGACCAACCTCAACGACAGCGGCGAAGGGTCACTGCGCTGGGCTTTCGAACAATACAAGGACCAGCCGCTGACCATCGTATTTGCCGTGTCGGGCGAAATCGTCCTGCAATCGGAAATGAAGATCAACCGCAAGAACTGGACGCTGGCGGGACAGAGCGCTCCCGGCGACGGCATTGTCATCACCCACCACAAGATGAACTTCGGCAGCTCCGAAAACTTCATCGTGCGCAACATGCGTTTCCGCATCGGACAGAAAGACGCACAAGGGAACATTCTCGCCGAGAACGCCTGCGGCGCCGAGAACTGCACCAACTTCATCTTCGACCACTGCACCTTCGGCTGGTCGGTCGAAGAGAACATGAACGTCTTCGACTCACACTTCCACACCGTGCAATACTGCATCATACATGAAGGGCTCTACGACGCCGGCCACTCCAAGGGTGCCCGCGGATATGGCTGCCAATGGGGCGGCTCGCCGGCCACCTACCACCACAACCTGTTGGCCCACAACAACAGCCGCAGCTGCCGCTTCAACGGTGCGCGCGGAGAAGACTATGTCGTGTATCTCGAATACATCAACAACGTCAACTACAACTGGGGCAGCCGACTGGGGTGCTACGGCGGTGAAAACACGGCCGACATTACCGAATTTAACGGATTGAACTCGGCGCACGAGTGCAACTTCATCAACAACTACTACCGTCCCGGCAAGAACACGACGAGCCAGACCTTCGTGGCGCCCTCCTACGCCCGCGACGGTGCCACGTCATGGGGCCCCTCCCAATGGTACATCAACGGGAATGTCATGCACGGGAACACGTCGGTAACCAACAACAACTGGAACGGCGTAGCTCCCGATGACGGCTACTCACTCGCCCAACTGCGTGTCGACACCCTCATCGTGCCGCAGCTCAACTACTACCGCTGGACGCTGCCTGTCAAGTATGGCGAATACGACTTTGAGACCTACGCCTACGCTGCCGGAGAATACGAAACCGCACAAGAGGCTTACGAGACCGTTCTCGACAAAGCCGGCACCATCAACCGCGACGCCATAGAGCAACGCATCGTCAGTGACGTGCGCAACGGAGTCACCACCAACAATGGCGGCAGCAAAGGCAACGGCATCATCGACACCGAAAACGACGCCGAGGGATTCATCGCTTACTCGACCGACTACACCGTACCCGCCGACAGCGACGGCGACGGCATGCCCGACGCTTGGGAAACGGCACACGGGCTCAACCCGCAAGTGGCCGACAACAACATGGTAAACAGCGACGGATACACCGCTCTCGAAGTCTATCTCAACAGCCTCATGGGCGAAGAGATGGATACCCACTTCACCAGCGGCATCGTTGCGCCCGAGACCGATGAATGCGGCGTGTGGTATGCCGACGGTATGCTGCACATCGGCTCTGCCGCCGGACAACCGGTCGTTGTTTCCAACAGTGCCGGACAGACAGTGCTGCTCACCCGGGCCAACACCGAAAGCCTCAGCCTCGAACACCTGCCAAGAGGGTTCTACATCGTCAGCCTCACACAACCTACCGGGAAACGCGAAACCCTGAAAATCATTCGCTAAAAAAGGCCATACCAACGGCACTCTTATATAACCGGACATCGCCTCCCGACCACATGCGTCGGGAGGCGATGTCTTTTTCGGCTCTGTCGCAACAGAACATTACGGTCTTTTCGGGAGGCCTGCACTCCGGCGACGGAGAAGCCACACGACAAGTATGACCAGCGTTGTCAACCATTCGGAACAGCTCAGGGCCAGCCATATACCGCGCTCTCCCAGCCAGCGGGGCAACAGCAGGAAACAGGGCACCAGAAAAAGACAACCTCGTAAAAGGGCAAAGAGAGTCGACGGTTTCACCTTTTCGATACTCTGATAATAACCGATAACCGCAAGATTCAGCACAAAGAAGATAAAGCCGCACCCGTAATAGGGAAAGCCACCGACCGCGATACGGGCCGCGGCATCGTCGAGCGGCAGGAAGAGTCCGACCAGCAGCTCGGGGAAAAGCAGGAATGCACCGGTCGACACGGCCCCGCAAATTACCGCCGTAAACAGCGACACACGCAGGGCCATACGCACCCTCTCTCCTCGACCGGTGCCGTAATTGTAGCTGATAATAGGTTGCACCGACTGCGCAATGGCATTGCCTACCATGAAGACAAAAGGCAGGTAGTAGCAACTCACGCCGAAAGCACCAACGCCGTCGTCGCCCAGGTAATGCATGAACACCCGGTTACCGACAAAGAAGAGAACCGCCATGGTAAGTTCGCCCAGCAAGGCCGCCGATCCTATCTTACACTGCACAGCCACCTGCCGGAAGAAAAAGACGATTGCCCTGCCATGAAACGGAAGCCGGCACAAGCGTACAGCCCGGGCATAGAATGCCAGATAGACAACCGCCATAACACCTCCGCACAGACAACTGAACGAGGTAGCCAGTGCGGCACCCATCACTCCCCAACCGAAGACAATGATAAACAACCAGTCGAGCACCACATTCACCACCGCCGAAACAATACTGCACCACATGGCCAGCTTCGGCGCACCATCGAGACGGATAGCAAAAAGGGCCACCGTTATCCACAACTGAAAGAGCATCGATGGCGAAAACCATATCAGGTAATCAACCACCAGAGGGAGCAAATGCTCCGATGCACCCAATGCGTAAGCTACCCGATGAGGGAAAGCCAGAATCACCGACACGACCGCCAGGGCTGCAACCGTAACAAAAAGCAGCGCCTGTGTTACACCGGTCCGCGCCGGGAGAAATTTTCCCCGCGACAGATGTATCGATGCGACGACCGAGCAACCGGCCCCTACCATCAGTCCCACCCCTGTGAGAAACATGAGCAACGGCACACAGATGTTTACGGCAGCAATACCGTCGCTGCCCACCCCGTGTCCCACAAATATCCCGTCGATGGTGGTTACGGCCGAGATACTCAACATTCCCAGCAGGGTAGGGAAAAACACTTTCCTGAACAGGGTAGGAATCTTCTCATTTTCAAAATCAAGATTTGTCTTTTTCATACACTTGGTTCTTCTTACATCATTCCTGCCTCAGACAGAAAAAGCCGGATAAGACGATGGTTTTACCCAGTCATCTTATCCGGCTTTCGCCCTCCGATGAGGATTACAAAACTCTGCTTCTGTAAATATGAGGCAAAGATGGGTCAAAGATTTCAGATATGCAAGCGATGGGTTATTTTTCGCGGCACCGGGGCCTGGCCCGGAACAGGAACACACCGCTGTACAGGCGTATATATCAGCGGGGTAGAAACGATTTCCGGCAAACAAAACCGAAAAGACCGATCATAAAAAAAGCCCTCGCGTGAGAGCAAAAAAAGAGATTGCGCCGTATGATGCGATGAAACTCCGAACGACAGGTTTTGAGTGCCCCTTCCCCTTTGTAATCCACCGTGCTAAGCATACCATAAAGGCGTGGCCCGCCATTGGAGAAGAAAGCTTGTCTCGGTATTTCATAAGATTTGAAGAGTTTCCCAATCCAATACGACGCAATCTTATGTCTTAACCGTAATTGACTATGACAAATATATAGGAATAAATCGAGAAAAACAAATTTTATGGCAAAAAAATAGTCCCACCTTGACTGATGGGACTTATTTTTATTGCAAATTGCTCTTTTATTGGGCATTTTTTGCTTGCAACACGATAGCGCGGAATGCTTCGGGATTGTTCATGGCCAGGTCGGCAAGAACTTTGCGGTTGATCTCGATTCCGGCTTTGTGCAGGGCACCCATCAGTTTCGAATAAGAAAGACCTTCGAGACGGGCGGCTGCATTGATACGCTGAATCCAAAGGGCGCGGAAGTTGCGTTTTTTGGCTTTGCGATCACGGTAAGCATAGGTAAGACCTTTTTCCCAGGTATTTTTGGCAACGGTCCACACGTTTTTGCGGGCACCGTAATATCCGCGGGTAAGTTTCAGGATTTTTTTTCTTCTTGCTCTTGAAGCAACGTGATTTACTGATCTTGGCATAGTTTTAGTTGTTTTGAATGTTAGCGTCTTCTCGACAGGGAGAAGCTCTTCGGGCTAAGGCATTCGGTTAATACTGCTTTGTTGGAAAATCGCTTTTAAAGACTGAATGAAATTTTCTCGGTATCGGAGTTTATCTCAGGGAGAGCAACTCTTTTACGTTCTTCATGTCGGCACGATCAACGAGACCGAAATGGGTCAAATTTCTTTTTTGTTTCTTGGTCTTCTTGGTCAGAATGTGACTTTTGAAAGCGTGTTTTCTTTTGATTTTTCCTGATCCGGTAAGGGTAAACCTTTTTTTGGCACCGGAGTTAGTTTTCATCTTCGGCATTTTGCTAATTTTTAATTTTGTTTTTTATGTTGCTGAGTTTCCTCATTTTTTATTTTTTCTTGGGGGTAAGCACGATAATCATGCGTTTCCCTTCGAGAAGGGGCATCTGCTCCACTTTTCCGTAGTCTTCGAGGTCATTGGCAAAGCGCAGCAACAGTACCTCTCCCTGCTCCTTGAAGAGAATCGAACGGCCTTTGAAAAAGACATAAGCCTTTACCTTGGCGCCTTCTTCGAGGAAGCCTTTGGCGTGTTTGAGCTTGAAGTTGTAATCGTGGTCGTCGGTCTGCGGCCCGAAACGGATTTCCTTGACAACGACTTTCGTCGATTTGGCCTTCTGCTCTTTCAGTCGTTTCTTCTGCTGATAGAGAAACTTCTGGTAATCAATGACCCGGCAAACCGGGGGGACGGCATTGGGAGAAATCTCGACCAGGTCGAGACCTTGTTCTTCGGCAATGCGCAGAGCGTCGTGTGTGGAATAAACTCCCTGTTCGACATTTTCTCCGACAAGGCGGACTTCACGCGCCCGTATTCTTTCGTTGATAGAATACTGGTTTACACCGTCTTTTTTGGGGGGAACGTTTCGCTTGTTATTATTCCCTACTTCGTTGTTTTTCTCCATTCAATTACCATTGGTTTATCATATCCTCGACCTCTTTGGTGAGAATTTCGGCAAAGGTAGTAATTTTCATAATACCTTTATCACCTTCGCCCTGTTTTCTTACAGAAACTTCATCATTTTCTGCTTCTTTCTCTCCAACGATGAGCATATAGGGTATTTTTTTCAACTCGTTGTCGCGAATTTTGCGGCCGATTTTCTCGTTGCGGTCATCGACGACGGCGCGTATATCTTTCTGTTTGAGCTCGTGTGCCACTTTGGCGGCATAGTCGTTGAATTTCTCGCTGATGGGCATGACCACCACCTGCTCGGGGGTGAGCCACAAGGGGAACTTGCCGGCGGTGTGCTCGATGAGCACGGCCACGAAACGCTCCATCGAGCCGAAGGGAGCTCGGTGAATCATCACGGGACGGTGTTTCTGGTTGTCGCTGCCGGTGTATTCGAGTTCAAAACGTTCGGGCAGGTTGTAGTCGACCTGAATGGTTCCCAACTGCCAGCGGCGGCCGATGGCATCTTTGACCATGAAGTCGAGTTTCGGGCCGTAGAAGGCGGCTTCGCCGTATTCGATTTTGGCTTTGAGCCCCTTCTCCTCACAGGCTTCGATGATGGCCTGCTCGGCTTTTTCCCAGTTTTCTTCGCTTCCGATGTATTTTTCACGGTTGACTTTGTCGCGCAACGAAATCTGGGCTTCGAAGTTTTGGAAGTTCATCGAACGGAAGACGATGGAGATGATATCCATCACGCGCAGGAATTCGTCTTTTACCTGGTCGGGGCGGCAGAAGATGTGGGCATCGTCCTGCGTGAAACTGCGCACACGGGTAAGGCCGTGCAACTCACCGCTCTGCTCATACCGGCACACGGTTCCGAACTCGGCCAAGCGCAGAGGCAGGTCCTTGTAGGAACGGGGTGAGTTCTTGTATATCATGCAGTGGTGCGGGCAGTTCATGGGTTTGAGGAAGTACTCTTCGCCCTCCTCGGGGGTGTGTATGGGCTGGAACGAATCCTTGCCATACTTGGCATAGTGACCCGAGGTGATGTAGAGGAGCTTGTTGCCGATGGGCGGAGTGATAACCTCTTGGTAATCATAGCGGGCCTGTATGCGACGGAGGAACGATTGCAGACGCAGACGCAACTCGGTGCCTTTGGGCAACCACAAGGGGAGACCTTTTCCTACGGTGTCGGAGAACATGAAGAGCTCCATCTCCTTGCCTATCTTGCGGTGGTCACGTTTCTTGGCCTCTTCGAGTAACGTCAGGTACTCATCGAGCATTTTTTTCTTGGGGAACGTGATACCGTAGAGACGGGTGAGCTGGTGACGTTTCTCGTCGCCACGCCAGTATGCGCCGGCCAGTGAGAGTATCTTAACGGCCTTGATGGGTGCCGTATTGGGGAGGTGCGGGCCACGGCAGAGGTCGGTAAAGGCACCTTGCGTATAGGTAGAGATGGTGCCGTCTTCGAGCTCACTGATGAGCTCTACCTTATACTCTTCGCCCCGATCGCCAAACATTTTAAGGGCATCGGCCTTGGAGATGTTCTTGCGCACGATTTCTTCCTTGCGGGCGGCCAGTTCCATCATCTTGGCCTCGATGGCGGCAAAGTCGCCTTCTTTAATGGGGGTCTCTCCCGGGTCGACATCGTAATAGAATCCGTTCTCGATGGCCGGACCGATACCGAACTTGATGCCGGGGTAGAGCTCCTGCAAGGCTTCGGCCATGAGGTGTGCCGAGCTGTGCCAGAAAGCGTGTTTGCCCTCGGGATCGTCCCACTTGTATAATTGTATGGTAGCATCACCCTCGATGGGGCGAGTGAGGTCCCATTCTTGTTCATTGACTTTGGCGGCCAACACGTCTTGTGCCAACCGTTGACTGATACTCTCGGCGATTTGCAGCGGGGTGGTTCCGGCAGCAAATTCCTTCACCGAGTTATCGGGGAAAGTAATTTTTATCATAATCTTACATCTTTCTTCACCGCGACTCTTTACGAGGGAGCCCGGCGATGGTCGTTATTGATTTTTTCCGGGTGAAACGCACGCATTTCCTCGTGGCGGATCTCCTCACGAGGGAAAAGCGTACTTTTCAAGCGTACAAAAGTAGGGATATTTTACAATTCAGACAAACCAATATGACATTATTTTTCACGATTTCTTTTTGAGCATGAGGGAATAAGTGCATGACGGGACTTCCAGCGACAAGGGAAACGCGCCTCGCGTCGGCCTCCCGGGAACGGGACATTCTCCTGCCCTCCCGGCGCCGGCCACCGGGTCTCACCCCAGCGGGAAGGTTCAATCGCTAAGCCGCTTGATGACGTTGTAAGCGGCAACGATGCCCAACTCGCCGGCCTTGCTGAGGTCGGCAATCCCCTCTTCGTTCTGACCGAGATAGATATAGACAAGCCCCCGGTTATAATATGCCTCGGCAAAATCGGGATTGCGCTCTATGGCGGCCGTGTAATCGGCAAGGGCGGCCTTGAAGTCTTGACGGCCGCACCGCACATTGGCCCGGTTATAGTAGGTATAGGCAAAGCGGGGTGCCAGAGCTATGGCCATGTCGTAGTCGTGCAGGACCATTTCATACTCGACCGTGGAGGGCTCCCGCACGAGGCCGAGGTCGGCGAGCTTGCTCGGTTGGGTGACGACACCGGGGGTCGATGAGATGGAATAGGAACCGATGGTCTCGGTCGTGGTCGTCGAAAGCTGGTAATCAATCTGCTTGCAACGGACGTAGGCACGCAGGAAATAGGCAAACATGAAATCGGGACTCAACGCCACCACGCGGTCAAGGTCGGCCAAGGCATTGTCGAAGTCTTGCAGGAGCATGAAGTCGATGGCCCGTCCGAAGAAGGGCACGGGATTGGACGGATTGATGGCGATGAGACGCGAATAGTCGGCCACCGACGTAAAGTGCGAAGCGGCTTGCAAGGAATCGAGCGGCTGTGAGGCATTGGAGAGAAGCAACCGTTTGGCAAAAAGACGGGAGCGGTTGAGCTCGGCCAACTCGGGCACATAGGCGACGTTGCGTCGAACGCCGTCGTTCTTCTCATAATAGGTGAGCGTAAACTGGGGAGAAATTTCGACTTTCTGCATGCGGTCTTGTATGCGGCCGCGAATGTGGCTGGCATACTCTTGCTCTACGCCGGCGGTGTTGTCGGCCACCAAAAGGCGGTCGAACTTGTTGATGTTGCGGTCCGACTCCTTACGCACTTTTCCGTCGGCATCGTTTTGGCTGGCCTTTGTCGTATCCGTGACGGCCACGCCCGATTTTTTCGACGCTTCATAGAGAGCCATGGCGTGGTCGTAATCTTTTTTCCCGCCCGACGCGTCGCCCGACAGCCTTTTGGCCTCGGAACGGGCATAGAATCCCTGGTAAAAATCGGGATAGGCTTCGAGCACGGCATCGAAATCACCGACCGCCGCGCGATATTCGCCCAAGTCGCTCAGAAGAATGGCGCGATTGTAACGAGCCATAAGGTTGTCGGGTTCCCGTTGGAGGTAATAATTAAAATCGGAAAGGGCATCGTTCTTGGCACCGACCGTCAACGAGAGCAGTCCCCGGTTGTAACGGGCAATGAGATTGGTCGGGTCGAGCGAAATGACCTTGTCGTAATCGTCCATGGCACCGCGCAAATCCTCGCGGTAATAACGTATGAGTGCCCGGTTGATATAGTGCGAGGGGGTGTTGGGTTCGAGGCGCAACGCACGGTCGATGTCGGCCAGTGCCGCATCGTAATCGTTGCGATAGAGTGCCGTGAGCACTCCGCGTTGGGCATAGGCTTGCGCCCGGTTCTTGTCGACCCCGATGGCCTTGTCGAGGTCGGTCAGGGCGGCCAGCGTATCGCCCCGCAGGATATGGTACTGTCCCCGGCTCACATAGGCGTTATAATAAGACGGGTGCAGCGCGATGAGGCGGGCGAAAGAGCTGTCGGCCCGGGCATATTGCTCCGACTGCACCTCGGCGATGGCCTTATTGAGCAGCATCTGCCGGTTTTCGGGCGCATAGCGCAAACCCGCTTCATAATCGGCTATGGCTCCCTGGTAATCGCCGCTGTTCTGCCGGGCGATACCGCGCACCTGGTAGGCATCGACAATGAACGGATTCCGCTCGATGGCTTCGGTGGCATCTTCTTCGGCACCCCTGAAATCTTCGAGGCTCAGCTTGGCGACCGAACGGTAGAAATAGGGTTCGGCCAAATAGGGTTTCACCTGTATGACGCGGTTGAAATATTGAATGGCCAGCACATAATCTTCGAAATAGAGTGCATTGCGCCCGATGTAGGTAATACGCTCGGTATTGAGCTGCGCCACAGTCGGCCGGAAAGCTGACATGAACAACAAAAGCAAAAGTATGAATCGGCGCATGATTTTGGGGCTGTTTTATATCATATTGCAACATTTCATCGCAATAAGGCACAAATGTACATAATTTCCGACAAAACAATCAGAGAATAACAGTTTTTATGGCTTTGGGGGAACGGACAGCGGAAACAGATTCCCCCTATCGGGTCAAGAGCGGGTAACGACAAGATTTTTAATATCTCTTTTCTGTTTTTTACCCGTTCACCTCTACCGGCTTACAGAGAAAGGTCGTATATTTGTGGTTGAAAAAACGGCTATAACCATGAACGAGAACTTTATCATAACCATCGGCCGGCAGTTCGGCAGCGGAGGCCGGGAGATAGGACGGCTCCTTTCCCGCATGATGAACATCGGTTACTACGACAAGGAGTTGATGCAGGAAGCCGCCCGAGAGAGCGGCATCGACACGCACTACTTCGAGAAAGCCGACGAGACGACGCCGACAGGCTTCTACCATGCCATGTTGGGACTCTCATCATTCAATTACGGGAACACGCTATGCAACGAGACCATTTTCAAGTTGCAGGCCGATGTGATACAAAACATTGCCCGCAAGCACTCGTGCGTCATCGTGGGTCGGTGCGCCGATTACATTCTGAGGGAAAACCCGCGTTGCATTTCGATTTTTATACACGCCTCCATGAGCGACCGCGTGGCCCGCATTCAAAAACATGAAGCGTTATCGGAAAAAGAGGCGATAGAAAAGGCAAACAAGACCGACAAACGACGTGCCAGCTACTATAACTTCTACTCCGACAAGGAATGGGGCGTAGCTTCGTCATACAATCTCTCGGTCGACTCTTCGCTCTTGGGAACCGAAGATACCGCCCGCATGATAAAAGAGTTTGTCGAGAAACGCCTCTCCCTTATCGACAGGTATGGCGTCCTTCTGCCTCGTCAATAATACAAGGTAGCCAATATACGCCGGTCGCCGCCATAGTCGCGGAACTCACACAGGTAAATGCCCTGCCACGTTCCAAGGGCCAACCGGCCGTCACGCACAGGTATCGTCAGCGACGGCCCGATAAGCGAGCACTTGATATGGGCCGGCATGTCATCACACCCTTCGAGCGTGTGGGTGTAATAGGCTTCTCCCTCGGGCACAAGGCGATTCAGGGCCGACTCGAAATCGGTCCGCACCGAAGGGTCGGCATTTTCGTTTATAGTCAGTGCCGCCGAAGTGTGCTGAATGAAAAGATGGAGCAATCCGGCCTCGGGCAATTCGCCCAAAGCCTTCGATATAGAAGAGGTAATCAGATGGTACCCCCGACAACGAGCCGGGAGGACGATGAGATGCTGGCGTATCATGCTTGCATGTTTTATGTTTTCACAAAGATATAAATAAGTTTTTAGTATCGAAATAGTCTTCATACAAATAAAAAATGCTACCTTTGTGGCAAAAATGAAGACATTTTTAATCTATTAACGATAAAAGTATAACAAAATGAAAAGAATGAGAGCTGCCATCGTAGGTTATGGCAATATCGGAAAGTATGTCCTCGACGCCTTGCAAGCCGCCCCCGACTTTGAAATCGCCGGCATCGTGCGCCGAGACGCCTCCAACGTACCCGACGAATTGAAATCCTATCCTGTCGTTTCGGACATCGAAGCACTGCAAGATATCGACGTCGCCGTGCTGTGCACCCCCACCCGCAAAGTCGAAGAGTATGCCGAAAAGATTCTTGCCCGCGGCATTCACACGGTCGACAGCTTCGACATACACACGCAAATCGCCGGTCTGCGCAGCCGACTTGACGCCATCTGCAAAAAGCACGACACCGTAGCCATCACGGCCGCCGGGTGGGATCCGGGGAGCGACTCGATTGTGCGCACCCTCATGCAGGCCGCAGCTCCCAAAGGGGTTACCTACACCAACTTCGGCCCGGGCATGAGCATGGGTCACACCGTCGCCGTAAAAGCCGTTGAAGGGGTAAAAGCCGCCCTCTCCATGACCATTCCCCTCGGCACGGGTATCCACCGCCGCATGGTATATATCGAATTGAAAGAGGGCTATAAATTTGAAGAAGTGGCACAAGCCATCAAAACCGACCCCTACTTTGTCAACGACGAGACGCATGTGATGCAAGTCGAGTGCGTCAATGACCTGCTCGACATGGGTCACGGCGTGCACATGATACGCAAAGGCGTCTCGGGCAAAACCCAAAACCAGATTTTGGAATTTAACATGAAAATCAACAACCCCGCCCTCACGGCTCAGATATTGGTGGGCGTGGCCCGTGCGTCGTTCCGCCAACAACCGGGCTGCTACACGATGATAGAGATTCCCGTCATCGACATGCTCTACGGAGAGCGTGAAGACCTCATCAAACACCTGGTTTAACCGACAGCTTGCATCATGTTGATTGACGCCATAACCTGGACGGCCGACCCGGCGATATTCTCCATCTTCGGACGCGAAGTGCGCTGGTACGGCCTGTTCTTCGCCATCGGATTCCTGGTGGGTTACGCCATCGAAGAACGCATCTACAAGCACGACAATGCCCCGGCAGGGTGGTGCGACAAGGCTTTTATCTACACCATCGTGGCCACCATTGTCGGTGCCCGGTTGGGGCACTGCATCTTCTACGGTTGGGAGTACTACTCGGCACACCCGCTCGACATTCTCAAAATATGGGAAGGCGGGCTGGCCAGCCACGGAGGAACCATCGGTATCCTCATCGCCCTCTATATCTTCTCCCGCAGGGTGACACAC
>UQOX01000026.1 GCA_900542765.1 uncultured Porphyromonadaceae bacterium | reverse complement strand
GATATATGGGCCTTTTTTTAATGAACGACTCATAGTTGCTTAGTTAACGAGTTACTTTTTACGTCTTTCTATAATATACTTGGACGAGAGTTTCTTCGGTGCTCTTGTCTTGAGACCCTTAGCGTAGAGACCCTTGCGCGAACGGGGGTGACCACCTGATGCACGGCCTTCACCACCACCCATGGGGTGATCGACAGGGTTCATTACTACACCACGGTTGCGAGGACGACGTCCCAACCAGCGCGAACGACCGGCTTTTCCGGAACTTTCGAGAGCGTGGTCGGAGTTTCCTACGACGCCGACAGTGGCTTTGCATGTGGCCAAAATCTTACGAGTCTCACCCGAGGGCAATTTGATGATGGCATAATTGCCTTCACGGGAAGTGAGCTGAGCGAATGCTCCGGCCGAGCGCACGAGAGCGGCGCCTTGTCCGGGACGTAACTCGATATTATGCACTACGGTACCTACGGGAATGTTTTGCAGGGGGAGTGCGTTACCTACTTCGGGAGCGGCTTCTGCGCCCGACATGATGGTCATGCCTACTTCAAGCCCGTTGGGGGCGATGATGTACCGTTTTTCGCCATCGGCATAAAAGAGCAACGCGATGCGAGCCGAACGGTTCGGGTCGTACTCGATGGTCTTTACGACAGCGGGAACACCGTCTTTATTTCTCTTGAAGTCGATGAAACGGTATTTGCGTTTGTGGCCTCCGCCAATGTAACGCATCGTCAGGTGACCTTCGTTGTTGCGGCCACCCGATTTTCTGAATCCTACTACAAGAGACTTTTCTGGTGCCTTAGCAGTGATGTTATCAAATGCACCAATAATTTTGTGTCTCTGCCCCGGTGTTGTGGGCTTTAATTTTCTTACTGCCATTTCTGTTATTAAATATTGCTATAAAAATCTATCGTATCACCCTCTTTCAAGGTTACCAGCGCCTTTTTGTATTTGGCGGCACGGCCTTGAATCAAACCCGATTTGGTGTAACGGCTTTTGAGCTTGCCTTTGCGCATAATCGTGTTTACCGAGACAACGGTTACATTGTAGAGGTCTTCTACGGCTTCTTTGATTTGTTGCTTGTCGGCATCGGGGGTTACCGCAAAACCGTAACGGTTGAATTTCTCTCCCATTCCGGTCATTTTCTCGGTTACTATTGGTTTAATAATTATTGCCATTATTTTACCTCCTTTGTATTAAAAGTTATTAATAGCAGCCAAAGAGCTTTCGGTCAATACAAGACTGGCGCAATCCAGCACTTTGTATGTGTTTAACTCTGAGGTTGTTACAACTTTTGCCTTGGGCATATTTCGAGCCGACAAATATACGTTTTTATTTTCATTTCCTAAAACCAAAAGCAATTTTTTATCTGCAACTTTCAGATTTTGAGCGATGGAGACAAATTCTTTGGTTTTGGGAGCTTCGAACGTAAAGTCTTCGATGACGAAAATGGCATTCTCCTGTGCTTTGAGGGAGAGGGCCGATTTGCGGGCCAGCGATTTCACTTTTTTGTTCAGCTTGAAGTTGTAATTACGGGGACGGGGACCGAATACACGACCACCGCCTACCATGACGGGCGAGTTGATGTCACCACGACGGGCACCGCCGGAACCTTTTTGACGGATCAGCTTGCGGGTACTGCCCGATACTTCGCTTCTCTCTTTCGATTTGTGGGTTCCTTGGCGTTTGTTGGCCATGTATTGTTTCACGTCGAGATAAATGGCGTGTTCGTTGGGCTCAATGCCGAATACCGCATCGTTCAACGTAACTTTCTTTCCCGTATCTTCGCCTTTGATGTTATATACGCTCAGTTCCATTACTTTTCAATTATTACGATTGAACCTTTACAACCGGGTACCGAACCTTTGATAAGGAGGAGGTTGTGTTCCGGCATGATTTTCAACACTTGCAGGTTTTGCACGGTAACGCGCTCGTTTCCGGTCTGGCCGGCCATGCGGGTTCCTTTGAAAACCTTTGCGGGGTAAGAGCAGGCGCCTACCGAACCGGGCGCACGCAGACGGTTGTGCTGACCGTGAGTGGTTTGTCCGACTCCGCCGAATCCATGACGTCCTACAACGCCTTTGAAGCCTTTACCTTTCGAAGTTCCGATGACGTCTACATAGTCAGTACCTTCGAAAAGGTCTACCGTGATAACGTCGCCGGCCTTGTAGGCCTCCGTAAATCCTTTGAACTCGGCCAAGTGTCTCTTCGGGGTTACTCCGGCTTTTTTGAAGTGGCCCATTTCGGGTTTGGTGGTGTGTTTTTCCTTTTTGTCGGCAAAACCCACTTGAACGGCATCATATCCGTCCACTTCGGCCGTTTTTACTTGAGTAACTACGCAGGGACCTACTTCGATAACAGTGCATGGAACATTTTTTCCCTCGGCACTGAAAACGGATGTCATTCCGATTTTTTTTCCTAATAATCCTGGCATTTCTCTGTGGTTTTTAATATAGGTTTATACTACACTTTGATTTCTACTTCCACGCCGCTGGGCAATTCGAGTTTCATCAGGGCGTCGACCGTTTTGGCGGTTGAGCTGTAAATGTCGATGAGACGTTTGAACGAAGAGAGTTCGAATTGCTCTCTCGATTTTTTGTTGACAAACGTCGAACGGTTTACAGTGAAGATGCGTTTGTGGGTAGGCAGGGGTATCGGTCCGCTGACCACAGCACCGCTTGCTTTTACGGTCTTTACAATCTTCTCGGCCGATTTGTCGACGAGATTGTGATCGTAAGATTTCAGTTTGATTCTAATTTTTTGGCTCATATTGGTTGTTTCTATTCTATTTTACAATAAGTCTACGCGGCCTTGTACTTCGGTGAGCACTTGTTTGGCAATCTGGGTGCTGACTTCGGCATAGTGCGAGAATGACATGGTCGAGGTGGCACGACCCGAGGTAATCGTACGCAAAGCGGTAACGTAACCGAACATTTCGGCCAGCGGGGCTTTGGCTTTGACGATGCGGGCTCCCGAGCGGCTCGACTCCATGCCTTCAACTTGTCCACGACGTTTGTTGAGGTCAGAAATTACATCGCCCATGCTTTCTTCGGGGGTAACAACCTCGATTTTCATGATAGGCTCTTGGAGCACGGGTTTTGCTTTTTCGCAGGCTTTCTTGAAGGCCTGGATAGCGCACACCTCAAACGAAAGCTGGTCGGAGTCTACGGGGTGGAACGAACCATCGAGGACGGTCACTTTGAGACGGTCGAGCGGATAGCCGGCCAATACGCCGTTCTTCATAGCCGTGGTGAAACCTTTTTGTATCGAGGGGATAAATTCCTTGGGAATGTTACCACCTTTGACTTCGTCGATGAATTGGAGTCCGCTGCCTTCGAAGCTGTCGTCGGCGGGTTCTACGCGAACGATGATGTCGGCAAATTTACCGCGACCACCGGTTTGTTTCTTGTAGACTTCGCGCAATTCAACGGGCTTGGTGATGGCCTCTTTGTAGGATACCTGAGGACGTCCTTGGTTACATTCAACCTTGAATTCACGTTTGAGACGGTCAATGATGATTTCGAGGTGAAGCTCACCCATACCGCTGATAACGGTTTGTCCGGTCTCTTCGTCGGTCTTAACGGTGAAAGTGGGGTCTTCTTCGGCCAGTTTCTGCAAACCGAGGCTGAGTTTATCCATATCTTTCTGCGTCTTGGGCTCAACGGCGATACCGATAACGGGATCGGGGAAGTCCATGGCTTCGAGTACGATAGGAGCATCTTCGGCACAGAGAGTATCACCGGTGCGGATATCCTTGAAACCTACGCCGGCTCCGATGTCACCACAACCGATAACTTCTTTGGGGTTCTGCTTGTTGGAGTGCATTTGGAAGAGACGCGACACACGCTCTTTTTTGCCCGAACGCGAATTGAGGACATAAGAACCTGCGGGGATTTCTCCCGAGTACACGCGGAAGAAGCAGAGACGTCCCACATAGGGGTCGACAGCGATTTTGAAGACGAGAGCCGACATTTTCTCTTCAAAGAGAGGTTTGCGCACCTCTTCCTTGTCGGGGTCATCGGGGTTGTGACCGATGATGGCGGGGGTGTCTTCGGGACTGGGCAGGTAGGCGCAAACGGCATCGAGAAGTGTCTGCACACCTTTGTTCTTGAAAGAAGAACCGCAAAGCATGGGAACAATCGACATACTGAGTGTTCCTTTTCTCAAAGCGGCACGGATTTCTTCGGGAGTGATGGTCGAAGGGTCGTCGAAATATTTTTCCATAACGACATCGTCGCACTCGGCGATTTTTTCGAGCATTTTGTCACGCCACTCTTCGGCTTCTTCTTTGAGCGAAGCAGGGATTTCTTCTACGGAGTAGTCGGCACCCATGGTCTCATCGTGCCAGTAGATGGCCTTCATCGTGATAAGGTCGACGACTCCTTTGAAAGTTTCCTCGGCTCCGATAGGAATTTGCACGGGGCAGGGGTTGGCACCGAGAACATCTTTCAACTGACGTACGACTTCGAAGAAGTTGGCACCCGAGCGGTCCATCTTGTTGACATAACCAACGCGGGGAACATTGTATTTATCGGCCTGGCGCCATACGGTCTCGGACTGGGGCTCCACACCGCCTACGGCACAGAAAGTAGCCACAGCACCGTCGAGTACGCGCAACGAACGTTCTACCTCGGCCGTGAAATCGACGTGCCCCGGGGTATCAATGAGGTTGATTTTGTATTTCTCGTTGGCATAGTTCCACCATGTAGTGGTAGCGGCCGAGGTAATGGTAATACCACGTTCCTGCTCTTGTTCCATCCAGTCCATGGTAGCAGCTCCGTCGTGCACTTCGCCGATTTTGTGCGTCAGACCGGTGTAGAAAAGAATACGCTCCGAAGTGGTCGTCTTCCCGGCATCGATGTGAGCCATAATACCGATATTTCTGGTATATTTGAGTTGTTCGTCTGCTTTTGACATTGTTGGTTCTTTTTACTGAATTAAGATTAGAATCTGAAATGTGCAAATGCCCGGTTGGCCTCGGCCATTTTGTGCATGTCCTCTTTGCGTTTGAATGCACCTCCTTGCTCGTTATAGGCATCAACAATCTCGGCAGCCAATTTCTCGGCCATCGTCTTGCCGCCTCTTTTACGGGCGTATTGTATCAAATTCTTCATGGAGATGGATTCCTTGCGATCGGGACGGATTTCGGTAGGTACTTGGAAGGTTGCACCACCGATACGACGAGATTTTACCTCAACTTGGGGGGTAATATTGTCCAACGCTTTTTTCCAGATTTCGAGTGCGGATTTTTCTTCGTTGGAGAGCTTTTCCTTTACTGTATCCAAGGCCGTATAAAAAATAGTATAGGCAATGCTTTTCTTGCCGTCATACATCAAGTGATTGACAAATTTGGTAACCTTTACGTCACTGAATACGGGATCGGGTAAAACAACCCGTTTCTTAGGTTTTGCTTTTCTCATTATGTTTTGTAAATTATTGTTTTTGTTTTTGGTTGCTTTTCACATCTTCAACAGCGCCCTCTGACGCCATTTACTCAACCTGAATCAGCCTATCCAATAAACTCAAACAGTGTTTGACACTAAAAGTAGTTTGTTGGGCTCTCTGCTTACGTCTTATTTTTTACCTTTTGCGGCAGGAGCGGCTCCGGCTTTCGGTCTCTTGGCTCCGTATTTCGAGCGACGTTGGGTACGACCGTTTACGCCTGCGGTATCCAATGTTCCGCGAACGATGTGGTAACGCACACCGGGAAGGTCTTTTACACGACCGCCACGCACCAAGACAATCGAGTGCTCTTGCAAGTTGTGTCCTTCTCCCGGGATGTAAGAGTTCACCTCTTTACCGTTGGTCAAACGCACACGTGCTACTTTACGCATTGCAGAGTTAGGTTTCTTGGGAGTCGTCGTGTATACTCTCACACACACGCCACGTCTTTGCGGACATGAATCCAGTGCCGGAGACTTACTCTTGTCTTCCAAAACAACCCGCCCTTTTCTTACTAATTGCTGAATTGTAGGCATCTTTTAAACTTTTTTAAATCTTTAAATCTTCTTTTTGTTCGTTAGTTTTCATCTTTGTATTCGCCACACCAAACCCCAACAAGACACTCACAATCAACCGATTACAAGCAACCGTCACGACATTCGGGGCGAAAAACACCGCAAAGATAGCAACTAAAACACTAATTACCAAACAAAAACGAGAATAATTCTTCAAATAAAATACTCAGGCACTGCAAGGCAAGGCAACAACCGGCTCCCTTGGCACGACGACGGCATGGTGAAAACGTTTTACCAAAAAGTGCGGGGCGAGACCGGGCTCCGAAGAAGTTTTTTCTTACATTTGTCGAGAGAAAACCCGATTATGTTACTTCCATACAAAATAGAGAACCGCATCGAAGCCGGTTGCGACGAAGCCGGACGGGGCTGCTTGGCCGGAGCGGTTTTTGCTGCCGCCGTGATTTTGCCTCCCGGCTTCCGCAACGAGACCCTTAACGACTCCAAGCAACTCACCGAGCGGCAACGCTATGCCTTGCGCCCGCTCATCGAAAAGGAAGCGCTCGCATGGGCGGTAGGTGTCGTCTCGCCGCAGGAAATCGACGAGATAAACATTCTCAAAGCCTCATTCCTGGCCATGCACCGCGCCATCGACGCACTGAAAGTACGCCCCGAAGCCCTGCTCATCGACGGGAACCGATTCACCGCCTATCGAGACCTTCCCTACTCGTGCGAAGTAAAAGGCGACGGGCGCTACCTCTCCATCGCCGCCGCCTCCATTCTGGCCAAGACATACCGCGATGACTATATGATGAAGTTACACGAAGAATATCCGCAATACCACTGGGACGAGAACAAGGGCTACCCCACCCGCGCCCATCGTGCCGCCATCGCCCAATACGGGTCCACTCCCTACCACCGCCGCTCGTTCAACCTCTTGGGCATGGAACAGCACTCGTTGTTTGAGTAATCCCGCCCGCAATCCTTCATAAAAACAAGAGAGCCGACCTTACAGGGCCGGCTCTCTTGGCATATGTGGACAGGGGGAGATTATTTCGTTGCCGATTCGAGTTTCTTCATAATGGAGAAGATAAAGAGCGCCGAGAGGAGACAGAGAGCGATAAGCAGTGTCCAGATGCCCCACAACGGCAATTTGTCCCACAAAAGGCCGGGAATCGAAACCAGATAGTTACCTATGGCCGTGGCGGCAAACCAGCAACCCATCATGGCACCCTTGTACTTGGGAGGAGCCACTTTCGAGACAAACGAAATACCCATGGGCGAGAGCAGCAACTCGGCGAAGGTGAGCACGAGATAGGTCGAGATGAGCCAGTTGGGCGACACCAGGACGTCGCTCACCGTACCTCCCAGTTCTTTCGGAGAAGCCAATCCCATCGAGCCGACCGTCAGGATAAGGAAGCCGGCGGCAGCCACCATCATACCGTAGCCGATTTTACGCGGAGCCGAAGGCTCTTTGCCCTTGGCAGCCAAAGCGCCGAATATGGCCAGCGACACCGGTGTGAGGGCAACCACAAAGAAGGGGTTGAACTGTTGGAAATCAGAAGGCTGAATCATCACTTCGGCCGGCATCGAGAAATATATGGCCGCTACGCCGCCCCACAAGGCCAACGTCACAAGACCCAATATCACTCTGGTGCGAGCCACCGTGGCTTGGAACGTGCTGAACAGGGTATAAATCGAAATAGCGATGAGCACCAGCCCCCAGATGTTAAATCCGATGCGGGTGAGGCCATCAGCAATGTTCGAGGTATAGTCGCGCGCAAAAATCGTCATCGTAGCACCGTTCTGGTGGAAGGCCATCCAGAAGAACACCACCACGGCAAAGACGAGCAAAAGGGCGGTGATGCGGCTCTTGGTCTGTTGCGGGGTAAGCTCCACCTCCTCGACATGGGCGGCCTTGGCCTGAACCGAATTGACGTCGGCGTGCTTGAACCACGAACGGCAACCGTAGTAAATGGCCACCGAGATGACCAAGGAGACGCAAGCCACGGCAAATCCGTAATTGTATGCCTCGGAGAGTTTTTCGATATAGAACTGACTGAAAGCCGTCATATCCATACCGTTCACCGACATCTGCGAAGCCAAATCGGCAAGTTTGGTTGCATTCTCGGCCGAAATCGTACCATCGAGATATTGATGGGCCAACGAGGGAATGTTGGCATCGTAGAAGAGCCCCGATTTACCCAAGAAGAAATTGGTCACGCTCTTGGCGGCAGAAGGAGCAAACATCGCGCCGATGTTGATGGCCATGTAGAAAAGGCTGAATGCGGCATCGCGTTTCGAGGCATATTTGGGGTCGTCGTAAAGATTTCCCACCATCACCTGCAAATTGCCCTTGAAGAGTCCCGTACCGATGGCGATGAGAGCCAGCGCGCCAAACATCAGCGTCTTGCCAATGGCATCGGCTCCTGTCGGAATCGAAAGGCAAAGGTAACCGGCAAACATGACGACGATACCCAGCGTAACGCATTTGCCATAACCGATTCTGTCGGCCAGGATACCCCCGAAGAGCGGCATGAAATAAACAGCTGCCAGGAAAATAGAATAAATCTGTGTGGCCACAGCCGCACTGAAACCGAATTTGGCTTGGATAAACAGCAGGAAAATGGCCAGCATGGTATAGTAGCCAAAACGTTCTCCCGTGTTTGCAAGCGCCAAGGCATACAAGCCTTTGGGTTGATTCTTAAACATGTTTTTTCTTAGTTTAGGTTTGTACTATATTATTGTTTTTGTTCTTCTTCCTGAGCCTTGAACACCATGGCATAGAGCCGCATCTGCTTCACCATGGCCAAGAGGCCATTGGAGCGCGTGGGCGACAAATGTTCGGTGAGGCCAATCTGTTCGATGAAATAGAGGTGGGCATCGAGAATCTCTGTGGGGGTATGTCCCGAAAGCACCTTGATAAGCAACGACACAATGCCTTTTACAATCACGGCATCGCTCTCGGCCTGGAAAACGACCCGGCCGTCGTCATACTCGGCATGCAACCACACCCGGCTTTGGCACCCCTCGATGAGGTTGCTCTCGACCTTGTACTGCGGGTCGAGCGGAGCCAATGAATTGCCCAACTCGATGAGCAAGGCATATTTATCCATCCAGTCATCAAATGCCGAGAACTCCTCGACAACATCATCTTGTATTTGATCTATCGTCATCATGGTTTCCAAGAAAATCGCTTATTCATTATATATTACCCACAGCAGGGTTTGACCCACCGCTTCGAGGGTAGCTTTATCGATGTGCTCGACCGTATCATCGAGGGTATGCCATTGGGGAACAAATCCCCCCTGCGACTCGTCATAGGCGATGATGTCGATGCTCGGCACGCGACGGCCCACATACACATGGTCGTCGTTGACATAACCGCCCCGCTCATCGACGAAATAGTCGCCATAGCCCAGCGCCTGGGCCGCCTTCCACACCTTATCGACCACGGCGGGAGCCAACTGCATCGAGACGCCTTCGCGGGCGAAGCGGCTGTTTTTGCCGCCCACCATGTCGAGCAAAATGCCGTAACGGGCACGATAGGCCGGATTGTGGGGCCGACGCGACCAGTATTGCGAACCCAACGCCCAGGTATCTTCCTTCTCGGGGCGGTCGAAGAAGTAGGGCTGCCCATAGTCTTCCACATCGAAAAAGATGATGTCGACGCCGATGCGAGGCGACCGGACCTGCAAGTGACGGGCTATTTCGAGCAGCACGGCCACACCGCTGGCGCCGTCGTTGGCTCCATCGATGGGTGTGCGATGATTTTTAGAATCGGGGTCGTTATCGGCATAAGGGCGGGTATCCCAGTGGGCGAAGAGCAAAACCCGGTCGCTCTTCTCGGGCGAAAAAGAGGCGATGATGTTGCGGGCATCGAGCAGCGTCCCGTCATAAGCGCGCGCCTGGAAATCCTGCAAGGTGACCTGCGCTCCGCGGCGGCGCAACTCGTCGGCGAGATATTCGGCCGCTTCGCGATGGGCCCGGGTATTGGGGACACGGGGGCCGAAGGCCACCTGCCGTTCGACATAGGCAAAAGCCGTATCGGCGTCGAACACAGGGACATCGACCACACGAGAAGGAGCCGTCGATGGGGCGTTCGAGGAGGCCGGGCGACGACAGGCCGTCACAACGAGCATGGCCGCCAAACAACCTATTCCAAGAAGCAACGAAAGCAAAGATAACCGTCTTCCTCTCATGTTTTTTGTTTTGACTTCCAAAGGTAATTGATTTTCAACAAAAAGCCGAGTCGGCTCTTTTATATTTACACTTTTTAAGAATCAATCATCGGCCGATTGCTGCACCTGGCGCATCACCCGCAAGAAATTCCCGCCCCATATCTTGACGAGCATTTCGGTGGTGTAGCCTTTTTTCAACAGGGCCTTGGTGATGTTGATGAGTTCATCGGCGCCGTTACAACCGGGTATGCCGCCTCCGCCATCGAAGTCGGAACCGATTCCCACATAGTCGACGCCCACCAGCCGCACCACATGGTCGATGTGGGCAACAATATCGTCGACCTTCGGTTCCTTTCCCTTGACCAGGAAGTACTCATATAGGCACATCTGCATCACTCCGCCGCGGGCGGCAAGAGCGCGTATCTGGTCGTCGGTGAGGTTGCGGGGGTGGTCGCAGAGCGCCCGGCACGAAGAGTGGGTCGTGACAATGGGCGCAGCACTGCACGCCAGAGCATCATAGAAACTTGCCTCGGAGGCATGAGCCAGGTCGACCATCATGCCCAGGCGGTTCATCTCCCGCACGACATCACGGCCGAAAGGACTCAGACCGCCATGTTCGCCCTCCCCTTTGGCCGAATCGCATATATCATTGTCGCCATTGTGGCACAGGGTCATATACACCACGCCTTTGTCACGGAAATGTTTGAGGAGTGACAAATCACGACCTATGGCATAGCCGTTTTCTATTCCCAGGAAGACGGCCTTCCTCCCCGCCCGCTTGGCCGCCGACACATCATCGGGGGTGAAAGCCTGCTGCACGCGGTCGGGATAAAGAGAAAGCTGGCGGGTGAGCTCGCCAAGAATGGCGTCGGCCTTCCCGGCTGCGGCACGCAAACCGGCCTCGTCGCGGGGTCCCTGAGGCAGATAAGCGACCATGCAAGTGGCATCGAGGCCGCCCGCCTCCATCTTCGGCAAGTCGACTTTGAGCCGCGGGTCACGACAACCGATGTCGATATTTTCGGGGAAAAACATGGGGGTGTCACAGTGTGAGTCGAGCGACAGGTGACGGCGATGGAAATCCCGCGCCTGCCGATAGAGAAGAGCCTCATCGACCAAATGCTCAAACAAGGGCAGCATGGCATCGTCGCCGCCGGCCAAGAGTTGCTCGGGGTGCCACTGCACGCCATATACGGGGTAACAGGGGCTCTCTATCGCCTCATTCACCCCGTCGGGCGAAAAAGCCACGGCACGCAAAGCGGGAGCCGTCTCACGCACGGCCTGGTGATGAAGCGAATTGACCGGCACGCGGTCCTTTCCCAACAACCGGGCGACAAGGGAGCCTGCGGCGAGGGTCACGTCATGGGCGGGTTGGCGCTTGTCGTGCGCCTGGGAATGGGGCAGAACATCTGCGGGAAACTCCGACGGCAAATCCTGATAGAGGGTGCCCCCCAGTGCGAGATTGAGCAGTTGATGCCCGCGGCAGATACCGAAGACCGGCATTTGCCGCTGCAACGCCAGGCGCAAAAGCGCAAACTCGGAACGGTCGCGCAAGGCATCGGCACCGTCGGCCAACGGAGAGAGCGCATCGCCCATGACAGCGGCGGAGAAATCGCCTCCGCCCGTGAGCAGTAGGCCGTCGAGACACTCGACGATGCGTTGGAGCGCCGCCGTGTCGGCACCCACCGGCAAAAGCAGCGGAGCGCCGCCGGCCCGACACACCGCCTCGACATAGGGGTCGGCCACACAAGTGAGGTTCTCGGCAGCACGGTGGTTGCTGGTGATGCCAATAACCGGTTTGCCCGAGAAACCACAGCGGTTGTCTATTTCCAAGAAAAGGGCCGAGAGCGGAGCCGTGAGCCGCTCATCGCAAAAGAGAGTTGCTTCCATGGGTGTATCAAATAGCCTATATGACACGAGGCGGCTTTGTGAAGCCGCCTCGCAAATATAGAGAAAAATAAGGATACCTAAAACGGCAAGCCGTATGCTACAACGCATTTTCACGAATCAGATATTCGGCTATTTGCACGGCATTCAGAGCCGCGCCTTTCTTTATCTGGTCGCTGACGGCCCAGAACGTGAGGCCGTTGGGATTGGAAAGGTCCTTGCGAATGCGGCCCACAAACACGGGGTCTTTGCCGGCGATGTCGAGCGGCATCGGGTAGACCCGGTTGGCGGGGTCGTCCACGAGCACCACGCCATCGGCCTTGGCAAAAGCCTCGCGAGCCTCTTCGACCGAGAGCGGACGCTCGGTCTCGACCCAAATCGCCTCGGAGTGGGCCCGCATGACGGGAACACGCACGCACATGGCGCTCACCTTCACATCGGAGTGCATGATTTTACGCGTTTCGTTGAACATCTTCATCTCCTCCTTGGTGTAAAGGTTGTCGGTGAAGACATCGACTTGGGGTATCACGTTGTAGGCCAACTGGTAATAGAACTTCTGTATCGTGGGGGCTTCGCCTTTCATGAGCTCTTCGTACTGATGCACCAACTCGGCCATGGCGGCGGCACCGGCCCCGCTGGCAGCTTGGTAAGTGGCCACATGCACCGACTTGATGTGGGAGAGTTGTTCGAGCGCCTGCAAAGCGACAACCATCTGTATGGTGGTGCAGTTGGGGTTGGCAATCACGCCGCGGGGACGCACCTTGGCATCGGAGCCATTGACTTCGGGCACCACCAAAGGCACATCTTCGTCCATGCGGAATGCGCTCGAATTGTCGATCATGACAGCGCCATATTTCGTGATGGTCTTTTCAAACTCTTTCGAGGTCCCGGCTCCCGCCGAAGTAAACGCGATGTCTACGCCCTTGAAATCGTCGTTGTGTTTCAACTCCTTCACGACAATCTCTTTACCCCGGAAGTTATATGATGTTCCGGCACTGCGTGACGAACCGAACAACAGCAGTTCGTCAATCGGAAAATTTCTCTCGGAAAGAACCCGCAGGAACTCCTGCCCCACGGCTCCACTTGCTCCGACAATGGCTACTTTCATGTTCTATCTTATTTTTAGAATTTCGACAATCTTGTTTCTGCGGCCTAAGGGCGACAATCGAAACGCATTTCGGCCAAAAATCTTGGCAAAATTAACGTTTTTCCTAATAATTCGCGCCCAAACGTCTATTTTTTTATCAAATAAGGCGTTTTTCTGTACAATTTCTGTATTCCGCGTGCCATTATTTCGGCTTTTTTCTTAATTTTGCTCACCGATTTATTCGCCGAAACCACACCGCAGATTTTTTTGAGCCATGGACGTCAACCAATTCTTACCCACTTTACCGTTCACCGACCCGGTACTGATATTCTTTGTCGTGCTGACGATTATCCTGTTCGCCCCCCTGCTGCTCAACAAACTGCGGATTCCCCACATCATCGGCCTGATTCTGGCGGGAACACTCTTCGGCCCGCACGGGCTCGATGTGCTGGCCCACGACAGCAGCTTCAAGATTTTCGGGAACGTGGGTCTGCTCTACCTCATGTTTCTGGTGGGACTCGAAATGAACCTCAACGACTTCCGCAAGATAAAAACCCGCGGCATCGTCTTCGGCATACACACATTTCTCATCCCCATGATACTGGGCACCCTGTCGAGCATCTACCTGCTGCACCTCGACCTCATGACCTCGATATTGCTGGCCAGCATGTATGCCTCGCACACATTGGTCGCCTACCCCATCGTGTTGCGTTATGGGGTAGGTCGCAACCCTGCCGTGACCATCACCATCGCGGGAACCATCATCACAGTGGTTGGAGCCCTCATCATCCTTGCAGTCATCGTAGGCATGCAGACGGGCACCATCAACGAATGGTTTTGGGTGCGGCTCATTCTCTCCATGACGGTCTACTGTCTCTTTATCCTCTATGCATTTCCACGCATTGCCCGCTGGTTTTTCAAGAAATACAACGACAACGTCTCGCAATACATCTTCGTGCTGGCACTGGTGTTCCTGGCCTCGGCACTGGCCAAGCCGGCAGGTCTTGAACCGATTCTCGGAGCCTTTTTCGCCGGAGTCGTTCTCAACCGGTTTATCCCTTCGGTGTCACCCCTGATGAACCGCATCGAGTTTGTGGGCAACGCCCTTTTCATACCCTACTTCCTCATCGGCGTGGGTATGCTCATCGACCCCTCGGTCATCTTCTCGGGCTGGGACGCCTTGTTTGTAGCCATTGTCATGTCGGTAATTGCCACTGTGGCCAAATGGCTGGCAGCCTGGATTACCCAGAAGAATTTCGGGCTCACCAAAATCGACCGGGCCATGATTTTCGGCCTGAGCAACGGGCAGGCGGCCGCGACTTTGGCCGCCGTCCTCATCGGATATGACATCGGCATGTTCGACATCAACATTCTCAACGGCACCATCGTCATGATTTTGGTCACCTGCACCATCAGCTCCTTCGCCACCGAACGGGCGGCAAAAAAAATGGCGACCCAGCAACCGGCCGACGAGAACGACAAGAACCGCGACAATACCGGCCAGGCACGCATTCTCATACCCGTAGCCAACCCTTACACGCTCGAAAACCTCGTCAATCTCGCCATACTGGCCAAAGGCCCGCACAAGCAGCAGCCCGTCTATGCCATGCACGTCATCGACGACAACAAAACACCCCTTCACTCCGGCGATGTGGGACAGGTGCTGCTCGACCGCGCCGCCAAAATCGCCGCCGCCTCGGACATCAAGCTCGTGGGTCTCTCTCGCTATGACGCGAACATCACCAGCGGCATCGTCCACACCATCAAAGAACAGAACATCACCGAAGTCATACTGGGCCTGCACCACAAGAGCAACATCGTTGACAGCTTCTTCGGCACCAAAATCGAGAACCTGCTCAAAAGCACCCACAAAATGGTTGCCATCACCAAATGCACCATTCCCATCAACATGACCACCCGCATCGTCGTGGCCGTACCCGAAAAAGCCGAATACGAGAGCGGATTTACCAAATGGATCGACCGCATTGCCAACATCGGCAAGCAAATCGGATGCCGTGTCATTTTCCACGCCCACCACGACACAATCGTCGTACTGCGCAACGTCTTGCATCAGAAACGATACAACATCGACTGCGAATTTGAGGTACTCGACGACTGGGCCGACATTCTCACCCTCACGGGCGTCGTCCTGCAAGACGACCTGCTGGTCATC
Source organism: uncultured Porphyromonadaceae bacterium (assembly GCA_900542765.1). Lineage (GTDB taxonomy): Bacteria > Bacteroidota > Bacteroidia > Bacteroidales > UBA11471 > Caccoplasma > Caccoplasma merdavium. Next base: position 17,725 of record UQOX01000026.1, on the reverse strand, counting down.
ATCAGCGCCCGCCACACATCGCTCTCCTACAACACCGAATTTGAGAAACTCCCCCTGCAACTCTCTCGTTACTTTGCCGGGAACAACCTCATCGTCCTCTTCCCCGAACAGTTCGGCGAGGAAAACGAGCAGCTCACCTTCACTACCGATCCGCTCTCCATTGACGTGCAGCGCAACTACTCGTCATTTACATCGGTGCGCGATTTCTTCGAAAAATTCTCCCGACGCCGCAAACTTTGGAATCACCGCCGGCAAAAACTCAAACAACGCAAAAAAGGAGAATAACCTTCACCAACCTGCGGGAACGTCCATGCAGAGAAAATGCGATTTGTCGGCATTTAGTCCGCATTTATATCAAATTTACAGGAAACATATCACTTTTCAATAATTTTGTCTACCTTTGCAAGACAATATAAACACACTACTCGTCACATGAACAAAATCATCAGCAAAGAGTATTTCTCGGCCAACGTCGTGAAGTTCGACGTAGAAGCGCCGCTCATTGCCAAAGCCCGCAAAGCCGGGCACTTCGTCATTGTCCGCGTCGGAGAAAAAGGCGAACGCATACCGCTGACCATCACTTCGTCCGATACCGAACGGGGTACCATCACCCTCGTCGTACAAGCCGTCGGGAAATCGAGCCGCAAATTGTGTGCCCTCGAAGTCGGCGACTACATCACCGATGTCGTAGGCCCGTTGGGACAAGCCACCCACATCGAGAAGGTAGGGACCGTCATCTGTTGCGGCGGCGGCGTAGGCGTCGCCCCCCTGCTGCCCATCGTCGAAGCGATGAAAAAGGCCGGCAACCGCGTCATCACGGTACTGGCCGCCCGCACCAAGGAACTCATCATTCTCGAAGACCAGGTGCGCCCCTATTCCGACGAAGTCATCATCATGACCGATGACGGCTCCTACGGCAAAAAAGGTCTCGTCACCGACGGCGTCGAAGAGGTCATCAAGCGCGAAAAAGTAGACCTCTGTGTCACGATAGGCCCCGCCATCATGATGAAATTCGTCGCCCTCCTCACCCAAAAATACAACCTCCCCACCCTGGCTTCGCTCAACACCATCATGGTCGACGGCACCGGCATGTGTGGAGCCTGCCGCGTCACCGTCGGCGGGAAAACCAAATTCGTATGCGTAGACGGCCCCGAATTCGACGCCCATCAAGTCGACTTCGATGAAATGCTCATGCGACTCTCCTCGTATAAAGGTATCGAATAAACGCTAACACTCATGGACAACAAAGAATATTTGAGCACAGAACGTGCCGCATCGTGGCGCGAAGCACTCCGCAAAGCCAAACCCAACAAAGAGCGCATCGCCATCACACGGGTGAAAATGAATGAACTGGCTCCCGATTACCGCATCACCTGCAACGAAGAGGTAAACCAGGGCCTCACCCGCGAACAGGCCCTCGTCGAAGCCTCCCGCTGCCTCGACTGTCCCGAGCCCCTCTGCATCACCGGCTGCCCCGTGGGCATCAACATACCCAAATTCATCAAAAACATCGAACGCGACGAGATACTCGAAGCCGCCAAAACCCTGAAAGAGACCAGCGCCCTGCCCGCCGTATGCGGCCGCGTGTGCCCACAGGAAAAACAGTGCGAGTCGAAATGCTTCTACCTGCAAAAACTGCACAAGGAGCCCGTCGCCATCGGATACCTCGAACGCTTTGCCGCCGACTACGAACGCGAAAGCGGACAAATTTCCATACCCGAAATATCCGCCCGCAACGGCATAAAAATCGCCGTGGTCGGTTCCGGACCCGCCGGGCTCTCCTTCGCCGGCGACATGATAAAGAAAGGCTACTCCGTTACCGTATTCGAAGCCCTGCACGAAATCGGGGGCGTACTGAAATACGGAATCCCCGAGTTCCGTCTGCCCAACAGCATCGTCGACGTCGAAATCAACGGGCTGCGGCAAATGGGCGTCGAGTTCATCACCGACTGCATCATCGGCAAGACCCTCACCTACGACGACCTGCATGAAATGGGCTTCAAGGGCATCTTCGTGGCCAGCGGCGCCGGTCTGCCCCGCTTCATGAACATACCCGGAGAAAACCTCATCGGCGTCATGTCGAGCAACGAATACCTCACCCGCGTCAACCTCATGCACGCCGCCGAGAGCGATGCCGACACCCCGGTCTTCCACGGCAAGCATGTAGCAGTCATCGGCGGCGGAAACACCGCCATGGACTCGGTGCGCACCGCCCGCCGCCTGGGAGCCGAACGCGCCATCATCGTCTACCGCCGCAGCGAAGCCGAAATGCCCGCCCGCATCGAAGAAGTGAAACATGCCAAGGAAGAGGGCATCGAGTTCCTCACCCTGCACAACCCCATCGAATACCTCGGCGACGAAAAAGGCCATGTAACCAGGATGCGCCTGCAAAAGATGGAACTGGGCGAGCCCGACGAGTCGGGACGCCGCAGCCCCATAGCCATACCGGGAGCCATCGAAGAAATCGACGTCGACATGGTCATCGTGAGCGTAGGCGTATCGCCCAACCCCCTTATTCCCAATACGGTAAAAGGGCTGAACATCAGCAGATGGGGAACCATCGTCGTCGACCAGGAGACCATGAAGAGCGACCTTGCCGACCTCTATGCCGGCGGCGACATCGTGCGCGGCGGAGCCACCGTCATTCTCGCCATGGGCGATGGCCGCCGGGCCGCCGCAGCCATGGACGAGCAACTATCGTCGAACCGCTGAAAAGACAGCAAATAAATAAACCGGCAACTGCCGATGATTGGGCATTGAATGCAGCGTCCAATCATCGGCAGTTCATTTTTTTCGGGGCCAATCTCTTCTGAAAATTTTTCACCACAGGAGATGCCCCCGACACGAACTGTGCGACAAAGCATCACCGAATGCGACACATATCTTCTTGTAAGACAAATATAACAGCTTTTTTTCAATGTCGGACAGGATTTTCCCCATAAGACAAGGGCGCAGGAAAGCCCCGACGCCCTCGGAGAAAGAAAAAATATTGAATTTCCTTTAAAAGGATTTTACAAGCACACACTATCCCACGAAGTATTACTATCTTTGCTTGGAAATAATTGTTTCACAAACCCGAGGCTCATTCCTTCGCGACATGGTACGGTCATGACAACATCGACAACCCGCATATTACTACTCTCGCTGCTCCTGCTCCTCACCTCGTGGGGAGGCGAGAAATTGTGCGCCCAAAAGCCGAGCCAAATCTACGACCTCATCGTCGAGAAAAAAATCGAGAAGGCAGTGGAACGCCGCAACAAAATCTACGAAAACGATAAAAAAAGCGACCTGCTGCTCATAGACCTCTGCGACTGCATACTCTACAACAGCCCCGAATACAAAGCCTTCGACCCCGAAAAGGCATACGAGATATTCAACCGCTCGCTGTCGACCAACAGCAAAGAACGCACGCTGATACGCTTTCTCGACAAAAAAGGCAACTCGCTCGACAGCATTCGGGTCGACATAGAACGCAACCTCTACAACCTCGCCTGCCAGACAAACAGCGAAGAGAGCTATGCCCACTTCATCGAACTGTGTCCGCAAAGCCGATGGGCCGAAGAGGCTGCCGGCCGACAAGAAGAGATTGCCTACCGCCAGGCCATCGAGAAAGGCACCATCGAGGGATACAACCATTTCCTGGCACACTACGCCACCTCCCCCCATGTGGTCGAAATCACCCAACTGGCCGACAAAACCACATTTGCCCAACTCGACAACACCATCGAAGCCTACAAACAATTCATCGAGCTCTACCCGCAATCGGCGCTCATCGAAGAGGCCCATAACCGCATTTACCGCCTCGCCTATGCCGAAGCGCGCAAGGCCCACACCCGCGAAGCCTATGTGCAACTGCTGGCCGACTACCCCGACCACCCGATGAAAGAGGAGGCCCAGTCGGCCATCGAATCGTTCGACTACCTGAGCCTCACCCAGCAACCGACGCAATATGGCTATGACAAATTTTTGCGCGACTACCCCAACTCCACCTACATCGTCCCGCTCAACGACTGGCTGGGCCATCTGCAAAAAACGCCCTGGCACTGGTCATACAACAACCTGAGAGGATATGTCAAAAGCGTGCAAGAGAGCACCGACACCACCGTCGGCGGGAAAGAGACCCACAGCACCGTCTCATACCTCTATGACCAACTGGGACAACTGCTGCTGGCAGAAACCCGCAAAAACGGGAAAAGCGAAGAAAAAAGCTATCTCTACCACCCCGACTTCACGCTCAATTCCATCGCCACCCCGCAATGGAAAAAGACTTTTTACCACAATCCGCAACATGAAATAACCCGCATCGTCGAGAGCAGACCGGGCGGAAAAGAGCAGGAAATCAGTTCACTTGAATACGACGACAACGGCCGGCTGGCTACGCGCACCGACCAGGTAGAGGGCGTAAAGGGCGGACGGAAAACAGAATACACCTACAACGAGAGCGGCAACCTCATTTCATCAAAGAGCTACAACGCCACCACCCCGCAAAACACCACGACGACCTACTACACCCCCGACGGCAACAAGAAACTCGAAATCACCATCAACGGCCGCTCGCGCAGCGAGAAAATCTATTTCTACAACGAGCGCAACGACGTCTCCAAAATCACTTCGGTCAACGGCTCGAAAAAAGAAGACACCACATTTGAATACGTCTACGACGAGCAAGGCAACTGGACCTCCCGCACCCAGCGCACCGGCGACAACCTGTCGACGACCCGACGCACCATCGAGTATTACAACTATGACCGCTGATGCCTGAAATAAAACAGAGGCAAAAAAGATTTGTATTCCAAAAAATCATACCTTTGCGGCAAAATTCAAATACACAATCACCTATCATGTCAACCTATACCGAAGATACCCGCAAAGTAACCACACGCCGCCTCATCGAGATGAAAGAACGCGGCGAAAAGATAGCCATGCTCACCGCCTATGACTACTCCATGGCCACCCTCATCGACCGCGCCGGCATGGACGTCATTCTCGTAGGCGACTCCGCCTCGAACGTCATGGCCGGCAATGTGACCACACTGCCCATGACCCTCGACCAGATGATATATCACGGACAGTCGGTCGTGCGTGCCGTAAAACGCGCGCTGGTCGTTGTCGACATGCCCTTCGGCTCCTATCAAGGAAACTCCAAGGAGGCTTTGGCATCGGCCATACGCATCATGAAAGAGACCGGCGCCGACGCCGTGAAACTCGAAGGCGGAGAAGAAATCAAAGAATCAATCGTCCGCATTCTCAGTGCCGGCATTCCCATCATGGGACACCTCGGGCTCACCCCGCAATCAATCAACAAATTCGGCACCTACGCCGTACGCGCCAAAGAAGAGGCCGAGGCCCAACAGCTCATCAAAGACGCACACCTGCTCGAAGAGCTGGGCTGCTTCTCCATCGTACTCGAAAAGATACCTGCCCAACTGGCCACCCGCGTCGCCCAGGAAGTGAATGTGCCCATCATCGGCATCGGAGCCGGCGGCGGTGTCGACGGACAGGTACTGGTCATGCACGACATGCTGGGCATCAACAAAGATTTCTCGCCCCGCTTCCTGCGCCGTTATGCCAACCTGCATGGCGTCATCACCGATGCCGTGTCGCAATACATCTCCGACGTCAAATCGAAAGATTTCCCCAACGAATCGGAACAATATTGATTCTCCCCTTCTCCTGAATAAAAAGCGGGGCGACTTTTGGAAGTCGCCCCGCTTCTGTTTTCCGGGGAGGGTATGTCTACACCCCGTCCTGTTCCTTCTGTTGCAAATAAGCCCGGGCCGCGCCGTCGAGTTCGTCATACCACTCTTGGCCGAAACAGCGAATCAACGGCTCACGCAAGAAACGATATACCTTCACGCCCTCCTTGCGTCCCAGCACCTCGGCCGCCTTGCATATTTTCCAACGGTGATAGTTCACCGCCGTAAACGACGGATAGCGGGTGACGCGCACCGGATAGAGGTGGCATGAGAGCGGCTTGTAGAACGAGATGCGCCCCTCGCGACAAGCCTTCTCGATGGCGCACATGCACATGCCATCGTCGCCATAGCAGGTAAAGACACAGTCCTTGCCACCGACAATCGAAGTGACCAAGTCGCCCTCTTCGTCGATATAGGCCACCCCTTGGGCGCGTATCACCTCCCGGGCAGCGGGAGTCAGGTCGTCCCACACCTGCGGGAGCAGTTCTTTGAGACGGGCATGTTCCTCCTCGGTAATCGGGGCGCCGGCATCGCCTTCGATGCAGCAGGCACCGCGGCACGCCGCGAGGTTACATATAAATTCCCGCTCGATGACATCGAGACTGACAAGCACATCGCCTATCTGCAACATATACTCTTCGCGGGTCTCTAATCGTTTATCAGGCATTTTCCCGTCATTTGGGCCGGCAGGTCGATACCCATGATGTGGCATATCGAGGGAGCTACGTCGGCCAGGATTCCATTCTCGACGCGAGCCTGCTTGTTGGCCGTCACATATACGAAAGGCACGGGATTGAGCGAGTGCGCCGTATTGGGCGTCCCGTCGGCATTGAGGGCATGGTCGGCATTTCCGTGGTCGGCAATGATGATGGCTTCATAACCGTTGGCAACGGCGGTATCGATAACCGAACCCACACACTCGTCGACCGCCTTCACGGCTTTCTCGATGGCAGCGTACACCCCGGTGTGCCCCACCATGTCGCCATTGGCGAAGTTGCATACAACCAAGTCGTACTTGCCCGATGCCAAAGCCGTATTGAGGGCATCTTTTACCTCATAGACACTCATCTCGGGTTTCAGGTCATAGGTGGCCACTTTGGGCGAGGGAATGAGTATGCGCTCTTCTCCGTCGAACTCTTTTTCACGGCCGCCCGAAAAGAAGAAGGTAACATGTGCGTATTTCTCGGTCTCGGCAATGCGCAGTTGTTTCCGGCCGGCCTTGGAGACAATCTCACCCAGTGTGTTTTCTACATTTTCCTTGTCGAAGAGGATATGCAATCCGGTGAACTTGGCATCGTAGGGGGTCATGCAGCAATAGTAAAGCGGCAAGGTGTGCATGCCGGCCTCGGGCATATCCTGCTGGGTGAGCACGATGGTGAGTTCCTTGGCGCGGTCGTTGCGGTAGTTGAAGAAGATGACCACATCGCCGGCTTCGATGACCGAGAGCGGCTTGCCGGCCGCATCGACGTGGACGATGGGTTTTACAAACTCATCGGTCACCCCTTCGTCATAGGAAGCCTGCATGGCAGCCACCATGTCGGTGGCGGGAGTGCCTTTGCCCGACACGAGCAGGTCATAAGCTTCTTTCACACGCTCCCAACGTTTGTCGCGGTCCATGGCATAGTATCGACCCACAATCGAGGCGATGGCCCCTCTGCCCAACGAGGCGAGGCGCCCTTCGAGAGCCTGAATAAAGCCCTTTCCGCTGTGGGGGTCGGTATCACGGCCGTCCATGAAGCAGTGCACGAAGGTCTTGTCGATGCCATATTCGGCGGCAATGTCGCACAGGACAAAAAGATGGTCGAGCGAGCTGTGCACGCCACCGTCGGAAACGAGCCCCATCAAATGCACCTGTTTGCCGTTGTCACGGGCATAAGTGAAGGCTTTTACGATTTCGGGATTGGAGAATATCGACTTGTCGGCACAAGCACGGTTTATCTTCACCAAGTCTTGATACACGATGCGACCGGCACCGATGTTGAGGTGTCCCACCTCGGAATTGCCCATCTGGCCGTCGGGCAGACCGACGTTTTCGCCCGAGGCTTGCAGTTGCGAATGGGGATAGGTTGCCAGCAACATGTCCCAATGGGGAGTGGGCGTGTTATAAATCACATCGTCTTTGGCCCGGTCGCCTATGCCCCAGCCGTCGAGAATCAAGAGGAATGCTTTTTTGTTCATTGCAGTAATCTTTTTATATATCTTTTTTACCAGGTATTTGTGTCGTTGTTTCTATTGTTGGTTGGGTAGCGGAGTGAAATTGGTGTAAAGGTAGCGTTTGATGCTGCGCTTGGGGGTTTTTTCAAACTCCGACTGGTAGATGTAGATATGGGCGATGTTTTCATACGGAGCCACCTCCTTGTTGAGATTGCGCCGCACCTCTTCCATGGCCACGGGGAGGTCGTCGTTGGTGAGCCCGTAGGTATCGATGGCTTCGAAATCGGGATATACAAGCGCCACGAGCTTGCCCTCCTTCTCGATAACGAGGCTCTCCATGACAAACGGCATGTTATTGAGTTTCGACTCGATTTCCTCGGGATAGATATTCTGTCCGTTGGCACCGAGTATCATGGTTTTATAACGTCCTTTGATGAAAATGGTTCCGTCTTCTCCCACGGTACCCATGTCGCCGGTGTGGAGCCAACCGTCGACAAGGACTTTTTCGGTGGCCTCTTCGTTTTTGTAATAACCTTTCATCACGTTCTCGCCCCGCACACAGATTTCTCCGGGAATGAGTTGCGGGTCAGACGAATCGATTTTCACCTCCATGATGCCCGGCAAGATTCTCCCCGACGAACGGGGCACGAACTCCTTCCAATGCGTGTAACTGATAAGCGGGGCACACTCGGTCATGCCATACCCCACGGTGAAGGGGAAATTGATTTTATGCAGGAAAGCCTCGACCTCGGCATTGAGCGGGGCGCCTCCCACGATGACCTGTTCGAAACGGCCGCCGAAGGCATCGACCAGTTTCTTGCACACCTGCCCGTAGATGCGGCTGTCGATGACCGGGAGCGAAAGCGCCCAGCGCATCGTACGCTTGTTGAGCAGCGGCAATATCTGTTTGCGGTAGATTTTTTCGAGAATCAGCGGCACGCAGATAATCAGGTTGGGCTTCACCTCTTCGAGAGCTTTGAGCAGGATTTTGGGGGAAGGTATCTTTCCCAACAGAGTGACATGCGTACCTACGGCCAGCGGGGTGAGCAAGTCGAAAGCACAGCCATAGGCATGAGCCAACGGCAGGAACGACAAGCATTTGCTTCCTTTGTAATGAAGTTTCGACTGCATTCCGAAGCAGGTGTTCCCGGCCAGATTGTTACCCGTGAGCATCACGCCCTTGCTGAATCCCGTCGTGCCCGAGGTATAATTGATGAGGCACACCTTGTCGTTATCGAGCTCGGCATATTTAATGTCATTCGCTGTAAAGCCATTGGGATAAGTCTCCTCGAAATGTTGGTCGATGTCGGCAAGATATTGCATGATGTCCTCACCGTCGCGCTGGTCGAGGCAACTGTAATCATCGAGCGAAATGACCCCCCTTACCTGGCTGAGCTTTTCCATCTCGATGTGTTCCCAGGCGAGACTTCCCGAAAAGAGGAGCACGGCATCGGAGTGATTGATGATGTGATGCACATCGTTGGGATTGAAATCCTGCAAGATGGGAACGATAATGGCTCCATAGGTCACCGAGGCAAAGAAGGCCATCACCCACCGCGGGGTATTGCGGCCGATAAGAGCAATCTTGTCTCCACGGCGTATCTGGCAATGACGCAGCAACAAATGAATACGCGCAATCTGGCGGGCCATGTCGCCATAGGTAAATGTCTCTCGGCTGTTATAGTCGGTCAATGCCGGCAACGACCAATTCTCTTTGAAACTCTTCTCGTAGATCTTAATGAAATTCTCGTCAATCATAGGGGAGACTTTTTATTTACCGCAAAAATAATCAATTATCCACCATATTTTAAAAATCTGGTCATAAATTTTCCACAGGAAAACCTATAACAAGATAATTCTAAAAGCGGGCAAAATTTGGTCACCTCCCGAGGATATGCTATCTTTGTAAAAAACAAAAAAACTTTTCATGACATGAAACACGCACGCACACTGGCCGTCATGCTGGCGGCTGCCGCCACCCTGTCGTATGCCACGGCACAAGAAAAAAGCGACGACACCCCGCTCAACACCCCGGCCCGCTACCTCTTCCCCGACGATTACATGGCCGACCCGTCGGCTCACGTCTTCGAAGGCAAGGTCTATATCTACCCCTCGCACGACTGGGAATCGGGCGTTACCGACCCCACCGACGGCAACCACTTCAACATGCGCGATTACCATGTATTCTCCACCAAAGACCCCGAGAAGGGCAAGGTAACCGACCACGGCGTCGTGCTTTCGCTCGAAGAGATTCCCTGGGCCGGCCGGCAACTTTGGGCGTGCGACGTGGCCGAGAAAGACGGCAAATACTACATGTACTTTCCCGCCAAAGACCAGAACGACATCTTCCGCCTCGGCGTAGCCACCAGCGACAAGCCCTACGGACCCTTCAAGCCGCAGCCCCACCCCATGCGCGGCAGTTACAGCATCGACCCGGCCGTGCTTGAAGACAACGGCAACTACTACATCTACTTCGGCGGGCTGCAAGGCGGCCAACTGCAACGATACCGCGACAACAAGGCCATCGAGTGCGGCACCATACCGGGCGACGACGAAGAGGCACTGCCCGCCCGCGTGGCTCGCCTCAGCGACGACATGCTCGAATTTGCCGAAGCACCCCGCCCCGTCGTGATTCTCGACGCCGAAGGCAATCCCCTGAAAAACGGCGACCCGCACCGTTTCTTCGAAGCGGCCTGGGTGCACAAGTACAACGGGAAGTACTATTTCTCCTACTCCACCGGGACGACCCACATGCTCTGCTACGCCATCGGCGACAACCCCTACGGGCCGTTTACCTACGCCGGGGTCATTCTCACCCCCGTCGTGGGCTGGACCACCCACCACTCGATATGCTCGTACAAGGGCAAATGGTACCTTTTCTTCCACGACAGCACCCCCTCGGGCGGCCACTCCCACCTGCGCAGCATGAAGGTGTGCGAGTTGCAATACAACCCCGACGGCACCATACGCACCATCTCGGGAGAAACGCGATAATTTTTCCACCATCAAACCCGGCGGTTCTGTTTCTCCGGAACCGCCGGCAAAAATCGTCCATACGGGTTAAATAATAAGAAAGTAGCCTTAAATGGCCGCCATTTACCGGCAAAATCGCTATTTTTGTATCGGGAAACCTCATTCATACCAAACCGATGATAGACAGTCAAACGTTCGGGCCTCAGACCGCCGCCTACTACACGTTGGGGTGCAAACTCAATTTTGCCGAGACCTCAACCATAGGACGCACGCTCGAAGCGAAAGGCATACGCCGTGCCCGCAACGGCGAAAAGGCCGACCTTTGCATCATCAACACCTGCTCGGTGACCGAGCTGGCCGACAAGAAATGCCGGCAAGCCATTCGCCGCATCGCCCGCCAACACCCCGGCGCGCACATCATCGTCACCGGCTGCTATGCCCAGTTGAAACCCGATGAAATAGCCCGCATTCCGGGCGTCGACATGGTACTTGGCGCCGGAGAAAAAGGCGAGATAGCCCGCTATATCGACCGGCTGCAAAACCCCGACGAGGCTCACCGGATATTCACCACCCCCAGTCCCGAAATCAACACCTTCGCCCCGTCGTGCTCCCGGGGCGACCGCACCCGCTATTTCCTCAAAGTGCAAGACGGCTGCGACTATTTCTGCTCCTATTGCACGATACCGTTTGCCCGTGGGCGCAGCCGCAACGGCCGCATCGCCGACCTCGTGGAGCAGGCACGCGGCGTGGCACGCGAGGGAGGGCACGAGATTGTCCTGACGGGCGTGAACATCGGCGACTTCGGCAAGACGACGGGGGAGACCTTTTTTGAGCTCGTGAAGGAACTCGAAAAGGTCGAAGGCATCGACCGCTACCGCATCTCCTCGATAGAGCCCAACCTGCTGACCGACGAAATCATCGACTTCGTCGCCGCATCGAAACATTTCGCGCCCCACTTCCACATACCCCTGCAATCGGGCAGCGATGAAGTGCTGCACCTCATGCGCCGCCGCTACGACACCGGGCTCTTCGCCCGACGCATCGAGCACATCAAGCGGGTAATGCCCGACGCCTTCATCGGCGTAGACCTCATCGTGGGCATGCGCGGCGAGACCGACGAACGCTTCGAAGAGTCGGCCCGCTTTGTTGACAGCCTCGACATCTCGCAACTGCACGTTTTCACCTACTCCGAACGGCCGGGAACCCAAGCCCTGAAAATCGAGCCCATTGTCCCGCAGGAAACACGCCACGACCGTTGCCGACGGATTCTCGAAATATCGGAGCGGAAACTGCACGACTTCTACGCCTCACAGCGGGGAAAGGTACGCCCCGTGCTCTTTGAGCACCCGGCCAAGAACGCCCCCATGCACGGGTTCACCGACAACTATGTGCGCATAGAACTCCCCTACGACAAGGCACTCGTCAATACGGTACACAACGTCAAATTGGGCGATTTCATCGAAAAAAACGACATTCCCGCCCTACACGCCCAACTCCTGTAAACCATGAAAAAAGAGACCCTGCAAAACATTCTCCTCGCGCCCCTCGGACTCACCCTCCACGCCGTGGCGCATCTGCCGTTGCGGGTACTCTTCCTGTTCTCCGACCTGCTCTACCTGCTGGTATACCACATCGTGCGATACCGTCGCCACGTCGTGCGCCGCAACCTCAGGAACGCCTTCCCGCAAGAGAGCGAGTCATACCGCCGTCACATCGAGCGACGATTTTACCGGCATTTCTGCGACTACTTTTTCGAGACCATCAAGCTGCTGCACATCTCCGACAAGCAGATGCGCCGCCGCATGCAGTTTGTCGACTCGGAGTTGCTCGAATCGGAACTCAACAGCGGACGCTCGGTCATCATGATGCTGGGCCACTACGGCAACTGGGAATACATCTCCTCCATCTCGCTATGGATAGACACGCCCAACGCCCGCCTGGGACAGATCTACCGGCCGCTGAAAAACAAATGGTTCGACCGTCTGTTCCTGAAAATCCGTTCCCGTTTCGGGCTTACCTGCATACCCAAGGCCAACACCTTGCGCGACCTCCTCACGGTAAGAGCCTCGGGAAAACAATCGGGAACCGGATTCATCGCCGACCAGACCCCGTCACCGGCCAATATCCATCACTGGATAACCTTTCTCAACCAAGACACCCCCGTACTCACCGGCGGAGAGACCATCGCCAAGAAACTCGACATGGCCGTCATGTATTTCGACGTAGAAAAGATAAAACGGGGCTACTACCGCGCCACGATAAGAAAAATCGAACTCGACCCGCGTTCCTGCCCCGATTTCGAAATCACCGACCGCTACATGGCCCTCATGGAAGAGACCATACGGCGGGCTCCCGAATATTGGTTGTGGACCCATAACCGATGGAAACACCGTCGCCTATAATTTTGATTTATGAAAAAAGTCGCTGTTGTCATACTTAATTGGAACGGGCTCAACCTGATGAAAGAGTTCCTTCCCTCGGTGTGCGCCCACACGCCGGCCGACCTGGCCGATGTGGTCGTGGCCGACAACGGTTCGACCGACGGCTCGGTCGATTGGCTCAAAGAGCATCACCCCGAGGTGGTGTTGCTCGAAATGAAGGAAAATCACGGATACGCCCGAGGATACAACTTGGCCGTCAAACAACTGACCCACCCCTATATCGTCCTGCTCAACTCCGACGTCGAAGCCGCTCCGGGCTGGCTCAACCCGCTCGTCGACTTCTGCGAGACGCGTCCCGATGTCGGAGCCTGCCAGCCCAAACTGCTGGCATACCGCGACAAAAAAGCCTTTGAATACGCCGGAGCCGCCGGCGGATTTCTCGACAAATACGGCTATCCCTACTGTCGGGGACGCATCTTTTTCTCCATCGAAAACGACGAAGGCCAATACGACACGCCCGCCGAGATATTCTGGGCTACCGGCGCCTGCCTCTTTATCCGCCGCGAAGTCTATCTCAAAGCCGGAGGGCTCGACGAGAGTTTCTTTGCCCACATGGAGGAAATCGACCTCTGCTGGCGCGTGAAATTGCTGGGTTATAAAATCTACACCGTGCCGCAAAGCAGCATGTACCATCTCGGCGGAGCCACCCTCTCGGCAACGGAACCGCGAAAGACCTATCTCAACTTCCGCAACAACCTGCTCATGCTCTACAAAAACCTGCCGCGCAAAGAGGGGCGGCGGCTGCTCATCATACGCCGACTGCTCGACACCATTGCACTGGCCCGCTACATCGTGGCCGGAGAATGGCAGCACGCCCGCGCCGTGTGGCTGGCGCATATCCACTTCCGCAGAGAGCGCAAGCGATACCGGGAACAACCCCTCGTCAACCTCCTCAAAGAGACGCCCGAGGGTCGGCGCAACATCGTCGTCGACTACTTTATCCGCCGCCGCCACACCTACCACGCCTGAAAACCGGGGAAAAGGCGCACCTACTCCGCCACGCCTTCGAGCGCAAGCGTCAGGACAAAATCGGGGAAACAGCCATAATAGAGTGCAAAACGGCCGTTCGTGCCTAAAAAGGATTCTTCGGCCTCAAATCGCCGGCAAGCCGACGTGTGCTCATACGCGAACGGTTCCACGCGCAAATGTCGGGAGAAATCGACCCCCTCAGCCCCCATCACTTTATAAATCGACTCCTTGGCCGACCACAACAACGTAGCGGCATCGGCGGGAGCATCGGTCGCAGAAACCCAGGCGCGCTCGTCCTCCGACAGGAAACGCGTCGCCGCCCGCAGCGGCCTCTCACTCCATCGTTCTATATCGATGCCTATCGACCGGGACGACAGCGCCACGGCCACCCATTCCCGGGTATGAGAAATCGAAATATGCGCCGTTTCATCGGAAATTTCGGGTCTGCCTTGCGGCGTATAGGAGACCTTTTCCGCCACACCCAGCCGCAACAGCGACAGACGAGCCGCCAAGCGTTCGCAGCGGCGCGTGGCATGAGCCACACCGGTCAGCGCCTCGTCGCCGAGGCATCTCGATTCGGGCGGGAAAAGGGCATAGAGGGTCGCCTCATCTTCGACAAGATGCCACAAGGCGACATGCACGCCGGGAACCGGTTCATACACCTTACTTATCGGCATTGTTCGCGGTATGTTGCAGGGTTTCTATCATGTGGGCCACGTCATCGGCAATGTAGCCGACCACCGGAGCGACCGAATCGCCTCGCACGGGAGTATCGAAATAGAGAGCTCCCCTGAAAAGATAGGCCGCACTGTCGGTCACCTCAAACTGCAATGGCGTCGCCGCTTCACCCGAAAGATAGTAAAGCAGGGCATAGACCCGCCGACGGTCATCGGCATAACGCCGCACCTCTATCGACGGACTTTTGGACGCGTGCACATAGACCAAATCCCGGCTTTCGGCATACCGGGTCGCCCGGGTGGCCGGCGTCAGAGCGATATAACTGCACCACAGCGTGGCATCGTAAGGAGGGTACACGACGTTCACCCAAGTCGGTGAAGCGACCTCTTGCTCGACCCGGGCCTGTGAAGCAATCTCAAATGTGAGCGGGAATGTCAAAGAGACCGTCCGGTAGGAGGTATCGGGGCGGTCGATGCGCATCAATCCCTCGGGACGGGGTACGCCGGTACTCTCCCGCCGGCACGAGGCCGTCGCGAGCAGGGCTGCCAGCAGAAACCACGGCAGGGTGCGGCATCTATTCTTCATCGCCATCTTCAACTTTATCTTCAAAAGAGACCTTTATCTTTCCGATACGATACTTGTCAATATCCATGACTTGGAACAAGAAACGTCCCATGCGTATCTCTTCGAGCGGTTTCGGGAAATCCTCGGTAGCAAAAAGTATGAGTCCGGCCAGTGTTTCCACATCGTCGTCGACGCCAAACTCGGCCGCGTCGGAACGCGTGATTTCATAAAAATCTTCCAGCGGGATTTTTCCCTGGAAGATGTAATGGTGTTCATCGATGCGGGTAAACAAAGGTTCGTCTTCGTCATACTCGTCGCTGATTTCACCCACAATCTCTTCGAGAATATCTTCGAGCGTCACGACACCCGACGTACCGCCAAACTCATCGACAACCACCGCCATGTGTATATGCTGACGCCGAAAATCTTCGAGCAACTCATCAATCATCTTGCCTTCGGGAACGAAATAGGCCGGACGCAACAGGTGCCGCCAGTCAAAGTCGTTGCCGCGCGAAAGATAGGGCAACAAATCCTTGATATAAATGATTCCCTTGATATTGTCCTGCGAGCCGTCGTAGACGGGAATGCGCGAATAACCGGTTTCGACGATGAGTTGCAGCAGTGAAGAGAAATCGATGCGAATGTCGACATCGGTCAAGTCGGTACGCGCCGTCATGATCTCCTGCGCCGTCTTGTCTCCAAAACGCACGATATCCTGCAACATCTCCTTCTCCTCGCCGGTGGTGGCCTGGGTCATCTCCACCGCATGGGAAAGTTCGTCCATGGATATGGCCGACTCCTTGTGACCGAAACGACGCTCGATATATGATGCCGAGCCCACCATCAATTTGGCCACGCCTCCCAGGCTCACTTCGAGCAACGACATCACCGGAGCCGCACGACGCACCATTCTCAAAGCATTCTGCCGGGCATAGACCTTAGGCACAATCTCCCCGAAAAGCAGAATCACCAACACAAACAGCAGGAACGACAATACATAGCCCGTCCAGGCATGCGAAAAGTCAAATATTTCGGTAAGGAAGAAGATGCCCGACATGATGACCATCATATTGGCCAAATTGTTCACGATGAAAATCTCCATCATGAGATAGGGCGAACGGTCAAGCAACGCCGGCAAACGGGTATCCCGAGAACTTTCCGCGGCCTCGATTTTCTCCAAGTCACGAGAGGAAAGCGAACAAAAGGCTATTTCAGAAGCCGCCATAAATGCCGATACGCCCAACGAAAAAAGGGCCAAGAGAAGAAACAGGGCACTCCTCCATGTCATGGGAGCGACCTCGACCGAGGCAATGAAACTCGATAAAAAACTATCCGGGTCCAAACAGATACATATTGGTTAAACACAACGGCCGGTCGTTTCCGACCCGCCGGCGGTACGGGGAACAAAAACTCGATAAGATATTCACTCCATACCGATTGCAAAGCTAACGATATTTTGCCCGGCGCCCGCCCCGGAAATCAGATTTAATATTTTTTCACGGTTACCATGTAAATAAAAAAGGGCTGTCCGTGAAGGACAGCCCTTTCTCCATAAAGAAAGACTTTTCATCAATAGAGCAATATTTTCTTCCCTTCAATGAAATAGAGACCCTTTTCCTCCATTTCGTAATAGTTAACGCCCGCTCTTACCTCCAATGTTGTGACGATTCCATCGATTCTGTTCATTTTCACAAATCGATCCGATGACGATTCGATGATAATGGTCATACCCCGACTATATATTCTATAATCAGTAACATACGGTAATGCCGATGAAGGAGTCTCAACTTTCACCACACAATCGGACGAAACAAGACCACCTTCTGCCCAAACAGTAATTCGGGCTTCACCGGCCGCAAGGGCGGTGAGGCGGCCCAGGGTGTCGACCGAGACAATCTCGGGCGCGCTGCTCGTCCATGTCAGGCGCGGGTCACTGGCGTTCGCCGGGTAGACGGCCGCCGTCAGTTGCAACGTGTCGCCCACCAGCAGGGTGGTGTCGGTGCAACTCAGTTCTATCCGCTCCACGGCGTGGTAGGGTTCCTTCACGATGACGAAGCAGGTGGCGGCCACCGTGTCGGCCACGCCCAGGCAGGTGATTTCGGCTTCACCGGCCGCAAGGGCGGTGAGGCGGCCCAGGGTGTCGACCGAGACAATCTCGGGCGCGCTGCTCGTCCATGTCAGGCGCGGGTCACTGGCGTTCGCCGGGTAGACGGCCGCCGTCAGTTGCAACGTGTCGCCCACCAGCAGGGT
>UQOX01000025.1 GCA_900542765.1 uncultured Porphyromonadaceae bacterium | reverse complement strand
CGAAGTGCAGGTAGACCTTCTCCTGCGGATTGTACTTCCCGAACCGGTTGTACGCTTTCACCCACTCGGCCATCGCCAATATGCTGCTGTCGACCTGAGAACTCAATTTGGCGGGGAAACAGACTCCCAACATGAGTATCCACGCCACGAAAAAACATCGGCCACTCATCTCTTTCCTGAAATTTCTGATTGTTGCAATTTATATAAAAATGACCGATTTATCAAATTTTCGACAGCATATTTTCCCTCTCCAATAATCA
The DNA here is from genome assembly GCA_900542765.1 of uncultured Porphyromonadaceae bacterium. Taxonomy (GTDB): domain Bacteria; phylum Bacteroidota; class Bacteroidia; order Bacteroidales; family UBA11471; genus Caccoplasma; species Caccoplasma merdavium. The sequence continues at coordinate 37,018 of UQOX01000025.1, read as the reverse complement.
TTTAAAAGCGAAAGCCACTGTCCTGTATCGGGCAGTGGCTTTCGTATTTCAAATTTCATTTCTTCAATTTATACCGGCACAATACGGGATTATCGTCGAACTTTATTTTGGATAATAACCACTCTGGTACATTCTCTATCCAATCTGTTCCCGCCAGACGTTCTTTCCATTCACATACATAATCGGCACTTTCCAAACTATATATATTATCTTCGTCGATACTATGCACCTGAGCCGACACCCATGGAAATTTCTTAGATGTACATATATATCCTGCCATTGGAGCCTTTCCTTTTATATTTATATACCAATAAGGCTGCGTTCCAAAGGTAAAGGTAAAAAATCTCATTTGGTCGGAAAAATATAAATTATCAATACCCGATATCAATCGGTCTGATGGATCGGAATATCTTTCTTGCAGATATATCCTTTTAGCACTTGGCGATAGCAGCAAAAATTCAGAATCATACATATTTTCCTTGCCAAAATCCAATCGAAATACGACAGAATCTCCGTCAGGCATCGCTTCATAAATATGGTAATTATACGGTTCTGTATAATAATTATAGGCTGTTGATTTATTAAATATTGTTCGTGAATATACTGTTCCTTTCCATTCCTGCTGATATGGCTTATAACGTGATAAGATCTTTCCTCTATGTATATCCATAACATACATATTATAATATTCCGACGATAAAAGGCCTGAATATAAATAGAGAAATCCCTCATAAAATTTCATTCTTGACACATTTATAGGGATTTTCAAATCTCCTACATGAGAAAAATCGGATTTACGATAGAACATTATTTTCTTGTTCGCTCCAGCCAAAAGACAAACCATCGTATCCAGTACAACAAAATCCGATACGCTTATGTATTCCCCGGGACCATTCCCCCTACGGGATAGTTTTTGTAAATAACGGCCCTGTTCATCATATTGGCTCAATTCTTGTTGGTCGCGATCCCATATATACAATGTATCATGCTGTAATTGTACCGACAGTGATTCCAATCCCGACAACAGATTATCTTCGGTGGTCTCCAACGCTATGTATTCCGCCGACTCGAATATCGAGTCGGCGGGAATATAAATATTTGATTTTTCTAGCAAAGTAATTTTTATAACTTCTACTGTACTATTTTCTTGTTCTTCTTTACATGCTGAAAAAAAACAGAGACATATAAAAAACAGCAAACAGTTATAATCAACCAAACATTCATTTTGATACATCTTTCTCATAATCCCCACAAGAATAATATTAGCGCTCCAAATATTCCCCATCATCACTAAGTACGCACTTATACGCAGCATCTTCAAATCGTTGTTGATACCGTCCACCCTTCCCTATATATCCAATATTTTCCCCCCAAAGCCATCCATATCCCTCACTATCTATTGTCGCAGAAAAGTAGCAATCAGAATATTTTTTATCGTATTTTAGGTCATCATCCTTTTCAACTTGAGCCAATGATTCAACTTTAAACAAAACTAAATCCGATAAATCATTCGCAAATTGTTTTGACTTACCTATATTATTTACACTTACGCACAAACATACAATACATGTAAATGCCACTCCTGAATAAAATAATTTTTTCATAATAGACAAAAAACATATCAATCAACAGAAAAACAAACAAAAATAAAACTTTAACATATTTAAATATGCTAATTTTCAACTTTTCTTCGGGCGAAAGTGTTACCGCACCTATCCGCAGGCGTGTGGCCGTACTGTTGTTATAAAAAGTTTTTTGCGCTTCTTACGTCATAGCTGCCTCATAAACAAAAAAGGAAAGCGGCACTACCCAAGGCAATGCCGCTTTCTTGGTTCCCGGAAGGGACTCCTCCGAGAAAATCATATCAAAAAAAGTAATTATTATTTTGCTCTTTCGATGTACTCACCGCTGCGGGTATCGACACGGATTTTGTCGCCGGTGTTGATAAAGAGAGGAACACGCACGGTAGCACCCGTCTCGACCGTAGCCGGTTTCAGCGTGTTGGTGGCGGTATCGCCCTTGATGCCGGGCTCGGTATAGGTCACTTCGAGTTCCACTTTCACGGGAAGCTCGGCATAAAGAATGGTTTCGGTCGAAGCATCGGAAACCACCTCCACGACCATTTCTTCTTTGAGGAAGTCGACACCCGTAATCAGGTCATGTGCGATGGGGTGTTGCTCGAAGGTTTCCTGATTCATAAAGATATAATCTTCGCCTTCTTTGTACAAGAACTGATAGGGACGACGCTCTACGCGCACGTCTTCGAGTTTTTCGCCGATGTTAAAACGACGTTCAAGCACATACCCGTTGACCACATCTTTCAATTTCGTACGCATGAAAGTGTTTCCTTTTCCGGGTTTTACATGCAAAAATTCGATACAGAAATAGAGCTTTCCGTCCATACGGATACACGTTCCGTTTTTAATGTCTTGTGCGTTAATCATAACAATATAGGGTTGAATTAAAATTTTTTCTGCCTGCAAAAGTAAGAGAAATCGGCAAAATCTCAAAAAGAATTGTGCAAAAATGAATTATCTCTTGGTTTATTCAAAAAAAGTCTCTATTTTTGCACTCCGAATTTTTCCGCAAATAAATAACGATAAAATATAACGGCAATGAAAAGAACATTTCAACCCTCGAACAGAAAGAAGAAAAACAAACACGGCTTCCGTTCAAGAATGGCTACCGCCAACGGTCGTCGCGTATTGGCTGCCCGTCGTGCCAAAGGAAGAAAGAGACTGACCGTATCGGACGACTTCAACGGATAACAGCCCCCTTCAACAGCATAAAAGGAAGACCGCTCGCGTGGCCTTCCTTTTTATGTTTTTATCCATCGGCATTTTCCCCCGGAAATCGCACTACACCCTCGCACGATGACAACCCGCAAAGAACTCTCGCTTTTTGAACTCAACACCCTTGTACGCAGCACGTTGCAAGGCGCACTGCCCGACCGTTACTGGATATGTGCCGAGGTGAGTGAGGCGAGAGAGAACTACTCGGGCCACTGCTACCTCGAACTGGTGGACAAAGACGCCACGACCGGAGAGATGCGGGCCAAAGCCCGCGCCGTCATTTGGGCAACGGTGTACCGCATGCTGAAAGCCTACTTCGCCGCCGAGACGGGCACAAACATCGCTCCGGGCATCAAACTGCTGGTAGAGGTGAGCATCGACCTGCACGAAGTCTACGGCTACACCCTCACCATTCACGACATCGACCCCCGATATACCTTGGGCGACATGGCCCGCCAACGCCAGGAGATTCTGCGCCGGCTCACCCAAGAGGGCATCATCGACATGAACAAGGAGCTCACCTGGCCGCTGCTCCCCCGCCGCATCGCCATCATCTCCTCGCCCACGGCCGCCGGATACGGCGACTTCATCGACCAGTTGCACCGCAACGCCTACGGATACCGCTTCTACACCACCCTCTTTGCAGCAGCCATGCAAGGAGCACACGCCGGACAATCGATTATCGAGGCGCTCGAACGCATCTACCGCCACGAGGAGCACTTCGACGGCGTCGTCATCATACGCGGCGGCGGCGCCACCTCGGATCTGAACTGCTTCGACAGCTACGAGCTGGCACAAAACGTGGCCCAGTTTCCGCTGCCCATACTGGTAGGCATCGGGCACGACCGCGACGAGACGGTCATCGACAGCATCGCCAACGTGCGGGTAAAAACCCCGACAGCCGCCGCCGAATGGCTCATCGGCCGGGCCGCCGAGGCTCATCGGCGAGCCTGCGACCTGCAAGCCGCCATCTCGACCGCCATCAAAGAACGGCTGCACAACGAGAGCTACCGGGTACAGGCCCTCGGCCGACTGCTTCCCACCCTCATCGACCGCCGCATCGTCATCGAGAAGAACCTCCTCTCGGGACTCCTGCCCCGGCTGCGACAAAACATCGACCGCCGCATGGCCGACGAACGACAACGCCTCGCCCTGCGAGAAGAGATCGTGAGACTGTCGTCGCCCCAGCATATCCTGAACCGCGGCTACTCGCTCACCCTGAAAGAGGGGAAATGCGTCCGTTCGTCCCAGGAGCTGAAACCGGGCGACCACATCACCACTTTTTTCGGCGAAGGGTGCAGCGAATCGCAAATTTTATAATCTTATAAATATGGAGAAAACCGAAAAACCGTCTTATGCCGCCGCCATGGAAGAACTCGAAGCCATCGTGGCCCGCATACAAGACGACACCTGCGAAATCGAAACCATCAAAGAGTTGACGACCCGCGCCCTGACCTTGCTGAAATACTGCAAGGAGACCCTTTTCGAGACCGACGAGGAGCTCAAAAAACTGCTCGGCGAGCTCGATGAAGAAAAATAAACCCCGAAACTTTTTCACTTCCCAAGAACATAAAACTTCCCAATCAACGATGGAAACGACAGAAAGAAAAGTCCGTGTACGTTTTGCACCGAGTCCCACGGGCGCTCTGCATATCGGCGGTGTGCGCACTGCCCTCTACAACTACCTCTTTGCCAAGCAACATGGCGGCGACATGATACTCCGCATCGAAGACACCGACTCACAACGCTTCGTGCCGGGCGCCGAAGCCTATATCATCGAGGCCCTCGAATGGCTGGGCATCAAGTTCGACGAAGGCGTGGGCTACGGCGGCAACTTCGCCCCTTACCGCCAGTCGGAGCGCAAGGAAATCTATCGCAAGTATGTCGACCAACTCCTGGCTGCCGGCAAAGCCTACATCGCTTTCGACACCCCCGCCGAGCTCGACGCCAAACGCCAGGAAATACCCAATTTCCAATACGACGCATCGACCCGCAACGGCATGCGCAATTCCCTCACGATGAGCGCCGATGAGGTCGAAAAGCTGATAGCATCGGGACACCCCTACGTCGTGCGCATAAAAATAGAACCGGGCGAAGAGGTTGTCGTCGACGACCTCATTCGCGGCAAAGTCACCATCAACTCGTCGATACTCGACGACAAGGTGCTTTACAAGTCGGCCGACAACCTGCCCACCTACCACCTGGCCAACATCGTCGACGACCATCTCATGGAGGTGAGCCATGTAATCCGCGGCGAAGAGTGGTTGCCCTCGGCACCGCTCCATGTGCTGCTCTACCGGGCATTCGGCTGGGAAGAGTCCATGCCCCGCTTTGCCCACCTCCCGCTGCTGCTCAAACCCGAAGGCAACGGTAAACTGAGCAAACGCGACGGCGACCGCCTCGGATTCCCCGTCTTCCCGCTCGAATGGCACGACCCCAAAACCGGCGAAGTATCGTCGGGCTACCGTGAAGCCGGCTATCTGCCCGAAGCCGTCATCAACTTCCTCGCCCTGCTGGGCTGGAACCCCGGCAACGACGAAGAGATATTCTCGATGGACGAGCTGATAAAACTCTTCTCGCTCGAACGGTGCAGCAAAAGCGGAGCCCGATTCGATTACGAAAAAGGCAAATGGTTCAACCACAAATACCTGCAAAAGAAGAGCGACGAAGAGCTGGCCGAGCTCTTTGCCCCGACCTTGGCCGAGCACCACGTCGAAGAACCCGACCCGGCACGGCTGGCCCGCATCATCGGCTTGGTAAAAGAGCGCGTCAGCTTTGTCAAGGAGTTGTGGGAACAAATCTCATTCTTCTATGTAGCCCCCGAGACCTACGACCCCAAAGCCATCAAGAAACGCTGGAAACCGGAGACGCCGGCCATCATGCAGGAGCTCATCGCCCTGCTCGAAGGGCTCGACGACTTCGAGTCGAAAGCCACCGAAGAGGTGGTCATACCCTGGATCGAGAAAAACGGCTACCACATGGGCAACGTAATGAACGCCTTCCGCCTGGCCGTCGTGGGCGAATGCCGCGGCCCGCACATGTTCGACATCACCGAGCTCATCGGCAAAGAAGAGACGCTGCGCCGCCTGCGCGTCGCCCTCGAACGAATCACACCGGCCAACGACTAAATACCGAACCCGCCGAAGCATGAAAAAAGCGCTTTACAACTTAGGCATACGCTCCTACCGGCTGTTGGTGAAAATAGCCGCGCTGCGCAACCCCAAAGCCCGCAAACTGGCCGAAGGCCAGAAATCCATCTTCCCCTATCTCGAAAAGGAGGCGACGAAAGAGGGGGGATACATCTGGATACACGCCTCGTCGCTGGGAGAGTTTGAGCAAGGACGCCCCCTTATCGAGGAGCTGAAAAGACAATACCCCGACAAGAAAATCGCCCTCACGTTTTTCTCCCCGTCGGGCTATGAGGTGCGGAAAAACTATCCATTGGCCGACCTGGTATGCTACCTGCCGTTTGACCTGCCGCGCAACGTATGCCGCTTTCTCGACCTGCTGAGACCGTCGATAGCCATTTTCATCAAATATGAGTTTTGGGGAAATTACCTGCGCGAACTGCGCCGCCAGCAAATTCCCACCTACATCATCTCGGCCATCTTCCGTCCCGACCAGATATTCTTCCGCCCCTACGGCGAGCTCTTCCGCCGCATGCTGCGCACCTATGCCCACCTCTATGTGCAGAACGAGACGTCGCGCGAGTTGCTGGCCGGCATCGGCATACACAACGTCTCGGTCGTGGGCGACACCCGGTTCGACCGCGTCGTTGACATACGCCGACAAGCCAAAAAGCTGCCCATCGCCGAAGCCTTCTCGGCCGGACGGCAGGTACTCATCGCAGGCAGCTCGTGGCCCAAGGACGAAGATATTTTCATCGACTACTTCAACCGCCACCCCGAACTGCGCCTCATCATCGCACCCCACGAGATACACGAGAGCCACATTACCGAGATACTGGGCAAGCTGAAACGCCCCGCCGTGCGTTACACCCAGACCAACGAAGCCGAAGCCGCCACGGCCGACTGCCTCATCGTCGACTGCTTCGGGCTCCTGTCGTCGATATACCAATACGGGCAGATGGCCTACATCGGGGGCGGATTCGGCGTGGGCATACACAACGTACCCGAAGCGGCCGTCTATGGCATACCGGTCGTATTCGGCCCCAACTACCGGAAATTCCAGGAAGCCAAGGACCTCATCGCCAACCAAGGGGCGTTCTCCATTTCCACCCCGGACGAGTTTGATAAACTCATGCAGCACTTCGAGAACGAGGAGGAATACCGCCGCCAATGCGGAGAAAACGCCGCCACATACATCTACTCCCACACGGGTGCCACAGAGACCATTCTCGCGGGCATTGCCCAGAAACTTTCCGCCCATGCAGAGTAAAGCCCTCTTTTTCGACATCGACGGCACCCTCGTCAGCTTCCGCACCCACGAAATCGTGCCCTCGGCCTACGACGCCTTGGCCGCCCTGCGGCGGAAAGGGCACAAGGTATTCATCGCCACCGGCCGCCCGCTGCACCTCATCAAGGGAGTGGGCGACGCACAGTTCGACGGGTTCATCACCTTCAACGGGAGCTATTGCCTCACGGCCGACGGCGAAGAAATCTATTGCGACGCCATACCGGCCGACGAACTGGCCGCCCTGTGCCGGCACGAGCGGCAACACGGTCCCTACTCCTTCTCGTTCATGGGGCTCGACCGCGTCACCGTGAACCGCATCGACGACCGCGTGACCCGGGTAGCCGACATGCTCGACCTGCCCGTACCCACGCCGGCCGACATGGAACAGGTTGCCGCCAACGAACGCATCATACAAATCAACCTCTACACCGACGAGGCCGACGAAACCGAGGTGATGCAGGCCATACCCCATTGCGTGTCGAACCGTTGGAGCCCCATCTTCGCCGACATCAACATGCGCGGCAACAACAAGCAGCACGGCATCGACCTCGTTGCCGCCCACTACGGCATTGCCCTGCGCGACACCGTGGCCTTCGGCGACGGAGGCAACGACATCTCGATGTTGCGCCATGCAGGGACAGGCGTCGCCATGGGAAACGCGAGCGACGCCGTGAAACAGAGCGCCGACTACGTTACCGACGACATCGACAACGACGGCATCGCCAAAGCCCTGAAACACTTGGGCCTGCTCTAACGCACGCCTCATACCCTCCTTCCCTCCCGACCCGCCTCCGACCGGAGAAAAGCCCCAACCCCGAGTGCCGCACGTCCCGCCTTCAAGCATGGAAGGAAGGCGGCAAAGGGCTATTTTGCAGCCGGTTGCAAATTATTTTCACCTTTTTATTGGGATTTTGGACAAAAGTTGTTATTTTTACCCCTACTTTTGCAAGAGCATTTGTCTAGCTTACACTATACATAACACAACAATAAAATCATTTCAGCCATGAGCTTAATTGACGAAATCGTTGCTCGCGCCAAAGCGAACAAACAACGCATCGTTCTTCCCGAAGGTACCGAAGAACGCACTTTGAAGGCCGCCGACAAAATCATTGCCGACGAAGTCGCCCACATTATTCTTCTCGGAAATCCCGCCGAAATCAAAGCGCTTGCCGAGAAAAACGGATTGAAGAACATCGATAAAGCCACCATTATCGACCCCACAAACCACCCGAAAAAAGAGGCTTATGCCAACCTGCTTTTTGAGCTTCGCAAGAAAAAAGGCATGACCGAAGAACAAGCCGCCGGACTGGTGGAGAACCCCCTCTACCTGGCTTGCCTCATGATCAAGAGCGGCGATGCCGACGGCGAGATAGCCGGTGCCCAAAACACCACCGGAAACGTGCTGCGTCCGGCCCTGCAAATCATCAAGACGGCTCCCGGCATCAGCGTCGTATCGGGTGCATTCATCATGTTTATCCCCAACAAGCAATACGGCGAAAACGGCATCATGGTCTTTGCCGACTGCGCCGTAACGCCCAACCCCACGGCCGAACAACTGGCTCAGATTGCCGTATCGACGGGACAAACCGCCCGCATCATCGCCGGCTATGAACCCCGCATCGCCATGCTGAGCTTCTCGACCAAAGGCAGCGCCAAAGACGAAATGGTCGACAAAGTGGTAGAAGCCACCCGCATGGCCAAAGAGCTCGACCCGACACTGCTCATCGACGGCGAACTGCAAGCCGACGCCGCCCTCGTTCCCTCGGTAGGCCAAAGCAAAGCTCCCGGCAGCGAAATCGCCGGTAGAGCCACCGCTCTCGTATTCCCCACCCTCGAAGTGGGCAACATCGCCTACAAACTCGTGCAACGTCTCGCCGGCGCCGAAGCCATCGGCCCGATTCTGCAAGGCATAGCCGCTCCCGTCAACGACCTCTCGCGCGGCTGCTCGGTCGACGATGTCTACAAAATGATTGCCATCGCCTGCAACCAAGCCATCGGTCTGAAAAAGTAATTCATCACACATTCCGTTAAAATCATGAAAGTACTTGTTCTGAACTGCGGTTCATCATCTATCAAATACAAACTGTTCGAGACCGACACCAAAGCCGTACTGGCACAAGGAGGCATCGAGAAAATAGGGTTGAAAGGCTCGTTCTTGAAACTGACCCTCCCCGGCGGCGAGAAAGTGGTACTCGAAAAAGACATTCCCGAGCACACCGTCGGCATCGAATTTATCCTCGACACCTTGGTGAGCAAGGAATACGGTTGCATTGCCTCGTTGCAAGAAATCAATGCCGTAGGCCACCGCGTCGTACACGGCGGAGAGAAGTTCAACCAGTCGGTACTCATCGACAAAGCCGTCAAGGAAAAAATCATCGAATGCATCGACATCGCCCCGCTCCACAACCCGGCCAACCTCAAAGGTATCGATGCCGTTGAAAAGATTCTCCCCAACGTGCCGCAAGTAGCCGTGTTCGACACGGCCTTCCACCAGACCATGCCGCAATATGCCTACATGTATGCCCTGCCTTATGAGCTCTATGAGAAATACGGCATTCGCCGCTACGGCTTCCACGGCACCAGCCACCGCTATGTGTCGCGCCGTGCCTGCGAATTCCTGAACCTCCCCTACGAGAAACAACGCATCATCACCTGCCACGTCGGCAACGGCGGCTCCATCACGGCCATCAAAGACGGCAAGTCGGTCGACACCTCGATGGGCCTCACCCCGGTCGAAGGACTTATGATGGGTACCCGCTGCGGTGACGTCGATGCCGGCGCACTCGTATTCATTCAAGAGAAAGAAGGTCTCGACGACAAAGGCATCTCGACCCTCATCAACAAGAAGAGCGGCGTGCTGGGCATCTCGGGCGTATCGTCGGATATGCGCGAAATCGAAAGCGCCATTGCCCAAGGCAACGAGAAAGCCAAACTGGCTCTTACGATGTATGAATACCGCATCGCCAAATACGTCGGCGCTTATGCGGCCGCCCTCAATGGTGTCGATGTCATCGTCTTCACCGGCGGCGTAGGCGAAAACCAAGCCGTTACCCGCGAAGCCGTCTGCAACCAACTCGGATTCATGGGCGTGGAAATCGACAAGGAACTCAACAAGAAATCGCACGGCGTAGAGGTCGAGCTCTCCACCCCGGCTTCGAAAGTGCGTGTCGTTGTCATTCCCACCGACGAAGAGCTGATGATTGCCCTCGACACCCAAAACATCGTCATGAAATAATATCCTCTGCCCTCGATACCCTTGCACCACAACAGGTTGCAAGGGTATTTTTTATACCGCTGCAAACCGAATTTTCCCGTCATGCTGTTACACAAACGAGAAAATTTTCCATACCCGGTGAAACCTTTTACCCGTAAAATGCGTCTAATGGAAAAAAACGAATTATGAAAAAACTTTTCATTCTTGCATTTTTACTCTTCGCCACTCATAGTAATGTACCGGCACAATTGTCGAAACAGGAAATGCGCAACGACTTGGAGGTCTTTGCCACAACCTTGCCGCAAAAGCACTTAAACCTCTTTGCCAAACTGGACAAAAAGGATTTCGAAAAAAAAATATCCACGCTCAACGCCCGCATCGATTCACTCGATGAAGAATCTTTTTTCATAGAACTTTTTCAAATCATCAAAGCTGTCGGTGACGAACACACCCGCCTCTTCCCCAACCAATCGAATTATCAGTTACCCATAGTATTTTCGGTGTTCAAAGAAGGTTGTTTCGTAACAGAATCGACCCGACCGGAGTTGCTCTACGACAAACTTACAGCCATAAACGGAATCAGCATGAAAGAAATACTCCGACGGTACAAAAAAATCATCAATGACGAAAACCCCTCGTATTTCAACATTTCACTCCCCCGCTACCTCAACAACACTTTCATACTGAAAGGATTGGGCATAACTTCAACAAAAGACTCAGTCGTCTGCTCTTTTTCGGACGGAAAAGGGGATACCATCGTCACCACCCTGAAACCGGATCCGAAGGCCAAACGGATAAAAGCTCCGGCCTACTCACAACTTGAAGCTTTCAAAAATGCCGGCATATACGGGCAACATTACGATGCGGCACACAACTCCTTGTATGTCTACTACCACAGTTGCCGGAACGACAAAGAGCGGCCGTTCGGGACATTCATGCAAGAGTTGTTCGACACCATCGCCAGACGCTCTCCACAGAAACTCATCATCGACCTCCGCTATAACGGAGGAGGTAATTCTTCGATTTTAGACCCGCTTATCGACTCCCTGCAAAACAATTACTTGGCGCGAGAACAAAGTCTGTATGTGTTGATTGGGAAACAGACATTTTCATCGGCCTTGCTCAATGCCATGAGCTTGAAAAAGAAATGCCATGCCATTCTCGTGGGAGAGCCTACTGCCGGCACTGTCAACCACTACGGAGAAACGCGTACTTTCAAGCTCCCATGCTCCCATGCCACGGTAACCTACTCGACTAAATATTTCGAGACATGGAAAGGCCATGACGGCGCACTGCACCCCGATAAAGCCATTGCCGCCTCGGCCGAAGATTTCAAACGGGGGCACGACACGGTTCTCGAATATATATACCGACTATAAATAAGGCATAACATGATACTCTACAGCAAAAACACCTCCGGCATGAAAACCGCATTGATTTCGGTCATCTGCCTTTTCTCCGCCATGACACTTACGGCCCAAACCGTCATCATCGACGGGGTACCGCGCGACACCTCGTTCACCCTCGACGGCACCTACAAGAAAGAACGGAAATACCGTCCCTACATCGAACCGGTAAGAACCTCCCTCCCCGAGGGGGTGCGCGCCTACGAAGGGGTGACCTACAAGACCGTGTCGAACCCATGGGGTGAACATGCGCTGAAAATGAACATCTATCGCCCCGACGACGACAAGAAATATCCCGTCCTGCTCATGATTCACGGCGGCGGGTGGAACTCGGGAAACCCCGAATTGCAAGTCCCCCTGGCGCAGCAAGTCGCCGCCCGGGGGTATGTAACCATTCCCGTCGAATACCGCCTGATACCCGAAGCGCTCTATCCCGCCGGTGTCGAAGACCTTGAAGATGCCATCACATGGATTTACAAGAATGCCAAGCGATATGGCATCGACCGCAAGAAGATAGCCGTGTCGGGCTGTTCGGCCGGCGGCCAGCTGGCCATGCTCCTCGGCACACAGAACAAAAGCGGCAAAATAGGAGCCGTCATCAACATGGACGGCATCTCCTCGTTCGTCACCGAGGAGTCGGTGGGGCGCGCCCGCGAAGCCCGCAAAAAGGGGACGACGCTGCCGGTCGACGCCATTTGGCTGGGGGGCACCTACGAAGAGCGACCCGATAACTGGAAAGGCGCCTCGGCTCTCTTCTGGATAGGCCGGCAATCGGTACCGGTGTGCTTCATCAACAGCTCGATACCACGCTTCCACAATGGCCGCGACGAAGCCATCGAGCAACTGCATGCCCTCGGCATCTACACCGAGGTGCATACCTTCGACGACACGCCACACACCTATTGGTTCTTCCGTCCGTGGTTCGACGACACGGTGTCATACATGGCCGATTTTCTCGACAAGATTTTCAAAGGCAAATAACGGCTCCCGACCGGGAGCGTAAAAAGACGAAGGGGAGACCTCTCAACAGGTCTCCCCTTCGATGTATTGTTCGAGAAACAGTTGTTCGCCGTCGAAACGGGCATAAGAAAAATGGTGAATCCAATCGCCGAGTATCACGACCCGACAGTCGCGGGCGAGCATCAAGTCGAGCATGATGTGGCGATGCCCGAAGATAAAGAAGTCGATATGCGGCGAAGGATTTTCGCGACTGTACTCCTTGGCATACCGCACCAGGAACTCATCGTCTTCTCCCTGATAAGGCAGGTCATCGCCATGTTTGCGGCTGTGCGACGACCATCGGTGGGCGAAGGCAACCGTCCAACGCGGGTGAATGGCCGAATAGAGTATCTGGCAGAAACGGCTGTGAAAAATGGCCCGTATCAGGCGGAAGGAAAACGGCGTGCGCCCCAATCCGTCGCCGTGGGCCAAATAGGCCGTGTAACGCCCCAGCGACACCAAGCAGGGCGACTTGTGCACAATGACCCCCAACTCGGCGGGGAGATAATCGAAAATCCAAATATCGTGGTTTCCGATGAACCAATGCACCTCGACCCCGCTGTCGGTGAGCTCGGCGATTTTGCCGAAGAAACGGGTAAATCCGCGAGGCACGACATACTTGTATTCATACCAGTAGTCGAGAATGTCGCCCAAGAGGTAGACGGTCGCGGCATCGTGCTTGATGGTGTCGAGCCAGCGCACGACACGCCGTTCCTGCTCCAACTGCTGGTCGTGCGTGAGCGTGCGTGTTCCCAAATGCAGGTCGGAGAGAAAATAGACGTTCGTTCTCATGGGGCTGGGCATCGGAGCGGAAAGGTTATCGGGCTATCAGAGGAAACCAAGTTCGAGTTTGGCCTCTTCGCTCATCATGTCCTTGTTCCACTCGGGTTCGAAGACAAGGTTGATTTGCGCCGAAGCAACTCCTTCGACACTTTCGATTTTCTGTTTTACGTCTTCGACGATAAAGTCGGCCGCGGGACAGTTGGGAGCCGTGAGGGTCATATCGATGACGACATGGGCGTCATCGTCGACATCGACTTTGTAGATGAGGCCGAGGTCGTAGACATTGACCGGGATTTCGGGATCATATACGGTGCGCAACATCTTCACGATGCGCTCTTCGATTTCGAGGGTGTGTGACATTTCTTTCTTCGTTATTTTACGGGAAACAATCAATGCCGGCGGGGAGAGTGCCCGTCGTCTTTTTTCGACCCCGGCCGGCGGGGACGGTCGTTATGCGGTTTGAACGGCTCTTCGCGGTCGACCTTGTTGCGGAGACCGCCGCGGGTGCCGCGATGAGAGCGACGGGTCGGGGAGGTCTCTTCTTCCTCCACGGGGTAATGCGGGAGGGGGCGTTTCTTGGGTTTCGGCAACTTGGGGCGTTCGACAAAGGACTCGGGGTTGGGACGCAATATCTCACCGTCGATGCGCACGGTATCACCGGGCGATACCTTGGTACCGGGCAAGGCGACCGAACCGTTGACTTCGACGCGGGCGTCATCGACCAACTTGTCGGCTTCGCGACGGGAACAAAAGCCGGTGTCGCTGATATACTTGTTGATGCGTACTTGTGCCATAAGACTATTATTCGAGGGTAAGACGGGTTACCGTCACTTTTTTCTGTAAAAATATCGAGGCAAGGGTCGAAAATTTCTCGGGCGACTCGGTGGTGTAGAACGTGCATTCTCCTCCTCGCTGGCAACGTTGTTCCATCTCGGGGTGGCGTCGCAGGTAGTCTTTGAGACTCTCGGCCACAATATCGCCCTGAACCAGCGGCTCGACTCCCTCGGGCAGATAACGGCGTATCTGGTGAAGCAGGAGCGGGTAATGGGTGCAGGCAAGTATCACGGTGTCGATGTGCGCATCTTGGGCCATGAGTTCGTCGATGTATTTCTTGATGAAATAGTCGGCTCCCGGCGTGTCGTATTCGCGGTTCTCGACCAAGGGCACCCACATGGGGCAGGCTTCACCGAATACTTGTATTTGCGGGTAGAGTTTCTTGATTTCGAGGGTATATGAGCAAGACTGTATGGTGCCGAGCGTGGCGAGGACTCCCACCCGGCCGGTGCGGGTGACGTTTCCCACAATCTCGGCGGTGGGGCGGATTATGCCCAAGACGCGGCGGTCGGGCGCAATCTGCGGCAAATCGAGTTGCTGTATCGAGCGCAACGCCTTGGCCGATGCCGTATTGCAGGCAAGTATCACCAGGCGGCACCCCATGGAGAAGAGCTTGACCACGGCTTGGCGGGTAAACTCATACACGACCTCGAACGAACGGGTTCCATAAGGGGCCCGCGCATTGTCGCCCAAGTAGATGTAATCATACTCGGGCAGCACTTTTCGGATTTTTTCCAAGATAGTCAGACCACCGTAGCCCGAATCGAAAATTCCGATAGGTCCGGGACGGTGGTCTGGTATGAATGTCGGCATATCTTTCACGCAAAAAAATTTTTTCGGGTTAGACGGCCGCAATGCCGGTTGTTTTTATTGCAATCCCAATTTTGCTTTCACCAGGGGCGTCGCATCAATGGCTTGGCCTCCGGCATAAAGCACCGAAGGAATGCTCATGTCGAAGATGAAGGTGAAGCCGTTTTCCTGGCCGACCGCTTTCACGGCATTGGAGATTTTCTCTTGCAGGGGAGCCAAGAGTTTGGCCTGTTGCTCTTCGAGGTCACTGGTAGCCACTTCGCGGAAATTCTGAATGCGTTGTTGTATTTCCTGAATTTCCTGCATGCGGCGTTGCTTGATGTTCTCGGGCATGGAATCTTGGCTGTTGACGAAGTCCTTGTACTTGTTGGTAAACTCTTCCTGCATCTTCATGAATTCGTTCTCGTATTGCTTCGAGAGGTCTTCGAGTTGTTTCTCGGCCGTGGCTTTCTCGGGCATGAGGTTGAATACATCGACGGTGTTTACGGTTCCGAATTTAAGGTTTTGGGCGGCAAGGCTCAAAGGCAATGCCAGGAAAGCAAGAATAAAAAGTTTCTTAATCATGATATGGTGTTATTATTATGTTTTTTTGTTGTCGTTTCGATAGGGCAAATGTAGGTAAATTATTTGGAATAACCCAACTTCGTCAGTACTTCGTTGCTGATGTCGATGCGCGGCGAGGCAAAAATAATGTTTGCCGACGAAGCCCGGTCTATGACCATCTGGTAACCCTTCCCTTCGGAAATCGATTTCACGGCTTCATAGATGTCGTCTTGTATGGGTTTCATGAGACTCTCACGCTTCTTGTAGAGCTCGCCTTCGGGGCCGAAATACTTCCGGCGCAAATCCTGCGTGGCCTTGTCTTGTGCCAGTATCTCCTCTTCCTTCTGCTGTTTCTGGGCATCGGTGAGGAACACGGCATTGGACTGATACTCCTTATACATCTCTTCCACTTTCTGAGCCTGGTCGGTAATCTCCTTTTCCCAACGGAGGGAGATTTGCTTCAACTGCTCATTGGCCATTTCATAGGCCGGTATGTTTTTGAGAATATACTCCATGTCGATGAGGGCAAACTTTTGCGCATTGGCCCCGACAAGGCCAAAAGCCAATACAGCCACTAAAAGAACGATTCGTTTCATAGGCTTTCTTTTTAGGGTTTGAGTTTTTCTTATACAACAATCGGTTTTGTATCCTGTTCTGCCGGGCCCCTCATCAGAACTCCTGTCCCAAGATGAAGTGGAGCTGGCTGCCGCTGATCTTGGCCGACGTGGGCAAAGCCTTGTCGAAACCATATCCCCAGTCGATACCCATGAGACCTATCATCGGGAGGAAGATGCGCACACCCACACCGGCCGAGCGTTTCAGTTTGAAAGGATTGACTTCTTTTACCTCGGTCCAGGCATTACCCGCCTCGGCAAATGCCAACGCATAAATGATGGTAGAGCCTTGCATCAGCACGGGGAAGTGCAACTCGGCCCCCAAACGGGCGTAGGCATAACCCTCTTTTCCGTAAGGAGTGAGGGCTCCGTTCTCATAACCACGCAGGGCTATCGTCTCGGTGGCATAGTTGTAGGACGACCCGGTCATGCCGTCACCGCCCACATAGAAGGTCTCGAAGGGCGATTTCTTGTATTGGTTGTAAGAACCGAGGATTCCGAAATCGAAACGTCCCATCATCACGAGCGTATAGGTTTTGTCTTCTCCGAAACCGAACGATGCGAGGGGGAAGAAGAATTTGCTGTTGAACTTCCACTTGTGGTACTCAATCCAACGGTACATCTTCTGCTGGTCATCGGCGTTGGTAATATCGAGAGACGCATAATCGGTATTGTCGAAGAGCGAATAGGGCGGCGTGAGTTGCACCGAAAAGGAGAACTGCGAACCGCGGGTCGTGTAGTAGGGATTGTCGATGGAGTTACGCGCCAGGGTGAGCCCCAACGTGATGCTGTGCGACGTACCGTTCTGCATGCGGAAGAGGTACTCCCAGTTTTTGAGCTTATACAACTGGTAATTGAGGTCGGCCGAGAAGGTGAAGTAGTCGTCGGGCCAAGTGAGTCGCTGTCCCAAGCCGACCGAGATGCCGAAGAGCTTGATATACTTGTCGGGGTCGATGGCATAGGTATAATCCGATGCGCTCGAATTGTAGCCGTAGAGGTAGTCGTAGTAGCTGTAATAGTTGTCGTTGTAGAACGAGGTACTCAACGCGGTCGATTTACTGTAATAGACCGAGAAGCTGAACGAGTTGGGGCGTTTGCCGCCAAACCACGGTTCGAAGAACGACATGCTGTAAGACTGGTAATAGCGGGCATTGGTCTGCACGCTGAGGGTAAGGGTCTGACCGTCGCCCTGCGGTATGATGCCTTTATAGGTCTTGGGGTTGAGCAGGTTCTTTATGGAGAAGTTGGTAAACTTCAAGCTCAACCGGCCGATGATACCGGTCTGTCCCCAACCGGCCGAGAGCTCGACCTGGTCGTTGGCTTTCGATTCGAGCACATAGGTAAGGTCTACGGTACCGTTCTCGTAATTGGGCTCGGGTTTCACGTCCATCGTCTCGGGATTGAAATGCCCCGACTGCATGATTTCACGCATCGAACGCATCAGCTCCGAACGGTTGAAGAGTTCTCCCGGCAGCGTACGCAACTCCCGACGCACGACATGCTCATAGAGGCGGTCGTTACCGGTAATGGTCACCTTGTTGATGGTGGCCTGTGGACCTTCGAGTATCGAAAGTTCGAGGTCGATGGAGTCATTTACGACATTATTCTCTATGGGGGTGATTTGGAAGAAGAGGTAACCGTTGTCCATGTAGATGGTCGATATGGCATCTTCGTCGGTCTCGGTGCGCTCTTTGAGCAGTTTCTGGTTATAGACGTCACCGGGTTCGAGTCGCAGGACACGGTTGAGCTGGTCGGTCGTGTAGACGGTATTCCCCACCCAGTTGATGTTGCGGATAAAGTATTGGTCGCCCTCTTCGAGATCGATGTAGATGTCGACCGTTTTTTCGTCATAGGGCACGACACTGTCGGAGAGTATCACGGCATCGCGATAACCCAGCTCGTTGTACTTCCCGATAATGAGTTCGAGGTCCTCGGCATAACGTTCGGGCACGAACTTCTTGGGACGGAAGAGCGTGGGCAGATATTTGCGCTGACTGGTCTTTTTCATCGTGCGGTGCAGCTTGCGGTCGCTCAACACCGTATTGCCGGTGAAATAGATCTTGTGTACCTTGATTTTTTCTTTCTTGTCGATGTCGATGTCGACAATGACCTGATTCTCGTGCGAGAGGTCATCTTTCTGATAGATGGTGACTTCGGCATTCTTGAAACCCTTGTCGTCGTAATAGCGTTTGATGAGGAGTTTGGCCCGGTCGATGAGGTTGGGGGTAATCTGGTTGCCTTTTATCAGGCCGAGGCGTTGTTCAAGTTCTTCGCGTTCCGACTTTTTTATGCCGATGTAGTTGACCTGCGAGATGCGGGGGCGTTGTTGCAGGGCAATGTTGAGCCACACCTTGTTGCCGGCCACCTTGGTTATCGAGATGGCAATGTCGGAAAAGAGGCCCTGTTTCCAGAACCGTTGAACGGCATTGGTGATGGCTTCGCCGGGAATCTCGATGACATCGCCCACCGAAAGGCCCGAATATCCGATGATGACAAAATCTTCGTAATTGTCGGTGGCTCCCGACACGGTAATGTCGGCTATCTCATATTTTCGGGGCAGGGCACCATAGTCGATGGTCGGATTGTAAATCGTATCGACCGGAGCACCCGTTTCCGCGAGTTGGGCCACCGCAGGGGTGGGAAGGAATAAGAAAAAGAGAAGCACGACCAGCAAGCCGACTTTCCCGAATGATATTTGGCAAGAGTGTGTTGGCATCATAATTGTTCACTGATTTTTCCGAAGCGGCGTTCGCGCGACTGATAATCACAAATGGCTTTGTAGAGGCTCTCATCGTCGAAGTCGGGCCAATACTGGGGGGTGAAATAGAGCTCGGCATAGGCAGCCTGCCACAAAAGGAAATTGCTGATGCGGCACTCCCCCCCGGTGCGTATCAACAGGTCGGGGTCGGGAATCGCACGGGTCGTCAGGGCCGACGAGAGCATCGCCTCGTCGATTTGCTCCGGCTGCAACCGGCCTTGGGCCACACGCGCGGCCAACTCCCGGGCGGCACGCACCAACTCCCACCGCGCCGAGTAACTTAGGGCCAACACCAGCGTGAGGCCCGTATTGGCAGCCGTCTGCTGCATACACCGGTCGAGACGCTCCCGCACCTCGGCGGGCATGCGGTCGAGGTCGCCGATGGCCGTGAGGCGCACGTTGTTTTTCATCAGGTCGGGCGTCTCCTGCTCGATGGCCATGACCATGAGGGCCATGAGGGCATCGACCTCCTCCTGCGGACGCGACCAGTTCTCGGTCGAGAAGGTATAGAGGGTGAGATATTCGATTCCCAGGTTCCCGGCAGCCCGGGTTATGGTACGCACCGACTCTACGCCCTGGCGATGGCCGTAAGAGCGATCTTTCCCGCGTTCCTTGGCCCAGCGGCCGTTACCGTCCATGATGATGGCGATATGGCGGGGCAGGCGGTTTTTATCTATGCTGTCTTTGAGCGACATGTTCTCTATTGTCTAAATTAGGTTCATATATTGTCGCCGGGGCCTCTCAGAAGGCACTCGACGGATTGCAATCGACACACTTGCGACCGATGTCGTAGGTAATGGAAATCATCGTGAACGAATACCAGTCGGTGTTCTTGAATGCCGCACTGGTAATGTGATAGGGGTCATCGAGCTGCTTGCCATCGAGCTTGTCGCCCAAAGTCTTGCGCATGGTAAACTCCAATCCGATGTTCCAACGCCGGGCGATTTTGTATTTCAGGCCGGCTCCCATGGGAATTTGCAGACTGAAATATCCGTCGCCTTTCCGCGGCACGGCGGAAAAACCGAGACCGGCCACGATATAGGGTGAGAAGCGGCGCGTTCCTTTGTAGGACTCTCCCACCCCGTAATGAAAGAAGTTGAACTCGGCCTGTGCCCCGAAGTCGAGCAGCGGCCGGCTGAACTCATATTGGGCGTTCCCCGGCAGGACGTTGTCCCAGCCTTCGGTCGACCCTTTCATGCGTGCCATCGACACGTTGTATTTCAATGCCCACCGGTAATTGATGTGCTGACGGAACATCACGCCGTAGGCACCGCCGGGATTGTGGAAGGGTCGGGTGTTGATATCACCGATATAGACCCCCATGCCGGCCGCGGCACCTATTTCGTAGAGATACTCTTGGGCCGAGAGGGGCAACCAGGCACCCAACACCAAGAGTTGTATGATCCACCATTTTCTCATATTCAAGTTCCTCGTTTCAAGTCTCATGTATGAGAAACGCAACTCCGGCCGAAAAAATTATCCCTACTCCCCACTATTTTCACCTTCATTACTAAAAGGTAAAGCGCAGAATGACTCCGCGGCATATCTCGTCGAGCAGGTTGTCGTTCCTGTCATATCCGCCAAAGACATAGACATAAGGCACCGGCTCGTCGCCGCTGCGGGTCATGCGGCCGAGATAGGGTGTCTCGGCCCATCGCCACGTCGAGAGAGACTGGCCGGTGACCGAAGCCGGCTCCTCGCGAATGTAGGCCGAAGCGAAAGCGCGGGAGGTAAAGCCCATGTTCGACACATAAAGCGGGGTGCCTTTGGCGGCCTGTTCCCAATATCCTCCCAACGTGTTGGTGTAATAAAGGTCGTTACGGAGTCCCGAGGCATCTTTCCCGCCCAATATATAATAGTAGGTTTTGCGAATGAAGTAATCCGACTCGGCATCGTACTCGTCGTTGTAATAGGCAAAGAAGAGAGCGCCTTCGCGGGGCGAAACCGTAGCTCCGGCACCGCCCGCAATGCCGACATTGGAAATGGCGGCCCAACGTTCTCCGTCATAGGCCCAGATATGGCCGCAATAGGAATCGTCGGCACAACGGCCGCCGAAGAAATAAATTTGCGATGTGCCGTAAGAAGAATCGGCGTATGCGACCGTACTACTGAATCCCGATATGGGGAAGTCCTCGTCGATGAGTGCGTCCACGGTCGTCGTACCGCTTTCATAGGTGGCGTGATGATACCCCGAAGCCGAAGCTACCACGCCGGTGAGCCGTTGTTCCCACATACCGATAAGCGCCGAGAAACGGGCATCGGGCACGGGGCTCCACGAGAGACCGTCGGTCGAACGGCACAACTGCTGATTGCCCTCGGCATCGGGCGCGCCGCACAGGGCAAAGAGCGTGTCGGCCGAGGCCACCAGCGTGCTTACCGACAGGGTATCGCCCCACGGGGTGAAGGCGGCGACATTCCATTCCGAGGCGGGAGCCGATGATGTGGCCAAGTTATATGCCGCGCCATCGGTGGTAAAGCAGTAGGCTTTACCGCCGAAAGAGAGGGTTTTCTGTTCTTGGGGGTCGTCAAGCAACGTGGGCAGGGTATTGGCACCCAAAGTCGCCCACACCAGCGAGTCGGCCTGCACACGATGCACGCGCACCTCGATGCTGTAATCTTGCGAGGTAACCCCGTCGGCCGCCACGACCTTCATCTTCACATCGTTGTTGAAGTCGATGGAATCGTCTTCGTTTTCGAGATAATCGATGGTTTTGAGCAAGGAACCGTCGTCCTTGTTGAGAACGGTAATTTCGACACTCGACGGCGAATCGAAGGTCATATCGAGCACAAGCGCCGAGACATCGGTCCCATAAGGCAGCGAATCGGGGTTGAAAATCCGCCCGTTCACGAGGTCGATGGTAAAATAGCGATACGCCAGATTGGTGAGCACCGTAATGTCGGGAGACAGAGCAAAGGTGCGCACCATCGTGTTGGTATAGGACGTGTATATGAGATCGGAATCGTCATCGGAATTGCAGGCCGAAAAGCCGCACAACAAAAGTCCGATGCAAACCGGCAACAGAAAAAGTCTCGATAGTTTCATTCTTGCGAAAGAGATTACTTGATACAAGGTTGCAAAATTAGAAAGATTTTCGGCTTTTTCTTCTTCGCTCCGAGATTATTATAATAATTTATAAATAAAGTGGGGCGATTTGTGTCTTTATGACAAATTTTCGGACCGCACATAGTGCTCAACCCTGCGAAAGCCATATTCCGTGACACCCGAAAGGGCTGCCGAGACAAGCCGGGGCGCCCGCACTCCGTCGTCCAAATCAAAAGGTGCCGTCTCGACATGAGCCTCGTTCCAAAGGCCGGCATCGATAAACGATTGCAAGGTGGCGGCACCGCCCTCCACCAGCAAGGAGGTAACCCCCTCGCGATAAAGCGACGCCAACAGTTGAGGAACGACGGGCTGTGAAAAATCGAGCACCGAATAATGCACATTCGGGGGCAGCAAGGAGGCATCAGGCTCAGAACCGGTCACCAGCTCGGTAGGCAGGCCGTCGGTGAGCAGCGGCGATGAGGGTGGTAGTGCGATATTTTTTCCCAGGACGACCCGCAGCGGGGAACGACGTCCCGGCCACAGCCGCAAAGTGAGTGTGGGGTTATCGAGCCACGCCGTGCGTGCGCCCACCAATATGGCATCGCACCCGGCCCGCAGACGATGGACGAAGAGCGAAGTCTGCGCGTCGGAGAAGCGACACGGAGCCTCCTCGGGTCGACGGCGGCGGTCGATAAAACCGTCGCGGCTCTGCGCCCACTTCAAGACAACATAGGGCCGCTGCCGCTCATGGGCCGTCATAAACGCGGCATTCAAAGCCCGGCATTCGGCTTCGAGCACCCCGGTGACGACCTCCACACCGGCTTCCCGCAACATGGCGACCCCCCGACCCGAAACCGAGGGGAACGGGTCGAGACACCCCACGACGACACGGGGTATTTTCTTCTCGATGATCAGCCGGCTGCACGGCGGCGTCTTGCCATAATGGGAGCAGGGTTCGAGCGAGACATAGAGTGTGGAGCGGGAGAGGCACTCGGGGTCACGCACCGATGCCACGGCATTGACCTCGGCATGGGGCCCGCCGAATTGCCGGTGATACCCTTCTCCCACGATTTTCCCGTCACACACGATGACCGCACCCACCATGGGGTTGGGCGACACCCGCCCACGGCCGCAGGCGGCCAGTTGCAGACAACGCCGCATATATTGCATATCATTCTCCCGATTTTCCATCGTTCTATTTTTTGCTGTCGTTAAAAATTACCGTGTCACACCGAGCGGGAAAAAAGTGATTTTTTCAGAAGACAGGAGGCGGCTCGGCATAGTCAAACTCGAAAACTTCGTTTTCCCGCCAGTTTCTGCTCTCGCCTTTCGCTATCTTTTCAGAAGACAGGAGGCGGCTCGGCATAATCAAACTCGAAAACTTCGTTTTCTTGTTTGTTTCTGCTCTCGCCTTTCTGTATCTTTGTGTCATGCAAAAGACAACCCGATATATCAAAGACTCGCTCGATGGCCTCTACCCGCCCGAAGAGATACGCGCTCTGACCCGCATCTTATGGGAAGAGGTGTGCGGCTTCTCTCCCGTGGAGGTAATCTTGCACAAAGATAAGATTTTGGACGAAAGTAGCCGAAAAAATATCGAAGTTATCGTCGAAAAACTCCGGCAGCACGAGCCGGTTCAATATATCTTGGGACACACCCGTTTCGGCGGGCTGCGTTTCGGCGTGGCTCCCGGCGTACTCATTCCGCGCCCCGAAACCGAGGAACTGACAGCTCTTGTCGTTGATGAAAACAAAGAAAAACGGCCTTCAAAAATCATCGACATCGGCACCGGAAGCGGCTGCATCGCCATCACCCTCGCCCACCACTTTCCCGATTGCCGGGTCGAGGGGTGGGACATCTCGGCCGACGCGTTGCGCATTGCCGAAAAGAACAACAGAGACTTAGGTACCCGGGTAACGTTTCTGCAACGCGACATCTTGCACTACACGCCCCCGACCGAAGAGCACGGCAGTTGCGACCTCATCGTCAGCAACCCGCCTTACATCGTCCCCTCGGAAATGGCCGACATGGAACCGCAGGTTCTCGACCACGAACCGCATACGGCCCTGTTCGTTCCCGAAAACGACCCGCTGCTGTTCTATCGCGCCATCGCCAGCACCGCCCGGCAGCTCCTGCACCCGGGAGGGAAACTCTACCTCGAAATCAATCCGCTTTTCGCCACGGCGACCGCCGACCGGCTTCGCGCCGAAGGATTCGGCCACGTCACGATTATCCGTGACTTGTCAAATCGTGAACGGTTCGTCACGGCCACCCGATAAACCCATTTGCCCCGATGAAAAAGCCCCTCACCCCCAACGAAGCCCTCTACCGGGCAGCAGCCCTCTGTTCCACGGCCGAAAGATGTGCGAACGAAATCGAAGAAAAACTGTCCGGCTGGGGCATCCCCCCCACAGCCGCCTCCGACATCATCGAACATCTCAAACGCGAAGGCTACATCGACGAGGCGCGTTATTGCCGGAGTTATGTGCACGACAAGATACGGTTCGACCGCTGGGGGCGACTGAAAATCGCGGCCGCCCTGCGGCAAAAAAAAATATCGGGCGAGGCCATTGCCGATGCCCTCTCGCACATCGACGAGGAGGCATACCGCGCCGGACTGCACGAGTTACTGGACCGCAAACGGCAACAACTCGGGGACACCGGGAACCCGTCCGAGCGAGCCAAGCTGGTGCGTTTTGCCCTGTCCCGGGGATTTGAACCGGGGATTGTCTTCCCCATTTGCGGAGAGAACGACCATGAAACATCGTATGACGACTGACGCCCTTCTCGACCTGCTGTTTCCCCGCTTGTGCGTCGTATGCGGCCGACGGCTGCAAAGCGACGAGCCACACTTGTGCCTGCACTGCCTGCAACACCTGCCGCGCACCAAATTCCACGAAGAGACGGAGCATGCCATGGAACAGTTGTTCAGGGGGAAAGCCGACATCGACGCCGCTTTTGCCCTGTTTTATTCCACGCCCCACTCCGACTACCGGAATCTGCTGCACCACATCAAATACCACAACGGGAAAGAATGCGCCCGCTACTTGGGGCAGCTCTATGCCCGGGAGCTTCGCGCAAGCGGGCAACTCGACAGCATCGACCTCATCATACCCGTCCCCCTGCACCGCTCCCGGTTGCGGAAGCGCGGCTACAACCAAAGCGAATGGATTGCCCGCGGCATCGCCGACGTGAGCGGCATCGCCGTCGACACCCACAGCCTCATACGCCGCAAATCCAACCCGTCACAGACCCACCTCTCCCTCTACGAACGCTGGCTCAACACCCGCGACATTTTTGCCCTCTCGCCCGGACACACCTGCACCGGCCGTCATATCCTCCTTGTCGACGACATCGTCACGACAGGAGCCACACTCCTGGCCTGCACCGAGGCATTACAGGCCGCCAAGCCGGCCGGCATATCGCTTTTTGCCCTCTCTTTCGCCCGATAAAAATAGTGTACGAAATTTCCTTTTTTATTTTTTCTATTCTCGTTCTTTTCACTATCTTTGTGTGCCGCAAAATGCCAATCCGGCATTTCAACAACCCCTATACCCCATCGAATAAAAAAGGAAAATTATGAAAACATTGGAGCGTTTAGTTGCTGAGAAATTATTGAAAATCAGTGCCGTAAAATTGCAACCCGCATTGCCGTTCACTTGGGCATCGGGCTGGAAATCGCCCATCTACACCGACAACCGAAAAACGCTTTCGTATCCCGCCATACGGAGCTTTATCAAGATAGAACTCTGCCGCCTCATCTTGGAGCGGTTTGAAAACATCGACGCCATTGCCGGCGTCGCCACCGGAGCCATCGCGCAAGGCGCCCTCATCGCCGAGCAACTGGGATTACCCTATGTCTATGTGCGTTCGGCCCCCAAAGACCACGGTCTCGAAAACCTCATCGAAGGCAACTTGATTCCCGGCCAACGCGTCGTCGTCATCGAAGACCTCATCTCCACGGGCGGCAGCAGCCTCAAAGCCGTCGAAGCCATACGCAACGTGGGCTGTGAAGTAGTGGGTATGGCCGCCATCTTCTCCTACCGTTTCCCCGTCGCCGAAGAACGGTTCAAAGCCGCCAAGGTCGATGTCGTCACCCTCAGCAACTACGAAGCCGTGCTCGAAGCCGCCCTCAAAACCGGATACATCACCGACGACGACCTCGAAACACTGAAAGAGTGGCGCAAAGACCCCGCCTCCTGGAACGCCGGGAAATAATACAAGATTTTCTTTAAAACAGACTTTAAACCGATGACCTCCTTTGAAAGCCCTGTAAAAACCATCGCGGCAAATGTCGAGACGGTATTTGAGATGTTGTCCGACCTTTCCAACCTCGAACGCCTGCGCGACAGAATCCCCGAAGACAAAATATCCGATTTCCATTGCGACCGCGACAACTGCAAATTCTCGGCCAGCCCGGCCGGGAACATTGCCCTGCGCATTGTCGAAAGGGAACCCCACAAAACCATCAAGCTCGAAACGGTGGAGTCGCCCATACCCTTCTTTATCTGGATACAGCTGCTCCCCACCCCCGAAGACAACACGGCCATGAAAATCACCCTCCGCGCTGAGTTGAATCCCTTCATTCGAGGCATGATTTCCAAGCCCCTGCAAGAGGGCGTCAACAAAATTGCCGAGGCCATCACACTCATTCAGTTCTATTAAAAAGCACTCCGCTCAATGGCACAGAAACTTTGGGAAAAAAACGTGCAAGTCGATGCCGGCATCGACCGCTTCACCGTGGGAAGAGACCGTGAAATGGACCTCTACCTCGCCCCTTACGACATACTCGGCTCCATCGCCCACATCACCATGCTCGAAAGCATAGGGCTCCTCACCCGCGACGAGCTCGACACCCTCACCGCCGAGCTGCGCCGCATCTATGCCGTTGCCGAAGCCGGAGAGTTTGCCATCGAAGAGGGCATTGAAGACGTTCATTCGCAAGTCGAGCTCATGCTCACCCGCAAATTGGGCGACATCGGCAAGAAGATACACAGCGGACGCAGCCGCAACGACCAGGTGCTGGTCGACCTGAAACTTTTTATCCGGTCGGAACTGCAACAAATCGTGGAGCTCACCGACCACCTCTTCACGACCCTCATCGCCCAAAGCGAGAAATACAAAGAGGTGCTCATGCCGGGCTACACCCACCTGCAAGTAGCCATGCCCTCCTCGTTCGGGCTGTGGTTCGGCGCCTATGCCGAGAGCCTCGTCGACGACCTTACCGTGTTGCTGGCCGCTTATAAGGTGAGCAACCGCAACCCGCTGGGCTCGGCAGCCGGCTACGGCTCGTCGTTCCCCCTCAACCGCAGCCTCACCACACAGCTGCTGGGCTTCGACTCGATGAACTACAACGTCGTCTACGCCCAAATGGGTCGCGGGAAAACCGAGCGCATCGTGGCCTCGGCCCTCGCCTCCATCGCCGCCACCCTCGCCAAACTGGCTTTCGACGCCTGCCTGTTCAACTCGCAAAACTTCGGCTTCATCAAGCTGCCCGACGCCTACACCACCGGGTCGAGCATCATGCCCCACAAGAAAAACCCCGACGTCTTCGAGCTCACCCGCGCCAAATGCAACAAGATACAGGCACTGCCCTTCCAAATCACCCTCATTGCCAACAACCTGCCGTCGGGATACTTCCGCGACCTGCAAATCATCAAGGAGGTGTTCCTCCCCTCGTTCGACGAGCTGAAAGACTGCCTGCGCATGGTCGAGCAGATGATGAGCCGCATCACCGTCAACGACCACATTCTCGACGACAAGCGCTATGACCCCATTTTCAGCGTCGAAGAGGTAAACCGTCTCACGCTCGAAGGCACCCCCTTCCGCGACGCCTACAAGCAGGTGGGTCTGCGCATCGAGGCCGGAGACTTCACCCCCGACAAGAACCTGCACCACACCCACGAAGGCAGCATCGGCAACTTGTGCAACGAGCAGATTACCGCCCTCGAAAAACAGGTCGTGCAGGACTTCGACTTCGGGAAGACCCGAACCGCATTCGACGCCCTGCTGGGTCGCCGGTAAAAACCGCCGCACCATGCCACGCCACGTCCCCTTCCGCCATCTGCTCGGCTGTTGCCTGCTCGCCGCTTCGTACCTTCTCACCGGGTGCGACAACTACGACGACCAACGCCTGCCCGCCCGCCCCGTGCACATCGAGATATACTCGGCACAATGGAGCGTCTACGGTGTCCACGGATACATGGAGTGGCAGACCTTTGTCAAGAACTCCCTGCCCAAGGGATACTCCTGGGCAGCCAACAGCTATTCGGGTTTAGGCGGCGTGTTGCTCATCTGCGGGCTCAACAACCAACTTCTCGCCTACGACATGGCCTGCCCCGTCGAGTGCAAAAGCAACGTGCAGGTAACCGTCGACGAGGAGGCCGGTGTGGCCGTGTGCAACGCCTGCGGATCGACCTACGACGTGTTCAACGGCTACGGGCAACCCCTCTCGGGCCGCGCCCAAGAGAAGAAATACGGGCTCACCTCCTATCAGGTGACCTACACCTCGACCGGTTACCTCATTACCCGGTAAGAGATTCCCCCCACGACATAAAACGCCCAAGGGCCGTGACAAATCTTGATTTGTCACGGCCCCTGTCATTTGCAGACCTGTCAGGTGATTTTCCCCCAACGTTCGGCGCCTCCCCATCAAGCCCCGTAATCCAACGATACACCCCGAAACGGAACCTCCACCGTGAGACCACGGAGATGGTTGCTCAGGCATTCTTCTTATAACTGAAAACCGCCCAAAGGCTCAACACCAAAGCCAAACCGCACAAGGCCAGGAATTGCGGGATAAGCTCCATAAACGCACTGCCTTTGAGGTAAACCAGCCGCATCACCTGCATGAAATATTTCAGCGGGTTAAGTACCGTTATGGCCTGTGCCCAGCCGGGCATACTCGACACGGGCGTAAAGAGTCCGCTCATCAGGATAAAAATCATGATGAAGAAAAACATCACAAACATCGACTGCTGTATGGTATCGGAGTAGTTGGAGATGACCAGTCCGAAACCCGAGACCACCAATACATAGACACTTGCAAAGAGAAATATCGTGAAGAGGCTTCCCTCGGGATAGATGCCATAGACGAGTGCCGCCAAAATCATGCAAATGGCCAACACCAAAAAGCCGATAACCCAGTAAGGTATGAGCTTGGCCAAGACAAAATAAGATTTCTTCACCGGTGTAACATTGATTTGCTCAATGGTGCCGGCCTCCTTCTCTCCCACGATATTGAGCGAAGGCAGGAAGCCGGCCAACATCGTAAGCAACATGACCATGAGAGCCGGAACCATAAACACTTTGTAGTCGAGGTGAGGATTGAAGCGGTATCGGGGCACCACATCAAAAGCGGGTATCGCCCCGAATGCCGCCATCTCGCCGACATATTCGACCCGCAGGTCGGAGGCATAGTCGTTCAGTATCGACGACAGGTATGAGGCGCCCAACATTCCCTTGGTGCCATTGACGGCATTGGCCCGAATCGAAACGGCACCGGCTTCACCCTTGACCATTGACTTCTCGAAGTCGGCCGGAATTTCGAGAATGAGATCGGCCTCTCCCGACTCGATGCTGCGCATCGCCTCCTTGTCCGAAGCAGAGACGTCGGAGAGACGGAAGTAGCCCGACGAAACTACCTTCTCGACCAGCCGCGCCGACGTTGTCGTGTGGTCATTATCGATGACGCTCAACTTCACATTCTTTATCTCCTGGTCGGCCGCCCAAGGAAAGACAAGCATCACCATCAGCGGCATCGCGAGTATGAATCGCGGTATGAAGGAGTTGCGAACGATTTGCTTGAACTCCTTTTCGATGAGGAACTTCAACATGGCAGTCTTTAACTTAATCGGGTTTTAAACTTTTTGAGACTCAACGCCAACAGGAATCCGGTCATGAGCAGCAACACACCCAACTCTCGGAGCACAAACTCCATGCCGACTCCCTGTATCATGATTTTCTTAATGGCCTCGATATACCAACGCGCCGGTACGGCGGCCGAAATCCATTGCAACACAGCGGGCATGCTCTCGATGGGGAACACCAGGCCCGAGAGTATCATCGTCGGCATCAAAAGCCCCATACCCGAGGCAAGAATGGCTGCCATCTGCGTGTCGACCATCGTAGAGATGAGCAGGCCCAAAGACAGAGCCAAAAAGATGAACACCAACGAGATAAACATGAGCAAGAAGAGATTTCCGGCCACGGGCACATGCAGCACATAAACCGAGAGCAAAAGTATCATCAACAAATCGAGAATCGACAACACGAAATAAGGTACCGACTTGGCCAGGATTATGTAGACTGGCTTCATGGGTGAAGCCAGCAACACCTCCATGGTGCCCGTCTCCTTCTCGCGCACGATGGCGATGGAGGTCATCATGGCACAAATGAGCATGAGTATCATACCCATCACCCCGGGCACAAAGTTGTAGGCACTCTCGGACTGGGGATTGAAGAGCATCTTTATCTCGGGCATGATGCGGAACGGGAGTCGACCCTGCTCGGCAAGCGACTGTTGGTAAAGAGCCAATATGTTCGAAGCATAGGCCGTAATCATCGACGCCTGGTTGGGCTCGGTACCATCGGTGACAAGCTGCACCGAGGCTTCGCCGGTGTGCAGGAGATTCTCGGCAAAATTTTCACTGAACACGATAACCAGACTGATGCGACCATACTTGAAGACCTCATTGATGTCATCGACTTCGGCAAGTTCGTCGTCGAGCACAAAATAGGGACTGGTGCGAAACTTCTCGACAATCTGGCGAGTCACCACATCTTTCGACGGGTCATAAACGGCCACCTGCACATCTTTGACCTCGTTGGTGAGGGCAAAACCGAACAGCAGAATCTGCACGACCGGCAACCCGAGCAATATCAGCATCGTGCGCTTGTCGCGGAAGATGTGATAGAATTCTTTCCTTACAAACGATATGAACTGTTTCATGTCAATCTCCTTTCCGTGTTGCTTCCCTGGCGAGGCGGCGGAACACCTCGTCCATCGATTCCACACCGAACTGATGCCGTAGATTGGCCGGCGAATCGAGTGCTTTTATTTTCCCATCGACCATAATCGACACCCGGTCGCAATACTCGGCCTCGTCCATATAGTGGGTGGTGACAAATACCGTAATGCCCCGCTCGGCCGCCTGATAGATGAGTTCCCAAAACTGCCGCCGGGTAACCGGGTCGACTCCGCCGGTAGGCTCGTCGAGAAAAACAACTTTCGGCTCGTGGAAAATCGATACCGAAAACGAGAGTTTCTGTTTCCACCCCAACGGCAACGACTTCACCAGCACATCGCGCTCGCTCTCGAAACCCAATTCGTGCAAGATGCGCTCGGTCTCGGTTGCGATTTTCCGGGTACTCATGCCGTAAATACCGCCAAAAAGGCGCAGATTTTCCCACACTTTGAGGTCTTCATAGAGCGAGAATTTCTGGCTCATGTATCCGATGTTCTTCTTCACCTCTTCGGATTGCCGGGTAATGTCGAAGCCAGCCACGCTGCCCGAGCCCGACGTGGGGCGGCTCAGGCCACACAACATGCGCATGGCCGTCGTCTTACCGGCGCCGTTGGCCCCGAGAAAGCCGAATATCTCGCCCCGCTTCACATCGAACGTGATGTGGTCGACGGCCGTGAAATCGCCAAACATCTTGGTAAGCTCCTCGGTGTGTATGACAATATTATCTTCCATCTTTCGAGACTTTTGACAACAACATGAAACAATCTTCGACCGAAGGTTTTATTTCGGCAATCTCGACCTCGGTGTGACCTTTCGATGCCAAATAACCCGGGAGACCTTCTACGGCCGAACGGTCGTCGAAGGAGGCATGACAGGTGGCCCCAAAAGAGAATGCCGAGTCGATGCCGGGGTAGGTGCGCAAATCGTCCAGCAAATGGTGCATGCGGGCCGACTGCACGGCAAAGAGCGCCTTGGGATAACGCGCCACGATATGGGCCGGGGTGTCGATTTGGAGAAAACGTCCGTTTTGAATGAGGGCGATACGGTCACAAAGCGAAGCCTCGTCCATGTAAGGCGTCGACACCAGAATGGTCAGCCCCTGTTTTTTGAGCTTCATGAGCATCTCCCAGAACTCTTTGCGGGATACAGGGTCGACACCCGTAGTAGGCTCGTCGAGAAAAAGTACCGTGGGCTTGTGTATGAGGGCACAGCTCAGGGCCAGTTTCTGTTTCATGCCGCCCGAAAGTTTTCCCGCCTTGCGATGCTTGAACGGTTCGATTTGCCGGTAAATGTCGGCAACGAGATGGTAGTTCTCCTCGATGGTCGTGCTGAACACGGTGGCAAAAAAGGAGAGGTTCTCTTCGACCGACAAGTCTTGATAGAGCGAGAAACGCCCCGGCATGTAACCGATGCGGTTGCGTATCTGCCGGTAATCTTTTACCACATCGAGACCGGTAACGGTAGCCGTCCCGGCATCGGGCAGAAGCAGCGTGGTGAGAATGCGGAAAAGCGAGGTCTTCCCCGCTCCGTCGGGGCCTATGATGCCGTAGATTTCACCGGGCAGGACATCGAAAGAGACATCGTTCAACGCCTGCACCCGGCCATAGGACTTACTGAGATGTTGCACCGAAACACTATACATGGGTTTTCGTTTGGATTATTCGTTTTCTCTCGTGGGCGTTACCAATTCGGCCAACAGCACACCGTCGTCATCATATACGACGACAAGCTTGTCTCGCATGTGCCAACCGGGGGAGAGCAACACATGGTCGACCTCATAATAGGTTTGCGCGGCTATTCCCGGCACACTCATGCATCGCTCGTCGAGCAGGAGCTGCCAAATGCGATAGACCTTGTCGCTCATACGCAGTTTTACCATAAGCCTACTTCTTCGCCATTTTTATCTCGCCATACATGCCGCGTTTGATATAGCCATCGTTTTTCACGGCGATTTTCACGGCATATACCAGGTTGGCCCGTTCGTCACGCGTCTGAATGGTCTTGGGGGTAAACTCGGCCTTGTCCGAAATCCAGGTCACGGTACCGGCATACTCGCGGCGGCCCGACTCCCCTTCATCGGCAAAAACCCGCACAGGCTGACCTATCTTCATCATCGTCAACTGGCCGGCCGTCACATAGGCCCGCAAAAAAAGATGCTCGATGTCGGCCACCTTGAAGAGCGAACGCCCCTGCGTGGCCAACTCGCCGGGCTCGGCATACTTGGTGAGAATCGTCCCGGTGATGGGGCTCGAAATGCGGTTTTTGGCAATCTGGTCTTCGATTTGCGCAATCTGCGCCGAGAGTCCGAGCAACTCTCCGGCCACGCTGCGGTTATTGTTTTCGAGCGACTCGATTTGTGCCGAGAGCTGCTTTTCGAGCAAGGCAATTTGGGCATTGATGTCGTCGAGTTGCTTTTGGTTGGCAGCGTTCGACTTCACGAGGTTTTCGAAGCGAAGTTGCTCGCGCTTCTGCGTCTCTATCTGCTGTTGCAGCGAAGCCACCTGGCGGGGAATGTCATAACGGCGGCTCGCGACCGCGAGACGATTGGCCTGCAACTGTTCTTTTCTGAGATGGAGTTGCACCGTATCGATGTGTCCCAGGAGAAATCCGGCCGTCACCTCCTGACCTTCTTCGATGTTGAGCTCGACGATTTCACCGGCTCCCTGCGCCGAGACAACCACCTCGGTCGCCTCGAAGACCCCCGATGCGTCGTATTCGCCATCGTTGTCGCGGCAAGAAGAGAAAAGCAATAGTGACAGGGCTGCCGGGAGGGCGATTTTCTTGATTCCTGTTGTATTCATAACATCGCATTTATTAGTTGTTGGTAATATATTTCAGGTCATAAATAGAGAGGAGCAACTCGATTTCGTGAAAAATCTTCTCCTGTTCGGCCATTTGCTGGGCATTGACGTCGCGCATAAAGTCGGTGCCCGAGAGCGTGCCGTTGGCCATCTTGGCCGCCGAAGCCTCTTTTACGGCCGTGCGCAACGCGACTATCTCATCGTCGTAACGCAACTGCTCGACATACCGGGTAATTTCGTTGTTTTTCTGTGCCTGGTCGATGTCGAGATTGAAGAGGAAGGTCTCGCGCTGCAACTCCACGCCGCGAATACCCTCTCGCAACTGCCGCTTGCTGGTGCGCCGGGTATAGAAACCTCCCAGGTTCCACGAGAGTTTGAGGCCGGCCACATAATAGGCGGCAAACTCATCTTCGAGCATATTCAGTCCGGGCTTGCCGTACCCGCCGGTAAAAAAGAGACCGAGTTTCGGCATCAAACCCGAGACAACCGACTTGTCTTGCGCTTGCAGGTTGGCTATCTGTGAATCATAGAGCGACAGTTCGGGCCGGTTTACCCGCCCGGCCGGCGAAGGCGAAGGCAACGGTTTCACAAATTCGGCATCGGGGGCAATCGCCTCCCCGATGAGCCGGGCCAGCATCTCGACATAGGCCCGCCGCGTCGTCTCATACTGTATGCGGCTCTGCTGCGCTTTGAGGCGGCTGATTTTCACGGCATCGAGGTCGGCCTGGTTACCGACGCCATTGGCGACATACGACTCCACCTGTCGGAGATTGCGTTCGAGCTCCTCTTGGTACAACGTGTTTTGGCGTATCTGGGCATCGGAAAGCAATATGCCAAAGAAAAGCTGATTGACCCGTGCGCGTATTTGATACAGCGCCACGTCGGTGTTTTTCTTTTCAACTTCGGCCGACGTGCGTATCTCTTCTTTGCGCGA
This sequence comes from uncultured Porphyromonadaceae bacterium, assembly GCA_900542765.1. Taxonomy (GTDB): domain Bacteria; phylum Bacteroidota; class Bacteroidia; order Bacteroidales; family UBA11471; genus Caccoplasma; species Caccoplasma merdavium. Next base: position 2,105 of record UQOX01000025.1, on the reverse strand, counting down.
ACGTATGGTTCCACCGTCCCACACCGTTTGGGTCACATCGATAGTCGCCCCATACTGGTCGCGGCTCAACGTGGGTATGTCGACCCCCGAAATACCCAAACTCGAAAAGTCAAACGGCAACCGGGTGACGTCGGATTGATACGAGGCTTTGGCCGAAAACGAAACCTGCGGCACATATCCCTTGGAGGCATTCGCGAGGTTATACTCACGGCTTTTCTCTATAAGGTCATACTGCTTGATAAGGGGATAATTGGCCTGGGCCTTTCGATAGCACTCTTCTATCGTGATTTGTCCCGCGCACGGCAATCCCAAACAGAACGAGACAAAGACGACAAGAAATTTTTTCGTGTCCATATGATAGGTTTATTAGGTTTTTTTCATTCGATTTTTGAGGGCAAGGCAACGGCACCTCTCACACAGGCTCAAAAGGTGATTTCCGAATCTGACGCAACAAGATTTCTACCACCTCCGGTTTTCGCTTGTCGAGCTGTTCGTCGAGTTGTTCGTCGGTGAGGTCGAGCACACGCTGCAACACCGGGGCAATAATAAAAGGAGCCATGTCAAGCGAGACCAGCGTCAAAATCACATTCAACGTCGAGACAGGCCGCGCGGTGCCCTTCTCGATCTCCTCATGCAACGCCTCGTCGATTTTACCGAAAATCTTCACCATATATTGCTTTATCTTGTCGAGTATCGGAGCGACGCGCACCGGGTCGGAGAGCACCTCTTTCAGCAGGAACGGGACCAAACGGGGATTTTTGCGAAAGAGCTCGAAATGCAACTCAACCATCTGGGAGATTCTCTCTTCGAGCGTTTGTGCCGTCGAATTGATGTCGAGAAAATGGGTCGCAATAAACTTTGCCTTCTCTTCGAAGATTTGCACAAAAAGGTTGTCCTTGGTGCGGTAATAATAATGCAGCAGAGCCTGGTTGCACCCGGCACGTTGCGCAATCTGCTTGGTCGTGGTCTGCTCAAATCCCTGTTCGAGGAAAAGCTCCTCAGCGGCTTTGAGTATAGCCTGCTCGGTATTTGTTTCTTCGTTTTTCATTATCTGTCAAATAAATTAATCGATTGATTTAATCGCAAAATTAAATTACACGTTTAATATCTCCAAATTTTTAGTGTTTAAAAATTACCAATCCGACCGAATGAACAGGAAATAAGCACTAACGAACAAGGAGAGCCTTTCCTCATCAGCCTCGGCCGCCCCCGCCAAAGGGGTGAATATCTATAAAGACAACCGGCAAACGCCAACTTTCGGGATAGAACCGGACCCTCAAACCAATATCAAAAAACGCCACAAGACATTCCTTGTTTGAGCCCTACACCCAAGACAAAGGAGCGGTCGGGACACACAAACACGTCGCCCCGCACCGGCAAAGCCGGAGTGCCCCATCGCCTTCAATGCCGCGCAAGGCAAAAAATCTCAAAAGAGCCATATTGTTTTTTCGCGAATAAGCACTATCTTTGCCGGCGGAAAACTTCAAAGGCCGCAAAGGCACGACAAAAGCCGGCTGCCGCGACCTCAGGATTTCCGGGCCGGAACACAAACCGGTTTCCGCAAGGAAGCTCGAATGGTGGAATGGTAGACACGAAGGACTTAAAATCCTTTGGCCATTGCGGCTGTGCGGGTTCGAGTCCCGCTTCGAGTACAAAAGCCCGATAAACTGTTGTTTATCGGGCTTTTGTTTTCATGGCTCTGCACCCGGTATTCAATAATCGGCATAAAAAACCGCCGCCGCAGAATCCTGCGGCGGCGGAGATATTTCGTTCCTATAAAGGAATCGTGTGAACGTCCCGATTAGAGGATAACGCGTTGTACCTGGTTACCGGCTTTTACAAGATACATGCCGCGAGGCAAGGTGATAGCTGCGTCGGAGGCACCTTGGCTCATGAGTGCACCGCTGAGGCTGTAAACTTCTACTTTTACCGTTTGGGCGGCCTTTACATAGATAACCCCGTCCTGTGCATAGATGAGTACCGAAGTGTTGTCGGCACTTTCTTCGATGACAGCACTGCCGGCATCTTTCTTGGTTGCCGTGGCAGCCGCGATGTTGATAGCTTCGTTGGTGGTATTGTCTTTAACGGTGAAGCTGGCATCGTCG
>UQOX01000024.1 GCA_900542765.1 uncultured Porphyromonadaceae bacterium | reverse complement strand
GATATTGCAAAGGTACAAAAGAAAATGGAATTTCAAAGTGTACTAAAAGTGTACTTAATGACGAAAAATGGGCAAAATATGGCAAAAATGGAGAAAATAAGAAATATACAAATGGCTGATAATAAGGAAGATAAATTCTTTTATTTTCCTATGATTTCTATGCCTTGTACCGGCTCTGGGTACGACAAATCGGCTAAGATATTGAATACAATACTTAGCCGATTTTTTTATTCTTACCAGTCCTTCTCTCCTTATCCTTCACATCAAGGCAGACTCCCACACAATGCCCAGAAATGGGATAGAAAAAGCGGCTCTTCAAGCACAGATATGTAGGCTCTATTGCCAAGCCTTCCAGGTACATTCTCCCACTTCCATGTGGGTAAACTCGGCCGTAAATGTGTGCTGTGAGGGACTGGCAGCATAGATTCCAAACGAGATTTCTCCATCGCCATGAAACAAATGGCACACACGCATCTGCTTGAAATAGATACCGTCGAGGCTCGTTTCGATATAATAATCGCTTTCGCGGCGACTCAGGCGATACCATATTTCATGTATCGAAGCGGGAATATCTTGCGTCGCCCAGTCGGAATAACCGTTATTGGTCACCACGCTGCCAAGCCGCTGGAAGCGGTCGTTTTCGTACTCGACCGAGGCTTTTATCCAGTTATCGCTATCCAAGTAGACGGCAATGCCGCACTGGTCGAACAGGACAGAGGCATTGAAAACCGTCTTGACCGTAAACGAGAAATATTTCTGTGTCGTCTTCATCTGCAACACGGGAGCATTGTCGTTCCGGAATCCGTAATAGGTCCGCTGCCAAAGGTCGGTATGAGGTTCGGTCTCTATCGTAATGAGCGCATCTGAGATAGAGTAGCGTCGAGGTTCATGTATCCAATAGAGGTTTTCTTGGGTAAATGTTTTCATGATAATAGTTTTTTAAGGAATAACATAAATTGGGGACAGGAACTATCCAAAATGAGAAACGCCACCCAATATCCTTCTCGGGGGAAGAATAACTCTTCCACTCACACAAACGGACGACAATCAGGCCGAGAGGTGCTCGATGAGGACTTTGAGGCCGATGGCGAAGAGTATGATGCCGCCGAGCAGGTCGGCATGGATTTTCCGGGCATAACTGCCGCACTTCACCCCGATAGAAACGCCGACAAGCGAAAGCAGGAACGACACCAGCCCGATGACGCCCAACGGATAGGGCAGGTCGCGCCAGTCGCTCATGCCCACACACACAAACGATATGCCCACGGCCAAGGCGTCGATGCTGGTGGCGACGGCCATCATGAGTATCACTTTGAGGCTGGCCGGGTCGAAATGCTTTTCGTCTTCGGCCTTGAACGACTCGACAATCATGCGTATGCCCAGGAAAGCCAGTATCCCGAAGGCTATCCAGTGGTCGACACTCTCTATCAAGTGACGGAAATAACGGGTTCCCAACCAGCCGAGAAAGGGATTGAGGGCTTGAAACAGACCGAAAAAGAAAGCCATCGTCAACATGGGTTTCCATCGGAGTTTTCCCCAAATGATTCCGCTCGTAATCGACACGACAAAACAATCCATCGCCAGCCCTACGGCCAACGCCCAAATTTCTATTTCTGTCATAATGCAGTGTGTTCAAAAAAAATAAACGACAACCCGACAAGGACGTCCGTACCAAGGGTATAGTATCGCAGGATTGCCCGTACAAAGGTAAGCGATAGAGGTCTTGCCTGCAACTTTTGGCAGGAGAGATTATCGGGTCAAGGCTATATTACTCGTGCCCGATATGCTCTTTCCCACGCCGGGGAAAAGGGAACGTCCGCGATAAAGATAAAAAATTCGCGGGAGCCGAGACATCATAAAGGGGGGCTTGGGTCCCCGATTGCGTCGGGAATGGAGGCACAAGAAAGGCATTCGGCCGAAGAAAACGGGCCGGCCGTGGCATAAACAAAAAATCGGACGTATCTTTGCCGGGTAAAAACCGTTTTTCGACAAATACAATTTCAGAACCCCTCCACACGCCGTATGATAAAAACTCTTATTTTCGATTTCGGAGGCGTCATCGCCACCCTCAGCCGCGAAAATGCCGTAGCGGCCTTTGCCCGCTTAGGACTCACCGACGCCGACACTCGACTCGACAAGTACCACCAGTCGGGCATCTTTCAGGAACTGGAAGAGGGCAAGCTCGATGAGGCCGGTTTCCGTGCCGAACTGGGTCGTCTCTGCGGCCGGGAACTGACGTTTGAAGAGGTCAAGAGCGCTTGGCTGGGATTTTTTGTCGAGGTGCCGACCGCCATTCTCGATTATCTCGAAACACTGAAAAAGCGGTATCGCATACTTATCCTGAGCAACACCAACCCCTATGTGATGTCTTGGGCTTGCAGCGCCGACTTCTCTCCCTCGGGAAAATCGCTCACCGACTACGCCGACCGCCTCTACCTCTCCTACCAAATAGGGTACACCAAACCGGCTCCCGAAATCTTCAAGCACCTCATCACAGCCGAAGGACTGCGTCCCGAAGAGGCGCTCTTTGTCGACGACGGCGCGTCGAACATAGCGCGAGGGGAAGAATTGGGGTTCCAGACCTTCTGTCCGGCAAACGGGAGCGACTGGCGTGCGGATTTGGCTACACGACTCGATGCCGACCGCGCAAAAACGTCGGAATAAAAAAGGGGAAGATGCGGCCTTGTGCCCGATCCGGCAAGGGTGTCGGGACAGAGGGAGAGGGTGACGAGAGTCAGTTTTCCTTCCTGTCTTCGCCGCCGGTTTCGCCCGAGAGGACAGGAAGACATATCTGGTACTTCACCGCGAGAATGCGGGTGACAAAGACCCCGACACCGCCCACAATCTGGCAGATATAAGGTTCCATGCCCAACAGGTCGAAGAGCCAGTAAAACACCCCGCCCACGACACAGGCCATGGCATAAATCTCCTTTCGGAAAATCAGCGGGATTTCATTGATAAACACGTCGCGCAACACACCTCCGGCAGCGCCGGTGATGCTGCCCATGATAATCGCCACCCAAAACGGGTAACCGGCCGTGAGGCTCTTGCCCACGCCGACCACCGTGAAGAGGGCCAAACCGATGGTATCGAAAATAAAGAACGTGATGTCGAGACGCACCAGCCGTTTTTCAAAGACAATGACCCACACCAACGCCAACGCCGTACAGATGAGATACATGGGATTCTCCATCCACGCCGGTGTAACATCGAGCAACAGGTCGCGTATCGTACCGCCGCCAATGGCCGTGACAAACCCCACGACATAAGCGCCAAACCAGTCGAACCGCTTGGCCGAGGCCAACCGTATGCCACTGATGGCAAAGGCAAATGTCCCGATAAAATCGAGAATCTGTACGAATGTAGGCATCAACATAGGGCAGGCCGCTAAATATCCTTGGCATAAGCACGGCGGCGCTTGTGCTGCTGCTGCTCAAAATATTGCCACTGTTGTTGCACCTTGTTGTTGGTGACAATTTCGGGATTACTCTCGGCATATTTGAAGCCGTCCTTGATAAAGTTGGGCAGAATATCGTCGAAGAGCAGGGCATTGGCTCCCAGGTTCTGATAGTTGGGGTGTATGGCCACCAAGAGCAAATCGACAATGTCGTTCTTCCCTTTCATGGCTTTGAGCAGATGGATAAATCCGAAGGGGAACAAGCGGCCTTTGGCCTTCTGCAATGCCCGGCTCATCGAGGGCATGGCAATGCCCACACCTATCAACTCGTCTTTCTCGTTGACGATGAGCGAGAGGTGTTTAAGGCTCACAATCGGGATATACATCTTCACATAGTGCTCGATTTGCCGGGGCGTGAGCGTCGAGTAACCATACAGGTTCTTGTAAGCCTCGTTGATGAGCTCGAAAATCTGGCGGCCATAATCGCGGGCCAACTTATGGATATTGGTATATTCCTTGATGATGCTGCGCAGATGATATTTCTGGCGCACGATTTCGGCAATGCGGGCATGCTTTTCCGACATGGTAGGGGGAACCGTGAGCTTGAACTCCACCCATTCGCATTCGGGGGTGAAACCGCGGCGCTCGATGTGGTCGACATAGTAGGGATAGTTGTAGATGGTCACCATGGTACCCAACTGGTCATATCCCTCGACGAGCAGCCCTTCGGGGTCCATGTCGGTAAATCCCAGCGGGCCCACCAGCCGATTCATGCCTTTGCCGCGCGCCCACGCCTCCACGGCATCGAAAAGGGCATCGCTCACACGGGCATCGTCGACAAAATCGACAAAGCCGAAACGGGCTTCGGACTTTCCGGTATTCTTATTGAGGTTGTGATTGATGATACCCGTTATGCGACCCACCGGTTTCTTTCCTTCATAGGCCATGTAATGCACCGCTTCGCAAAAATCGTAGGCCGGATTCTTGGCCGGTGTAAAAGTATCGAGTTCATCGACAATCAACGGTGGAACCTTGTAGGGATTGTTTTTATAGAGGTCGATATTGAACTGCACATATTTTTTCAGGGCGCGACGTCCCGTTATTTCACGAATCGTTATGGGTTCCATGCATACATTATTTTAGGCTGGCAAAAATAGCAAAAAAAGCAAACATAATGTCAAAAAACCTAATAAAATTTAAAAAGTGAAGGCCAAAGTACAAAGCGACAGATGCCGGACGTCCAAGCCTCGATTTCCTGAATCAAGCAGACACCCTTGCTCGGGTCACAAGCGAAGTTTGAGCCCGGCCAAGACCGTATCGGGACGCAGGTTGAAGACGGCGTTCATCTCGCCGGCCATGCAGAGCCCGCAATCGTCGCAAATGCCGAGTTCTTCGCCGGCACAGTTCGCGCGCCGATGGTCGGCATAGATAAAGTTGGTCACCCAGCAACGCCGCTTGAAGCGGTTGTGCTTCATCAGCCGCAGGCCCGAGACCGAGTTCATGACAGGATAACCCTGCCGCTTCATGGCGATGACGGTGTCGATGACGGCCTCGCGCTGTGCCTGCGTAATCATGAGATTCTCGGCGTCGGGGAAAGGGGTATAGAAATTGATGGAGATGCTCTCTATGGCGGGATTCTCCTTGACATAGCGTATCGTGTCGGCAACCGACTCCCAGTTGTACTTGTTCACCACCATGTTCACGCTCAGATGCGGGTGACCGCAGGCCGCGATATTTTTTTCGAGACGGGCAAAAGTGCCCTCGCCGCGTATCATCTCATGATATTTGCCATACCCGTCGAGACTCACCCAAATGCTGTCGGCCCGCACACCGGCGAAAGGCAACTGGGCATTGGTGGTAATCGTGGCCGAGAAAAAGCCCACCTCACGGGCCAGGTCGAGAAGGTCGTTGATGCGATAATCGCCATCGCGCCACAACATCACCTCGCCCCCCTCGAAGTCGACAAAACGGGAACCCAAACCGTAGGCATATTCCAATTCGCGACGCACTTCCTCATAGGACATGGTGTGCGGATTGGAACGGGCATAGACCGAGCAGTGCTTGCACGCCAGGTTGCAACGGTCGGTAATGAAAAGCACGGTTTGCAACGGCCGTTTCCGGCCCAAGAACCTGGCGCCGAAAAACCACCGGGCCAAATAGAACATCTGCGAGAGTTTCATCATCAAGCGGTTATTTGAAGAATTACATTTGCAAGCAACAGAAGCAACGCGAAAAAAGAAATCAGGTTACGAGCCATCAGCCAGCGGTACATAAACCAGTCGATGCCGGCTGCACGATAGGCATCGAAACGCCCCATGGGACCATACCACCAGCGCAGTCGCAGAGCGTCGTGACGGCCGGCCGTGAAACGGCAAATCGAGCGCCACAGGGTAACGGCCATCGGCAACAGGAGAAGGACGCAAAGGTATGCCCACGGCAGGACGCCCGCCGCCACGCCGGCCAGCACCAGCACAAAGGGAAAGAAGTTGAAGACCGCCGATGCGACTCGGCGAGCCCGGGGGGTCTTCAACAACGCGGCCAAGGTCGTCTTTCCCATGCGGGTATCGGCTTGCAGGTCGAGCACCGAATGCGAATAGAGGATATTGGTCACCAAAAAGCCCACGGCCACACCTACCAACACGAGCTCGACATCGACGACACCACATGCGGCACATTGCATGCCGGCCATGAGGAGCGGGCCAAAGATGAGCCCGATGAGCAATTCGCCATATCCGTAATAGCCCAACTGTAAAGGCTTTCCCGAATAAGAGATGCCCAAAACCGCCGCAATCAAAGCAATGACAAGGGGCGTTTCGCCCCGCATGGCCACGATGACCACTCCCGCGGCAACAGCACAAGCAAAGAATACGGCAATGGCTCCCACGAGCTCCCTCACCGAAGCCAGCCCCAAGGTAAGATAGGGGTACTTCGCCACCCGGGCCCGTACGCCGTCGGCCGCCAATCGGAGGCGTTTTTCCCCGCTCCCCTCCCGGTAATCGAAATAATCGTCGAGAAGATTCATGCCCAGGTGCACGCATATCACACCAAATAAAGCGACACAGGAGAGCCCCCACGAAAACGACTCATGGATCCACGACATACTCACGGCCAAAAGTGCAGGCAGGAGACTCTGCGGCAAGGAGATGTGCCGCGCGTTTTTTATCCAGAAAGCGACTTTGTTCATAAGGGGGGCGAATGTACAAAAAAAGTATCGTATCCCCACCATCGGCTCACAAAGTTTCACACAGCCCGCCTCGGGCAAGGAGACGCGACAGGCGATTGTCGCCCCCGAAAGGAGGCGGATTTTGGCAGGTAAAGAGAGCAATTCGTGACAACAAAAACAAAAAATATCCTTGATTAGAGAAAAATTTCCTTAATATGACGATTCCGTATTGGAAAATAGATTACCTTTGTAGCCGATTTAGAAGAAAGAAATCGAATTTAAAATTTTCATAGGTCAAATTAATTTTAACAGCAATGAAATTGGACTTAACAAAGTATGGAATTGAAGGTGTAAAAGAGATTATCCACAACCCTTCGTATGACGAACTTTTCGCCGAAGAGACCAAACCGGGTCTTGAAGGTTATGAAAAAGGACAGGTTACCGAACTGGGCGCAGTAAACGTAATGACCGGTATCTACACCGGACGTTCGCCCAAAGACAAATTCCTCGTTATGGACGAAACCAGCAAAAATACCGTTTGGTGGACGTCTGACGAATACAAAAACGACAACAAACCCGTTACCGAAAAGGCTTGGGCTACCCTGAAAGAACTCGCCGTAAAAGAACTCTCCAACAAAAAACTCTATGTGGTAGACTGCTATTGCGGCGCCAACGAAGCTACCCGCCTGAAAGTGCGCTTCATCATGGAAGTAGCATGGCAGGCTCACTTCGTGACCAACATGTTTATCCGTCCCGCCAAAGAAGAGTTGGAAAACTTCGAGCCCGATTTCGTTGTTTACAACGCATCGAAAGCCAAAGTAGAGAACTATAAAGAACTCGGCCTCAACTCCGAGACCGCCGTTGTCTTCAACCTCACCACCAAAGAGCAGGTAATCCTCAACACCTGGTACGGCGGCGAAATGAAGAAAGGCATGTTCTCGATGATGAACTACTTCAACCCCCTGCGCGGCATCGCCTCGATGCACTGCTCGGCCAACACCGACATGGAAGAGAAGAGCTCGGCCATCTTCTTCGGTCTCTCGGGAACCGGTAAAACCACTCTTTCGACCGACCCCAAACGTAAACTCATCGGCGACGACGAGCACGGCTGGGACAACGAAGGCGTGTTCAACTACGAAGGCGGTTGCTATGCCAAGGTCATCAACCTCGACAAAGAGAGCGAGCCCGATATCTACAACGCCATCAAACGTGACGCCCTCCTCGAAAACGTTACGGTCGATGCCAACGGCAAAATCGATTTCGCCGACAAGAGCGTAACCGAGAACACCCGCGTTTCCTACCCCATCTACCACATCGAAAACATCGTTAAGCCCGTATCGAAAGGCCCGCACGCCAAACAAGTCATCTTCCTCTCGGCCGATGCCTTCGGCGTACTGCCCCCCGTTTCGATTCTGACTCCCGAACAAGCTCAATACTACTTCCTCTCGGGCTTCACCGCCAAACTGGCCGGTACCGAGCGTGGTATCACCGAGCCTACCCCCACCTTCTCGGCTTGCTTCGGTGCCGCCTTCCTTTCGCTGCACCCCACCAAATATGCCGAAGAACTCGTGAAGAAGATGAACATGACCGGTGCCAAGGCTTACCTCGTGAACACCGGCTGGAACGGTACCGGGAAACGTATCTCGATTCGCGACACCCGCGGTATCATCGACGCTATCCTCGACGGTTCCATCGAAAAGGCTCCGACCAAAACGATTCCCTACTTCGACTTCACCGTACCCACCGAATTGCCGGGTGTTGACCCCAAAATCCTCGACCCGCGCGACACCTATGCCAACGCATCGGATTGGGACGTTAAAGCTCAGGATTTGGCCGGACGCTTCATCAAGAACTTCGCCAAATTCACCGGAAACGAAGCCGGAAAAGCTCTCGTGGCTGCCGGCCCGAAACTCTGATAAAAGAGATTCCCCATACCGAGGGCTGTGCTACAAAGCACAGCCCTTTTTATTTCTGCCAAGAGGAGAAAGCTCGGTCGCCAAAGGGCACAACACCCCTCAACTTCACTGCCGGGAACAAACATTCGGGGGCGCCGACTGTTATATCGGTAAGCGATAAATTTTTTATGTCATGAAAATCCAAAAAATCAAGAGCCGGGAAATACTCGATTCCCGGGGAAACCCGACCGTCGAGGTCGAGGTGTATGGCGAAAATGGGGTGATGGGGCGTGCATCGGTGCCCTCAGGAGCTTCGACCGGCAGCAACGAAGCCCTCGAACTGCGCGACGGAGACAACCGCCGTTACGGAGGGAAAGGGGTGGAACAGGCCGTGGCCAACGTCAACGGAGAGATTGCCGATGCCCTCGAAGGGTGTTGCCTCTTCGACCAAATGGGTATCGACCAGCGCATGGTCGAGCTCGACGGCACCCCCAACAAATCGCGACTGGGTGCCAACGCCATATTGGGCGTTTCACTGGCCACAGCCCGTGCTGCAGCCGCAGCCTGCGGACGTCCGCTCTATGCCTACATCGGAGGCATCGACAGCCATGTGCTGCCGGTACCCATGATGAACATCGTCAACGGGGGCTCCCACTCCGACGCCCCCATCGCCTTTCAGGAGTTTATGATAAGGCCGGTCGGAGCCCCGACCTTGCGCGAGGGGGTGCGCATGGGAGCCGAGACCTTCCACGCGCTGAAATCGACGCTCCACGACCGCGGTCTGAGCACGGCCGTAGGCGATGAAGGCGGATTCGCCCCGGCATTCCGGAGTACCGAAGATGCCATCGAAACAATCCTGGACGCCATAGAGCGCGCCGGATACCGTCCCGGCACCGACATGAAGTTGGCCCTCGACTGTGCCGCGACAGAATTTTACCACGACGGGGTCTACGACTACACGCGCTTCGAAGGCAAGAAGGGCGCCAAACGCACCCCGCAAGAACAGGCCGAATACCTGCACACGCTCATCTCACACTACCCCATCGACTCCATCGAAGATGGCATGAGCGAGAACGACTGGAAAGGCTGGCAACTCCTCACCGGCCTCATCGGCGACCGCTGCCAACTGGTGGGCGACGACCTGTTTGTCACCAACGTCACCTATCTCGAACGCGGCATACGCGAGCATTGCGGCAACGCCATTCTCGTGAAGGTAAACCAGATAGGCACGCTCACCGAGACCTTGCGCGCCGTGGAGATGGCACAGCGCAACGGCTATAACGCGGTCATCTCTCACCGCTCGGGCGAGACCGAAGACACCACCATCGCCGACATCGCCGTCGCCACCAACGCGGGACAAATAAAAACCGGTTCGCTCTCGCGCACCGACCGGCTGGCCAAGTACAACCGCCTGCTGCGCATCGAAGAAGAGTTGCAAGGCAATGCCACCTACGGATACCGCCGGTTGTAAAAGCGGGAACGGCGTGCCTCCGCACAGGAGACAGGGGTCGCGGCGGTCCCGAATTTGAGACCTCCCCGGCCGCAACCCTCCCGACATTCCTTCCACACAATAAGAAGAAGATGAGCCGAAAAATTCCTATTTCGGCTCATCTTCTTATTGTAATAAAACGGGAGAGATTACTTCTTGTCGGGTGAGATTGTCGGGTGATGCTCCGCCGCGCTGCGCATGCTGTATTCGCAGCCGCAATAGGTCTGATTGTAGAAGTCATAGGCGGCAATCAACTCGCGACGCCGCTCCTGCAAACCGCCCCGGCGCCAGTTCTGCTCCCAGAACACGACGCCCGGCACCTCGCCGGCCGCCACGCGGCCAACCATGTTGATTTGGTTCAGGTCTTTCCAGCGCGACGAAGCCAGGGTCGTCGTAAAGAGCGCGAACCCGTGGTCGGCCGCATATCGGGCCGCCCGACGCAGACGGGTGGTAAAACAACGCAGACAGCGGGCTCCCCGCTCGGGTTCCCCTTCGAGACCGCACATCTCGGCCACCCAACCGTCGTGGTCGTAGTCGTCGTCGACAAAATCGAGCCCCAGCCGCCGGGCATGACGTATGCACTCGGTCTTGCGCCGCTCATACTCCTCGCGCGGATAGATGTTGGGGTTGCAGAAAAAGAGGGTGGGGCGCACCCCGTTGTCGAGCAGGCACTCGACAATCGCCGACGAACACGGCGCGCAACAGCAGTGCAGCAGCACCTCCCGGGCATCGCCCGGCACTTCGAGATGAATCACAGGTTTCATGCCGCAAAAGTAATCATTTCTTTGCTCGGTTGTCATTGAAAAGCAGAACTACTGTCCACAGAAGCGGCGCCATGGGGCCACCGCTCACTCGCAGCAGCCGGGCACGCCGTCGGACGAAAGGGTCTCGGCCGAGATTCTCAGACGGGTCTCGGAACTGTTGTTGTAGAACGATACCCAGGCACGGCCCGTCGAGTCGGTCTTCACGTCAGGGTCCCAATAAAGGGTGCGGCGGAAGTCGCTCTCGTCGGGCAAAACACCCACACCGTAATCGACATGGAAAAATTCTTTCGGGACGGAGTATCCCTGCAACGTCGTGGCCCGATACCCTTTTTTATAGTTCTTGCGCTCTTGGGGCGGATAGGCATACAGACGAATCGCCACGTTTGTGGCATGCTCGACAATCTCCATCTTCTTCACGTCATCGAGCGAAATCTTGTCCAAGTCCCAATAATCCTTATCGAAATAATAATATCCGTCACTCCCGTACTGATAAAAAGCGAAGTAGGCTCTTTTGCCTTTGTACCAATACTGGGGAGTTGCCGTGTAGCCGTCTTTGGACCATTCATACGAAATGGTGAAAAACGGATTTATCTGTTCGAGGAAAGCCGGGAAATCATCGGTATAGTGGCGCACCTGCGAGTCGATGAGTTTGTCTTCTTCCTCCGCAACGACATATTCGACAGACGCGCGACGGTCAAGCCCCCGCACACGCAAGGCATTCACGTCGACCTCGGAGAGTTGATACACGATAGCATCATCATCAAGGTCGCTATTGTCGACGGTATCGACAGGGAAGGATCTCACCTGAATCTCTTCGAGCGGGTTCATCACCGTATCGGGCAGCGTCGTCATCAGCGGCGGATAGGCCAAGGCGGGAGGCGAGAAACTCCGGTCGAGCTCTATGCCATAGGGTTTGTTCTTTTTCTTGCCCCGACGATTTGTTATTTGGGTTTGCAGCACCAGGTTACTGCTTTCCCATATATCGCTGTCGGAGAGGAAAACAAATCCGCCGTCCTCATCGGTAAAGGCTTTTCCATGCCGACTGGTTACGGGCGAATAGATCCACACCGATACCTCTACGCCGGCCTTGGCTTTTGCCCCGAAAAGGTGGTAATCGTATACATTTCCCTTGACCACGATACCTTCCTCGACAAAATGCTCAGGCTCGAAAGGTTCCACTCCGGCCTGCTGGCGCCACTCGTAGCGGCGCCAGCCCTGCACCAGCATGAGCAGGTCGAGGTCTTCGCGATGGCGGCGGTCGTCGGCCTCGAAATAGTAGGGAATGTCTTCGATGTAGCCTTTGAGGTCCGACTCCAACAGGAGATTGCTCACCACCTGGCTCTGGTAATAGGTGGGCACCTCGGTGGCATAATCGCGCACCGACAGGGAGAAGTCGCCCTCGACGGGATTGCCTCGCTCGTCGCTCATCGTAAAACCGAGGTTCACGCGCTCCATCGGAGCATAAAGAGGTTTCAGCGAATCGACCGTAATGACGATTTGCCGGTCGCCCCGGTGGAAGGCCAGCCGCTCGGCCAGGACTTCGCCCTGCGAGGTGAAAAGGGTGATTTGTTGTACCCCGGGCTGGAAATTCGCCTTCGGGAGCGCGAGCGACACGAGCGTGTCGCGCCGCATGTCGACCAGCTCAAACGTATGCGCCAGTCCGCGGCAAGCCACCATCAGTCCCACAAACTCCCCCTCGACCGCGGCACTGCGGCGCAGGGTGAGCGACATCTCTTCGCCATTCAGGTTATCGACCGTCATCGTATATCCTTGGGGCTTGGCTGCCGGCAAGGTAAACTGTTTCTGCGAACGGCCATCGGAAATCTTCACGTTACAGGGCTCGTTGCCGGGAGTGACGACAAAACGTCCCATGCCGTTGTGTTGCGTGGTAAACGTCGTCAGCACACGGTCATTGCTGTCGTAAACGCCGCCCGAGAGAGCCACGCCCCGCCCCAGCTTGTCGGTCGCCTTGAAGGCAACCACCGAGGGCAGCCCCTCTACCAGCACGCCTCCCTCGGGATAGAACGAGAGGTTGAGGTCGTCCATGCCGGACTGCTTCGCACGATAGTTGGGAAGCCTGAACGAACGGGCATACTGGGTGATTCTGTGGTTATACTCGCCGTCTGTCTCCGGACGGTCAAAAACGGGAAAGACCCGCGAAAATACCGTACCTTCCCAGTTGAGCATGGCCCGTGTATAGGCCCGCACCTCATAGAATCCGCCGATGAGCGTCGACCCGGCGAGCAGGAACTCACCGTGGCACTTGCCATCGACAATTTTCAGCTTCTTGGTCTCGACAACGCGCCCTTCGGGGGTCAGCAGCTCGACATAGAGCACCCGGCTCATCTCGGTAGGACGCAACTGGGGCGCCGCCACCACATAAGCCTTGAACCACATGGTCTCACCGAGAAAATAACCCGTGTTGTCGAAGTGCAGATAGACCTTCTCCTGCACATTATAGCGACCGAAGTGATTATACGCCTCGACCAGTCGGGCCATGGCCGACAGCACACTGTCGGGAAAAGCCGACTGTGCCGAAGCCGACAAGGACGAAATAACAAGTAACGTCAGAATCCAAGAAAAACGCCGAAAATTCATAAGCGAACTTTTTTCTTTAAAGAAAAGAAAAAATTGTGACATTTCATACCCCAAACCCCACGGATTTATCAAATATTAAGAGTGGCCGTCCCCACAAAAAGCGAGGGCACTGCAAGCAGCGCCCCCACTCAAAATGTTTTCACAACGGAATAATCCTTATTGTGAATTGCTTCAAAATTGTTCTCAAATATACATCTATTTGTCCATATCTCCAAATAAATGGAACTAAAATTTTGTATTTCACGCTATTCTCGATATATTTGAGAAGAATATTTATCAATAAAAACCATGAAAAACATATTAGGACTGGACCTCGGCTCTGGCAGTATCGGGTGGGCCGTTATCAAAGAAGACGAAAACAACCGTGTCATTATGGGATTAGGCTCCCGCATCATACCCCTGTCGGTCGACGATGCCACCCAATTTACCCAAGGAAAAAGCATTACCAAGAATGCCGACCGGACGGCTATCCGCACCCAAAGAAAGGGATACGACCGCCGCCAGCTACGTCGGCAAGCACTCACACAATACCTGCACATGCTGGGCATGACCCCAGATGAGACCCTCATAAAACTTCCCCGGCAGGAGTTGTGGGCTCTGCGGGCCAAAGCGGTAACAGAGAACATAAGCCTCCCCGAGTTGGGAAGGGTGCTTTACCACCTCAACCAGAAACGCGGATACAAATCGGGGAAGGCCGATTTTCAGGACAAGAAAAGCTCGGCATATCTCTCGGCCGTGAGCGACCGCTACAAAGAGTTGCAGGAGTGCGGCCTCACCATCGGACAGAAATTCCACGCCGAACTGAAAGCCGACCCCACTTATCGCTGCAAAGACAGGGTCTATCCCCGACAAGCCTACATCGAAGAGTTTGACCGCATCATGGCCTGCCAGCGCCACTACCACGACACACTCACCGACGAGCACATCGACAACCTGCGCAACCGCATCATATACTACCAGCGTCCCCTGAAATCGTGCAAGCACCTGGTGGGCAAATGCACCCTGGCACAGATGGTCTATACATTGCCCGACGGCTCGACAAAATCCCGACCGGTAAAAGTCGCCCCTAAAAGTTCGCCGCTCTTCCAGATCTGCAAGATATGGGAGAGCATCAACCACCTCACGCTGCAACGCGGACGGGAAACCTTGGAAATAACCCCGGCACAGCGACAAGCCATCTTCTCGCACATGAACAACAACGAGAAGTTGAAACTTACCGACCTGCAAAAGATACTGGGCATCACCAAACGCGACGGCTGGTGGGCCGGCGAGTCGATGAAGGCCGGTCTGCAAGGCAACACCACGGTCGTCGCCCTGCAAAAGATTCTGAAAACCCACCCCGATGCCGAAGCATTGCTGCGCTTCGACCTGCATATCCGCACGGTAGAGATGGCCGACCCCGACACCGGCGAAATAGCCTCGCAACTCGTCGTCGACCCGGCCTTCGAGCAAGAGCCCCTGTACCAGCTTTGGCACACGCTCTACTCGGTGAGCGACATCGATACCCTCGACCGCATCTTGGAAAAGAAATTTCACATCGACGACGCCGCCATACGCGGAGAGCTGATAAAACTCGATTTTACCAAAGCCGGCTACGGCAACCTGTCGAGTCTTGCCATGCGCCGCATACTGCCCTACCTGCGGCAAGGCTATGTCTACTCCGATGCCTGTTTCATGGCCGGCTACAATCACAGCCGGTCGCTCACCCGCGAAGAGAACCTGGCCCGGGAGTTGTCGACACACCTGGCGCCTCTGTCCAAAGGCGAACTGCGCCAGCCCATCGTCGAGAAGATTCTCAACCAGATGGTCAACGTCGTCAACGCTCTCGTCGACCGATACGGGCCTTTCGACGAAATACGCGTAGAGCTGGCCCGGGAACTGCAACAGAGCCGGGAAATACGGGAAAAAACTTACAAAAACAATCTGAACCGCCAAAAAGAGAACGAAAAAGCCGCACAGCGAATCATCGAGGAGGGAGTAACCCCCACACGCACCGGCATACAGAAATACCGGCTATACGAGGAGAGTCATCACCGATGCATCTACTGCGGTAAAGACATCAGCCTGAAAGCTTTCCTGTCGGGCTACGACACCGAGGTCGAACACATCATTCCCCGTTCGCTCTACTTCGACGACAGTTTCAACAACAAAGTGTGCGCCTGCCGTGCCTGCAACCAGGCGAAAAACAACCGCACCGCCTACGACTACATGAGCAGTCTGCCCGACGAGAAGTTCCAAGATTATCTCTCGCGCATAAAAGAGATGCTCGAAAAGCAGGAAATCTCCAAAGATAAATACAAGTATCTGCTCATGCCTGAAAAGGAAATCCCACAAGACTTTCTCAACCGGCAGATGCGCGAGAGCCAGTACATCTCGCGCAAAGCCCTCGCCATGCTGCACGAGATATGCCACCATGCCTATGCCACCAGCGGCTCGGTAACCGCCTTCCTGCGCCGGGTATGGGGGTGGGACACGGTCCTGCACGACCTCAACATAGAGCGATACCGTGCCGGCAACCTCACCGAGATGCGCACCATCAACAACCGACCTACGGAGTGCATCAAAGATTGGACCAAGCGGCTCGACCACCGGCACCACGCCATCGACGCCCTGGCCGTGGCCTGCACCCGACAGGGATACATACAACGCATCAACACCCTTGCCAATCACAAAGACGAGGAGTTGTCGCTCGAACGCTACATACAGCAGCAACCCCACTTCTCCCACGCCGAAGTCTCTGCCGCCGTCGCGAAAATACTCGTCTCGTTCAAAGCCGGCAAACGGGTAGCTACCCCCGGGAAACGCTACATCTACCGCGGAGGCCGGCGCATTTTGGTACAAGAAGGCATCGTCGTGCCCCGTGGCGCCCTGAGCGAACAAAGCATCTACGGGGAAATATCGCAATACACCAAAAACAAAAAAGGGAAGGTCTCCTTCCGCGAAGAATATGTCCTGAAATATCCCGTCGAAGGCATCGACGCCAAAACGGTGGGCAGCGTGGTCGACGCCGGCATACGGCGGCTCCTGCAACAACGGCTCGACGAGTACGGAGGCAACGCCAAAAAAGCTTTCGCCACCCCCGTGTACACAACCAACGGATTTCCTATCCGCACCGTACGCTGCTTTACCGGCCTCAAAGCCGTCGCCCCGGTACGATACAATGCGTCGGGAGAGGCCATCGGTTTCGTCAAGCCGGGCAACAACCACCACGTCGCCATCTATGCCGACCGCGACGGCAACCTGCACGAGCATGTTGTTACCTTCTGGCACGCTGTCGAGCGCAAGATACATCGGCTGCCTGTCGTCATCGAACACCCCGATGCCGTGTGGGATTCACTGCCCGACGGACTGTCGGAGGAGTTCATGCAACAGCTGCCCGACGCCACCTGGCAACTGCAACTCTCGATGCAACAGAACGAAATGTTTATACTCGGTATGCCCGACGACCTCTATGCCGACGCCATGGAAAACCGTGACCATGCCCTGCTGAGCCGCTACCTCTACCGGGTACAGAAACTCGCCATGAAAAATTACGCTTTCCGTCTTCACATCGAGACTTCTGTCGATGATAAATACGACGGAGTAAAAAATGAAATGCTATCTAGACAAATGGGGAAATTAAAACTCATACAAAGCATTGGTGCTTTATATGCGCAGAATCCCCACAAAGTACACATCTCCTCCACCGGCGAAATTGACGAAGCATGATAAAGAAGACCCTCTACTTTGGAAACCCGGCCTACCTGAGCCTCCAAAACGGCCAACTGGTGCTGCGCCTGCCCGAGGTCGAGAAGAACGGCTCGATACCCTCAGCTTGGAAACAGCGTGCCGAGCGCACCATTCCCGTAGAAGACATCGGGGTGGTGCTGCTCGACCACCGGCACATCACCATCACCCAGGCCCTGCTCGCCGCCCTGCTCGACAACAACTGCGCCCTCATCACCTGCGACGACAGCCACTTGCCCACCGGCCTCATGCTCCCACTGTGCGGCAATGCCACTCAGAACGAACGCTTCCGCGACCAGATAGAGGCTTCAATCCCCCTGCGCAAGCAGTTGTGGCAACAGACCATACAGGCAAAAATCGCCAATCAGGCTGCACTCCTGCACCGCCGCGGCGTCGAAAACCGCAACATGCTGCGATGGGTTACCGAGGTGCGCAGCGGCGATGCCGACAACCTCGAAGCCCGTGCCGCCGTCTATTACTGGGCCAACCTGTTCCCGCAGATACCCGCCTTCCGACGCAAGCGCGACGGAGTGCCGCCCAACAACCTGCTCAACTACGGATATGCCATACTGCGCGCCGTCGTAGCCCGGTCGCTGGTAGGCAGCGGGCTGTTGCCCACCCTGGGCATTCATCACCACAACCGCTACAACGCCTACTGCCTGGCCGACGACATTATGGAGCCTTACCGTCCCTACGTCGACGACACGATATGCCGGCTGCTCGACGAGCGGACAGCGATCGACCACCTGTCGACCGCAGCCAAAACCCGACTGCTCACACTCCCCACCACCGAAGTAACCATAGGCGGGCAACGCAGCCCGCTCATGATTGCCGTAGCCCAAACGACCGCATCGCTCTACAAATGCTTCTCGGGCGAATGCCGTAAAATCATCTACCCCGAAATGTGAACCGAGAACTCGACCGTTTCAGCGAATACCGTATCATGTGGGTACTTGTGTTTTTTGACCTGCCGACCGATACCAAGAAAGAGCGGAAAGCCTACGCCGACTTCCGCAAGAAACTTCTGCGCGACGGCTTCACCATGTTTCAGTTCTCCATTTATGTGCGCCACTGCCCCAGCCGTGAAAATGCCGAGGTGCATATAAAACGGGTAAAGATGTTTCTCCCACCGCAAGGCGAGGTGGGCATACTGTGCATTACCGACAAACAGTTTGGCATGATGGAGATATTCTCGGCCCGAAGAGTTATACCCCCCAATGCCCCGGGGCAACAACTCGAACTTTTCTGAAAACAAAAAGAGACTTTCCCCCGAGGGAAGGTCTCTTTTTATCGAATACTTTTTCTTTTCTAAATCACTACACAAATAGCTGATAAATAACGTCCTATACACATCGAGCTGTATTCGGTAGAACAAAGATACAATTTTGAAAGCAATTTACAACTCGAAAATAATTGGTATAAATACCTCATAAGCTGTATTCGGTAGAACAAAGATACAATTTTGAAAGCAATTTACAACATATGGAGGCTCAATATAGGCACGCGATAGGCTGTATTCGGTAGAACAAAGATACAATTTTGAAAGCAATTTACAACCTGCGTGTGGAACATTAAATTCATAACTTTGCTGTATTCGGTAGAACAAAGATACAATTTTGAAAGCAATTTACAACACTTTGCATTAAACAGTAAAGTTAATTGCTGCTGTATTCGGTAGAACAAAGATACAATTTTGAAAGCAATTTACAACTCTTATATTCCAAGTCTTCGTTTTCGTCCGGCTGTATTCGGTAGAACAAAGATACAATTTTGAAAGCAATTTACAACGTAATGTCGCAAACAGTATTGCCGGATTCTGCTGTATTCGGTAGAACAAAGATACAATTTTGAAAGCAATTTACAACTAAATCCCCAATTGCCCCTTAATTGGCATTGCTGTATTCGGTAGAACAAAGATACAATTTTGAAAGCAATTTACAACTGGTATAAAGTTTCATATTCTGTCTCTTCGCTGTATTCGGTAGAACAAAGATACAATTTTGAAAGCAATTTACAACGAGAGCAAGAGGTCAAGGAAAAAGAACTTTGCTGTATTCGGTAGAACAAAGATACAATTTTGAAAGCAATTTACAACCTTCCATACGGCAAATAACTCTTTTAATTGCTGTATTCGGTAGAACAAAGATACAATTTTGAAAGCAATTTACAACCCAAGAATGGTTTGATACATCTGGTATTGAGCTGTATTCGGTAGAACAAAGATACAATTTTGAAAGCAATTTACAACAAACCCATCAAGTAAAGCTACCAACTGGGGCTGTATTCGGTAGAACAAAGATACAATTTTGAAAGCAATTTACAACATTCTGCTGCCATTAAATGGTTGCAAGAAGCTGTATTCGGTAGAACAAAGATACAATTTTGAAAGCAATTTACAACCTCTTGATACCGAAGGTTCTGAGCCGACAAGCTGTATTCGGTAGAACAAAGATACAATTTTGAAAGCAATTTACAACTCATTTTCGTCCGTCTCTTCCATCAATGAGCTGTATTCGGTAGAACAAAGATACAATTTTGAAAGCAATTTACAACATAATATCATACATCAATGCAAAGGAATCGGCTGTATTCGGTAGAACAAAGATACAATTTTGAAAGCAATTTACAACAGAAAGTTTTTCCCATGTATAATCATATTGCTGTATTCGGTAGAACAAAGATACAATTTTGAAAGCAATTTACAACGGCGTCGTATGCGTCAAGTAATGATTGTCTGCTGTATTCGGTAGAACAAAGATACAATTTTGAAAGCAATTTACAACAGCGGCGTTCGCTATACCCATGTTTTGTGAGCTGTATTCGGTAGAACAAAGATACAATTTTGAAAGCAATTTACAACAGGCAATAATGTCTACTCTTGGTGGTTTTCGCTGTATTCGGTAGAACAAAGATACAATTTTGAAAGCAATTTACAACCAAAACAAAGATTATATTTTTGGTAATTAGCTGTATTCGGTAGAACAAAGATACAATTTTGAAAGCAATTTACAACGCCGGAAATCATCTTTCTTTGGAACTCTGCGCTGTATTCGGTAGAACAAAGATACAATTTTGAAAGCAATTTACAACTCGGACTTGTAACACCTGCAAGAATACAGTGCTGTATTCGGTAGAACAAAGATACAATTTTGAAAGCAATTTACAACGACTTGACGGTGCAATTTGCGAAGAGCCAAGCTGTATTCGGTAGAACAAAGATACAATTTTGAAAGCAATTTACAACCCGCAGTGGTCGATGTGCCTACGTTGTCTGCTGTATTCGGTAGAACAAAGATACAATTTTGAAAGCAATTTACAACATTACCCCAGTTACGCAAATCGTCGGAGGGGCTGTATTCGGTAGAACAAAGATACAATTTTGAAAGCAATTTACAACCCATCTATATCTCGTTTTACCGCAAAGAGAGCTGTATTCGGTAGAACAAAGATACAATTTTGAAAGCAATTTACAACTATGTAGACACTGTCTTCGTCGTTGTTGCAGCTGTATTCGGTAGAACAAAGATACAATTTTGAAAGCAATTTACAACGGGTGGCAAGCATAAACATGGCTTGCGAGTGCTGTATTCGGTAGAACAAAGATACAATTTCGGGAAGCAATTTACAACGGTCACACACCTGTGATTTTTGAAAATCGGTGCTTCACTTGTATGCGTTGGCGTCCGCCCGGCACACCGCTTCCTGCACCAACATCGTGCCGGTTCCCGTGCAGGAGGGCCCGGGAGTCATTTTTGCCATAAAATATTTGTTTATAAGAAAATATCATTATATTTGCAATACAACTCGCGATCGGGCCGCTGGCCGGGACATTTGAGTTGGGCAAAGAGGCGTTCGGCCTCTTTGTTTGTATCGCAAAACCCGGAGAATAAACCTCGGCCATCAAATTACCTCAGATCGATAAATAGACAAGATACCATGGGCGGCTTCAAAATGTGCGAATACGCAAGTCAAGATGGCACTTATCGGATTCCTTTTATACAAAAGGACCCGGCTTACCAATTTTTTTCGATAATGTCTCCTTTTTTCTACCGGCAGTACGAGGTTGTCAAAATAATTTGCAACGAGGGAGAAACCTCGGTAAAAGGTTTTGAATTTGAATTGCACATGATAGGAACCATAGACGCCTATGGACAAAACAAGATATTCGCAGGCATATACAAGGTAGGAGAGCGAAATCCCATCTGGCACCGGGTCGTAAAAGGGGGTGATGAATATAAAGATGTTTTAGAATTCAAGCTGGGAGGTTTGGAACTTCCTTGCGGCCTCTATTTCATACTCCTCGGGAACGTCCTTCCCAATAAGAAGTTTACCCCTTTCATCAAGGAATTTGCGGGGTGCTATCGGTTCGATTTTTCCCTTCTGCCCCATGGTCAATCGTTGCCACGCCCCCGTTTGTCGGATTGCGCGATTCGTTACATCGCTCCGCACGAACGGAAAAGCGGATTTCGGCGTCACTATCCCAGCTATCTGATGATGGTGGGCGACTTCCCGCTCTATGAATTGACCGTGAGCCTCGACCACAGGCCCAACCCCGACACGGAGAAGTTTGACCTGCGCATCTTCGATGAAGGGTTGTTGCTGATGGAAACCATCGAAGACATATGCCAACAGCAGTCCGAACAGTTGTCGTTCGTGCCCCCTCACGGCATACCCCACGGAAAGAGCCATTTCGTCTTGTACCATAACGACCGCCCCTTTGTCCACCTGCAATGCAACGGCGCGAAAAAGATGAAAGCGCCACTGGTCGAATATATTTCGGGCGACTCGATTTATTATCACCTACACAAGCACAAGTCGCTCCAATTATATGGCTGCAAGGCCATCAAGAAGAAGATTCTCTCCTCACTGAACAACCCCGACGTGGCAACGCCCGACCGCCTGTGCCTAATCGACGATTCAGAACGGAGTGTTCACATTCTGTCCCACATCATGCATGATCTGTACCCGGGAATGCCTCTTGTGGACCTGTTCGACAGTGACTTGAAGCGGTCGGCAAGAGATTTCCGTGCCCATAAAGTGAAATCTCGACCCAGCGTCATCATTTGGGATTTGTACCGAACTTCAAGAAACCTTTGGAACAAGTGGGTACCGTTTCTCGATAAAAACATCACGCCGCCCCACAAACTGGTCATCTACGGAGCGGCAAACGACGTCGACGCCCTCTTTGAAAAATTCGGCGACTTATCGCGACTCTTCCCGGCCCGTAACAGATGGAAGACCCAACCCCTGACAAAGATGGAAAGTCTTTATTGCATGGTCGACGCATTTCAACACCCCTGCTTTAAGGAGTATGAACGATTATATCAAGAAGTGATGCGCCCGCGCAGACAATAAAATTGCCTGCCGACACGCCGCATCGACAGGCAAGGAAGTACTCTCGCCGGGAATCGAACCCGGATTTAAAGTTTAGGAAACTTCCGTTCTATCCATTGAACTACAAGAGCAGAAGCAATTCAAGCGACAAAGGTAGGACTTTTGACATACTTTTCCAAATTTCGGCCGGCCGACTTGCTCACGGCAAAACGCAGGGAAAAGACCGGCACGGCAGAGGCGACTCCGGCACGAGAAGGGGAGTGTGGACCCCGCACGACCGATGGGCAGCGGGCCGGCGTCAGTCGAAGAGCTGCTGCATGACTTCGAGCGAGCGTATCTCGGGCAGGTCGGGCTGATGCAGGCGGTAGTAGTCGATGATGTGTTGGAGCACGGCACGCCGCTCGTCGCGCGAGAAACGGAAGAGGCTCATGTTGTGCGTGTTCATGCGCATGAGCCGGGCAAACGCCGAAGCCTCGTCGGGCAGCAGGAAATGGGGGTGCGCAGGAGCCCGGGTGACGAAAACGCCGTCGAGCATGTCGAAAAAAGCCCCTTCGGCATATTGCTCGGTGTTGGGCAGGAAACCCAAAAAGCCCGAAAGGCGGAGCAGGAACCAAAGGTGGAAATTGGCCTTCCCCTCTTCCATCAAGTCGAAAAGGCGTATCGACTGGGTGAGGAAGTCGAAAAACGGGGGATTGGCCTCGGGCTCCCGAAACAGGCGGGTGAGCACCTCGGAGAGGAACAAAGCCACGGCCGTCTTCACCGGGTCGCCGTAGATGTGGTTCCACACCTCGACGGGACGCACGTCGCGCAAACGGAATATATCCTGGCCGGGGCGCGCCTCGGAGTCGATTTCGAGATAAGAGAATGGAGCGAAAAGAGGGCGCAGGGCCCGCGACCGCCGGCCGTGCGACTGGGGCAAGAGATAAGCGGCGCGCCCGAACTGCGCGGTATAGACCTGCACGATCGACATCTTGTCGTTGTAGGCGACCGTGTGCAACACGATACCCCGGGTTTTTACTTGCATATTGGCGTAAAAAAGTGCCGTTAGAAGACACAAATTTGGGACAAAAAAAGGAGAAAGGCAATTTTTCCTCCAAATATTTTGCCAATTCAAAAAACAGCTCTATATTTGCACTCGCATTTTCGGAAACCCTCCTCTTTCATTGATAGGGATTTACGGAAAACGGCCCATTCGTCTATCGGCTAGGACGCAAGATTTTCATTCTTGAAAGAGGGGTTCGATTCCCCTATGGGCTACCAATCAGAAACAAAAAAAAATTAAAGGAGATTTATTGAATGGCAAATCATCAATCATCCATCAAGAGAATCAGACAGACGCAAACCAGAAACTTGCGCAACAGATACTACGCTAAAACCGCCCGCAACGCCGTGCGCAAACTCCGCGCCATGACCGTGAAGGACGATGCCACCGCATTGTACCGCCAAGTTTCGTCGATGCTCGACAAGTTGGCTAAGAGAAATGTGATTCACAAAAACAAAGCCAGCAACTTGAAGTCGAAACTGGCTTTGCACATCAACAAGCTCTGATACCGCAGGCACCTCCGTGGTGAGGTTGCACGCCGACCGCTTCGCACCGAGGCGGTAATCATGGCCCATTCGTCTATCGGCTAGGACGCAAGATTTTCATTCTTGAAAGAGGGGTTCGATTCCCCTATGGGCTACCCAGCGTTGAGGAAATCCTCAACGCTTTTTTCGTATCGGCACCTCGGCACAATACCCCGCCTCCCCGCACACGGCCGCACACGGCACAATCTGTCACGCCACCCGGCTTTTTCCCGGCAATCCTCCCTCATCGACACATCGAAAAGATTGCTAAAAATTTCCCCACACCGAGTTTTTTTATTATCTTTGTCGTGAGGTTTTCCGCCTTTGCGGCCCGACTCCGCCACCCTGCAAGAGACGGCCGTTGCCAACCTTGCAGGACAGGAAAACACCATTCAAACAGAATTAACACAGCAAATATATGTCAGAAGAAAACAACAAGCAGAATGCCAGCTACTCGGCCGACAGCATACAGGTGCTCGAAGGGCTCGAAGCCGTAAGAAAACGTCCCGCCATGTATATCGGCGACATCAGCATCAAAGGACTGCACCACCTGGTATATGAGGTGGTCGACAACTCCATCGACGAGGCATTGGCCGGCTACTGTACCCACATCGAAGTTTTCATCAACCCCGACAACTCCATCACCGTCACCGACAACGGCCGCGGCATACCGGTCGACATGCACGAGAAAGAGCACAAGTCGGCACTCGAAGTTGTCCTGACGGTATTGCACGCCGGTGGAAAATTCGACAAAGGCTCCTACAAGGTATCGGGAGGTCTGCACGGTGTAGGCGTATCGTGCGTCAACGCCTTGTCGACCTATCTGCGCGCCGAGGTGCACCGCAACGGGAAAATCTACATGCAGGAATACTCGTGCGGCAAACCCCTCCACGGGGTCGAGGTCATCGGCGAAGCGAACAACACCGGCACGACCATCACCTTCAAACCCGACGGCAGCATCTTCACCGACACGACCTATCAATACGAAATCCTGCAAAACCGTCTGCGCGAGCTGGCCTACCTCAACAAGGGTATCACCATCACCTTCACCGACCTGCGCGAGCAAGACGAGAACGGCAATCCGCGGAAAGAGACATTCCACTCCGACGAAGGGGTGAAAGAGTTTGTGCGTTTCCTCAACCGCAACAACGACCCGCTCATCAACGACGTCATCTATCTCAACACCGAGAAACAGGGCGTTCCCATCGAATGCGCCATCATGTATAACACGGGTTACCGCGAAAACCTGCACTCCTACGTCAACAACATCAACACCATCGAGGGAGGAACGCACGAAGCCGGCTTCCGCACCGCCCTCACCCGCGTGCTGAAAAAATATGCCGAAGACACGAGCGCCAAAGCCCTCGAAAAAGCCAAGGTAGAGATTTCGGGCGAAGATTTCAGAGAAGGACTCATCGCCGTCATCTCGGTCAAAGTCGCCGAGCCGCAATTCGAAGGGCAGACCAAGACCAAATTGGGCAACAACGAAGTGAGCGGTGCCGTGAACCAAGCCGTGGGCGAAGCCCTCACCAACTACCTCGAAGAGCACCCCAAAGAGGCCAAGCTCATCGTCGACAAAGTGATTCTCGCCGCAACCGCGCGCATCGCCGCCCGCAAAGCCCGCGAGTCGGTGCAACGCAAGAACCCCATGAGTGGCGGCGGACTGCCCGGCAAACTGGCCGACTGCTCATCGCGCAACCCCGAAGAGTGCGAAATATTCCTCGTCGAGGGAGACTCGGCCGGCGGATCGGCCAAGCAAGGACGCAGCCGTGCCACCCAAGCCATCTTGCCCTTGCGAGGAAAAATCCTCAACGTAGAGAAAGCCATGTGGCACAAGGCTTTTGAGAGCGACGAAGTAAACAACATCATCACCGCATTGGGCGTGCGCTTCGGCGTCGACGGCGAAGACAACAGCAAAAAGGCCAACATCGAAAAACTCCGTTATCACAAAATCATCATCATGACCGATGCCGATGTCGATGGCAGCCACATCGACACCCTCATCATGACCCTCTTCTACCGCTATATGCCCGAAATCATCGAAGCCGGACACCTCTACATCGCCAACCCGCCCCTCTACCTGTGCAGCAAAGGCAACATCAAGGAGTATTGCTACACCGAAGAGGCCCGTCAGGCATTCATACAAAAATATGGCGAAGGGTCGGAGTCGGGAATCCACACCCAACGCTACAAAGGTCTGGGTGAAATGAACCCCGAACAGTTGTGGGAAACGACGATGAATCCCGAAACCCGCATACTCAAACAGGTGACCATCAACAACGCCGCCGACGTCGACTACATCTTCTCGATGCTCATGGGCGAAGATGTCGGGCCACGCCGGGAATTTATCGAAAAGAACGCCACATACGCCAATATCGACGCATAGGTCGGGCGCGCAAAACCCTTCACGCCCCACTATCGAGGCAGAAACGAGCAGCCCGGCCGCCTTGCGACGACCGGGCTGTCTGCTAAAAAGAGACCCCGCACGCCGCACACGGTGCAAGCACGACGGCCAAGCCCCGGAAACAGAAACCGGGCTTCTACCCCCGAAGAGGTTTGCGCCAAGCGCTACAAAGCACACCGATGCCAAAAACATAAAGCCAAGAATATTCCCGGAAAGGGAAATTTGCACAACCAACCACCAACAACGCCAACAGCCATGGTCAAACATCGCAAACTACGCCCCGAAGTCAAAGCCACCAAGCCCTTTGCCGAGCACATCAGGGACCTGTTCAACGAAAACTTCCGCACGGTCTACAACCCCCGACAGATAGCCCGACGGGTGGGCGCCAAAAACGAGATGCAGAAACGCGAAGTCGTCGTGCTGTTGGACAACATGGCAAAGGAAGGATTCCTCCTGCAAGAAGGGCCGGGACGCTACCGCCGCAACGTGGCCGACCTCTTCCTCACCGGCACGTTCGTGCGCAACCACCACCGGCTCTCAATCACCCCCGACAACGGAGGCGACCCCGTCGCCGTGAGCGAGAGCAACGCCCGCCACGCCCTCTCGGGCGACACGGTCGAGTATCTGCTCATCAACCGCGGCAAATACAGCGGCGAAGCCGAAGTCACCGACATCACCCGACGCAACGGTGCCCAGCAAATCGTGGGACGGGTCGAAAAAATCGGTCCCCGCGAAACGGTGCTGTGGGTCGACAGCCGCACATTCGACCACTGCGTCTACGTCCCGGCACGCCTCACACAGGGCGCGCAGGAAGGCGAAAAAGTCGTGGTGCGCCTCACCGACTGGCCCATGTATAACGCCAGTCCACAAGGCGAA
This sequence comes from uncultured Porphyromonadaceae bacterium, assembly GCA_900542765.1. Lineage (GTDB taxonomy): Bacteria > Bacteroidota > Bacteroidia > Bacteroidales > UBA11471 > Caccoplasma > Caccoplasma merdavium. The sequence goes on along the minus strand of UQOX01000024.1, from coordinate 10,975 downwards.
ATCATGGAAATACTCGGCAAGAGCGGCGAGAACGACACCGAGATGCACGCCATTCTCGCCGAGTTTGGCCTCCCCACCCGTTACCCCGAAGAACTCGAACAGTTGGCCGACAAAATCGAAGAGACAATCCCGGCCGACGAAATAGCCCGACGCGAAGACTTCCGCAGCGTCACGACATTCACCATCGACCCGGCCGACGCCAAAGACTTCGACGACGCCCTCTCCCTGCGCCAACTCCCCGACGGAGACTGGGAAGTGGGCGTGCACATCGCCGATGTGACCCACTACGTCAAAGAAGGAAGCCCCATCGACCAGGAAGCCTACCAGCGAGCCACCTCGGTCTACCTGGTCGACCGCACGGTGCCCATGCTCCCCGAACGGCTCTGCAACCACATCTGCTCGCTGCGCCCCGACGAAGAGAAACTCTGCTTCTCGGTCATCTTCACCCTCGACGACAACGGCAAGGTGAAACAATCGCACATCGCCCGCACGGTAATCCGCTCCGACCGCCGTTTCGCCTACGAGGAGGCACAACAGGTCATCGAAACGGGACAAGGCGACTGCGCCCGGGAGATACTCACGCTCAACCGTCTGGCGGCAGCCCTGCGCAAACAGCGTTTTGCCCACGGAGCCATCGACTTCGACCGCCAGGAAATGAAATTTGTCATCGACGAGAAAGGACGCCCCATCAGCGTCTACAACAAAGTGTCGAAAGAGGCCAACAAACTCATCGAGGAATTCATGCTGCTGGCCAACCGCACGGTGGCCGAAACGATAGGTCGCGTTCCCAAAGGGAAAACGCCGAAACCATTTGTCTACCGCGTGCACGACAACCCCGACCCCGAGAAGATGGCCACCCTGTCGGAGTTTGTGCGCCGGCTGGGACTGCAACTCAAAGCCTCGGGCACCCGGGCCGAAATCACCAACTCCATCAATCAGATGCTCAGCGAGATACACAACCGTCCCGAAGAAAACCTCATCTCGACCCTCACCATACGCACCATGGCCAAAGCCGTCTACACGACCGACAACATCGGGCACTACGGACTGGCATTTGACTACTACACCCATTTCACCTCTCCCATACGCCGCTACCCCGACATGATGGTGCACCGCCTGCTCGAACGCTACCTCAACCAAGGTCGTGCCGTCGACAAAGAGAAACTCGAAGAGAAATGCGAACACGCCTCCGACATGGAACAGCTGGCGGCCAATGCCGAGCGCGCCTCCATCAAATACAAGCAGGCCGAGTTCCTCAGCGAACGGTTGGGACAGGTCTATGACGGCACCATCTCGGGCATCTCCGACCGCGGGCTGTATGTCGAAATCGACGAGAACAAATGCGAAGGGCTCATTCCCATGCGCGACCTCGACGACGACTATTACGAGTTCGACGAGAAAAACTACCGCCTGGTCGGTCACCGCACCCGCCGGCAATACTGCCTCGGCGACCCGCTGCGCATCGTCATTGCCCGCGTCGACATGGAGCGCCGGCAAATCGACTTCGCCCTCGAAGAACGCGCCCTCTCCCACACCACCGCCACGTCACCGACCCGCACGCCGAAGCCGAAACCCGGCAAAGGGCTCTCACCGAGAGACTTCGGGCTGAAAATGGCTCGCCGGCACAAACGCCGCAAATAAACAAAGACACCCCACATTAATTGCATACACCATGGCAGAAGACACCAAAGACGGAATCGAATACGGCTCAGACAGCATACGCACCCTCGACTGGAAAGAACACATACGCCGGCGTCCCGGCATGTATATCGGGAAACTCGGCGACGGCACGCACGCCGACGACGGCATCTATGTGCTGCTCAAAGAGGTCATCGACAACACCATCGACGAGTATATGATGGGCTATGGCAAACAAGTCATCGTCGACATCGAAGACGACCGCGTGTCGGTGCGCGACTACGGACGGGGAATCCCCCTCGACAAAGTAGTCGACGTCTCCTCCAAGATGAACACCGGCGCCAAGTACGACTCCAAGGCATTCAAGAAGTCGGTCGGCCTCAACGGTGTGGGCATCAAGGCCGTGAACGCCCTCTCGTCGGAATTCCGCATCGAGTCTTACCGCGACGGCGAATGCAAAAGCGTCACCTATGCCTGCGGCAACAAAGTCGAAGAGAGCGCCATCATCCCTACCGACCAGAACAACGGAACCTGGGTGTGCTTCAAACCCGACGACACGATATTCGTCGACTACAAATACCGCGAAGAGTTTGTCGTCGCCCTCATCAAGAACTACACCTATCTCAACTCGGGTCTCACCTTCATCTACAACGGCGTGCGGTACACGTCGAAAAACGGCCTCGTCGACCTGCTCAACGAGAAGATGACCGCCACCCCCCTCTACCCGATGATACACCTCAAAGGCGACGACATCGAAGTGGTCATCACCCACAACGACCAGTATGGCGAGGAGTTCTACTCGTTTGTCAACGGCCAACATACGATACTGGGGGGCACCCACCTGTCGGCCTTCAAAGAGGCGGTGTCGCGCACCATCAAGGAGTTTTTCTCCAAGAACTTCGAATATGCCGACATTCGCAACGGCATGGTAGCCGCCATCAGCATCAAGGTCGAGGAACCGGTCTTCGAGTCGCAGACCAAGACCAAACTCAGTTCGCGCGACATGGGACCCGACGGCCCCACGGTGAACAAGTTCATCGGCGACTTCCTGAAAAAAGAACTCGACAACTACCTCCACCGCAACAACGAGACCAAAGAGATTCTCCTCAAAAAGATACAAGACTCCGAAAAAGAGCGCAAAGCCATCGCCGGCGTCTCGAAGATTGCCCGTGAACGGGCCAAAAAGGCCAACCTCCACAACCGCAAACTGCAAGACTGCCGCATACACTACAACGACCCCAAAGGCGACCTGCGCGACGAGACCTGCATCTTCATCACCGAGGGCGACTCGGCCTCGGGCTCGATAGGCAAGAGCCGCAACGCCGACACGCAAGCCATTTTCAGCCTGCGGGGCAAACCGCTCAACAGTTACGGGCAGACCCGCGAGGTAGTCTACGAGAACGAGGAGTTCAACCTGCTGCAAGCCGCCCTCAATGTCGAAGACGGTATCGAGGGGTTGCGCTACAACAAGGTGATCATCGCCACCGATGCCGACGACGACGGCATGCACATCAGGCTGCTCACGCTCACCTTCCTGCTGCAATTCTTCCCCGACCTCATCAAGAAAGGACACGTCTACATCTTGCAAACGCCGCTCTTCCGCGTGCGCGACAAGAAAGAAACCCGCTACTGCTACACCGACCAGGAACGCATCGAGGCCATCAGATATTTCGGCGAGAACGCCGAAATCACCCGTTTCAAAGGGCTCGGAGAGATTTCTCCCGATGAGTTCAAAGAGTTCATCGGCGAGAATATCCGGCTCGACCAGGTCACCCTGCGCAAAGAAGACTCGGTGAAAGAGCTACTCGAATTTTACATGGGGAAAAACACCATGGAACGACAGAATTTCATTATCGATAACCTGATTGTAGACGATGAAGACCTCTGAAAAAACAGCCTTTTATCCGGGCACATTCGACCCCTTCACGCTGGGCCACGAATCGGTGACGCGGCGCGCCTTGCAAATCTTCGACAAAGTCATCGTCGCCATCGGCATCAACGATGCCAAGCGCTGCCTCTTCACGCCGGAACAACGGGTGGAGATGCTGCGAAACCTGTTTGCCGACGAACCCCGCGTCGAAGTCATCACCTACGACAACCTCACCGTCATCGAGGCAAAAAAACGGGAAGCGACCGCCATCTTGCGGGGCATACGTTCCGTCGCCGACTTCGAATACGAGAAGACCATCGCCGACCTCAACCGCGACATCTCGGGCATCGAAACGCTCCTGCTCTTCACCGAGCCGCAATATGCCCACATCAGCTCCTCGGTCGTGCGCGAATTGCTGCGCTTCAACCAACCGGTGAAACAGTTCATACCCCAAAACCTCGTTCTCCCCGACGTCCGCTAACCCCCACCGACCCATGAAAAGGCTCACGACACTCCTGCTGCTCCCCCTCCTGCTGCTGACGGGGACGGCAATGGCACAAACCCCGCAAGAAAACGACCGACGCGCATCGACCGAGAATCGTCGCGAGGAACAACCCCGCCGCTTCAATGCGCTCAACAAGATAAACATGGTGGCAGCCGCCGTCTCGCGTCTTTATGTCGACGTGGTCGACGAAGACACCCTCGCCGAAAAGACCATCGCCGCCATGCTCAAACAACTCGACCCCCACTCGACCTACCTGCCACCCCATGAAGCGAAGCAGACGCTCGAAACCCTGTCGGGCCGCTTCGACGGCATCGGGGTGCAGATAAACATGCTCAACGACACGCTGCTCGTCGTGCAGACCATCGTCGGCGGCCCTTCGGAGAAAGCGGGCATCTTGCCCGGCGACCGCATCGTGACGGTCGACGACACCCTCGTGGCCGGCGTGAAACGTCCCATCAACGACATCATCACCATGCTGCGGGGCAAGCGGGGCAGCAAAGTCTCGGTAGGTGTCGTGCGGCGCGGCGTGAGCGAACCGATAACATTCAAAATCACCCGCGATAAAATCCCGGTAAACAGCATCGACGCCACCTACATGCTCGACGACTCGACGGGCTACATCAGGCTGAGCCGCTTTGCCGAAAAGAGCGCCGAAGAGATGGAAAAAGCGGTGAAATCGCTCCGCAAGGAGGGTATGCGCCGCCTCATTCTCGACCTGCAAGGCAACGGTGGCGGCTATCTCAACGTCGCCGTCGCCATCGCCGACATGTTCCTCGACAAAGACCAACTCATCGTCTACACCGAAGGGCGCAACACCCGCCGGGCCCAAGAGAAAGCCTCGGGCAAACCCCTCCTTCCCGACGAACGGGTCGTGGTGATGGTCGATGAATTGTCGGCCTCGGCCAGCGAAATACTGGCCGGCGCGCTCCAAGACTGGGACCGCGCCGTGGTCGTAGGCCGTCGCACATTTGGCAAGGGGCTGGTACAACGCCCCATCACCCTGCCCGACCAGTCGCTGCTGCGCCTCACCGTGGCCCGCTACCACACGCCCACCGGCCGCTGCATTCAACGTCCTTATGTCAAAGGCGAGAACGAAGCATACGAACAGGATTTGAATGATCGGTTCATGCATGGCGAACTGATGAATGCCGACAGCATTCACTTCCCCGACTCACTCACTTACAAGACTTTGCGCACCGGACGCACGGTCTATGGCGGCGGAGGCATCATGCCCGATGTCTTCGTGGGCCTCGACACCACACGCTACACCGCCTACCATCGCCAGCTCCTGCGCAGCGGCGTGCTGAACCGCAGCGTCTATACCTACCTCGACAGCCACCGCAAGGAGTTGAACGCCAAGTACCGGCGCGTGCAACGGTTTATCGACCAATATGTCATCGACGACGACCTGTTGAAATTGCTCGACGAACTGGCCGCCCGGTCGGGCATCACGCCCAAAGACGCCGCCGAGAGGGAGCAAGCCATGCCCCTCATCGCCACTCATCTCAAAGCCTTGCTGGCCCGAGACCTCTACAACGACGCATCGGCGTTCTATAAGATTTACAACCCGACCGACCCGACCTATCTCAAAGCGGTTGAAATCATTAGGACCGAGGCATACCCCTCCTTGCTGGGCGAATAAGCACGGCCGCGACGTGCAGGCCATTACCGCTCGTCGGGGCCTATCTCTTACCCGGCTACACGAAAAAAGAAAAAACCTCTTCCCCGCGGGGAAGAGGTTTTTTCTTTTTCAATCCGTAAAACAATTATTTTACTTTGTCGGCCAATTCTGCACCGGCTTTGAATTTTACCACTTTCTTGGCCGGAATGGTGATGGTCTGTTTGGTAGCGGGATTGATACCGGTTCTTGCACTTTTCTCGCTGACAGAGAAAGTTCCGAAACCAATCAAAGCGATTTTTTCACCTTTTGCCAACTCTTCCGATACGGTAGCAACAAATGCTTCCAACGCCTTTTTGGTGTCGGTCTTGGCCAAGCCGGCTTTTTCTGCAACAGCAGCAATCAAATCTGTTTTGTTCATAATGTTTATTGTTAGTATTAAAATATGGTTTATTTTCTTCCTTTCTTCTATCCCGACAAGGGGAAAGAGCATCAAGTTGTGGACAAATGTATAATTAAAAAACAAAAAAACAAAGGTTTAGGTCAAAAAAAAGACAAAAATATTTATCCTTTTCCCATTCTGTCCTTTTTTTATCTTTTCGGCAAAGAAATATTCCTTATTTTTGTGTCGCATAAAACTTTTCAACCCGAAACAGCCGTTATTGTTCGGCACACCATAAATAAACCCACATGATTGAAAACCGATCAAATTTTCTCAGCAGCATTCCGCCTGTCACCAAAAACCTGATTATTATCAACTTGTTGCTATGGCTGGCAACCATTGTCTTCAAGAAAACCCTCGGTATCGACCTGGTCGAGTACATGGGGCTGCACTACTTCCAGGCCGAACGTTTCAACGCCGCACAGATGGTGACCTACATGTTCATGCACGACCCCTATTCGTTCGGGCATGTCTTCTTCAACATGTTCTCGGTCTTCATTTTCGGCCGCACGCTCGAAATGGTGTGGGGCGGGAAACGTTTCCTTGTCTTTTACATCATCACCGGCCTCGGCGCCGGACTGATACAGGAAATCACCTGGTACCTCTCCCTGCATGAAGCCATCGTCCATACCGAAGCCGCCATCGGCTGGGAGCACACGCAAATGATGCTCAACAACATCATCACCATCGGAGCCTCGGGTGCCGTGTTCGGCATTTTGCTGGCCTTCGGCATGCTGTTCCCCAACGCCGAGCTCTTCCTGATGTTTATCCCTATCCCCATCAAGGCCAAATATTTCGTCATCGGCTACGGACTCATCGAGCTCTTCCTGGGTATTCGCAGCAGCAGCGGCGGCGGTGACAACATCGCCCACTTTGCCCACCTGGGCGGCATGCTCTTCGGCCTCATACTCATTCTCTACTGGCGCAAGAAAGGAGGCAGCCGCAATGGGTATTTTTGATGACCTGCGCCTGAAATACAACACGGGGCAACTGCCGATAAAGTTTATCTTCATCAACGTCGGCCTGTTCCTTGTCGTGCGGCTCTCCGACATCATCTGCACCTTGATGGGCAGTCCGTTCTCGGTAGCGCCCTATCTCGAACTGCCGTCCGACCCCACCCTCCTGCTGCATCGGCCCTACACGGTCATCAGCTACATGTTTTTCCAGTATGACCTGCTGCACCTGCTCTTCAACATGCTGTGGCTCTACTGGTTCGGGCAGCTCTTCCTCCTGTTTTTCAACGCCAAGCAGTTTGGCGGGGTCTATATCTTGGGCGGGTTGAGCGGAGCCGTGCTCTACCTGGCGGCCTACAACCTGCTGCCCTATTTCGCCGCCAGCCGAGGCATGCTGCTGGGCGCATCGGCCGCCGTACTGGGCGTCGTGTTTGCCGTGTCGGCCTACGCCCCCGACTATAAAATAAGGCTGTTCCTGCTGGGCGATGTCTCGCTCAAATACATTGCCCTGGTCACCGTGCTGCTCGACCTGCTGAGCATCACGTCCCAAAATGCGGGCGGACACATTGCCCACATCGGAGGCGCCCTCTTCGGCTACCTTTTTGCCCGGCAATACAAAACCGGCCGCGACTTGACAAAAAGTTTCAACCGTATGGTCGACCAATTTGTTCTTCTCTTCAAACCGGGAACCCCAAGCAGCCGCCCGTTCAAAAAGAGTCGCCCAAACCGCACAAGGAATGTCAGCGACGAAGAATATTTGCGACGCCGGCAAGAGAAAACGGTCGAAATAGACCGCATCCTCGACAAAATAAAACAATCGGGATATGAATCACTCTCACGGGACGAAAAACGACAACTCTTCGAAGCCGGGAAAAAATAAGAAGAAGGGCATGAAATTTTTTTCAGCCGCCTACCGGATACTGGCTTTGAGCATCAACCTTGTCGCGGGCGGGCTGCTGCTCGTAGCCGCATACAGCGACCTGATTCCGCCCGACCGTTTTGCACCGGCACTCTTCTTCACGCTGGCCTATCCCTTATTCTTTTTCCTCGAAGTGTCGCTCCTGCTGCTGCAACTCTTCATTCGTCCACGGAAATATGCCCTCCTTCCCGTGATTTTCCTGCTGCTCTCATTCGGGTCGGCCCGCAACTACTTTCCCGTGCACATAAACTGGAGAAGCCCCAAGGAGGGAATCACCCTGCTCACCTACAACATACAGAGCTTCGGCCAGGCCGCATCGACCAGCGGAGGGAAGAGCAACACGATTCTCGACCTGCTGCGCGACAGTGAGGCCGATATCATCTGCCTGCAAGAATACAGCAACCAACCGACCAAAAGGCAACAGCTCACCCAAAGAGGCATAGAACGGGTGCTGTCGGAATACCCCTATCACCACGTCTACAAACCCAGCCTCTACCACACGGGCATCGCCTGCTACTCGAAATACCCTATCAAGAAGGTCGAGACCATCTCTTTCGACGAATCAAGCAACCGGGCCTGCCTCTACCAGTTCTCCATCAACGGGAAGCCGCTCACGCTCATCAACTGCCATCTCGAATCGAACCATCTCGAACACAAAGACCGGGAACTGTATGAGCAGATAGCCAAGCACCCGACCCAATCGACCGACCTCCTGCCCCAAGCCAAAAACCAACTCCTGAAAAAACTGGCCCGCGCAGGTGCCATGCGCGCCAAGCAGGCCCGTGCCATACGCGCGTTTGCCGAGGAGATACCGGGCGCCGTCGTCATCTGCGGCGACTTCAACGACACGCCCCAGTCCTATGCCTACCGCAAGATACGCGGCGATTTCGGCGATGCATATGTATCGACGGGATTCGGCCCGGGCATCACCTACCACGAGTCGGGAATGTGGTTCCGCATCGACCACATTCTGCACAACGACGCCCTGCGGGCGACCGGCAGCCGCATCATACACAAAAGCTACTCCGACCACTACCCCGTAATGGCAACCTTGCAATGGAATCAACGGTCAGATTAGCGAAATTTTTCCTTAATATTTGCATACATATCGACATTCCATTAATTTTGCAAGCCGAAAAGAGATGTTTTCAATAGGCAATACATTATAAGACAAATATTAACTCAAAAAAATCTCAAATCTTATGTGGTTATTAAACTCATCAATCGGGAAAAAGGTGGTGATGAGCCTCACCGGTCTTTTTCTTATCCTGTTCCTGACATTCCACATGTCGATGAACTTGGTGGCCATCTTCTCGGCCAAAGGTTACAACGCGGTGTGTGAATTCTTGGGAGCCAACTGGTATGCCCTGGCAGGTACCGCCGTCATCGCAGCCGGTGCGGTACTGCACATTCTCTTTGCCTTGTGGCTGACCTACATCAACCGTCGGGCCCGCGGAAAAGACCGTTACAAAGTGACCGAAAGACCCAAAGATGTCGAATGGGCCTCCCAGAACATGCTTGTATTGGGCATCATCGTCGTATTGGGCATCGCATTGCACTTGTACCAATTCTGGTTCAAAATGCAGTTCAACGAAATCACCGGCATTCTGCCCGAAGTGAACCCCCACGACGGATACGGTCTCATCGTCGAGACGCTCGGCAACCCCATCGTGGCCATCATCTACCTGGTATGGTTCGTGGCCATCTGGTTCCACCTCACCCACGGTTTTTGGAGCGCCATTCAGACGCTGGGCTGGAACAACAAAATCTGGCTGTCGCGCTGGAAATGCATCTCCAACATCTACACGACCATTCTCTGCCTCGGATTTGCTGTGGTAGCCATCTATTTCGGTTTCATAGCATAACGTAACATCATCTAATCATATTGACTATGGCTAAAACAGATATAACCCCCGAAGCTATGGAGGCTAAAACCCAACAGGAAGCCCCGCAAGCTGCAACCCAACCGGCTGCAAAAAAAATCGACTCCAAAATTCCCGAAGGCCCCTTGGCCGAAAAGTGGACCAACTATAAAAGCCACCAGAAACTGGTGAACCCCGCCAACAAACGCCGCCTCGACATCATCGTCGTAGGTACCGGCCTGGCCGGCGCATCGGCTGCCGCATCGCTCGGCGAAATGGGATTCAACGTGCTGAGTTTCTGCATTCAAGACTCTCCCCGCCGCGCCCACTCCATCGCGGCACAAGGAGGTATCAATGCCGCCAAGAACTACCAGAACGACGGCGACAGCGTGTACCGCCTCTTCTACGACACCATCAAGGGTGGCGACTACCGCGCCCGCGAAGCCAACGTTTACCGTCTGGCCGAAGTGTCAAACTCCATCATCGACCAATGCGTGGCACAAGGCGTACCCTTCGCCCGTGAATACGGCGGATTGCTCGACAACCGTTCGTTCGGTGGTGCCCAAGTGTCGCGTACTTTCTATGCCAAAGGACAGACCGGCCAACAACTGTTGCTCGGCGCCTACTCGGCATTGAGCCGCCAAGTGAAGAAAGGCACCGTAAAACTCTTCCCCCGCCACGAAATGCTCGACCTCGTCATCATCGACGGCCGTGCCCGCGGTATCATTGCCCGCAACCTCATCACCGGTAAGATAGAGCGCTATGCCGCCCACGCCGTGGTCATCGCCACCGGTGGTTACGGCCGCACCTTCTTCCTCTCGACCAACGCCATGGGCTCGAACGGCTCGGCTGCCATGCAATGCTATCGCAAAGGCGCCTACTTCGCCAACCCCGCCTTCGCACAGATTCACCCGACCTGCATTCCCGTACACGGCGAATTCCAGTCGAAACTCACCCTCATGTCGGAGTCGCTCCGCAACGACGGCCGCATCTGGGTACCCAAGAAAAAAGAAGACGCCGAAGCCATTCGCGCCGGCAAACTGAAACCCACCGACATCAAGGAAGAAGACCGCGACTACTACTTGGAGCGCCGCTACCCGGCCTTCGGGAACCTCGTGCCCCGCGACGTGGCCTCGAGTGCCGCCAAAGAGCGTTGCGACGCCGGCTA
>UQOX01000023.1 GCA_900542765.1 uncultured Porphyromonadaceae bacterium | reverse complement strand
GAAAGAGGGTATGTATTTCATGGGACCCGGACGGTAGAGGGCATTCATGGCGATGAGGTCTTCGAAGTTCGAAGGTTGCAGCTCGCGCAGGTATTTCTGCATACCGGGCGACTCAAACTGGAACGTACCTATCGTGCGTCCCTCGCCGTAGAGCTTGTAGGTGGCCGGGTCGTTGATGTCGATGTTGTCGATGTCGACGTCGATGCCGCGGGAGAGTTTGATGTTGCTGAGGGCCTCTTTGATGATGGAGAGGGTTTTCAGCCCCAGGAAGTCCATCTTGATGAGGCCGGTGTCTTCGATGACCGAGCCTTCGTATTGGGTCACCAGAAGTTTTTCGCCCGTTTCCTTGTCGTCGGCCGTGCTCACGGGTACCCAGTCGGTGATGTCGTCGCGGCAGATGATGGTGCCGCAGGCGTGTACGCCGGTGCCCCGCACGTTGCCTTCGAGCATTTGGGCATATTTCATGATGTTGCGGGTGCGTTCGTTTTCGCAGGCGGCACGAAGTTCAGGCACGGCGGCGATGCAGTTTTTCAGATTGATTTTAGGGGCTTTGCCGTTCACTTCGGGCAACCGGTCGGGAATGAGTTTGGCCAGTTGGTTCGATTCGGCCAAGGGCAATTCCTCGACGCGGGCGACGTCTTTGAGCACCATTTTGGTGGCCATCGTGCCGTAGGTGATGATGTGCGCCACCTTTTCGTGCCCGTATTTCTCGGTCACCCAGCGCAGCACTTCTCCGCGACCGTCGTCGTCGAAGTCGATGTCGATATCGGGGAGGGAGATGCGGTCGGGATTCAGGAACCGCTCGAACAGCAGGTCATACTTGATGGGGTCGATTTGCGTGATGCCCAGGCAGTAGGCGACGGCCGAGCCGGCAGCCGAGCCACGACCCGGGCCTACCGATACGCCCATTCGCCGGGCGGCGGCGATGAAGTCCTGCACGATGAGGAAGTAGCCGGGGAAACCCATCGTCTTCATGATGTGCAGTTCGAAGATGATGCGTTCTTCTATGTCCTTGTCGAGCGGGTTTCCGTAACGTTTGTAAGCTCCGTCGTAAGCCAGTTTTTTCAGGTAGTCGGCTTCGAGTTTGATGCGGTAGAGTTTGTCATATCCGCCGAGGACGTTTATTTTCTTTTCGGCCGCCTCTTGGCTCATCACGACGTTTCCGTTCTCGTCTTGCGTAAATTCGTCGAAGAGGTCTTTCTCGGTGTATTTCCGGCGGTATTCCTCTTCGGTGCCGAATTCGGTCGGGATTTGGAAGGTGGGCATGATGGGGGCGTGGTCGATGCTGTAAGTCTCGACCTTGTCGGCAATTTCGAGCGTGTTGGCCAGTACCTCGGGCAGGTCGGCGAAGACGCCGTTCATCTCTTCGGTCGTTTTGAGCCACTCTTGTTTGGAGTAGCCCATGTTGGGATTGCCTTGGCTCACGGTGCGCCCGGTGTTCAGATATATGAGCCGTTCATGGGCATCGGCATGTTCCTCGTTGACGAAATGCACATCGTTGGTGCAGATGAGCTTTATCCCGAATTTCTTGGCATATTCGAGCAGTTGGGCATTGACGATTTGCTGCTTTTCGTAGGTTTCGTGGTTGGCATTGGGTACCGTGGCCTTGTGGCGTTGCATTTCGAGGTAGTAGTCGTCTCCGAAGAGATTTTTATACCACGAGATGGTCTCCTCGACTTCGGCCGGAGTGCCGTTCATGATTTTCTTGGGTACTTCGCCGCCGAGGCAGGCCGATGCGATGATGAGCCCTTCGTGATATTTTTCGAGCTCCACGCGGTCGGTGCGGGGACGCATGTAGAAACCTTCTGTCCAGGCTTTCGATACCAGCTTGATGAGGTTATGGTACCCTTTCTCGTTTTTGGCCAGCACGACAAGGTGGTATCCGCTTTGGTCTTCTTTCCCGTTTTTGTCTTGGAGCCGTTTGCGGGCCACATACATTTCGCAGCCGATAATGGGTTTGAACGGTTTTTTCACTTTGTCGAGTTGTGCCTGCAACTCGGCCAGTTTGCTCTCCCGTTCGGGGTCGTCATCTGCAAGGGCGGCGATTTTCTGTTCGAGCTCCTGAGCGGTGCTTTTCCGCTTTCCGTTTTTCTTCTTGATGTAGTTGTAGAACTCTTTCACGCCGAACATGTTTCCATGGTCGGTGAGGGCAATGGCCGGCATGCCGTCGTCGATGGCCTTGTCGACGATGGCCGCGATGCTGGCTTGCCCGTCGAGAACAGAATACTGCGAGTGAACGTGCAGATGAACAAAGGGTTGCATAAGATTTATGGGATAAGATTCGCGAGGTAAAGGTAAGAAAAAAGCCGACGAATACCGTGTGATATTATCATAAAAAAACACCTTTTCTCCAAACGGTTTGATACATAGGAGAAAAGGTGTCCTGTTTTTTTTACTTCGTTTTTGGGGGACTGTCATATTCTTTTTATGACCCGGCAGGGGTTTCCTACGGCGATGCAATGGTCGGGTATCGGGCGGGTAACGACGCTCCCGGCTCCGATGGTGGTTCCGTCGCCGATGGTTACGCCGGGTAGTATGATGCTTCCGCCTCCAATCCATACATTTTTCCTGATGGTGACCGGTTGGGCTTGCGATTTCCAAAACGAACGGTCTGTCGAGAGTCGTTCGTCGGGGATTGTCGGGTGATAGACGGTGTAGATGTGTACGCCGGGGCCTATGCCCGAATAATCTCCGATGGTAATGCGGTTGCAATCGAGAAATGTGCAGTTCATGTTGATTTCGACCCGATTTCCCAGGAAAATGTTTTCGCCGTAATCAACGAAAAAGGGGGCTGCAATCCACACGTCTTCGCCCCGTTGGCCGAGGAGCTGGTCGAGTAGGGCGGCCAGTTTTTCCTTCTGTCGGGGAGAGGTGTTGTTGTATTCCGTTTGCAGCTCCTTGGCCTTGTACCACCGTTCGAGCAATTCGGCGTCGCCGCAATCGTATAACTCTCCGGCCAGCATTTTTTCTTTTTCTGTTGCCATGCTATCGGAGTATCGAGTAGGCGATGCCTTTTTCGAGGCCGCGCAGTTCGGCCAGGCCGCGCAGGCGGCCGAGGCAGGAGTAGCCCGGGTTGGTTTTCTTTTTCAAGTCGTCGATCATCTGGTGTCCGTGGTCGGGGCGCATGGGTATCGACACGCCCCGGCGTTGTTGCAGCAGCAGGAAGTTTTTCATGACGTTATACATGTCGACGTCGCCTTCGAGGTGGTTGGCTTCGAAGAAGTTGCCTTCGGCGTCGCGTTGGGTGCTGCGCAGGTGCACGAAGTTGATGCGGTCGCCCAGTCGTTGCATCATGCCTGCCAGGTCGTTGTCGGCACGCACGCCGAAAGAGCCGGTGCACAGGCACAATCCGTTCGACGGGTTGGGTACCGCCTCGACGAGTTTCACGAAGTCGGCTTCGGTGCTGAGTATGCGCGGGAGTCCCAGTATGGGGTAGGGCGGGTCGTCGGGGTGAATGACCAGTTTGATGCCCGCGGCGTCGGCCACCGGAGTTATTTCGCGCAGGAAGTAGATGAGATGTGCGCGGAGTTTCTCGGCGTCGATGTCGCGGTAGCGGTCGAGCGCCTCTTGGAATTGTTGCAGGGTGAAGCTCTCTTCCGAGCCCGGCAGTCCGGCAATCATGTTGCGCACGAGGCGGTTTTTCTCTTCGTCGCTCATCTTGCGGTAACGGTCGAGGGCGATGGCTTTTTCTTCGTCGCTGTATTCGCTCTCGGCACCGGGTCGTTTCAGTATGTAGAGGTCGAAGGCCATGAAGGCGGCACGTTCGAAGCGCAGGGCTTTTGAGCCGTCGGGCATCGTGTAGGCAAGGTCGGTGCGAGTCCAGTCGAGGACGGGCATGAAGTTGTAGGTCACGATATAGATGCCGCAGCGGGCGAGGTTGCGGAGGCTTTCTTTGTAGTTTTCGACATACGTCTGAAAATTGCCCGTCTGGGTCTTTATGTGTTCATGCACCGGGACACTCTCCACGACCGACCATCGCAGGCCGGCTTCTTCGATGAGTCGTTTGCGTTTTTCTATCTCTTCGATGCTCCACACTTCGCCGTTGGGAATGTGGTGCAGGGCGGTGACGATGCCGGTGGCGCCGGCTTGGCGTATGTCTTGCAGGCTGACGGGGTCGTTGGGCCCGTACCAACGCCAGGTTTGTTCGCAGAGTATCATGATGAAAAATTTTTTCTTGGGGGTGACTTAGAGGCAGAAAACGTCGAATCCGCCATCGACAACCGCTACGGTGCCCGTGACGAATTTTGACGCGTCACTGATGAGGTAGTGTATCGTGCCGCACAATTCGTCGGGCGAGCCGAAACGGCCGAATGGCGTGTGTGCCACGATGGCGTTTCCGCGGGCGGTGAGGCTGCCGTCGGGATTGGTGAGCAGGGTGCGGTTCTGCTCGGTGAGGAAGAACCCCGGTGCGATGGCGTTTACGCGTATGCCTTCGCCGAATTTGGTGGCCATCTCCACCGCCATGTATTTGGTAAACTGTTGCACGGCGGCTTTGGCCGAGGTATATCCCACGACGCGGGTAAGCGGGCGGAGTGCCGACTCGGAACTGAAATTCACGATGGCGCCTTCACCGCGGCGTGCCATGTCTTCGGCAAACACCTGGGTCGGAATCACCGTGCCGTGCAGGTTGAGGTCGACCACACGCTTGAAATCGTCGGTCGACATGTCGAAGAATGTCTTGTCCGTGGGAATCGTGGCTCCCGGCATGTTCCCGCCGGCGGCGTTGATGAGAATGTCGATGTGCCCGTAGCGGTTCAGTATTTCGTCGCGGCATTTTTCGAGCGAGGGACGGTCGAGCACGTCGCAAGGGAGGAAGAGAGCCGAGTCGCCCGCTGCGGTTATTTCATCGACGAGCGCCGAGCCGTGTTCCCGGTTGCGCCCCAAGGCGATGACGATGGCGCCTTCGTGAGCCAGATAACGTGAGATGCTGCTGCCCAAAACTCCTGTGGCGCCGGTCATGACGACCGTGCGGCCTGTGATGTCGAAAAGTCGGTTCATAGTTGTCTTTCTATAATTTGTTGAGAAAACAAAGGTAATTACAAAAGTTGAAAATGTGAAATCGTTGTCTCCGATTCTTGTCCCCACGACTTGCCGTCGGGTGGAGGTCGGAATGTTTTTTTGCCTCTCTATGTCGAATAAATGAGAAAAACCGTTAATCGCGTTATCGAGTTGGCACTCGGGACGCCGGGGTCGAAAAACCTTTTCCCTCGGTATCTGTCGCGACTTGACGTGCGAAGCTGCCCTTCCGGGGTTGGGCCTGTCTGTGTTTATGTTGCTGAAAAAAACTTTTGAAACACAGGAATTCGTGAAATAGGTATAAAAATGACCGGCGTTTGCATGGAGTGGGAGAGAACCCTCATTTTTTGTAACGCTGCACTTCCTCTTTCGGGTGGAAGAGGATTTCTTTCTCGGGGGTGGGGTGAGGCCGTTCCGAAAATTATATCTACTTTTGTCCTCCGAAAAGAAAAAAGAAACGATGAAACGACTGGTTATTTTTGATTTGGACGGCACGTTGCTCAATACCATCGGCGACCTGGCCAAAGCTACCAATTACGCTTTGGTGCAGTGCGGTTATCCGCAACACCCTGTCGAGGATTATAACATGTTTGTGGGGAATGGCATCGCCAAGCTGTTTGAACGAGCCTTGCCCGAGGCCGAACGCACAGAAGAGAACATTGCCCGCATGCGTTCCTTTTTTGTTCCTTATTACGACAATCACAACACCTGCCG
The DNA here is from genome assembly GCA_900542765.1 of uncultured Porphyromonadaceae bacterium. Lineage (GTDB taxonomy): Bacteria > Bacteroidota > Bacteroidia > Bacteroidales > UBA11471 > Caccoplasma > Caccoplasma merdavium. Next base: position 34,129 of record UQOX01000023.1, on the reverse strand, counting down.
CACGAAACCTTACGACGGTATTGTGGACCTTCTCATCGCCTTGCGGCAACGCGGCGTGGCGTTGGCCGTTGCCTCGAACAAGTACCAGCGGGCCACCGAGAAGTTGGTGGCGCACTTTTTTCCCGACATTCGATTCTCGGCGGTCTTTGGGCAACGCGAGGGCATACCGGTGAAGCCCGACCCGGCCATCGTGTACGACATCTTGTCGGCGGCCGCCCTCACGGCCGATGAGACATTGTATGTGGGCGACTCGGGGGTCGACATGATGACGGCCCGGGCAGCCGGGATATGTTCCGTGGGGGTTACCTGGGGGTTCCGTTCGCGCGAAGAGCTCGAAAAGGCCGGGGCCTGTCATTTGGTCGACGCTCCGCAAGAAATTCTCTCCATTGTCGAAAGTCTCTGATTTTTACCCTTTCTCGACGTGCCGATAAAAAAGCGGCACCCGTTTCTCCCGAAAAGAGTGCCGCATAACCAAAATATATAGAATAGTTCGATGAAAAAGGCGTATTATACTTAACCGAAATCACAAAACCTTTTTTGGGACGTAAAAATAAAATAAAATAAACATCTCCCACCTTCTAATAAATTCGATAAATAGCCCTATTTTGCCGACCAATTGCCCGTGGGGCTTTTCTGTCGGCGCATGACGTCGGCCTGTCGAACGAACAAAATCACTCTTTTTTTCGTTCTATTCCCAAAAGAATGAGATATGGAAGAGTTGGATTTTGTGCATACCCTTGCCCCGTTGTTTTATTGTACCTCCCCCCGGGAACTCTCGACAACCACCCATTACAAACACCTGCGCGAATGGAATGTCGTGCTGGCCGTGACCCTCACGTCGCTCATTTATGAGCGTTACCGTGTGCAGCTCGATGCCGCTGACTTCTGTCATTCCGAGACCTTGGCCGACCTTTACCGTTGCATTTTGGCCAAGAGATAACCCGATTTTTCCACTGTTCATGATCTCCTGCCCGAAACAAATAAAAAACGTTCCGATATGAAAACATCTTGTTACACACCGGCCACACATTCACCTCTCGTTTCGGTGGTGTTGCTCGCCCGCACCCTCTCCGACTGTGCCGCCTGTCTCGATATGCTGGGGCGACAAAGCACCACGTTCGATACCGAAGTGCTGGTCGTCGACCGTTCACAGGACGATGGCATAGAGGCACTTTGTCGCCGTCGTGGGGCGACTTATCCCCATCGTCTCCGTTATCGTCGCAATCCCGAACGTTACATCGCCTTCGGACGTCCCGGCGCCGGAATATCCGGCCGATATGTGGCCGTGTGTCGTGATGACGAGAGGTGGAACGACAACTGCAAACTGCAACGCCAAGGCGATTATTTGCGCGAGCACCCTTCGTGCGCGGTCTGTTTCCATAATGTCGAGGGCGATGCGGCACTTCCCTGGTATGATACCCGTCGTTATGCCGAGGCCGATATGGATTTTATGCACCTGCTGCGCCATTATTCTCCGCTTTTCCGCCTCGAAGGCACTCCCGGTGAATATGACTTCCTTCTCTACGAACGCCATGGCGGGGAGCTTTATGCTCATCGGCGCGTGCGAGGAGCCCTGCAATGCCTTGCCGGTGTCTCTTCCCGGGTCGCCCCCCGTAGTGCCGTTGTGGCATATCCTCTTCTCTGATTTTTGCCTGACACCCGTTTGACCCGTCGCACGCACAAGCATGCGACGGATTTTTTTTGCATGGGGAACCGCATGGGTTGTTGCTGCAATCTTCGGCGGAGATGGGAGAAGGACTTCTTTCGCTGTCTTTTCAGAAGACAGGAGGCGGCTCGGCAAAATCAAACTCGAAAACTTTGTTTTCCGTTTGTTTCTGCCCTTGCCTTTCGCTATCTTTGCCGGAAACAACAAAAATACCAACCTAAACACACAACGACATGAGATTATCGAAAATCATGCTCGCCGCCCTTGTTGCCTTTGCCACCACGACCGGCTGGGCACAGAACAAAGGCGGTATCGATGCCGAGATGCTCGGCAAGTTGCGCGACAGTTATAAACACACCCCCGAAGAGAAAGCCCTGCGCAACGCGTTGGCCGGTACCGATATTCAGAAGTTGGCGGCTAATGCCGACGTGACGACCGAGGTCGACGCCTATTTCTCGCACCGGGTTCCCACCAAGGGCATTACCGACCAGCAGTCGTCGGGTCGTTGCTGGCTCTTCTCGGGCATGAACGTGCTGCGTGCCAAAATGATGGCCGAGTATGACCTGCCCGAATGCGAGTTCTCGCAAGTCTACTGCTTTTTCTATGACCAACTCGAAAAGGCCAACCTCTTCTTGCAAGGGGTCGTTGATACCCGCCATCTCCCCATGGACGACAAAATGGTGGAATGGCTCTTCAAGAACCCGTTGAGCGATGGCGGCCAGTTTACCGGCGTGGCCGACATCATCGGCAAATACGGCCTTGTGCCCCGCGAAGTCATGAACGAGACTTTCAGTGCCAACAACACGGCCCGCATCGCCTTCTTGATAAAACTCAAATTGCGCGAATATGGCTTGCAGTTGCGCGAGCTACCGGCCAAGACCAAACAGGCCGACATCGACAAGAAAAAGACCGAGATGCTCTCGACCGTTTATCGCATGCTGGCTCGTGCTTTCGGCGAACCGCCCACCGAGTTTACCTGGACCCGCAAAGACGCCAAGGGCAATCCTGTCGAGACCAAGACCTATACTCCCAAGTCGTTCTATGACGAATATATCGGCGATGACCTCACCGGCGGTTATGTCATGCTCATGAACGACCCGTCGCGCCCCTATTACAAGCTGTATGAAATCGATTATGACCGCCATGCCTACGACGGTGCCAACTGGACATACGTCAACCTGCCCGCCGATGACATCAAGGCCATGGCCATTGCCTCTATCAAAGACAGCACCGCCATGTATTTCTCGTGCGACGTAGCCAAATACCTCGACTCCAAGAAGGGCACTCTCGATTTGCGAAACTACGACTACGAGTCGCTCATGGGAACCACTTTCGGCATGGACAAGAAACAGCGCATACAGACCTTTGCCAGCGGTTCGTCGCATGCCATGACCCTCGTGGCCGTGAATCTCGATGCCGAGGGTAAACCCGACCGTTGGCTTCTCGAAAACAGCTGGGGGGCAGCCTCCGGATATAAGGGCTTCTTGATTATGACCGATGAGTGGTTCGACGAATACATGTTCCGCCTCGTCGTCGAGAAAAAATATGTGCCTCAAAATATCCTCGACATTCTCAAACAGGAACCCACGCTGCTTCCCGCTTGGGATCCGATGTTTGCCGAGGACGAATAATCAATCTCAAAAATCGAAAACAATATGGAATTTATAGAACAAGCAATCCCCGGTGTGTATGTCATAGAGCCCAAAAAGTTCGGTGATGCCCGAGGCTATTTCATGGAGACTTACCGGCAGGATCTTTTCGAACAGCATGTCGGGAGAGTCGATTTTGTGCAAGACAATGAGTCGCGTTCGACCTACGGCGTGTTGAGAGGTCTCCATTTTCAAAAGGGGGAATTTTCGCAGGCCAAGTTGGTGCGTGTCATCGAAGGCCGTGTGCTCGACGTGGCCGTCGATTTGCGCAAGTCATCGCCTACCTTCGGCAAATATGTGGCAGTGGAGCTCTCGGACGAGAATGCCCGTCAGCTCTTTATTCCCCGCGGTTTTGCCCACGGTTTCCTGGTGTTGAGTCCCACGGCGACCTTTGTGTATAAGGTCGACAATGTCTATGCGCCGCAGTCTGAGGCATCGCTCATCTACAACGACCCCCAGGTGGGAATCGAATGGCCCATCGCCGAGGAGGAGATGTTGCTCTCTCCCAAGGACCGGGCCGGCAAACCCCTCTCCGAGGTTTATTGCTTCGATTGATAGAGAATCGCTCTTTTCAAGATAGGACAAAGGGGCAACCAAGAGAATGGTTGCCCCTTTGTCTGCATATAAAGAGAAAAGTCTTACAGTACGGTGGCGATGTCTTCGACGATTTGCGGGGCGGTGAGACGGTTGGCCGAGAGTAATTCGCCGGCGTCGTATCGGTCGACAAACTCCTTGCGCAGTCCGTAATTGAGCACTTTCATATCGCTGTCACCGTAGAATCGGGCTATCTTCTCGCCGAAACCTCCGTCGAGAATGCCGTCTTCGAGCGTGATGACCAGCCGGTGGTCTTTTTTCAGGCTGTCGAGCATTTTTGTCGTCGGTGCCGGTGAGGTAACGCGGGTTGATGAGGGTAGGGGTGATTCCCTGTTGCTCGTGCAACTGTTGGGCAACCGTTTCGCCTAATTGGTAGAACGACCCGGCGGCGATGATGGCGACCGTGTCGCCCTGTTGCATGACCTTGTAGCGGTTGAGGTCGCCGTAATCGGCATCGACGGGTGAGTTGTTGCATATCACGCCGTTGCCCGGCACGCGAATGGCCACCGGGTGGCTCGTTTGCCGCATACCCCAACGGAGCATGGCAAAATATTCCTCTTTGCAGGTCGGTGCCAGATAGACCAGGTTGGGTATGTTGGAGAGCATGGGTATGTCGAATAGCCCGAGATGGGTGACATCGTTCATACCCCATACCGAAGCGGCGAAGACGCAGATGACGGCCGGGTTGTTGTTGATGCAGAGGTCTTGCGAGAGTTGGTCGTAGGTGCGTTGTATGAAGGTGCTGTATACTCCGTACACGGGGCAGCCTCCACCGGCAGCGATGCCCGAAGCCAGTGCCACGGCGTGTTCTTCGGCAATGCCCACGTCGACAAACTGCCGGCCGGCTTTGCGACGGCGTTCGGGTGAGAAGCCGAATACGGCAGGAGTACCCGACGTGATGGCGACGACTCGCGGATCCTTGCCTATTTCGTCGAGCAGGAAGGCTCCGGTGAGTTCGTCGTAGTCTTTTTCCTCCTCAGAAACGTTTACTTCTCCTGTCGAGAGGTCGAACGGCAGGCTCCAATGGAAACGTTCCTTCTCCTGTTCGGCCAAGGCGTAACCCTTCCCTTTCAGGGTGTGTATGTGCACGACTACCGGGTGCGGGCAGTCTTTGACCCGACGGAATGTCTCGATGAGGGTGGCGATGTCGTTGCCCTCCTCGACATAGACGTAGTCGAGACCCAGCGAACGGAAGTAGTTGCAGGGGGCTTCACCGTGGCTTTCGCGCAGCAGTTGCAGGTTTTGGTACAGTCCGCCGTGGTTTTCGGCGATGGACATTTCGTTGTCGTTCACGACGATGATCATGTTGGTGCCGGCTTCGGCTGCATTGCTCAGTCCTTCGAAGGCTTCCCCTCCGCTGAGGGAGCCGTCGCCTATGACGGCGATGATGTTTCCCTGTTCGCCTTTCAGGTCGCGGGCCTTGGCCAGTCCGCCGGCCAGGCTCACCGAGGTCGAGGTGTGTCCTACGGTGAAGAAGTCGTGTTCACTTTCCTGCCGGTTGGTATATCCGGTTACGGAGTCGTATTCGGCCGGGTCGAGAAAGGCTTCGGCGCGACCGGTAAGCATTTTGTGGGTATAGCTTTGGTGCGAAACGTCATAGACGATTTTATCGTGGGGAGAGTCAAACACGACATGCAGGGCAATCGTGGCCTCGACCATGCCGAGATTGGGACCGACGTGTCCGCCGTGAACGCTGAGCTTTGCCAGCAGGGCTTGTCGTATCTCTTGCGACAGCTCTTCGAGTTGTGACAAGGAGAGTCGTTTGATGTCTTGGGGAGAGTGGATTTGGTTTAGGAACATGGGTTAAGTAATCTTTTGTGAATAGAATCTTTTTTTTTCGGTAAGTATCATTCCCGAACACGGAGTCGTTGCCTCAATGCGTCGGCAAAGATAAGTCTCATTCCGGTATATCGGCCAATATTTTTTACGGCGATTTTTACCCCGATTACTGATTTTACCCCAAAAAACAGAGAACGACACCCCGAACAGGGTGCCGTTCTCTGGCTGGGTCGGTCATTACCTCCTGCGGCCGGGCAAGAGTTGCGACCTGTGGATTAGATGATTTTTTCGAGTTGCGAAATGTTGCGGGCCACTTCTTCGTCGGTGACCTCGTAGTTTTGCAGGTCGTTGGCGATGTATTGGTCGTAAGCTGCCATGTCGATGAGACCGTGACCCGAGAGGTTGAAGAGAATGACTTTTGATTTTCCTTCGAGTTTGGCTTGTTCGGCTTCACGAATGGCTGTTGCGATGGCGTGCGACGACTCGGGCGCGGGAATGATGCCTTCGGCCTGGGCAAAGATGGTGGCAGCCTTGAAGGTTTCGAGTTGGGGTATGTCGACAGCTTCCATGAGACCCTCTTTGCGCAACTGGCTTACGATGGATCCGGCTCCGTGGTAACGGAGACCGCCGGCGTGGATATTCGACGGTGAGAAGTTGTGTCCCAGCGTGAACATGGGGATAAGAGGCGTGTATCCGGCTTCGTCGCCAAAGTCATACTGGAAGACACCGCGGGTGAGCTTGGGGCAGGAGGCCGGCTCGGCCGCAACGACGCGGAGATTCTTCCCTTCTTTCAGCTTGTGGCGCAGGAAGGGGAAGGAGATGCCCGAGAAGTTCGAACCGCCACCGAAGCAGGCGATAACCACATCGGGATATTCTCCGGCCATTTCCATCTGCTTTTCGGCTTCGAGTCCGATGACCGTTTGATGCAGCATCACATGGTTGAGCACACTGCCCAGCGTATATTTGCAGTTGGGCGTCTGCATGGCCAGTTCCACGGCTTCGGAGATGGCGGTTCCCAAACTGCCTTGGTAGTTGGGGTGCTCGGTGAGGATTTTACGGCCGGCACGGGTACTCATACTGGGCGATGCGATGACTTGGGCACCGAATGTCTGCATGATGGAGCGGCGATAGGGTTTCTGGTGGTAGCTCACTTTTACCATATACACGGCCAGTTCGAGACCGAAAGCCTTGGCGGCAAAGGAGAGTGCGGCACCCCATTGGCCGGCACCGGTCTCGGTGGTGATATTGGTTACGCCCTCTTTTTTGCAGAAATAGGCTTGTGCAATGGCCGAGTTGAGTTTGTGGGAACCTACCGGGCTGACACTTTCGTTTTTGAAATAGATGTGGGCCGGGGTGTCGAGATATTTTTCGAGGCCGTAGGCTCGTACCAGGGGGGTCGGTCTCCATATCTTATACATGTCACGCACTTGTTCGGGTATCTCTATCCAGGCATCTGTCTGGTTCATCTCCTGGTGTGCCAGCTCTTTGGCGAAGAGCGGATAGAAATCTTCCTCTTTCATCGGTTGATGGGTCTGAGGATTCAAGGGGGGCAGGGGTTTCGTCTTCATGTCGGCGACGATGTTATACCATGCCGTGGGAATGTCTTTTTCTTGCAGTAAAAATTTTTTTGTTTCCATTGTTACATTGATTTATTATGAGATATTGTTAGATAATAAGCATGGGGTAAATACAAAAAAAAGAAGGTTTGTCACGGCCGTGACAAACCTTCTTATATGGGGATATGGAGGTTGTGTCTTACGACCATCGGGGGTGTAAGTGACGCCAACCTTGCCAATTTTTTGCGTATGTCGAATGCATGTCGTTCGTTTTTTCTTTGAGGCAAAAGTAGAAAAATAAATTCAATTCTACAACAAATTGCAGGAAAAAATTTTATTTTGTAGAAAAATTCTTGCCGACCAGGCTGTTGAGGTAACATTCGATATTGGTATATTCCTGGCTTATCGTGTAGGCCGAGGCATCGCTCGGGTCGTGCCGATTGAGCCCGTGACGTTTTTCCCAGCGGTCGGGCATACCGTCGCCGTCACTGTCCTTGCGGGGCTTTTTCGATTTCAACTTGGGCCAGCTGCCGGCATCTGCGGGCGTGTCGATGATGCCGTTGGTGCCGAATGTCCCGAGACCCTTTTTCACTTGCTCGATGACCGCCTTGTCGTAGCTGTCGCGGGCGTGGCTGCACCCGGCGATGGCCAATACCCGGCGGTAGGCTTCGGCCGGGCTGTCTTCTTCTATCGGTTCATAGGGGAATGGGGTGGAGACGATGCACGAAGCACTTGCCTCACCCGGCGTGGGAACGGCATCGGGAGCTATGCCGAGCGTTTTCTGGCTGTTTTTTGCATCGGGGGTATAGCTCTTTCCCGGACGGTCACCGATGGCGGCAAGGTTGTCCAAAGTCACGGCCGTGTCGCCCTCCATGACATTGCCGGCCACATAGTAGCGCCCGGTCCCGTCATCGGCCACGTCGAGCAGTCGGTGGTGTTGCGAGGCCGGTCCCGGTTTGTAATAATTGTTTACGAGGTTTATCTCGCCGTGGTGCCCTCCGCCATACGCGGTTTTATACCCCCAGTTATACACGACGTTGTTGCGGTAATCGACCCATTTGGTACCGTCGACCGAGGCAAAGCGCGGGTTGCGGCTCGCGTGGTTGGCCAGCAGGTTGTGGTGGAACGTTGCTTTGTATCCGCCCCAAATGCCGCCGAAACCGTGGCTTCCTTTGGTGTGTATCGAGTGGTTCAGGCTGTGCGAGATGAGACACCATTGCACGGTGAGATTCTCGGTCTTGTATATCGACAGGCACTCGTCGATACTCCAACTGGCAGAGAGGTGGTCGAGAATTACATTTTTCTGTCCGTAACGACCGCCTCCTATGCCGTCGCTGTCGCGCTGGTAACGGTCGCCCACACGCACGCGCAGGTAACGTATGATGACGTTGCTGGCATTGATGGTCAGCGGATAATCTTTCAGGCAGATACCGTCGCCCGGGGCCGATTGCCCGGCGATGGTGATGCTGTCGTTGTTGATGCGCAAGGGCGATTTCAATTCGATGGTCCCGTCGATGGCAAAAACAATGATGCGGGCCCCTTTCTGTTCTACGGCATCGCGTAGGCTGCCGGGGCCGCTGTCGTTGAGATTGGTTACGGTGATGACTTTGCCGCCCCGTCCGCCGGTGGTGTATTTCCCATATCCTTCGGCGCCGGGAAAGGCGAGGGGCTGGGCTTGGCTTATGCTCCCCATGCTGAATAGCAGCAATAGAGCGGGGAAGATGTTTTTCATAAAAATAGAGTGAGGTTCTTCTTATTATTATAACGTGGAATGGCAGGAAGCCGGTTCCGGTCGTCGCACTGGTGATGATTACCGGTGCTTGCCACCTCAGTCATCGGAGTGTGGAGGAGGGGCGCTCGATGCGTCTTATCATGTCTCGGGCCAAGGTGCCACGGTCTCCGTCCAACCCGTTTTCGAGGGCTTTGTGCAACCAGTGTGCCGATTGGGTGTTGTCTTGCTCCACTCCTTCGCCCGAGTAGTAGCACATGCCCAGGAAGTATTGGGCTTCGGCCAAATCCTGATAAGCGGCTTTTCGATACCAAAAGAAGGCTTTTTCGAGATTCTTCTCGACGCCTTTCCCGTCGTAATAGCAGGCTCCGAGTATGAATTGGGCTTCGGCTTCCCCTTGTTTGGCGGCGACTTCGAACCATTGCGCGGCCAGCGAGTCGTTGACTTCGGTACCCCAACCGTTGGCGTAGCATGAACCGACCTCCTTTTGTGCCTGGACAATCCCGTTTTGGGCGGCTTTCGTAAACCAAAGGAATGCTTTATCCAAGTCTTTTTCCGTGCCTTTTCCCTTGAAATGGCAGGCTCCGAGAATGTATTGTGCCCCGCCTATTCCTTCTTCGGCGGCTTTCTCACACCAGTCGACGGCCTTTTTGTAGTTGCGCTTGACTCCTCTTTTGAAGTAGTAGCATTCCCCCAGCCGGTATTGAGCCTGGGCATCGCCTTGCTCTGCCGCCGTTGTGAAATATTCGACGGCGGTTTTGTATTTCTTGGCGAGGTATGCCTCTTCGCCTTTGCGGGTCAATTCGCCGATGGCCGGCTCCTGGGCTGCCACCGTGCCAGCAAAGAGCAGGGTGCCGAGGAGAAGGAGGCCGGCTGCCCACGATGAGAACGACGATTTTGTCATAATGCGACTATTTGAGTAAACATTTCTTGGTAGCTTGGTCGGCAAATCGCACCGGACAGTTTTTCTCGATGTCGATATTCCGGTTGTCGTTGCCTTCTATGGTGATTCCATCGGCCGTTTCCTTGCCGGGCTCTCTCAGTTTCTCGACAAGTATGTCGCTGTTGTTGCGCAGAATGAGCTGGGACGATGCGGCCGGGTTGATGAGTGTGATGCCGTCGAGAACGGCATCGTCGGTCTGTTCGATGAAGAGCAACGCGCGTGGGTCGGCTTGCCGCACTTCGAGACATAAGTTTTGTATGCGCAGACCTTGGGCATTTTTTACATAGAGGCCCGAGGCGGGGGCATCGGCAAAGATGAGGGTCTCGGGATATTCCTTTTCGCGTTCGGGCAAGTTGCGGTTTTGGGCATGTTCGGCCGAGCCGCCGCCGTCGCATATCAGATGCACGTTGGTGAGGGTGACGTTTTCGACCGGGTGCCCTTCAAGGCCGGTAATGGAGCTGGTCACCAACCCGTGCATGGTGGCGGTGAGGTTGTTTATGTGCACGTTGCGCAGGGTTCCTGCCGGTTGGGAGGGACCGCCGTCGTAATAGTTGCGTCCGCGGTTGGCCAGTCGAATGAAGAGCGGGGTCATTACCCCATACATCGAGATGTTGCTGATGTTGAAGTTTTCGAGCAGAGCGCCGTCGACCGTTTCGATGGCAAGTCCGCCGAGCGTGCGGTGGGGACGGTCGTAAATCGTGGGTTCGTCGGCGCGGCAGAAGACACAGTTGGTAATCGTGAAGTTGCGGAATCCGCCGTTGGTTTCGCTGCCCCACTTCATGGCGTTGCAGTTGGCGGCAATGACGCAGTTGGCCACCACCACGTTTTCGCACCGACCCGTGGCATTGGTCGTCTTGAAGCAGATGGCGTCGTCGTCGGTGTTGAAGTGGCTGTTGACGATGCGCACCTGTCGGCAGTTGTCGATGTCGATGCCGTCGTTGTTGTAGTTGCCGTGGTTATAGACGTCGATGCCGTCGATGAAGACATTTTCGCAGTCGAGGTAATGTTGGGTCCATGCTGGGGAGTTGCGCAAATGTATGTGGTTGAGTGTGACATTCTTGCAGCTGATGACACGCAGCAGGTAGGGGCGTCGGGTGATGCCCATGAGGGTCTCGGTCTCGGTGGCGGGATAGTTTTCCAGGGAGCCTTGCCCGTCGATGGTGCCTTCGCCGCAAATCGTTATGTTCTCGACCTTTTCGGCGAAGATGAGCGAACGGTTGGAATATCGTTTGATATGGGAGATGTAGCTCGACTCATACGCCGGGTAATCGCTGAATTGTGTGCTCCCCAACAGCGTGGCTCCTCGTTCGATGTGCAGGGTTACGTTGCTTTTCAGGACGAGGGTACCGCTCAGGTATTTGCCGGGGGTGAGGACAACGGTTTCTCCGCCGCAGGCCGAGGCCGAGTCGATGGCAGCCTGTATGGCCCGGGTGTCGAGGGTCTGTCCGTCGCCTTTGGCTCCGAAGGAGCGGACGTCGAGGGCGGCAGAGACGAGTTGGGTAAAGAAGAAAAGTGTCGCTGTGAGAAATAGGGCTTTTTTCATGGTATTGGGTTGAATAAATGGATAAAGCTGTTTTTGAAGAACTTTTGGGACGATGGCGCCTTGTTTTTAAGCATTACAAAAATAGGGAGAATATATGTAAAACAGAAACTTTTCTTGCCTATTTATCGACCGATTTGAGTTTTTAAGGATAATTTGTTTTCTGCCACCCCTATTGTGAAGTATGGATTATACATAAAAAAACCTCCTTTTACGAAGGAGGCTTTGAAAGGGTGTAACGTCTCGGCTATTGGATAATCTGTTTGATGGAAATCGTGCGACCGTCATCGGTGGTGAACGTCATGATGCAGAAATGCAGTTGTTGGGGCATTTCAAAGATATTGTCGCCGACCTGTTTCAGCGAGTAGTTGCGCCCCGTGACATCAGACGCCGTGGCTTTTGTTATTGCTTGATTGGAGTTGAATCATGCGTCCCAACTCCATGCCTGCCGTTTCGGACAGGAATTGAGTGTATGTGCCGACCTCGGCCAGGAGAACGAAGTGCTTGCTCTTGGGCATGCCCATGAGGGGCGTTTTGGAGCCGAGTTTCAGTTTGTAGGGCTTTTTGTCGGCATTGGTCCAGGAAGAATTTCCGCGCCCTCTGATTTCGAGCGGAAGTTGTTCCTCTTTTGTCCCGAAAGGTTCATAACCTTCGATACCGAATGTTTCGAGGTAATAGGTCGCATCGACATAATCTTCTTTCGAAACAATGGGAACGCTGTCAGCGGTCATGATGAACATGACGGGAATTGTCCCCGAATAGGAGGGTATTGTGTCCGTACGGGTCGTTGTTTCGGCCGGGGCGGCAGCTCGATTTACTTGTGATAGCAAGATGAGGCTTGCAATGAGAAGAAATTTTTTCATGGTAGTAGTATAAAAAGATAATAAATAATCAAAGATGTAAAAGTGTTTTGGCTGTGTAAATGATTTTTGCTTAAATAATGCTAAAAATGAAAGATCGGGCCGATTATTTATATTCCGTATAAATAAAATGGACGGATTATTATGTAGAATGAAAATAAATAACGACTTTTGTGGAGAATTTGTCAACATCATAAAAAGAGGAAAATCTATGCGGCTCTCCGAAGTTCCCACCGGTCAAGAAGTTGTTATCGTGAAAGTGCTGGGTTACGGTGCATTCTGCAAGCGTATCATCGAAATGGGTTTTGTACGGGGCAAGAAGGTGAAGGTCTTGCTCAATGCCCCTTTGAAGGATCCTGTAAAATATAAGATTCTCGACTATGAGGTGTCGCTGCGCCGTAGCGAAGCCGCACTCATCGAGGTAATGACCCTCGAAGAGGCTCGTACCGAACTGCCGGTCGGTGCCGGCGAACTCATAGTCGATGAGGAGATGCAGATGCAGAAGGCCGCCGACAGGTCGAGCAAGGTGATAAACATTGCGTTGGTGGGCAATCCCAATTGCGGCAAGACCTCTCTCTTCAACGTCGCTTCGGGGGCGCACGAACATGTGGGCAATTATAGCGGCGTGACGGTCGATGCCAAGCAGGGCCATTTCGACTATAAGGGCTACCGTTTCAATATCTGTGATTTGCCGGGCACATATTCCCTTTCGGCCTACACGCCCGAGGAGCTCTATGTGCGGCGTCACATCGTCGAGAAGCAACCCGATGTGGTGGTAAACGTCGTGGTGGCTTCCAATCTCGAACGCAACCTCTTCCTTACTACCGAGCTCATCGATATGGACCTCCGCATGGTGGTGGCCCTCAACATGTATGATGAGTTGGAGGCCAGTGGCGACCGTTTCGACTACGAAATGCTCGGGAAGATGCTCGGTGTCCCCATGGTGCCGACCATTTCGCGCACCGGCTGGGGCCTCGATACGCTTTTTGACACCATCATACGGGTCTATGAGCGCGAAGACCCGGTCGTGCGGCATATACATGTCAATCACGGAACACTGCTTGAAGAGAGTATTTCCCAAATTAAAGACGCCATCAAGAAAGAGGCCCGGGAAGTCTACTCGCTTTCGCCCCGATATTTGGCCATCAAATTGCTCGAACGCGACAAGGAGATGGAACACATTTTGTCGAATGAACCCTCTTATGCACATTGGATTGCCTTGCGCGACAAAGAAGGCAAGCGTATCGAGGACACGCTCGGCGAAAGTGTCGAGGCGGCCGTTGCCAATGAAAAGTACGGTTTTATCTCGGGGGCTCTGCACGAAACCCTTGTACCCGGCAAACGAAATGAGTTTAAGACCACGCGTCTCATCGATTCGTTGGTGACCCACAAGATTTACGGGTTTCCCATATTCCTTTTCTTGATGTGGGTCATGTTCGAAGCGACCTTTGTGCTCGGTGCCTATCCCATGGAGTGGATAGAGTCGGGCGTGAACGCGTTGGGCGGCTTTATCGAGCGGTTCATGTCGCCGGGCCCTCTCAAAGATTTGCTCATCGATGGTGTGATAGGCGGTGTGGGCAGCGTCATCGTCTTCCTGCCCAACATACTCATACTCTATCTCTTCATCTCTTTCATGGAAGACTCGGGCTATATGGCGCGGGCTGCCTTTATCATGGACAAAATCATGCACAAGGTGGGATTGCATGGGAAGTCGTTTATCCCCCTTATCATGGGTTTTGGTTGCAATGTGCCGGCCATCATGGCCACGCGCACCATCGAGAGCCGCAGTAGTCGCATCATCACGATACTCATCAATCCCTTCATGTCGTGCAGTGCCCGTTTGCCGGTCTATGTGCTGATTATCGGCACCTTCTTCTCGGCCTACGCCAGTTTTGTGTTCTTGGGACTCTATGTCGTGGGAATACTGGCCGCCATACTCACGGCCCGCCTGCTCCGCCGTTTTTATTTCAAGAAAGACGAGACCCCTTTTGTCATGGAACTGCCACCTTACCGGGTACCGACGATGAAGGCCACCATGCGTCACATGTGGGACAAGGCCGAACAATATCTGCGCAAGATGGGTGGTGTTATTTTGGTCGCTGCCGTGGTCGTTTGGTTTTTGAGCTATTATCCTCGTCCGCAGGTCGACCCGGTGACAGGGGTGACCGAAACCGCGGCCGTGCAGCAGAAAAATTCTTACTTGGGAAGGCTGGGACAACTTGTCGAGCCGGTCATGGAGCCGCTCGGTTTTAATTGGAAAGTCGACATCGCCCTCTTGTCGGGAGTCGCCGCCAAAGAAATCGTCGTCAGTACCATTGGCGTGTTGTATGCCGGTGACCCGGATTTGGCAGAAGACGACGCTTCGTTGCGCGAGAGGCTGACGGCAAACAATCCCGAAACCGGTTCTCCCGACTTCACGCCGCTGGTGGCAATCTCTTTTTTGATTTTTGTGCTGTTGTATTTCCCCTGTCTGGCCAGCATTGCCGCCATTGTCAAGGAGACGGGAAGTTGGGGGTGGGGTATTTTCTCCATCGTCTACAATACGGCATTTGCCTGGGTGGTCGCGTTTTTGGTGTTCAACATCGGTAAATTATTTGTGTGATTATGGCACAGCAATTAATCGTTATTATCATAGGAGTGGCCGTTGCGGCTTATGTCGTGTACCATATCGTTCGCGCGATAAAGGGTAAATCTTCGTCGTGTCACTGTGGGTGCCAAGGCTGTAAATCGGCCTCCTGTCGTGGTGATGGAAGCATGGGTGAAGGCCGGCGTGAAGAAATTGCAAAGAAAAACGCCACATCTGCTTGCAGAATCAAAAAATAACTTCTATCTTTGCCACGCAAAAGCAACAAGGTTCCTTGGCCGAGAGGTTAGGCACTGGTCTGCAAAACCACTTACAGCAGTTCGAATCTGCTAGGAACCTCACAACAGAAGGGCGCTCATCAAACGATGAGCGCCCTTCTGTGTTTTTCTGTGATTATATGATTAGAACTTTTTTGTGAGGGCTATTCCGAGCCCGCATTCTTGTATGTAAAGTTCTTTTGCTAAACTGAATCCTGGGTCATAGTGGCGAACATTATTCCCATAACGTATGAGCAGGGCTATACCTGTTATAGCTCCTGCGCTGCATATATATTGGGTTATTCGGTAGGCTTTTGCTTTGTTAAATGTTCGGGTTGTTATGGCCGAAGGTTTTCCTTTATCATTCATTGTATAGCTAATTTCTACATCTTTTTTCTTACTGATGATGATAGTCGCAATCAAATCGCCGCCAAGAGATGCCCCTAATATTGTTGCTCCCCATCGTTTGAATTTGAGGTTTTTCCGTTTTAATAACTGTATTGTTTCATAGTTTTTTGCGATGGAGTTTTGATGTAAATACACAGCCTTCAAAAATTGTTCTTGCGTGTACTTTGGCGCGTTTTGTATTGTTTTGGATAGACGGTTCACATCACGGAAGAACCATTTCCCATATTTCTTTTTATATTCTTTTTTGGTTATGTAGGATTTACAGGTATGATCATATATGAGGTCTGTAAGTTCTGTGTATATTTTTTCTTCTATGCTTAATGAATCTTGTTTTTGAGCGAAGATGGGAAGTATTGAAATTGAAAAAATGATGGTGAGTAGAAATGTTTTTTTCATGAGTATAAAAATTTAAGTTTGATGTACGAAAATAATATCTTTTTCACACATCTGCAAACAATAAGATAACATAAGGTCTTATCATCGCCGGGGTTACCTATTTTTGTGTGGCGATGCGGGTGAAGAGATACATCGCCCCGCAGCAAAGGGCAATGATGATACCAGTCGTTATGAGAATATTGCCCATACCGGTAAGCGGGGAAACGATGCCGCCGAAAAGAAATTGCGTAAATCCCAGCAAGGCCGAAGCATTACCGGCACTCTTGCGTTCGAGGTCGAGAGCGAGGGCCGTGGAGGTGGGCATCACCATGCCGAAGAAGAACATCATCACAAACAGCAACCCTTCCACTACGGCAAAAGAGAGGTCGGCCACAAGGGCGGCAGCCACGCACAGTCCCAGGATAAAAAATACCGTGGCTCCCACCCGCAGGGCTGTGGTAGCACTGGAAAACCTCGGGGTGAGCAGGCTCGACCCGATCATGATGGCAAAGGCATTCAAGCCGAAACAGATGCTGTAAAGCATGGGGCTGATTTCGTAGTGTTGCTGGAATATGAATGGCGAAGCGGCGATGTAACTGAACAAAACCCCCATGGCGAAGGTTTGTATGAGCAGATAGAAGGTAAACTGCCGGTTGCGCAGCACGGGAACAAGTTGCGTGAATGTCGACAGAATGCCTCCCTGGAAACGATTCTCGGGCAAGAGGGTCTCTTTCTGTCCGAAACTGATGAGGGTGAGAATGATGCCGATGGCCAGCAATATGATGAAGATGCCCCGCCAGTCGGTCCATTCGAGCATGATGCCACCCAATACCGGCGCACCTACCGGCGCAATGCCGTTGATGGCGGCCATGAGGGAGAAGGTGCGGGCCAGTGCGTTGCCGGCATAGAGGTCGGTGACGATGGAGCGTGAGATGACAAGCCCTCCGGCTGCGGCAAAACCCTGTATGAGGCGGCACACGATAAATGTGTGTATATCGTTGGCATACAGGCAGGCCACGGTCGATATGACAAACAATATCAATGAGATGATGAGGGGGGTGCGACGGCCCAGCTTGTCGCTGAGCGGGCCGATAATCATCTGCCCTGTGGCCAGCCCCAACATGCTGAATGTGAGGGTGAGTTGTACCAACGAGGTGGTCGTGTCGAAATTGTTGACGAGTTGGGGAAGTGCCGGCAGGTAGAAATCGGTGACAAAGGGACCGAATGCCGACAACATGCTCATGAAGAGTAATATGAAAATGCGGGAATTTTGTTGGTCGGGTAATGTTTGTGTCATGAGGGTCATTTAAAAATTGGCGCAAAATTCCCAAAAATGTTTCAAACAATCTGTCAATAGATAAAAAAAACGGTTAATCATGTTAAATCGCCTCTTCGGCACAAGGTGGCGTGTTGCGAGAATCATTAATTTTAAAACCCAAAAACAGGTGTGCGATGAAGAAAAACAAACAGAAGATAGCATTGGTATTGGGCAGTGGTGGTGCACGCGGATTGGCGCACATCGGCGTTATCGAGGAGTTGCTCTCGCGTGGATATGAAATAACCTCTGTTGCCGGAACCTCCATGGGTGCCTTGGTGGGTGGAATTTTTGCCGCCGGCAAACTGTCCGAATTCAAGGAGTGGGTATTGGATATTGATAAGTTGCGCCTGTTTCAGTTGCTCGATTTCTCGTTCCGGCTCGATGGCATGGTCAAGGGGCAGCGCATCATCTCCACGCTCAAAGAGTTTGTTCCCGATAGGCCCATTGAGTCCCTCGATATACCTTTTTCGGCCATAGCCACCGATATGCTGGCCGAGAAGGAGGTTGTCTTCGACAGCGGCAATCTGTTCGATGCCATTCGGGCTTCGATTTCGTTGCCGGCATTTTTCCGCCCGGTGCATAAGTCCGACATGGTATTGATGGACGGTGGAATCCTCAATCCATTACCCGTCAACCGGGTGCATCGTCGTCGTGGCGACAAGCTCTTTGCCGTCGACGTGAATGTGCCCGATGCCGCCAAGCCGGTCCATGTGCAACGGCAGGTAAAGGCCGGGGAGGAGGAAGATTCCGCTTTTGTCGAGTGGTTGAAGCGCACGTTTATGCCCGATTCGGAACGGCCCGAGGCGAGGATAGCGACCGACAGGTCATACGATGGCGGCTTGATGCAGGCTTCCGACATGATGATTGAGCGCATATCGCGTCTCACGGTCGCACTTTACAAACCTCATTTGCTCATCGAGGTGCCTGTGGCTTCTTACGGCATTCTCGCTTTCTATCATGCCCGCGAAATCATCGAGGCCGGGCGTTTGGCCGCCGTGCGCGCATTGGACCGTTAGGTGTCGTGCCACCTCTCCCGTCGTGACTTGGCGGCGTTGGCTGTGGTGTCGTTTCCCGGCAATCCCTTTTGAGGGTGAGCGGGGAGAGGTCATGCTTTTCCTGCTTGACTAAAAAAAGTTAAAGTAAATGATGCTTTCGAGGCAGCATGAACGAAAAATTTTACATTTGCGTCTGACATACATGTCAGACATGTGTGGCAATTTAAAAAGGAGATAGAATGGAGAGATACAGAATCGGTCTGGACGTTGGCTCGACGACGGCAAAGATGGTCGTTCTCGATAGTGAAGGCAATACCGTATATACCTGTTATCGACGTCATCAGGCAGCCGTGGAGGCTTTATTGGACAACTTCTTCGAGGAGTTGTGCGACCGTTTCCCGGGTGCGTCATGCACGTTGGTCATGACCGGCAGTGTCGGACTGGGCGTTGCCGAGCGTTGCGGCATACCTTTCGTGCAGGAGGTGGTCGCTGCCACGCAATGCGTGTCGAGACAATTTCCACAAGTGAGTTCGATAATTGATATTGGGGGCGAAGATGCCAAGGTGGTATTCCTGCACAAGGATAAGCCGGCCGATTTGCGCATGAACGGCAACTGTGCCGGCGGTACCGGTGCGTTTATCGACCAAATGGCTTTGTTGCTGGGGGGGCCGGTCGAGGAAATGAGCGATTTGGCTTTACAGGCGCATACGATATATCCGATAGCCTCCCGGTGTGGCGTTTTTTCCAAGACCGATGTGCAGAACCTCTTGGCCAAAAATGTCGACAAGGCCGATGTGGCAGCATCGGTTTTCCATGCCGTGGCCGTGCAGACGATAGTCACCCTTTCGCGTGGTTGCGAGCTTTCTCTGCCGGTGCTTTTTTGTGGAGGGCCGCTCACCTTCGTGCCGGCCTTGCGCAAGGCATTTGTCGATTATTTGCATTTGACACCCGGTCAGTGGGTCGTCCCCGAACAAAGTCATTTGATTCCCGCTTGGGGCGCGGCCTTGTCGCCCGATGTCGTTGATTACCGCCCGCTTGATGAGTGGGCGGCCGTTTGGCGCCAAAAAGCGCATGCCGAGGCAGTGAAATCTTCCATGGAACCGATTTTTGAAAATGAGTCGGCCTACCACCTTTGGCAACAGGAACATTCTGCCCCGAAAATCGAGCAGGCACAATGGCGAAGCGGGGTGATGAATGTTTACTTGGGCATAGACTCCGGTTCTACGACGACCAAAATCGTCCTGCTTGCCGACGACGACAAGGTGCTGTTTACCCATTACGCACCCAACAACGGAAATCCGGTACTGGCCGTGAAAGAGGGGCTTGCCTCGATGCAGGCCCAGGCCGAGGCTCATGCCGTGTCGTTGCATATTCTCGGGAGTTGTGTCACCGGCTACGGTGAGGAACTGATAAAGGCGGCTTTCGGTCTCGATGCCGGTATTATCGAAACGATTGCCCATTACTTGGCAGCCCGCCGTTTCGATGAACGGGTCTCGTTTATTCTCGACATCGGCGGCCAGGATATGAAGGCGATATTTGTCGACAAAGAGGTGTTGACGCGTATGGAAATCAATGAAGCCTGCTCATCGGGGTGCGGCTCGTTTATCGAGACCTTTGCCCGTTCGTTGGGATATGCCGTGCCCGACTTTGCCCGCTTGGCCTCTTTGGCGCTCCACCCTTGCGACTTGGGTACCCGGTGCACCGTGTTTATGAACTCCAAGGTGAAACAGGTCTTGCGCGAAGGGGCTACCGTCGGCGACATTGCAGCCGGTTTGGCCTATTCGGTGGTCAAGAACTGCCTCTATAAAGTATTGAAAATAAATGACCTCTCTGAGTTGGGCGACCATATCGTCGTGCAGGGAGGCACGATGCGCAACGATGCGGTGGTGGGGGCTTTTGAAAAACTCACGGGAAAGCGGGTCTCGCGAAGCAATTTCCCCGAGTTGATGGGGGCTTATGGGTGTGCCTGGTATGCCAAACACACGGAACATGCCGGTTGCATTGTTACGCCCGAAAGTCTGATGCGGGGGGCGGTTTATTCTACCCGGCAGACATCGTGCGCCGGGTGCGCCAACCGTTGCCGCATAACCCGTTACGATTTTGCCGGCGGGCGTTCTTACTATTCGGGGAATAAATGTGAGAAACATTTTTCCAACCGGGGTGAAGCGGCCGAAAAAGGAGTGAACACCTATGATGAAAAGATCGGACTTCTTTTTGAGCGGCCCTCACTTGACGAGGGAAAGTTGACGATAGGTATTCCCCGTTGCCTCAACATGTACGAAGATTATCCCTTCTGGCATACCCTCTTCACCTCGGCCGGAATGCGGGTCGTCCTTTCTTCCCCCTCCCGGTATGCGGCTTATGAGGCATCGGCCCATTGGGTGATGTCCGACAATATTTGTTTCCCGGCCAAATTGGTGCACAGTCACTTGCAGGAGTTGTGCGACCGACGGGTCGACCGTATTTTCTTCCCTTTTGTCGTGTATGAGCGGCAAGACGACACGCATCGTGTCAACAGTTATAATTGTCCGGTTGTTTCGGGCTACACCGAGGTGTGCAAAAGTGTGATGCCCCTTTCCGTGCCGCTCGATGCCCCCGCAATCACATTCAAGGACGAGAAAGCGCTCTTCCGTCAATGTTCCGATTACCTCCGTTCGCTCGGAGTCCCTTCCCGCGTCATCAAGAAATCTTTTGCGGCGGCCATGGAGGCGCAGCAGGGCTATGTGACGACACTGGCCTCGACGATGAAGCGGCGGGTGACGGCGAACCGTTCGCGAGGCCGGCTGACCATACTCCTGGCCGGACGGCCTTACCATGCCGATAAACTGGTGCAGCATAAAATCTCCGACATGATTGCCTCAATGGGGGTCGATGTGATTACCGATGATGTCGTGCGGGGAGAGGAAAACTCCGCCACCGACTCCCGGTTCATCTCCCAATGGGCCTATCCCAATCGCATCTTGGCTGCCGCCCGGTGGGTCGCCAGCCAGGGAAGTCAGGTGCAATTTGTGCAACTGACCTCGTTCGGTTGTGGTCCCGATGCCTTTCTTGTCGATGAGGTGAAAGAGTTGTTGCATCGTCATGGGAAGAGCTATACGCTGTTGAAAATCGATGATGTCAACCACATCGGTTCCATACGGTTGCGGGTGCGCTCGCTCATCGAGAGCCTCCGCATGCAGCCCGAGTTGTCGGCGCAGCACACCTCCTGTGTCACTACGCCGCCCTATACGCTGGCCGACCGTTCCCGAAAAATCATTGTTCCTTATTTCACCCCCTTCATATCGCCTTTGATACCCTCGATATTCCGACTTTTGGGATATGATGTCGAAGTCCTTCCCATGAGCGACGGCGTGGCGGCCGATTATGGTTTGCGCTATGCCAACAATGAGGTTTGCTATCCGGCAACCTTGGTTGTGGGCGATATTGTGAAGGCGTTCAAGGAAAAACGTTATAATCCGGCCGAGACGGCGGTGGCCATGACGCAAACCGGCGGGCAGTGCCGGGCAACGGGTTATTTGGCCCTGATAAAAAAAGCGCTTGTCGATGCCGGATTTGCCGAGGTGCCGGTGGTGTCGGTTTCTTGGGGTGATGCCTTTGACAATCCGCAACCCGGATTTCGGGTCGACTGGCTTAAAATACTTCCGATGGCACTCGATGCGGTTCTCTTCTCCGACTGCATCGCCAAGTTTTATTATGCGGCGGTAGTCAGGGAGAAAGTTCCCGGGACGGTGTCGAAGTTGCGCGATGATTTCCTCGAAAGGGCCTGCCGCTCGATAGAACGTAACAAACCCGGTGAGTTGCTCGACCTTACGGCCGAAGCCGCGCGTTGTTTTGCCGAGGCGACCGATGTGTCGGTACAACTCCCGAAGGTCGGGGTAGTTGGTGAGATTTTCCTGAAATTCCATGCTTTTGCTCAGAAAAATCTTTCGGCCTGGCTGGTCGGTCGACGTGTCGAGGTCGTACCGCCCACCCTCACCGAGTTTTTCTTGCAATCGTTTGTCAATCGGCCAGTCAACAGTGAAAATCATCTATCTCCCCATAAAATGTCCGAATCTCTCCTTCGCGGCATTTATGCGCTCGTGCATCGTCGTATGGAGAAATACAACCGGGTCGCATCGGCATTTCCGCTGTTTACCCCGTTCCCCGACATCTTCGAGTTGGCGCAAGCCGGCCGGGAGGTCATTCCCCTGTATGCCCAGTTTGGAGAAGGGTGGTTGTTGCCGGCCGAGGTGGTTTCGATGGCGCGTCGGGGCATAACCCACGTTGTCAGCCTGCAACCGTTCGGCTGTATTGCCAACCATATCGTGTCCAAAGGCGTTGAAAAGAAAATCAAAGAGTTGTATCCTCAGATGAATTTGTTGTCTTTGGATTTTGACAGTGGCGTGAGCGATGTGAATGTTACAAATCGCATGCTTTTGTTTATCAACGGGATAGAAAAGAAAAACGGATAGTTCGATACCTATGGAAGAAAAAATTATAGCGGTGGCCAAGCAGGTTTTCCTGGAAAAGGGATATGAAATGACCAGCATGAGCGACATTGCGGCCCGGGTGGGCATCAACCGTCCGACGCTGCATTATTATTTCCGCACCAAAGAACGCATGTTTCAGGCTGTTGTCGCTCCCATTCTCGACGCTTTCGTGCCTAAAATCGAAGGTATAATCAAGGCCGATTGCCCCTTTATGGATAAGGTCGAGCGGTTGATAGATGCTTATATGCCTGTTTTTATCGAAAATCCGAATCTGCCCCGTTTTGTGGTGGGGGAGATGCATCGCGACATCGATAATTTTTTGAACCTGATAGGAAAGTTCCCTACTGAGCATGTTCTGAAATTGTTGTCGGAATTGTTGCTCGATGAGATGGAAAAGGGGAATATCCGACGGGTTTCTCTTCCGGTGGTGATGGGCACTTTTTACAGCCAGATGACGTTCCCGTTTTTGGCGGAGAACATGTTGACCCATCTTTTCTTTGAGGAACCGGAGGCGTATCGGAAATTCTTGGAGGAGGAGTGGAAGCCGAACATGCTTTCGCTGATGCGCCACTTGCTTCAACCGTAGACCTGTTATTTTACAAGGAGGGCCTTTCCCGTGTAGTGCAGGGGAGAGGCTCTTTCGTTTTATTCGGGTTTATCGGCATTGGAAATGTCCTGAATTTCATCTTCCGATTTTTGAAGGAGATGTTCCTTGTAATGGGCGCGTTGGAGGATTCCTGATGTCTTGTTATGGATCGTGGAAAACCACTATTTCACGACGGGGCTTGCCGTTGGGCTTTTGCCGGCTCGCATGACCCAGGCGTCGGGGAATGGGGTCTCCCCGGCCAACTGTTTTTGCAGGTAGGTGTATGCCTCTTTGCGTTGGGTGAAAGAGTGGGTGTAGAGGTAGGCACGGCGACCGTCTTCAAAAAGGTATATCGGTTCGGTGACACCGTTGTTGTGGAACTTTTGCAGTTGCAGGAGGGCGCTTTCCCGGTCGGTGAGGGTCGATACCACGATGAGATATTCGCCTTCGGCGACGCGGTTGTTGACTTCATCGGTGAGGGTGGCCGGGGTGAGGGAGGCTTGGTCGGCTTCGGGGGCTGTGGCAAAAGGTCCTGAGGTTACCAGCAGGAGCAGCAGGAGGGCGGCGGCTGCCATGACACGGTTGAAGACGCGACGGCGAATGGTGAAATGAATGACCCGTTCTTCGGTCTCGATGCGGGTCTCCGCTTTTTCCGACGCCACATTGCGGCTGCTTGTCAACTCTTTGACCGGCAGCAAAGAGAGTGTGGGTAACCCGAAGTGGTTGAGGTTCAGGAGATAATCGGGCGATGGCTCGAATGTGAGAGTGTTGTCTCCGGTCAGGAGGAAACAACCCAAATTACCAAAAGCGACGCGATTCCCCGCTTTTTGGAGCAAGGCATGCAGTGTTGCTATCTCCTGCTCGATGCATTGCGATGCTTGCTCGTAGCTGATGTGTTGCGCTCTCATGAAAGAGGCGGCCAGTAGGCCGTCGTTGTAGGTCAGTGTCGGGTTGAAGACGATGGAGCGTGTCGGTGGATAGAATATGTTCTCCTCTGTCGAGAAGCGTGCCGGCCGGTCTTGCAGGACAAATCCTCCCAAGCCGGGTATCAACACGCAGTCGTGCTCGGTCAGCAGATATTCGATGTGTTTTGTTATAGCAAGCATTGCGACAAAGATAGCGAAAAAAACATTTTAGTTTATGATTCCGCGAGGAAAAATGCGATGATTTTGTTGGGTGCCTTCACTTGCTTCTCGGTGTGTGGGGGGAATGATGCCGCTTGCAGATAGATTGATTTCTTTTGAATAGAACGATAAAAAAGGGACTTCTTGATATAAAAAGTGTTGATTTATAATGTGTTTGCTTTTTGTCGGCATAAAAAGGCCGCCGATGCTCGGAGCATGCTTTTTTTATTATAGCTTTGCCTCGCAGATTGTTATAGGCAATTTTTGTGGAGATAAAAAGCGAGAAGTTTTTTATCGGGAACGGAGGATTCTTTGCGAAAAGATTCTCCGTTTTTTAGAGCAGACATTGACTTAATTGTCCAGCAAAGGCTCTATGTCTTCGGCCTTGAATCCCAACGAAACGGCTTTTTCAAAATCTTTTTTGGCCTCGGCTTTTTCAAAACGGGCCAGTTTCAGCTTGCCGCGCATGACATAGACGAGTGGGTCGTCGGGGGAGAGTTGCCGCGCCATCTCGATGTCTTCGGCGGCGCGGGAGTATTGTCGGTTGTAGTAGTAGGCTTCGGCGCGGTTGAGGTAGAGCGACGAGAGGTTGGGGTTGGCCCGTAAGACTTGGGAGTAAAGGTCGATGGCTTGGACGTAAAATTCCCGGCATTTCATCAGGGCGGCCAGTCCGATGCGGGCATTGGCGCTTTTGTCGTTGATGGAGAGCAACTGCTCGAAATCGCGGCGAGCCGACGCCGTATCGTTCAGTTCCAAGAAGATAAGACCTCTGCGATAGAGCGCCTCTTCATTCTTGTCGTCGATGAAAAGTATATGTGAATAGTCTTCCTTGGCCTGTTGCAGGCTGTCCATTTCGGCCCACAATGCTGCCCTGTTGTAGAGCAGGGTGAGTGACTTGGGCGACATGACCAGGGCGTTGTTGTAGGAGCGGAGGGCTTCGGTGAGTTTGCCCATGTTGCGCTGTATGGTGCCGAGGTTGGAGAGCAGGAGCACGTTCCCGGGATTGGCCGGCTCGGTGCGCAGGGCTTGCAGAAGCGCCTGTTCGGCTTTGTCGAGGCGGCCGTTGTCGATGTAGTAAAAAGAGGAATCGATATATTCGGTATAAGACTGGGCCTTGGCCGGGAAGGCCGTTGCCGCCAGGGCTGCAATGGCAGCTGTCACGATGCGCAGTTTCATGTGGAGAGCATTTGGTTCTTGTTGCAAAGTAATGCAATTTCTTTTTTCCTTCGCAGCCGGGTACCCCCTTTTTACGGAGATTTATGATTTGGTGTGTTGTGCTATCGTTTTTTTACCCTATTTTTGTGCTTCGAACCAAAGATACCGACAATTCTCATGCGGCTACTCATATCGACATATATATTGATGGCCCTTTGCGTGGCGCTGTTATTCCCGTCGTGCTGCGATTCCCATAAAAATGATGTTTCGCCAGCCGGAGGTGACACATGCGACTGCACGGTATTGGTCTACATGGTGGGAAGCAACACCCTGAGCGGCTTTGTCGAGAGTAATATTTCCGACATGAAAAAGGCAGTGGGGAAAGGCGCGTTGCACAACGGGAACCTGTTGCTTTACATCGACCGCTACGGAACCCCCACGCTCGAACGCCTTTCGCTCGAAAACGGCACGGTGAAGCGCACGGTGAAGCGCACCGTGGAGCGCACCTATGACGATCGTAATTCGGTTTCGTCGGAGGTGATGGCATCGGTCATCGAGGAGGTGAAGGCGCTATATCCGGCATCGACATTCGGGCTTGTCCTGTGGTCTCATGCCAATGGCTGGTATCCGGCACATATCGATACCGACTTGGCTCTGTTGCGTTCCACGCGTTCGTTCGGTGACGACGGGGGAGAGGCGATGAACATCGATGAGATTGCTGCGGCCATACCCGATTCCACGTTCGATTTTATCCTTTGTGATGCCTGTTATTTAGGCGCTTCTGAGGTGGCCTATGATTTGCGGGCGGAGTGCCGGTATTATGTTGCCTCGCCGGCGGCGGTGATGGGTGCCGGCTTTCCCTATGAAGAGGTCATTACCCACCTCTTTTCCCTGGAAAAGCCCTTGGTCGAGAAGTTGACAGAGGTTTGCCGTTCTTATATGGACTATTATCGCTCCTATCGTGACCCTTACGGGGCGGTTTCGCTCGTCGACATGAGTGCGCTCGACCTTCTGGCCCAGTCGGTAAACAGGGCTTTGCGCCACCAAACCGACTCTTTGGCCGTCGATTCGGTACAACAATATTCCCAGGAACGGGGTCTGAGCATCAGTTACCAAAAACTTTTTTTCGACCTCGATGATTATGTCGCCCGAGCCTGTGCCGATTCGTCGGCCTATGCCTATTTTGCCGATTGTCTCGACCGCACCGTGCTTTATGCCGATGCCACGGAGCGTTATCTCTCTTCGGTCCTGGGCGTGTGGCGTAGTTATCCGTTGGAGAAATATTGCGGTCTCTCGGCTTACATACCCGGTGCCGTGGCCGACAGCGACGAGGTCATCGACTTGTATTATCGCACCTTGGCCTGGTATAAGAAAGTCTATGCCGGCATCGATGAAATTTTGATAAAGTAATTGTGATATGAAACTTCTTGACATTGATCTTACCTCGGGAATCATCGCGGCTTCGGATACGACGAATGTCGTACAAATCAAAGAGGTGGTCGAAAAATATGCCGGTATGACAGCCGATGAGATACTGACGTCTTTGTTGTCGAAATTGTTGGCGTTCGGCTTGAAGTTTGTCGGTGCATTGGTCGTCTTTTTTGTGGGGCGCTGGCTGATGAACCGTTTTTGTGATTTCATCATCAAGTTGCTTACGCGTCGTCATGTCGAGCCGTCGGTGCAATCGTTTTTGCGCAGTTTTATCAACATCACGTTGATGCTCGTATTGGTGGTGATGGTTATTGGCATTTTTGGTATCAACACCACGTCATTTGTCGCCCTTTTCGCTTCGGCCGGAGTTGCCATCAGCATGGCGCTGAGCGGTTCGTTGCAAAATTTTGCCGGTGGTCTCATGATATTGGTCTTCAAACCCTACAAGGTGGGCGATTTTATCGAGGCACAGGGGCAGAGTGGCACGGTGAAGGAGATACAGATTTTCAATACGGTGCTGATTACCGGCGACAACCGGACGATTTTCGTGCCCAATGGAAATCTCTCGAACGACATCATCGTCAATTATTCCCGAGCCGGAGTGCGTCGGGTGGAGTGGACTTTCGGCATCGGTTATGGCGACCGCTACGAGACGGCCAAGAAAGTCCTTGCGGAGCTCCTCGAAGCCGATGCCCGCATCTTGCGCGAACCGCCCGTTTTTATCGCCCTCCACTCCTTGGGCGATAGTTCGGTGAATGTGCTGGTCAGGGCTTGGGTGGCTACCGAAGATTACTGGAATGTCTATTATGATCTTAACCGAAAGGTTTACAAGGCATTCGCCGAGAATGATGTGAATATCCCCTATCCGCAGATGGACGTGCATCTGATAAAAGACTAATCTTTTTTGCTTTTTTATAAGAGTCGTATCTCTTTCTTTGAGGAGAAATGACTATCTTTACAGCTGCAAAATTTTTTTGCAGTACACGCTTACTGTTTTTTGCGGGGCGATGGCCCCGCCGTCTTTATGTCGCCCAAGGGCGATAATCCTTATAAACAGGCGTGTCTTTCGGCTTCCGAAGAAAATAAAACACTATATAATGGTAAGCAAATGGAACTACGTGCCCCTTACCGAAGAAGAAAAGCATATCGAAAAACGATTGGCAGAGACCCTGTCGATAAGCCCTGCCATATGCACACTTCTGGCTCAGCGAGGGGTAAAAACAGAAGAGCAAGCTAAGAAATTTTTCCGACCACAACTGTCCGATTTGTATGATCCGTTTTTGCTGAAAGATATGGATAAGGCCGTTGCGCGCCTCAACCAGGCCATGGGAGCCAAAGAAAAAATCCTTATCTATGGCGATTATGATGTCGACGGAACTACCGCAGTGGCATTGGTCTACAAGTTCTTGAACAATTTCTATTCCAACATCGACTATTACATTCCCGACCGTTATGACGAGGGTTACGGCATTTCGATAAAAGGCATCGACTATGCGGCCGAAAACGGTTTTACGTTGGTTATTGCGCTCGACTGCGGCATCAAGGCCGTGGAGAAAGTGGCTTATGCCAAGGGGCGCGGGGTCGATTTCATCATCTGTGACCACCATGTGCCCGACGATGAGTTGCCCCATGCAGTTGCCGTGCTCGATGCCAAACGCGACGACGATACCTATCCTTACAGTCACTTGTCGGGTTGCGGCGTGGGGTTCAAGTTCATGCAAGGCTTTGCCACCAGTAACAACATCAGCATCGAACAGTTCTTGTTCCCGCTGCTCGATATGGTGGCCGTGAGCATCGCTTCGGACATTGTACCGATTACCGACGAGAACCGTATCCTGGCCTATCACGGCCTGCGGCGCCTCAATTCCAACCCGAGCCTTGGCCTGCAAGGCATTATCAATGTCTGCGGGTTGCGCGGGAAAGAAATCACCATCAGCGACATCGTGTTCAAGATAGGCCCCCGCATCAATGCATCGGGTCGTATGCAGTCGGGTAAAGAGGCCGTCGACTTGCTGGTCTCCAAAGATGCATCGACCGCCATGAAAAAGAGTCACGACATCAACCAGTATAACGAAGACCGCAAGGAACTCGACAAGAAGGTGACGGAAGAGGCCAGTCAATTACTCGAACAGCGTCCCGACTTCGACGACCGCAAATCCATTGTCATCTACAATGCCGAGTGGCACAAGGGCATCATCGGTATCGTGGCTTCCCGTCTCACCGAGCTTTACTATCGTCCGTCGGTCGTGCTCACCCTCTCCAATGGGTTGGTTACCGGTTCGGCTCGTTCGGTACAGGGATTTGATGTGTATAAAGCCGTGGAGTCGTGTCGCGATTTGCTCGAAAATTTCGGCGGTCACACCTATGCTGCCGGTCTCTCCCTGCGGGAGGAAAATGTGGACCGCTTTATCGACCGCTTTGAAAACTATGTGGCCGAGAATATTCTTCTCGAACAGACTTGTCCCCAAATCGACATCGACATGGAGTTGGGTTTCGATGAGATTACGTCGGGATTCTACACCTGTTTGAAACAGTTCAGTCCTGTCGGGCCGGGCAATATGAAGCCGGTCTTCTCGACATTGGGCGTTGTCGATGCCGGTTCCCGGCTCGTGGGTCGCAATCAAGAACACCTCAAACTCGAAGTGCGCGAC
This sequence comes from uncultured Porphyromonadaceae bacterium, assembly GCA_900542765.1. Taxonomy (GTDB): domain Bacteria; phylum Bacteroidota; class Bacteroidia; order Bacteroidales; family UBA11471; genus Caccoplasma; species Caccoplasma merdavium. The sequence goes on along the minus strand of UQOX01000023.1, from coordinate 4,460 downwards.
TTGCGCTCGTCCATCACGATGAGTGGCATAGCGTTTGGCATGCACGAGCATTATGCCCATATCAAAAGCGGGGCTCCGTTTGACATCTGTTACACCATCGAAGAAAACAATTTCAAGGGCGTCACGTCGATACAGTTGCAAATAAAAGACATACGTCCTTCGGCCAAGCGATGACTGACCGAAGGGAAAAAATACAAAGCGGAGGAAGGATATTGTCCTTCCTCCGCTATTTTTTTGCCTTGTGCGGCTGAGGATTAGAATGCCAGTCCGACTCTGAATCCGATATTGTGCAGGCCGTCGACCTTGTATATGAGCAGATGGTTCTGGTTGGAGGCGTAGTCGTAGTAGAAGGCCATGTGGAAGCCAAACAGGTTGGGTCCCATCGGGAATATGTTCACGCCGATTTCGGGCGATACGAAAACGCCCCATTTTTCATTGCTGGTGCTGTAAACATTGTAATACGAAGTCGTTTTGCAATATTGCGCACCTACTTTGACTCCTGCGTATGGAGCAAACTTCTTTTCGGGCATGAAACGGTAACGGAAGGCGGCTCCGAAAGGCATCTGGAACAGCATGTGCTGCTGGTCGCAGGTGAGTTGGGAGGTGGCCGAGAGATGGAGTGTCTGAGTGTCGATGTACTCATTGTTGGTGTGGAAGGCCATAAACAGTCCGACGCCGGCGTTGGGGGTGATGTAGTAACCGCCTTCGAAGTTCATGCCCCAACCGCTGGCCTTGTCAGAGAATCCGTTGTTGAGCGGTATGTTGAATTGCCAGTCGATATTGGCATAGCCTTTTTTTGCGGGAGCCTGTGCCCAACCTATTGAGGGCAGGAGGCATGATAGCGCGCACACAAAAACGATGCGCAGTCGATTGATGCAAGTTGTTTTCATAAGTTTATAATCAGTTTTGAATATTCAGGTAAGACGATTGTTTGAAAGCCTGGTTGATGGCCTCGACAGAGAGTTGCAGGTTGATTTTGTTCGACGAGTAGAGCAGGCCCGACATGTAGGCGTTCCAGATGATGGGGATTTTTTTCGTTTCGGCGTCGAGTTTTACCAATTCGATGAGAAGAGAACCGGTCGAATAATTGTATGACACCGTGTAAGGGTAATACCAACTGTTCCAGTATCCGCCCCAATAACCGGGGTACCAGTAACCGGGATAGTCCCACCACCAGTAAGGGCTGCTGTAATTGGTAAAATAATAGGTGCTCTCGACATAACTCATCTGTATGCCGACATTGGCGTATTCTTTCTGTGAGACGCGCGAAAAGCCGTACGAAGTCATGTTGTCGACTACGGCCATGATAAGTTCTTCGGCCTGCTGGTCTTTCCAATAAGTGGGCGTTTTGCTCGAAGAGATGAGCAAGATGCTGTCGGGAATGTAGAAAAATTCGAAATCACTGAATTTTTCGCTGGTGTCATAGTCGGTGAAAACGAGAAAGTTACCGCTGAGTTTCGATGTGTCAGGCTCTTTTTGGCAGGAGACCATAAAAAGTAAGACGAGGAGGAGGGGGGTTAGTTTTTTCATTTTTCTTCCCATTTTAGGTTATTATTAAGAATCTTTTCTCCTAATAACACTTCTGTTTGGGGAAAGTTTGGGAATGAGGCGATTTATTTAATGAAATATTCGTAAAATCCGGTTCCCACGCCCACCAACGACATGACAATGATGACGATGCTTATGATGCGGTTGATGAGCCACAAGCTGCGAAGATTGAAGTGTGAACGCACCTTATTGATGATGTAGGTGATGGTAAACCACCAAATGAAGGCCCCGAGAATGATTGATACATAGCCGAGTATATAATGACCTGCCTTCATCTCGGGCAGGAAAAAGTTGAGCCGGGCAAAGAGACCGATGAGTAGCAGCAGAATGAGCGGGTTGGAAAGGGTGAGCAGGTATGAAGAGGCGAAGTCCTGGGTGAATGAGCTTTTCTGATTGAGTTTCTTGCGGATATTCCGGGCCGGATTTTGCCGGAACAGGTAGAGCCCGAACCCCGTGAGCACGAGACTGCCTACAATTTGTAACGGAGCTTGGTGGGCCTCGATGAAGTCCACGACAATAGAGAGGCCCAACCCCGTGAGTATGGCATAGCAGAGATCCGAGAGCGAAGCCCCGAGACCGGTGGCCAATCCCGAACGTCGCCCCTTGTTCAGGGTGCGTTGTATGCACAACACACCGATGGGGCCCATCGGCGCCGATACCAGTATTCCGATGGCCAATCCTCTGATAATAATGTATATAAGCAACTCTATCGTGGACATACCCAAGTGACTGTAAACCGGTCGGCCGGTTGCTGTTTTGCCGATGCAAATATAAGCAAATGAGAACGCCGAGACAAACGAAAATGAAGTTTTCAACTTTGACAGGTGTCGAGTGGCCTGCTATCTTGTATGAAGACAGGAAAAAACGCGCGCGGATAATAAGGCGTTTACACAAAAGTACGATGTCGCCCCGAATCCTGTATTCTCAAAATATCGCGCTTATTCCCAAAAATACTTTTTTTTATTGTTTTATAACCCGAGGCTTTTCATTACATTTGCACACAAATAAACCCGTTCATACGATTATCCATTTCCGGTTATACACACATAAAACAATAGAGAATGGTACTTTTCTTTAAAACCCCCGAACAGCAGATTATCGCTGTTGATGTTACGCACGAATTATCGGCCCCGGAGGTCGAGAAGCTGAGTTGGCTTTTCGGTCGGGCACAGTTGCTTTCCGAGACTCGTCTCGACGGTTGGTTTGTCGGTCCCCGCAAAGAAATGATTACCCCGTGGAGTACCAATGCCGTGGAAATCACCCAGAACATGGGCCTCGAAGGAATCCTCCGCATCGAGGAGTATTTCCCCGTTTCAAACGCACAGGCCGAGCACGACCCCATGTTGCAACGCATGTACGACGGCATCGACCAGAAAATATTCGAAATCAACAAGCAGCCCGATCCTATCGTTTACATCGACGACATCGTGGCCTATAACGCCCAGGAAGGGCTTGCATTGAGTGATGAAGAAGTGAAGTACCTCAACGACCTGAGCCACAAACTCGGCCGCAAGCTCACCGATAGCGAAGTTTTCGGCTTTTCGCAGGTCAATTCCGAACACTGTCGCCACAAAATCTTCAACGGCGTATTCATCATCGATGGAGAAGAAAAAGAAAGTTCGCTGTTCAAGTTGATAAAGAAAACCTCCGAGGAGAATCCCAACAACCTCGTGTCGGCCTATAAAGACAATGTGGCCTTCAACAAAGGCCCTGTCGTGGAGCAATTCGCCCCGGCCACCCAGGACAAGCCCGATTTCTTCGAGATAAAAGACATCGAAACCGTCATTTCCCTCAAAGCCGAGACCCATAACTTCCCCACTACCGTAGAGCCCTTCAACGGCGCAGCTACCGGTACCGGCGGAGAGATTCGCGACCGTCTCGGCGGAGGTAAAGCCAGCCTTCCCATTGCGGGAACGGCCGTCTATATGACCTCTTATCCCCGTACCGAAGAGGGTCGTGAATGGGAAAATGCCATGGCTCCCCGCAAATGGCTCTATCAAACGCCCGAACAGATTCTTATCAAAGCCTCGAACGGAGCTTCCGATTTCGGAAACAAATTCGGCCAGCCGCTCATTTGCGGTTCGCTGCTCACCTTCGAACACGCTGAGAACTATAAGAAATTCGCCTACGACAAAGTCATCATGTTGGCCGGTGGCGTAGGATTTGCCACCCTGCGCGACGCTTTGAAAGGCGAAGCCGAACCCCAAGAAAAAGTGGTGGTCATGGGCGGTGACAACTACCGCATCGGAATGGGTGGCGGTGCCGTATCTTCGGTCGAGACCGGGCAGTATGCCAACGCCATCGAGCTCAATGCCGTGCAGCGTGCCAACCCCGAGATGCAAAAACGTGTCTCCAATGTCGTTCGGGCTTTGGCCGAGAGCGACGATAACCCCATCATCTCTATCCATGACCACGGAGCCGGCGGTCACCTCAATGCCCTCTCGGAGCTTGTCGAAACGACCGGCGGGAAAATCGACATGGCACAGTTGCCCATTGGCGACCCGACCCTTTCGGCCAAGGAAATCGTGGGCAACGAAAGTCAGGAACGCATGGGTATGCTCATTGCCGAGAAAGACATCGATCGTGTGCGTCGCATCGCCGACCGTGAACGTGCCCCGATGTATGTGGTGGGCGAGACCACGGGCGACCATCGTTTTGTCTTTGAACAGAAAGACGGTGTGCGTCCCATCGACCTCGAAATGGACGATATGTTCGGTAAGGCACCCCGTACCGTCATGCACGACACGACCGTGGAAGAGACTTACGAAGATGTGACCTATAACGTGGCCGACATCTATCAATATGTAGAGCAGGTGCTGCAACTCGAAGCCGTCGCCTGCAAAGACTGGCTCACCAATAAAGTAGACCGTTCGGTAACCGGCAAGGTGGCCCGTCAGCAATGCCAGGGCGAG